>NZ_JBIAIE010000039.1:0-58198 GCF_042871185.1 Streptomyces sp. NPDC006012
AGCGCCGGCTTCGGCCAGACCATCCGCTCCATCAACGGCTCCCTCGAATGCGACGGCAAGAACCCGGCCCAGGTCCAAAGCCGCATCGACGCCTACCAGCGCTTCGCCCAGATCCTCGGCGTCAGCCCCGGCGGCAACCTCTCCTGCTGACACCGATCCGTGGGACGGTGCCCTGCGCGTGGGCGAAACCCGCAGCGGAGGGCCATCCGCAGGTGCACCGTCACACCCCGTTCGCCACGGCCGCCGCGTTCACCGCGACGGCCGTGGCGCCTGCGGCCCACGCCGCCACGACGGTTGCTGCGGCCGGCCCTGGCGCCGCAGCGGATCCGGGTACGCAACTCGCCCCGCCGCCTCGACCGGCAGCGGGCCGCGCCGTCGGTCCCCGCGCGAGGTCCCGCCTCGCCAGGTCCCACGCCACCGGGCCCGCCCTGCGGGACCCTGCATCTCCGGTGCCCGCCCTGCGGGCCCCGCATCTCCTGGCGCGTTCTCGCTCCGCCGGCCCCGCACCTTCGGGCCGCGTCGACCGTCAGCCGCATCACTCCGACGCCGATACGGCGGACGGGGGTGCCGAATTCCCGGGTGGTCTTACCCGCAAGATCCATCTTGCAGGCGCTGCTGCCTCCGTGCATCCCGACACCGGAGTGCTCGGCCTGACGTCTTCAGGTGGCGACGGCCAGGGCGGGAGCTGGACAGAACCTCGCCAGGGCGCCTGGAAAGAGGGGAACCCTGGGTCAGGGCCGAGCTCCGAGTCCCAGAGCCCGGGGTCCGATGCCGGCGCCCCGGAGTCCGGGGCCCCGGGCCCGGGAGGCAGGTTCCCTGAGGTCACAGATGGGTGGCCCCTTTTCAGTCGGGCGGTGCCTCGCATAATGGGTGCGGGCACAGCCGTACGACGGCGGCCCGGGCGACTACAATCGTGTAGACGTTCCACGGGCCGTGGACGAAACGGGTGAAGGACGTTCCCATGACCGACTCGAAGGACGAACGCCGGCCGGCCGGCGAGCTCGAAGCGAGCGTCATGGCCGCCCTGTGGGCGGCCGGCGGGCCGCAGACCCCCGGCCAGGTGCAGCTCAGCCTGGGCGCCGACCTGGCGCGCACCACGGTGACGACGATCCTGTCCCGGCTGCATGAGAAGGGGGTCGTGGACCGGCACCGCCAGGGCCGCGGTTACGCCTACGTCCCGGTCCAGGACGCGCAGGGCCTCACGGCCCGCCGCATGCACACCGAACTCGACCGCGACGGCGACCGGCAGACGGTGCTGGCCCGGTTCGTCGCGCAGCTCAGCCCCGACGACGAGCGCGTCCTGCGCGACCTGCTCGAACCCGGTGAGCGATGACCGCGCTGCTGCTGCTTCCCTTGCTGCTCCCGCTGGCCATGCCGGCGCTGGCCCGGCGTACCCTCGACCGGCTCGCACCCGCCGTCGCGCTGTGGGTGATCACCGTCTCGGCGATCGTCCTCGCGGGCTGTTCGCTGGCCGCGCTCGGCGCGTTCGTGGTCACCGGGCTGCTCAAGCTGCCGGTCTTCGCGGCGCTCGGCGAGCTGGTCCACCCGCTGCGCACCGCCTCCGACCTCGTCGTCGTGCCCGCTGCGGCGACCTCGGTCGGCGTGCTCGCCGTGGGCGCCGGCACCCTCGTGCGCTCGGTGCTGCACCAGCTGCGTGCCTTCCGGACGGCGCGTGACGAGGCCGGACTCGGGCCGGCGGCCGGCGACCTGTGTGTGGTGGACTCGCCGCGGCCGGACGCCTACGCGCTGCCTGGGCGACCGCACCGCATCGTTGTCACGACCGCCATGCTGCGCAGCCTGGACGCGGCCGAACGCGAGGCGCTGTTCGCGCACGAACGGGCGCACAACGACGGCGGTCACCACTTCTTCCTCGCCACCGCCGAGCTCGCCGCGCACTGCCACCCCGCCCTGCGCCCGGTGCGCGAGACCATCCGGCTCGCGGCCGAACGGGCGGCCGACGAGGCCGCGGCCGGAGCCGTCGGGGACCGGCGGCTGACCGCCCGTGCCATCGCCCGGGCCGCCCTCGCCGGGCAGAGCGCGCGCTCCGCCCGCCCGGACTTCGCTCCCGCCGCGACGAGCGGGCCCGTGCCCCGGCGGGTCCAGGCACTGCTGTCCACTCCCGCCGCCCCGCGCCGGTCCGTCTCCTGGATCGCCGTCCTGCTGGCCGCCTGCGTGGCCGTCTCCTGCGCCGCGGTGGGGACCGGAATGATCGACTTCCACCACCGCGTGGAGGTTGCGCAGGGTGAGCAGAGCCGCTGACGCCCGGATCCCGGCTCCCGGATTACCGAATCCCACTGGCGGTTGCCGGGCCGCTCTGCGGCCCACCGATGCCCAACGGGCGGGCACTGACAACTGACGGCTGCCTAGTTTTACGTATAACCTCTACGGTCGTCGCTCCCTCGCGATGTGCGACTCACCTCCCGACTCACCGTCCGACTCGGCTTCCACCGGCAAGCCACCACGTTCCACCGAGAGGCCACGATGAGACACATCGCCCTGGTCACCCTTGTCGTCGACGACTACGACGAGGCGATCGGCTTCTACACCCGGGCACTCGGCTTCCGGCTGGTCGAGGACGACGCGCGGCCCGGCGGCGGGCGCTGGGTCGTCGTCGCGCCGGGGCCGGACCAGCTCGGCACCGGCCTGTTGCTGGCCCGTGCCGCGGACACCGGTCAGCGCTCCCGGATCGGCGACCAGACCGGCGGCCGAGTCGGCTTCTTCCTGCACACCGACGACTTCGCCCGCGACCATGCGCGCATGCGCGCCGCAGGTGTGACCTTCCTGGAGGAGCCCCGGCACGAGCCGTACGGCACCGTCGCCGTCTTCCAGGACCTGTACGGCAACCGCTGGGACCTGCTCCAGCCGGCCGGCTGACCCCGCACGGCGCCGTGATCCTGCCGTGGTTCTGCCGGGTCACCCAGCCGAGCCGAGCAGCAGGCCGCGCACGTACGCGGCCTGCCCGGCGTGCTGGAGGTCGTCGGACAGGACGCTGACCAGCCGCGTTCCGAGGGTGACCGGTGGGTCCCAGCGCTCGTCGACGACGCGGTCGAGGTCCCCCGCGAGCAGTTCGCGCAGCACCCCCAGGGTCTGCGTGTGCACGGCGTCGTAGTAGCCGGTCAGCAGATCGGCCGAGGCGACCCGCACCCTGGCGACCTTCGCCGCGCTGTGCCCGTACCCCGTGTCGTGGCGCGGCAGGCCGAGGCCGAAATGCTTCTCCCAGCCCTGGGCCAGCCACACCTGGTCGAGGCCGAAGGCGTCGGCGACATGGTCGTCCTGGACCCGGGTGAGATGCCAGACCAGCCAGGCGACCGGGTTGGCGTCCGGCACCGGACGGGCGTGCAGCTCGTCCGCGCCGAGGCCGTCGAGCGCGGCATGGACTTCGTCCTGGATGCGGCTGTAGCCGTCGATGAGGATGTCCCGGGCATGCATACGTCCACCTTGGCCCATCACTCGCCGTCACGCGTCCGGAATCCAGCTTCCGTGGAAGCCCAGCGGCACCCGTCCCGGCAGATGGATCCGGGCCACCGGTTCGCCGGTGAAGTCCTGCGCCGCGAGGATCACCAGGTCCGCGGCTCCGCGGTCCGGATCGTGGACGTACGCGATCGCGTACCCGTCGTCCTCCGCGGTCCGTCGGCCGGCCGCGTCCCGTGGTACGAACACCGCCTCGCCCGCCGCCGCGTCCCGCGGCAGCCGGTGCACCTCGGTGGTGCCGCGCAGCAGATCGTGCTTGATGAGCGCGTTGGAGAAGGAGCGGTCGGGCGGGGTGCCGTCCGGGGTGAGGTACGCCAGCGTCATGTCGGCCGCGGCCGCCGAATAGCCGTACCGGTGCCGCCGGGAGACCAGCGTCTCGTTCACGCGCGGGAATTCCTGCGGCCGGTTGTCCAGCGTCCGTCGCCGTATGCGGCCCTCGTGCAGGTCCACGCGCCAGCGTTCGAGTTTCGCGGTGCCCGGCCCGTAGGGGCCGCCCGAGCCGTGCCCGGCGACCAGGAACGGCGCGGGATACGTCGTCATGTCGATGACCACGGACGACCCCTCGTCGTACGCGTTCAGCGTGTGCGAGTAGTAGACCGGGTCCACCTCGAACCAGCGGGCCGCACCGCCGCTGCGGGGCAGGACGCCCACCCGCGCGGGATGGTCGCGGTTCCAGACGTACGGCACCGGATCGCCGCGCTCGGCCGCCGCCGGGTCGAAGGTGATCGGGATGTCGAAGATGACGACGTGCTTCTCGGTGAGCGCGAAGTCGTGCATCATCGGCGCGTCCGGCACCGGGATCCGGGTCGTCCGCGCGACCCGCCCCGACGGGTCCACCACCAGGTGCCGGACGTGGTCCCAGGTCGGGTAGTAGGCGATGGCGTGCAGCTCACCGGCGTGCGCGTCGTACTTGGTGTGGGCGGCGAACGCGCCGTCCAGCGTGCCCCGGAAGTCATGGGTGCCCACGGTGTTCAGCTCGCCGTCGAGTTCGTACGGCAGCGGCCCGCTCTCCTGCAAGGCGAGGATCTTGCCGCGGTAGGGGATGACATGCGTGTTGCACGGGAAGTCGTCCGGCGGCACCGGGCCCGGGTAGGGCTCGCCGAGCTTCTTCGCCACCTGTGAGGAGCGCACCCAGCGGTTGCGGTACCACTCCGCCCGTCCGTCGCGCAGCCGGACGCCGTGCACCATGCCCTCGCCGAGCATCCAGTGGTGGACACGCGGGTCCTCCAGGCCCAGCACATTGGGGCCGTTGCGCAGGAAGCGGCCGTTCAGTTCGCGCGGGATCCGGCCGGTGACCGGGAGGTCGAAGGCCGTCAGTTCCTCGCTGACGGGCCTGAACGCACCCTCCAGAAAAGGGTGGTGACGAGCTGTCGCGTGCCGCGCCGACGCCGCCGCCGCACGGTGGCCCGCCGCCCCGGTGAGGGCTGCCGCCGCCGCGATCCCCGCCGTGCCGCGCAGTACGCTCCGCCGTGTGTGTTCCGCCATGGTCGGTCCTCCTGGCCGTGGTCGCCGTGAGCAGTGGACAAGAGTCTGCGGCGGCGGACCGGCGGAATCAGGAGGGGTGAACCCCGTCCTGGGGTGGTGCCAGGCCCCCTGTTTCGAGCAGGGTCATGAGCGCACGGGCCGCCGGGCTGGTGGCCCGCTCGGGCGGCAGCAGGGCGATCGTCTCGTACTCCGCCTCGTCCGCGCCCTTCAGCGGGAGCGCGGCCAGCGAGGGCCGCTTGTGCCGGAAGTGGCGGGGCACGACGGCGATCCCCAGGTTCTCGTCCACCAGGTCCAGCAGGCTGTGCACGTCGTTGACCTCCAGCGCGACCGTACGGCGGACGCCGGCCACGGCGAAGACGGCGTCGGTGGTGCGCCGCGGGCCCCAGTCCGGGTGGAAGTCGACGAAGACCTCGCCGCCGAGGTCGTCCGGCTCCAGCACCGCCCCGGCCGTGGCCAGCCGGTGGCTGGGATGGCACAGCACGGTCATCGGCTCGCTGGTCAGCGCGACCGAGCGCAACTGATCCGTGTCGTCCTGCGTGCGGTAGGCGAAGGCCAGGTCGAGCCGCCCGGCCGCGACCTCCTCGGCCAGCGCGCCCGAGCCGGTCTGCCGCAGCAGGATCTCCACGTCCGGATGGCTTCTCCGGAAGGCGGCCAGCAACCCGGCCACCTGCACCCCGGCGATGCACTGCTCGGTGCCCAGTGCCAGCGTCCCGCGCAGCACGCCCTGCACGGCCGCGACCGCCTCGTGCGCGGCCCGCACCTGCGCGAGGATCCGTTCCGCCTCGGCCAGCAGCGCGCGCCCCGCCTCGGTCAGCGTCACCCGGCGAGTGGTGCGCACGAACAGCGGGGCCCGCAGTTCGCGCTCCAGCGACCGGATCGACGCCGACAGACCCGACTGGGAGACCATCAGCCGTTCCGCGGCCCGGGTGAAGTGCTGGTCCTCGGCGACGGCGACGAAATGCTGCAGATGACGCAATTCCATGATTGAGAAGCCTAGCCGCTCAATTTCATCTCATTCTCCTGTTGGACCGCTGCCCGTCGGCCGGGGAAGAGTGGGGGTGACCGTGTGCCAACCCCTCTGGAGTCGCGTTGTACACCGCACACCCCGACCGTTACGCCGACATGCCCTACCGGCGCACCGGCCGCAGTGGCCTGAAGCTCCCCGCCCTGTCCCTGGGTCTGTGGCAGAACTTCGGTCCCGACCGTCCGGCGGAGACCCAGCGCGCCATCCTGCGCCGCGCCTTCGACCTCGGTGTCACCCACTTCGACCTGGCCAACAACTACGGCCCGCCGGCCGGTGCCGCCGAGTCCGCCCTCGCCGAGGCCCTGAGGACGGACTTCGCGGCCTACCGCGACGAACTCATCATCTCCACCAAGGCCGGTTACCTGATGTGGCCCGGTCCCTACGGTGAGCAGGGTTCGCGCAAGTACATGCTCGCCTCGCTCGACCAGAGCCTCGGGCGGATGGGCCTGGAGTACGTCGACATCTTCTACTCCCACCGCTACGACCCGGAGACTCCGCTGGAGGAGACGATGGGCGCGCTGCACTCCGCGGTGCAGCAGGGCAAAGCCCTCTACGTCGGCATCTCCAACTACCCGGCGGAGCAGACCCGTGAGGCCACCCGCATCCTGAGTGCGCTGGGCACCCCCCTGCTCATCCACCAGCCGCGGTACTCGATGCTCGACCGCCGCCCCGAGGACGAGGGCCTGCTGGACGCCCTGGACGAGCTGCAGGTCGGCTCGATCGCCTACTCCCCGCTGGAGCAGGGCCTGCTCACCGCCCGCTACCTGCACGGCATCCCGGAGGGATCGCGGGCGGCGAGCGGGAGTCAGTTCCTGAACCGGGACGCGGTGACCGAGGAACTCGTCGGCAAGGTACGCGCCCTGGACGAGATCGCCAAGGGCCGCGGCCAGAGCCTGGCCCAGCTCGCCCTCGCCTGGGTACTGCGCGGCGGCAGGGTGACCTCCGCGCTGGTCGGCGCGAGCAGCCCGCAGCAGATCGAGGACAGCGTCGCGACCATCCGCAACCTGGACTTCGACGCGGACGAACTGGACCGGATCGACGCGATCATCAAGGCGTAGACAGTCCAGGAGTGAACAAAAGGGACTGGGAAGGGCCTTAAAGGTCTGAAGGTCCTCAAATGGCCAAGGATGCACCAGGGCAGCTCTGGGCAGCTCTGTGCAGACAGCCGTAGCCAGATGACGAGGCTGGCGTGGACCCCCGTACCGCGCCGGCCTCGTCGTCGGCTCCCGCACGTGCCGGGAGGCGGTTCGGGGCGGGTCGTCAGGCTTCGGCGGGTGACCGGTCCGAAAATGACAGGGCCCAGGTGATCCGGCCTTCGGCGTCCATGCCGCAGTGAATGGCGCGGCATGGACGCGGCGAATGCCTTCGTGTGCGCCGCAGGCTCGGTGGCGGTCCACGCCTCGAAGGCGCGGACGGTGGCGGTGTGGCGACGTTCCGTGTTCACGGGCATGCTGAATCAGCCTCCATCGAGGCGTCCTTACCGGTCAGGATCCGCGTCGACGGCTTGCCCATCCGGTGCGGCCACCCGGTCCGGCGGCGCGGGGCGGTCGATTGCCTCGCAGGTCATGAAGGCACGACCACGACAGGGGCGCAATCCGGCCATGCGAGAGGCCCCAAATGCCAGGAGACTGGCCGGAAAGGCATGGTGACAGTGTTTCAGTAGTGAAGATACTCGAACGCCAGGGGCACTTCACCGCTCAGGAGCCGCACGGAAAGCGAGGGCCGGCCGGCACCCTACAGCGAGGCGACGGGGGAGTGATCGTGCACGACGAATTCCTGTGCCATGTCACCGCGTACGGGACGTGCGGCGGACAGCGTATCGGTGTGCCGCTGGGAACCTACCGCGCACCCACCCTGGCCCTCGCCCTGTGGTGGCTCCGGGACCGGGCGTCCTGGATCGCTGAACGCCTCGATCCGACCCCCGAGGACCCGAGCGTCCCGCCAGGCGCCCTCGTCCCCGTGGCGGCGACCATACCCGATGTACCCGGACTGCTCCGCACCTGGTGCGCCGACGACGTCCAGCAGGAACTCGTGGCGGACGAACTGGCCGGCGGCCGGCTGGTGCGGATCGCCGTCGCCGACGACACCACGGAGTACGAACTGCTCGCCGAGTCCGTCGACGCCCTGCGCATGCAGCGCACCATCCCGGCGCTCGTCCTGCCCGTCGCCTGATACGCGCCTCTCGCGCCTCTCCCGTCCCGGCCACGTGACCACGGCCGGTGGGCGTGGGTCGCCAGCCGGCCCGGTGGGCGGGCGCACAGATGAGCGAATCGGTAGAATTCCGGCCAGGGCGGAGTGGCCGGCCATCGCCCCCGGCGGCGCCCGGACACGGCGTGGAGACCGGCATGGACCGCACGGCGAGGTGCGGCCACGCGACTCCGGCCTCGCCGGATCACCGTCCACGCCCTGCCGTCTCCCGGTCCGGGCGCCCCGCCTGGGAGACGCCCGACCCCGCCCGGCCCACGGTGCCCCTCGACCCACTGCTTCCGGTCCGGCTCACCGAGTGGCACGGCGACTGGGCGCACATCGTCTGCGCCAACGGCTGGACCGCCTGGGTGGACGGCCGTTTTCTCGTCGCCGTACCCCACGGCCCGGCCGCCGGCCGACACGGCCGATCCCGGCCCGCTGCTGGACCGCGCCGGACGCGCCCTCGCCCACTACCGGCGGCCGTGGTGGACCTCTCGGCAGGCGACCTGGACGGGCAGTCCTTCGGCGACCGCACACGCGGGCTGCGGACCGGGGTGGCGGTCGACGGGGAGTCGATGTGGATGTACGACGCCGACCAGGAGCGGTGACTGGACGGCGACGGCAGACGGCTGAGCACCTACGCCACCGACCGCGAGCACCCGGACACCCCGCCGTCCGGCCACCCGGCGTCGGGCCACCCGCCGTCCGGTGCCGCGGCAGCGGACGGCGAACCATGAGGACGGGAAGGAACGGCCGGAGGCCCGTACCCGGCAGCCCGTCTCACCGCCTCCTCACGCGTCGTTCCGGCCCGGTCCCGCCCCGGCGGTGCAGGGGCCGTGCCAGCAGTCCGCCGAGGAATCCGGCGACCAGCCCCCACACTGCTGCCCGACCGACCGCCGGCCACACGTCGGGCCGCAGCAGCAGTTCCCCGGACAGCCCGCCGCCCAGATCGCCGATGCCCAGCACGGACAGCCCGTAGTGCGCCGAGATCCGGCCGACGAGGCAGATCACCAGTACGGCCACGGCGAGGACGACGGCGAAGTGCAGCGCGTGCTGCCAGGCCCGTACCCGAGCCGGTGACCGTGCCACCATCAGCAGCGCGGCGGCCGGAACGAGCACGACCGCCGCCACCAGCAGCCACCATGCCCGCCCGTCGTGCTCGGCGAGCGTGCGCAGGTTCAGCGTGGAGACGCCCGGGGTGCGCAGCACCTCGTCCAGGATGTGCGGCATGGGCAGTCCGAACGGACCGTCCACCCGGCCGTGCCAGGTCGCGCCGAGACCGACGGTGAGGGCCGGCCAGGCCAGGTTCGGCAGCCCCAGCAGGAGCACCGCGAAGGTGTCCGCGCCATGCCCGCGTACGGCCGCCGTCACCAGCGCGGTCACCACACCCAGGGCCACGTACGCGAGCAGCAGCGCCACCACGGCCAGCACGGCCGGACGCGCCGACTCCTGCAACCGCGGCAGCCGGCCCGGCAGCGGCACCCCGGGCGACACCAGCAGTGCCAGCACCAGTACACCGACCAGCCACAGCAGACCGAACAGCACCGTCCGCGGCACGTCCGCGGCGAACCCGAGTCTCGGCGCCGAGTCGAACAGGCCGGTGAGGTCGCCGAGCACGCCGCTGCCGATGTCGACGGCGAAGGTCTGACGGGCGGCCAGTGCCAGGCCGGCCAGCCCGAGCAGCCACAGCACCGCGATCCGTGCGGCCCACCCGGCCAGTTCCCCGGCGCGGAGCGGTTGCCGGCGGCGCAGCGGACGCAGGAACGCCCCGCCCACCACGAACACCCCGACGAGGGCGACCGACAGCGGGACCACCGCGAGCCCCGCCCGGGTCTCGGCGAACGCCCCCGCGTTCCCCGACAGCTCGACACCGCCCCCGACCGCCGTCACCACGGTCGCCACGACGACCCGGGCGAACGCGCCGTCCGGAAGCCGGGCGGCCCCGGCCGCCCACAGCCCGAGCACGGCCACGACCAGCATGGCGACCAGCGCCGCCAGCACCGTGGCCACGGCCTGGAGCCAGCCGTGACGGCGGACGGGCCGGTCGGCGGTGGTGATGGCGCTCACGCTGCCACGCTAGACAGCGTCCGGACGGACCGCCCCCGCTGTGGTCCGTCCGCTGCCTCGGCCGGCGCCCGCGCGCCCGCCCGGACCGGACTTTCGGACCGGCGGTCCGGCCTGTTCCCGGCCTGCAGTCCGGCCTGTTATGGGCCGGCGAGCGGGAGCAGTTTCCCGGTGAGCCGGGTCTGTCCGTCCCGTACCGGCTACGCTCCAGATGTCCCGGAGTGCCGTCCCGAGGTCCGCCGTGCGCGGTCGGCGAACACGCGACGGGACTGCGGGGTCCTCCTCGGGGTACGAGCACTGGTGCAGCAGTGACCGGCCAGACCGGCCTCCGAGAGAGATACAGATGTTCGAGCACCTGGACGGGGCAGTGATACCGACTGGTTTCGATGTGCCCGTGGAACCGCTTCGGCGGGCGGCGCACTTCACGGGCGAGCCCGGATGCATCGCCGCGGCACGATCGTTCGCCGCGGTCTTCCTCCAACAGCTCAGGAGCGCGTGGCGCGCGACGATCGACGACCGCGCCGACGAGGAACTGCTCCTGGTGGTCAGCGAATTGGTCACCAACGCCGACCGGCACAGCGACGGCCCGTACATCCTCGAACTGGAGGGCACCGACGCGGCCGTCACGGTGTCCGTCTACGACAGCAGCGTGGCCCTGCCCAGGCGCTACCCGCGTGATCCCGAACGCGTCGGGCGGCACGGCCTGGAGATCGTGCACGCCCTGGCCGCCGAGGTGACCACCGAGCGCGTACCCGTCGGCAAACGGGTACGCGCTCTCCTCACCCTCGCCCGCTGAGCCGGGCGCGCGCCGCTCGGTGCGCGGGCCCGGCCGCGCCCGTCAGGCGTAGCCGAGTTCGCCCAGCATGCCCCGGCGCAGACGCGCGATGACCCGTTTGATCAGGCGCGAGACATGCATCTGCGAGCAGCCGAGCCGTTCGCCGATCTCCGCCTGGGTGGCCTCCTCCACGAACCGCAGATGAAGGATCTGCCGGTCGCGGTCGCTGAGATCGCCGATCAGCGGCGCCAGCGACTGGAAGTCCTCGACGAGCCGCAGCCCCTCCTCCTCGACACCGATGAAGTCGACGAGAACCGCCTCGCCGTCCTCCGGACCGTCGCCGGTGAGCGCGGCGTCGAGCGACGCGGAGTTGTACCCGTTGGCGGCCAGCTGGCCCTCGACCACCTCGTCCTCGGAGATGTCCATCAGCGCGGCCAGCTCCGCGACCGTCGGCTCGCGGTCCAGCCGGCCGGCCAGTTCCTCGCGGGCCTTGGCCAACTCGACGCGCAGCTCCTGGAGCCGCCGGGGTACGTGCACCGCCCAGGTCGTGTCGCGGAAGAAGCGCTTGATCTCGCCGACGATGTACGGCACGGCGAACGAGGTGAACTCCACCTCACGGGACAGCTCGAACCGGTCGATCGCCTTGATCAGACCGATCACCCCCGTCTGGACGATGTCCTCCATGTCGTCGCCGCGGCCCCGGAACCGGCCGGCCGCGAACCGGACGAGTGAGATGTTCATCTCGATGAGCGTGTTGCGCGCGTACTGGTGCTCCGGGGTGCCTTCTTCCAGTTCTGTCAGCCGCTGGAAGAACTGGCGGGACAACTCCCGGGCGTCACGCGGCGCGATCGACGTCGGGTCCTCGATTCCCGGCAGTGGCTGCTCGCCTGCTCCGTTCTCTGCGGTCTTCTCGACGACGTCTGTTCCCGGCCGGATCCCGGCGGTGTCCATTGCCCTCTCCCCACGCAAGTCACGATTCGCTGTCCGGACGCGCGGTCCGCGGTCCGTGTGCCGCGTCCCCGGTCCGTCTGTCCTGGCATGCCGGCTCACGTACCCGCAACCTGGCGCGCCATACTTCGTTCGTGGTTCGCCTACCCGGGGTGGGCCGGGGCATGCGCCTCGTGCGGAGGCGGGCCGGAAATCGGTTGGCGGCCACCGTGCGCACCGCCGATCCTGTGAACCATGACTGACATCACAGAACCTCAGGGCGCGCTGCCCGACCGGCTGTTCGGCTGGTGGGACATGTTCGTTCGACCCGAGGACGATCCACGCGGCGACGGCGGATTCGTGGGGGAGCGGGACACACTCGTCGGCTATCTGCGGGACCAGCGGCTGACGTTGGAGATGAAGTGTGCCGGGCTGGACGCCGAGGCCATGGCCCGGCGTTCGGTACCGCCGTCCAACCTGTCGCTGCTGGGCCTCGTCCGTCATCTGGCGGGAGTCGAGCACCATTGGTTCCGGCGGGTGATGGCCGGGCAGCAGGCACCCCGCCTCTACCGCACCGCCGACGACCCCAACGGAGAATTCGACGGCGCCGTGCCCGACCCGGAGCACGTCGCCGAGGCATGGCGGACCTGGCGGTCCGAGACCGCCTTCGCCGAGCGCCTGGTGTCCGAGGCACCGAACCTCGACGTCACCGGCACGAGCGGCGACGCGGACGAGCCGATCACACTGCGCGAGGTACTGGTGCACATGATCGAGGAGTACGCCCGGCACAACGGGCACGCCGACTTCCTGCGCGAACGGATCGACGGACGGGTCGGCCAGTAAACAGCTTGGGCGCACGGCATCGGCTCGTCCGGACCTTCGGGTGCCGGGACACGGTGACATCGCCGAAGCACGCGGACCCGCCGCCGCCCCCTGTGGCACCGATCCGGTCGGCCGGCCGATGAGTTTCCGGCCGCGGGCCGGTCGTATGGGGGACAGCGCTCCATGCTTCAGGAGGTACCGATGACCGCCGACGGATTCACCACCTGCCTCTGGTTCGACGGGCAGGCCGAGGACGCCGCCCATTACTACGTCTCGATCTTCAAGAACTCCAGCATCGGACGGATCGGCCGTTACAACGAGGCGGGCCCGGGCCAGGCCGGCTCCGTGCTCAGCGTCGAGTTCACGGCGAACGGCCAGAAGTTCGTGGCGCTGAACGGCGGTCCGCAGTTCACCTTCACCGAGGCGATCTCCTTCCAGATCTTCTGCGCGGACCAGGAAGAGGTCGACTACCACTGGACCAAGCTCACCGAGAACGGCGGCACGCCCGGCCCCTGCGGCTGGCTCAAGGACAAGTACGGCGTCTCCTGGCAGGTCGTCCCGGACGGGCTCCTCGACCTGCTCGGCGACGCCGACCCGGAGAAGGCGACCCGCACCACCCAGGCCATGTACGAGATGGGCAAACTCGACATCGCCACGCTGCGGAAGGCTTACGCGGGCGCGTAGCCGCCTCGGCGGTCCCATGACCGCCCCTGCGACCCGTGCCCGGTCCACAACGGCCCGCGCGTTCGCCCGAGCGGGGCGCCGCGGGATGCCGGGGGAGTGGACCGGGCACGGCTCATGTCCGGCAGACCGGATCGGGGCTCAGATCCGGTCTGCCACGATCAGCAGGTACTGGAAGCTGCCGTTGCGGTACGCGGACAGGAACGTGTCCTCGATGCCCGTGACCAGGTGGTCGGCCTGCTTGCGCAGCTCCCAGTAGGGGATCGTGGTCGCGGTGAGGTCCTGGACATGCACCGGGACCAGCCGGTTGGCGGCCATCGCCCGGAAGTACGCCGACCTCGGGTGGATGTCGCAGATGTAGTGCGCGTTGATCAGCGACACCTCCCGCGACGCCCGCCCGTACGTGTCGTTGTAGCAGCCGGTGACCACCACATAGCGCCCGCCGCGGCGCAGCAGCCGGGCGTGCTCGGCGAACAGCAGCTCCAGCTCGACGTACATGGTCGACTCGTTGTTCCAGGAAGCCGCGTACGCACCCCGTTCGAAGCCGGTGTCGAGCATGTTGCGGTGGTGGTAGCGCACCTTGTCCGCGATGCCCCGCTTACGGGCCTGCTCGTTGGCGAAGTCGGCCTGCTTGGCGGAGAGCGTGACGCCGTCCGCGTGACAGCCGTACCGCAGGTTGGCCACGACGCTGCCGCCGCCCCGCCCGCAGCCGGCGTCGAAGACGCGGTCGGCGGAGGTCAGCGGGCCGAGATGGGAGGCGAGCAGTTCGGCCTGGGCGTGCTCCAGGCGGTGCAGCTCGCCGGTGATCCGCTCCCGGCGCAGCTCGGGATCGGGCTCGTCGAGCACCGTCCAGTCGGCCTCACCCACGCCGTAGTGATGGTGGTACAGGTCGTCGATCTTTCCCAGTTCGAGGTTGAC
This sequence comes from Streptomyces sp. NPDC006012, assembly GCF_042871185.1. Taxonomy (NCBI): domain Bacteria; kingdom Bacillati; phylum Actinomycetota; class Actinomycetes; order Kitasatosporales; family Streptomycetaceae; genus Streptomyces; species Streptomyces sp. NPDC006012. Next base: position 14,355 of record NZ_JBIAIE010000039.1, read on the forward strand.
CGGGTTTTCCTCGGCGTTCCAGTAATCCGCGACGCGGTTCTGGTACGTGGACTGGGTCGGCACCGGTGCGGTCGTGGTACGGGCGACGGGGGCGGTGGTCAACGGTGACTCCTCGTGGCGCAGCTGGACAGTGGTTCGGAAAGCCTGCGACTGCCTGCGGCAGCGATTACCAGTAATCGGGCAGGTGGTAGCGGTGGGAATTGGTGGCGTGCCACTCGTGGTTGCCGGACACCCAGGCGGCGAGCCCCTCGGCGTACCGTGCGACCAGCGGCGAAGTGGCGGCGAGCAGGGCGGACTCCTCCTCGAAGGCCGTCATGATCCGGTTGTGGATCTCGACGGACTCCAGATAGGCGGCCTTCAGCCCGCACCGCTCGTTCGCGGCGACGACCTGGGGCAGATTGAGGTGGGTGGGGTCGCTGGCCAGCTCCTTGGTGAAGGAGTACAGGTCATTGACGATGGTGGTGGCGTTGCAGGCCAGCGCGGTGATCCGCTGGATCTCGGGGCGGGCGTAGACCGGTTCGGGCAACTCGTAGCCGTCCACGGCGTCGACGATCGACAGACACGGGCGGAAGTTGTTGAACTGCCGCATCACCAGGTACTCCCAGACCCGCGGCGTGTACCGGGTCTCCGCCCAGGCGGCCTCGGCCAGGTAGCCCAGGTGCAGCCGGGCGATGTCGTGCACGAACCGGTCGGTCTGGCTGGGGGTGGCGAGGCTCGCGAAGTCCTTGAGCGCGAAGTGGTAGGAACGCAGCGGCCCGTCCGCCCGCATGCCCTCGCGCCATTCCTCCTCCAGCTCGGGAACACCGTGGAAGGGATCGAGCGCGGACTGGGCCAGGATCAGCCGGCCGCCCAGACCGGCGCGCGCTCCGCCGCGGCCCTCGTCCTCCTCGCAGTAGCAGGAGTCGACGACGTTCTCCGCGAGCAGCAGCTTGCCTGCGGCGGTCAGCCGATCCAGATCGGCGGCCCCCGGATGCTGAAGCGCCACGGCCCGGCCGAACTGGAAGCCGGTGAAGTCGCCCTGCCAGGCCGCGGGGAACAGGTCGAGTTCACGCGCCCATGCCTCCAGTCTGCGGTCGACCTCGGCGGCCTTCTCCGGGTCGGCGGGCACGGCCGGCCGGTACCGCAGCCCGGGGATCGCGCCGGTGCGGCGGGTGGACAGCGTGCGCGCGATGTTCGGCGGTCCGGGCAGCGTGAGGGAGGTGGGGGATGTGGTCATGTGATGCTCCACGCCGTCATTCGGCACTCCGGCCGATCTGCACGTTTTCGAGGATGCCCGCCGCGTCGGGCACCAGGATGGCCAGTGAGTAGTAGGCGGTCACGAGGTAGTTGATGATCGCGGCGGTGTCGATGCCCATGAAGCGGACGTTCAGGCCCGGCTGGTACTCCTCCGGGATGCCGGTCTGGTAGAGGCCGACGACACCCTGGTCGGCCTCACCGGTGCGCAGCGCGATGATGCTGCTGGTGTGCTCCCGGCTGACCGGGATCTTGCCGCACGGGAGGAGGGGGACCCCGCGCCAGGCGGGGACCTCGTGCCCGTCCAGGCTCGCGGTGCCCGGCACCAGGCCGCGCCGGTTGCACTGCCGGAAGAACGCCGCGATCGCCTTCGGATGGGCCAGCAGTACCTTGGTCCTGCGGCGCATCGACAGCAGTTCGTCGAGGTCGTCCGGGGTCGGCGGACCGGTGAAGGTGCTGATGCGCTGGCCGTAGTCGACGTTGTGCAGCAGCCCGAACTCCCGGTTGTTGACCAGCTCCCACTCCTGGCGCTCCCGGATCTCCTCGACGGTCAGGCGCAACTGCTGCCGGGTCTGGTCCATCGGATCGTTGTAGAGATCGGCGACCCTGGTGTGCACCCGCAGCACGGTCTGCGTCAACGACAACTCGTACTCGCGCGGGGCGAGTTCGTAGTCGACGAAGCCGGCGGGCAGCGTCGGCTCGCCCACGTGGCCGGCCTGTATGGGGACGTCCGCCTCGCCCTTGCGGTTCACGGGTTTGCGCTGCCGCTCGACGTACGCGCGCAGATGCGCCCCGAGGGACGGCGCCCGCTCGGTGACCTCTTCCACCACGGCCCAGGGCAACGCCAGCACCACGCCCGCGGTCTCCGCCCGCACCGAGGTCAGCCACAGCGGGTCGGACTGGCCCACGGCCTCGTCGCCCATCTGATCGCCGTCCGCGACGACCCCGATGACCTCCTCCCCGCCGTACTTGCCGGCGGCGAAGCGGGTGAACCGGCCGTGGACGACCAGATACGCCTCCCTGACCGGCTGCCCGGCCTCGAACAGCAGGTGCCCGGCGCGCACTTCACGGGTCTCGAACCGCGCCGCCAGCTCCCGCAGCACCTCGACATCGGAATAACCGCGCAGCACCGGCAGTTCCGTCAGCGTCTCGGGGATCACCCTGATGTCGTCGGCGCCGTTCTGCTCGAAGTGCACCCGGCCACGACCGGTGCGCAGTTGGAGCCGGCGGTTGACCCGGTAGGTGCCGCCCTTCACGTCCACCCACGGCAGCGTTTTCAGCAGCCATCGCGAGGTGATGGCCTGCATCTGGGGCTCGGACTTGGTGGTCGTGGCGAGCCGGCGGGCCGCGCGGGTTCCGAGGCTGGTGAGTTCCCGCCCGGCCGAAAGGGCCTGGGCGGGCTCGGCTATCTCGGAGCCGGTGGCGCTGTCCGGAGTGGACACTTTCCCTCCCACTGGGTGAACAGGGGTGACCGGATCGGTCGGTGGTGTGCGAGGTGGTGGTGTGCTCGGACAAGCCAAGCAGTTGGGGCGGCGGCGTGGGATAGCACGAAGGGGGCGGGTTCGCACCAGGGGATGCGCAAACCCAGGGCTCGTGGCACACGGCGCGCGGACGATCACGCCGCGCGCCTCCCGTCTGCTCCCGCACGCGGTGACAAGGTCGCGTTTGATCTCGGGAAAGATCGCTGACCTCAGCGAAGGCCGGTGATGTCACGGAGGTTCGCCGCTCAGGACAAGTCGTTGACCAGCACCGCCGCGCCGCCGAAGCGCCCGGCCTTGAGGTCCCTGAGCGCCTGCGGGGCCCGCGACAGCGGATAGCCGTGCGTCGTCGCACGGACGGCGTGCTGCGCCGCCAGCGCCAGGAACGCCCGGCCGTCCGCACGGGTGTTGGAGGTGACGCTGCGCAGTTCCTTCTCGTAGAACAGATCGGTCTCGTAGTGCAGCGGCGGCACGTCACTGAGGTGGATGCCCGCGACCGACAGCACACCACCCCGGTCCAGCGCCCGCAGTGCGACCGGCACCAGATCGCCGACCGGGGCGAACAGCACCGCGCCGTCCAGGGGCTCGGGCGGCGCCTCGTACGCGTCGCCCGCCGAGACCGCGCCCAGCTCCAGAGCGAGCCGCCGGGCCTCGGCACCACGGGTGAGGACGTGCACCCGGGCGCCCTCGGCGAGCGCCACCTGCGCGCACAGATGGGCGCTGCCCCCGAAGCCGTACAGCCCGAGCCGGCCGCCCGGCGGCAGCGAGGTCCGCCGCAGCGCGCGGTAGCCGATGATCCCGGCGCACAGCAGCGGCGCCAGCGCCACGTCGGGCACGGCTCCCGGCAGCCGGTAGGCGAACGCGGCCGGCACGGTCGTGTACTCCGCGTAACCGCCGTCCGCGTCCCAGCCGGTGTACTCCGATCGCGGGCAAAGGTTCTCCGCGCCCCGCCGGCAGTAGGCGCAGGTGCCGTCGGTGCGCCGCAGCCAGGCCACACCGACCCGGTCGCCCTCGGCGAAGCCCTCGACGCCCTGCCCCGCCCCGGCGACCTCGCCGACCACCTCGTGCCCGGGGGTCACCCCGGGCCGGTGCACCGGCAGGTCCCCCTCCGTGACATGCAGGTCGGTCCGGCACACCCCGCAGGCGCGTACCCGCACCAGCAGTTCGTCGTCCCGGGGGACGGGTACCGGACGCTCCACGAGCCGCAGGGGTTCCCCCTCCACCGGTCCCGGCGCGGTCACCGACCACGCCCGCATGGTCCCTGTCGCCGTCGAGTCCGCCATGCCGTGCCCCGTCCCGTCGCAGCCCGCCGTACCCGCCCGCCGCCTCCAGTCTCGGGCAGGTCCGCCGGTTCGGCGCGCGGGTGGCAGCCGGGCTGGCTAGCGTGAGGGTGCGGGCAGTCCGACGCACCGGAGGGCGGATCCATGGCCGCACCACCTGAGGGAACCCCTTGCTGGGCCGACGCGATGTTCGACGACGCCGAGGGGGCCAAGACCTTCTACGGCGACGTCCTCGGCTGGGCCTTCGGCGAGGCGTCCGCGGAGTACGGCAACTATGCGCTGGCCTACGCCGGCGGCCGGGCGGTGGCGGCCGTCGTCCCGTCCATGTCCGGTCAGGAGGGCCCGTCCCAGTGGTGTCTGTACGTCGCCTCGCCCGACGCCGCAGCGACCGCGGCACGGATCCGGGACAACGGCGGCGAGATCCTGATGGAGCCGATGCAGGTCGGCGGGTTCGGCACCATGTGCCTGGCCCGCGAGCCCGGTGGCGCCCTGTTCGGCGTGTGGCAGCCGGACAGCCATGAGGGCTTCGAGGCCGTCGCCGTGCCCGGTGCCTACACCTGGGCCGAGGTCTTCACCCGCGAGCCCGAACGGACGGACGCCTTCTTCTGCGCGGTCTTCGGGTACCGGGCCAAGCAGGTCGTGGACGACGCCGTCGACTTCCGGTTGTTCGACCTGGGCGGCGACCCCGTCCTGGGCCGCATGAAGATGACCGACGACTTCCCGCCCGAGGTGCCGTCGTACATGAATGTCTACTTCGGGGTCGCCGACTGCGACGACGCCGTGGCCAAGGCCGCCAAGCTCGGGGGCATCCTTCACTTCGGCCCGATGACCAGCCCGTTCGGCCGGTTCGCGGCGCTCAGCGATCCACAGGGCGCACAGTTCTCGGTGATCGACATCTCGACGGCGGCGGGCGAGATGCCCCGGGCCGAGGACGTCTGACCGGGCCGGGACGGACGGTCCGCACCGCCATGGCATGATCGTGCCCATGGGTGAACGTGTGGTGGCCGCGTGCGACGGGGCTTCGAAGGGAAACCCCGGCCCGGCGGGCTGGGCCTGGGTGGTGTCCGACGAGGCGGAGTCACCGGACCGCTGGGCCGCCGGACCGCTCGGCAAGACCACCAACAATGTCGCCGAACTGACCGCTCTGGAGCGCCTGCTGGTGGCCACCGACCCCGAGGTGCCGCTTGAGGTCCGGATGGACTCGCAGTACGCGATGAAGGCCGTCACCTCCTGGCTGCCCGGCTGGAAGCGCAACGGCTGGCGGACGTCCGCCGGCAAGCCCGTCGCCAATCAGGACCTGGTGGTCCGAATCGACGAACTGCTCGAAGGCCGCTCCGTCGAGTTCCGCTATGTCCCCGCCCATCAGGTCGACGGCGACCCGCTGAACGACTTCGCCGACCGCGCGGCCAGCCACGCGGCCTCTGCCCAGGAGCCCGCGGGCAGTGCCCTCGGTTCGCCGGAACCACCGCCGTCGTCCGGCGCCCCGGCGTCCTCCGGCTCCCGGCGCGGGCCGGCCCGCCGCGCGGGCGGCGGCTCCTCCTCCCGCACCCTCAAGGCCAAGTTCCCCGGCCGCTGCGTGTGCGGCCGCGCCTACGCGGCCGGCGAGCCCATCACCAAGAACGCCCAGGGCTGGGGCCATCCGGAGTGCCGTACCGCGGAGGTCTGACCGGGGGACCGGGCGGGACCTTTCCGGTACCCGGCGCGGTGCGCCCGGCCGCCCGGCCGCCGCTCGTTCGGCCCCTGCCCGCCCATGTCGCCTCCTCCGGGCCGGGCCCGTCGTCCCCATGCCGGTCCCTGCTCCTGTGCTCATCCCCGTCCCCGCCGGACGGGGCCACGGCGTACGGCACCGACGGCGTCTGCCCTGTCCACTGGTGGACGTCCACGGCACGGCTGAGGAAGACGGCGGGCCGAACCGCAGTCCGACCCACCCCGCACTGCTACTCTGCGTCTTCGATCGATCACGTCGAGTGACTGCACGATTACCAGGGGTGTGCCGTGAAGGTCGTCTGTGTCGGAGGCGGGCCCGCCGGGCTGTATCTCGCGATCCTGCTCAAGCGGCAGGACCCGTCGTGCGACGTCACCGTCCACGAACGCCGCCCCGAGGGCTCGACCTACGGCTGGGGCGTCACCTACTGGCGCGGCCTGCTCGACCAACTCGGGGCGCACGACCTGGAGTCGGCGCGCGCCGTCGAGGAGCACTCGGTCCGCTGGAGCGACGGGGTCGCCCATGTGCGTGGCCTCGCCACCCACCACCACGGCGACCAGGGCTTCGGCATCGGCCGCCACCGGCTCCTGGAGATCCTCGCGGCCCGCGCCCGTTCCCTCGGCGTACGGCTGCAGTTCGAGAGCACGGTCCGCACCGCGCCGGCCGGCGCCGACCTCGTCATCGCTGCCGACGGCGTGCACAGCGCCCTGCGTGCCCCGCACGCCGGCCACTTCGGCACCGAGGTCAGGGCGGGCCGCAACCACTACATCTGGCTCGGCACCTCCAGGGTCTTCGACGCCTTCACCTTCGCGTTCGTCGAGACCGAGCACGGCTGGATCTGGTGCTACGGCTACGGCTACAGCGGCGAACGCAGTACCTGCGTCGTCGAATGCGCCCCCGAGACCTTCACCGGACTCGGCCTGGACCGGCTGCCCGAGACGGAGGGCCTCGCCCTGCTGGAGACGCTGTTCGCCCAAGTGCTGGACGGCCACCGGCTCATCGGCCGCGCCGCGGGCGACGGCGGCGCCCCATGGCTGAACTTCCGCACGCTCACCAACCGCACCTGGTCCCGCGGCAACCTCGTCCTGCTCGGCGACGCCGCCCACACCACGCACTACTCCGTCGGTGCCGGGACCACCCTCGCCCTGGAGGACGCGATGGGCCTGGCGACAGCCCTGCGCGCCCACGACACCCTCCCGCGGGCGCTCGACGCCTACGAACGCCAGCGGAAGGCCGAACTGCTCGCGGTGCAGAGCGCGGCCCGCTACAGCGCCCAGTGGTACGAGAACCTGCCCCGCTACATCCAACTGCCCCCGCACCGCATGTTCGCCCTGCTCGGCCAGCGCCACTCGCCCCTGCTGCCGTACGTCCCGCCGCAGCTCTACTACGGCATCGACAAGGCGGCCGGCCGGCTGGAAGCGCTGCGCAGGCTGAAGCGGTGGCTCGGCCCCCGGGCCGCCAAGGCCCTGTACGCGCGGTCGTCGGACGGCCACCGGTAGGAATCGGGCAGTTCTGGTGAACGATTATTCACCTGCTAGGGTGAATGGCCGTTCACCAACCTCCGACCGCTTCCAGGAGCGCCGATGGATCAGCCCGCCCCGATATCCCCGCCGCCCGGCGCCCGCGTCGGAGCGGCGCGCGCGAGGGACCGGGCGACCGTCCCGGTGCTGGCCTTCGGCGGCATCCTGATGGCCGTCATGCAGACCGTGGTCGTGCCGTTGCTGCCGGACCTGCCCCGGCTCACCGGGGCGTCCCCGGCCACCGTCTCCTGGACGGTCACCGCCACCCTGCTGTCCGGCGCGGTCCTCACGCCGGTGCTCGGCCGGGCCGGCGACATGTACGGCAAGCGCCGGGTGCTGGTCGGGGCGCTCACCCTGATGACCGCGGGCTCCGTGATGTGCGCCCTGTCCTCCGACATCTCCGTGATCATCACCGCCCGTGCCTTCCAGGGCGCGGCCGCCTCCGTGGTCCCGGTGTCGATCAGCATCCTGCGGGACGAACTGCCGCCCGAACGCCGGGGTTCCGCGGTCGCCCTGATGAGTTCCACGGTCGGCATCGGCGCGGCCCTCGGTCTGCCGCTGGCCGCGCTCGTCGTGCAGTACGCCGACTGGCACACCATGTTCTGGCTGACCGCCGTCCTCGGCGCGCTCGGTGTGCTGCTCGCCTGGTGGGCGATCAAGGAGTCGCCCGTACGGGAGCCGGGCCGGTTCGACGTGCTCGGCGCGTGCGGGCTCGCCGCCGGACTGATGTGCCTGCTGCTGGGTGTCTCCCAGGGCGGGCAGTGGGGCTGGGGCAGCCCGCGGATCCTCGGGCTGTTTCTCGCGGCGGTGGCCGTCCTCGCCCTGTGGTGGTGGTACCAGTTGCGCGCCGAGCGGCCACTGGTCGACCTGCGGCTGGTCAGCCGCCCCCGGGTCGGCCTCTCCCACGTCGCGGCCCTGCTGACCGGGTTCGCCTTCTACGCCAACACCCTCGTGACCGCCCAGCTGGTCCAGGCGCCCGAGGCAACCGGTTACGGCCTCGGTCTGTCCATCGTCGCCACCGGGCTGTGCCTGCTGCCTGGCGGTATCACCATGCTGCTGTTCTCGCCCCTGTCGGCCCGCATCTCCGCGGCCCGCGGTCCGCGGATCACCCTCGCCCTCGGGGCCGCGGTCATCGCCTGCGGCTACGCCGTACGCATCGCGGACAGCCGGGACCTCTGGATGATCATCGTCGGCGCCACGGTGGTCGCCACCGGTACCACCCTCGCCTACTCGGCCCTGCCCACCCTCATCCTGCGGGCCGTGCCGGCCGGGCAGACCGCGTCAGCCAACGGCGTCAACGTCCTCATGCGCACCATCGGCCAGGCGATCTCCAGCGCGGCCATCGCCGCCCTCCTCGTGCACCAAAGCAGCCCGGTCGGCGGGGTCCCGGTGCCCACGCTGCACGGCTATCTACTGGCGTTCGCGATGGCGGGCGCCGTAGCCCTGGCGGCCTGCGCGGCGGCCCTGGCCATTCCCGGGGGCACCGCCCCGGACGACCCCCGGCCGACCTGCGGCACCCCCCGCGGCGCACGGGAGCGGGCGATGGAGGGAGCATGAACACCATGGCCTCCCGACCCGGCACCGACCCACCCGCCTCGACCGGCGCTGCCGCATCCGTCCCGGCCGGTACCGCCGCATCGGCCCGCCGGGACGCCGACGCGACCCGGGCCGCCATCCTGAGGGCGGCCCGCCACTTCCTGGCCCGGCAGCCGCACACCGACGTCACCCTGAAGGCCGTCGCGGAACGCGCCGGCGTCAGCCCGCCGTTGATCCTCAAGTACTTCGGCAGCAAGGACGCCCTGTTCGCCCGCGTGATGTCCTTCGAGACCGACGCGGAGGCACTGCTGGACGCGCCCCTGGAACGGCTCGGTCCGCACATGGTGCGCTATGTCCTTGAGGGCCAGCGGCGCCGCGGTGCGGACCCGCTGGTGCGCATCGTCTTCGCGCCCCTGCACGGCGACCACGGCGCCGTGCTGCGGGAGAATTTCCGCGCTCAGGTGACCACCCGCCTGGCCGGCCGGCTCCCCGGCCCCGACGCGGGCCTGCGCGCCGAACTCGCCGTCGCCGCGCTTGTCGGCCTCGGCGCGATGTACGGCATCGCCCGCGGTGCGCACCTGCGCGCCTGCGACACCGACACCGTCGTCGAACGCTACGGGCCGCTCGTCCAGGCGCAGTTGACGCCCTCGTCCTGACGTCCGCGCCGGCCCACGGCCCGTCCGGAGCGGGCCGTTCCGGACGGACCGGAGGCAGATGACAGACTGATGGCATGGACGAACGCGTATTCGGTAGGTCGGGACAGCGGGCATCGGCCGTCGGTCTCGGCACCTGGCAGCTCGGCGCCGACTGGGGCGATGTCGACGACAAGGAGGCGCGCGCCGTGCTGGAGGCGGCGGCCGAGTCGGGAGTGACCTTCTTCGACACGGCCGACGTGTACGGCGACGGACGCAGCGAACAGACCATCGCCGCGTTCCTGCGCGGCAGGCCCGACCTGGAGGTGCAGGTCGCCACGAAGATGGGCCGCCGGGTCGACCAGATCCCGGAGAACTACGTCCTCGGCAACTTCCGCGCCTGGAACGACCGGTCGCGGCGCAACCTCGGCGTCGACCGGATCGACCTGGTGCAGCTGCACTGCCCGCCGACGCCCGTGTACTCCTCGGACGAGGTCTTCGACGCCCTGGACACCCTGGTCGCCGAGGAGCGGATCGCCGCGTACGGCGTCAGCGTGGAGACCTGCGCCGAGGCGCTGACCGCCATCGCCCGGCCGGGCGTGGCGAGCGTACAGATCATCCTCAACCCGTTCCGCATGAAGCCGCTCGGTGAGGTGCTGCCCGCCGCCCGGGAGGCGGGCGTCGGCATCATCGCCCGGGTGCCGCTGGCCTCCGGTCTGCTGTCCGGCCGGTACACCAAGGACACGGTCTTCGCCGCCAACGACCACCGCACGTTCAACCGGCACGGCGAGGCGTTCGACCAGGGCGAGACCTTCTCCGGCGTCGACTACGACACCGGCGTCGAGGCCGCCGCCGAGTTCGCCGACCTGGCCCCCGACGGATACACCCCGGCCCAGCTCGCCCTGCGCTGGATCGTCGAGCAGCCGGGCGTGACCACCGTGATCCCCGGCGCCCGCACTCCCGGCCAGGCCCGCGCCAACGCGGCCGCCGCAAAACTCCCGCAGCCGCCCGCGAAGACCCTGGCCGCGATCCGGGACCTGTACGACCGCCGGATCAAGGCCCAGGTGGAGGACCGCTGGTAGGGGCAGCGGCCGTTTGAACGGCAGGCCGGACGGTTAACCGCATCCCATGACGCACGCGGGCGACCGGACGGGACGCGACGAGAGCGACGAGGAGCGGGCCGACCGGATGTGGAGCGAACTCATCCAGGAGGTCCGCGTCGCCCAGACGGGCGTCCAGATCCTGTTCGGCTTCCTGCTCACCGTCGTGTTCAGCGCGAAGTACGACGACCTGGCCGACGCCGACCAGGCCATCTACACCGTGACCGTGGTGCTCGGCGCCTGCGCGACCGGGGCCCTCATCGGACCGGTCTCCCTGCACCGCATGGTCTCCGGGCGCCGCGTGAAACCCCGGGCGGTGCGCTGGGCCTCCCGGCTGACCTTCGTCGGTCTGTTCCTGCTGCTGGCCACCATGACCACCTCGCTGCTGCTGATCCTCAGGGTGGCCGGGCACGACACGGCCGTGGTGTGGCTGGTGGCGGCGGTGGTGGTCTGGTACCTGGTCTGCTGGTATCTGCTGCCGCTGTGGGTGCGCCGCCGCCACACCACGCGCTGAGTCCGTGAGCCGGGCGTCCCGGCCGACTCGGACCTGCCGGCGCCCGGCCCTGCTCGCGGGCCACCTCCGGGCCGGGGCCGGCCGGTCCCGGCGCCTGCGGCGTGCCAGGCGGACCGGCACCCACGGTGTGTCCCGCACCGGACGGCATCGAGGAGGAGCCGGGACCGTCCGGCCACCGGATTACGGTGCCGGGGCGTCCGTCACCGCAGCGCGAACCGCTCCGTGAACCCCATGAGGTCCCGCGGCGTCATGTTGCCCCCGCACACGACCAGTCCGAGCCGGGCGTGCCCGCCCACCCGTTCCAGCACCTGGCGGGCCGCGGGCAGCAGACAGCCGGCGGCCGGCTCCGACCACACCTTGGCGTGGTCGGCCAGGTCGAGACAGCCCTCGACGGCCTCCCGGTCGGACACCACGAGGACCTCCTCGACCAGGGCCGAGACATGGTCGTACGTCAGCTGGGACACCGACGGGGCGCTGAGCGTCGTGACGACCGAGGACAGGTCGACCGGCACCGGCCCGCCCGCCGCCAGCGCCTCGGACATCGCCTGGGCGCCGGCCGTCTCCACCCCCCAGACGCGCACGTCCGGCCGACGGGCACGCAGCGCCGCCGCCACCCCGGAGATCAGACCGCCGCCGCCGACACTGACGACGACATCGGTCAGTTCGTCGGCGTCGTCCGCGAATTCCAGTCCGACAGTGCCCTGCGCGGCGATCACGACGGGGTCGTCGAACGGGTGGACCAGTGTCAGCCCCTCGTTCCGCAAGCGGTTCACCAGCTTGAACGCGCTGTCCATGCCGTCGGTCAGCCGCACCGACGCCCCTGCCTCCCGTGCGATCTCGATCGAGCGCTCGGGCGCCGTCCGGGGCATGACGACCGTCGCCTTCACATCGAGGGCGCCGGCCATGACCGCGAGGGCGACCCCGTGGTTGCCGCCGCTGACCGCGACCGCTCCGGCCGCGCGCTCGGCCTCGCTCAGCGTGAGCAGCTTCGCCGTGGCACCGCGCGCTTTGAACGATCCGGTGCGCTGGAGCAGTTCGAGTTTGGCCGTGACCGGGACGCCGAGCAGCGCGGACAGTCCGGGACTCGGTACCGTCGGGGTGCGTACGACATGCCCGGCGATGCTCCGCGCCGCGGCCTGGATGTCCGAGATGCCGATCAAGGAACTCATCCTCTCCGGCGCGGTGTCGGGGCGGGGACCGCGCCGACCCGAACCCTGACCCGGGGACCCTGCGAAGGTCAACTCCGGGACCTGTGCCCGGGCCGCGGCCCGCCGGGAAGTCCGCAGGCCGCGGGCCCCGCGCCGGCCCGAGAAGGACGCTCCGGGCCGGGGCGTCGTCCTTCCCGGATCGGGCCGTCGGTCCATCCGAAGGGACACCGGCGCGGTACGGGCGGACCGTGCCACGGCGGGTCGTGTCACGGACGGGTCGTGACACGGGCGGACCGTGTCACGGGGGACGTGTCAGTGCTGTTGCGGCCGCTGCGGGGTCGCCTCGCTCGGACGCACCACGACGTATCCCTCACCTTGCAGCATCAGCTGCACCGCTTCGCCGGAACCGCCGCGCAGCATCGAGCCGATGGACTGCGACCGGTGCAGCGAGGTCTGCAGCCGGGTGGTCCAGCCGACCACCGCGTCCGTGTCGACGTAGACGGGGTAGTGCGCCGAGACCGGGATCACCAGCGGGGTGCCGTCGCAGACCAGACCGAGTCGGCCGTACCCGCTGAAGACGCTGTTGAACAGGCCGCCACCGGCGATGCCCGAGCCCTTGACGGTCTTGATCTCGTACGAGAGCGAGGCGTCGAAGCACAGCACGTTCCGGCCGTTGACGGTGAACTGGTCGCCGGGCTCGATCTCGACGACGAAGCAGTTCTGCGCCTCGTGCGCGAACCACGCCTCGCCCTGGCCGCGCACCGCCATGAGGGGCAGCCCCTCACCGGTGACCGCACGCTTGAGCATGCCGCCCACGCCCTGGCCCTTGCGTTCGAACTGGAGGCTGCCGCGGAAGGCGATCATCGCGCCCTGGCGGGCGATCATCTCGCCGTTGACCGCGTACTTGATGCATTTGGCGTTTTCGACGGACATGCCGGGCTCGACGGCCGGCTGCACCATGTGCTCACTGGAAAAGAGGTCACCCTTCATGCGGGCATGGTGTCCCGGAGCATGTCGTTCCGCCAAGATCGCGGAGTATGGTTTCGGCCCGGCGCGGTCCGGCGGTCAGGCGCCGAAGAGCTGGGTCCAGTACGTGCCCGTCCGCCCGCCTCCGGCGAAACCCACGCCGATGTGGGTGAAGTCCGGCTTCAGGATGTTGGCGCGATGGCCGGGACTGTTCATCCAGCCCGTCACCACCTCGGCGGCGGAGCGCTGGCCGCAGGCGATGTTCTCCCCGATCGTGCGCCGCCGGGAACCCGCGGCGGCGGCCCTGTCCCAGGGCTGTGAGCCCTCGGGCGAGGTGTGCGAGTAGAAGTCCCGGGCCACCATGTCCGCGCTGTGCGCCTGCGCGGCGGCCGTGAGCAGCGGATCCGGTGAGAGCGGCGCCAACCGCGCCCGCCGCCGCTCCCGGTTGGTCAGCTCGACCACATCGGCGCAGGTGCGCGCCAGCGCGTGGGGGGTGAGCGGGCTGGCCCACAGCGCCGTCCAGTAGACGTCGCCCGTGCGCGGCCCGGTGGCGTACGCCAGTCCGGTGTGCGTGAAGCCGGGATCCTGGAGGGTGCGCCGGGCCTGTTCGGTGCGCAGGCAGTACGCGACGAACTCGGCGGGCGTGCGCGGTCCTGAGACCAGGTGTTCGCCGACGGTGACGTAGGCGAATCCGGTCGCGGTGATCCGCTGGTGGAGCGCGGTGCCGTCCTGGCTCTCGGCGGCGAGACGGCCGGCGGCGGCCAGCGCGGCCGCATGGGCCCGCGCGGCGGCGACCAGCCGGGCGTCGAGGACGACCGGCGGTGCCCCGGCCCCGGCGCGGGCGGAGTTGACGAGGGGGAGGAAGCCCTCGGAGTCGGGCGCGGGGGACGCGGCGGGGGTGGACCCGGGCACGGGGGAGGTGACGCGGCGGGACATGGCGGAGGTGCCAGGTGCGGGGGAGGCGGCGGTGCGGGGGCCGTGGCGGTGCGCCGGCGTGGCCGTGGGCTCGTCGAGGACATCGACCCCGAAGTCCCTGGCGAGTCCGGCCAGCCCGTCCGCGTACCCCTGTCCGATCGCCCTGAGCTTCCAGACGGCGCCCCGGCGGTACAGCTCGGCGAGCAGCAGCACGGTCTCGGGGCCGGGGCGCGGCGGGGCGAACCGGGCCAGCGTCCTTCCCCGCACGTCGCCGACCTGGAGCACGGGCGCGGGCAGCCGGCCGAGCGGAGTGTCCGGCTCGGCGGGGCTGACGGCCACGGTGACCCGGACCGCGCCCGCGCGCAGCCGGGCCGGTTCGACGCTCAGCGTGTCGCCGCGCAGCCGGACGCCGGGGACGGCCGGCTGGTTGTAGAACACGAAGTCGGCGTCACCCGCGACCTTTCCGCTCTCCCCGGTGACGATCGCGGACACGTCGAAGGGACCGGGCACCCGCAAGCTCAGCCTGCCGTCCGGCAGGGGCAGATTGCCCCCGGGAACCAGCTCGCTCATCGTGCCGCCCAGGAGAAGTGGTGGTCCGGGCCCGGTCGGGTCCTCGGTACAACGCCTGGGCGGCACGCGATGGTTCCCGTGGTCCGCTCAGTGGCGGATCAGCGACGGGGCGATGTCCTCGGTACGCTCGACGGCCGCCGCGGCGCGCTTCCGGTCCGTCCGCTGTTTCCCGCAGAACGCCGACTCCAGTGTGCCCGCCATCGTGTTGAGCACCTTCGTGTTGTTGGAGGTGTTGGCGAGCGCGGTGACGCTGCGCCGGCCGTCCTCGCTGGTGAAGGCGTAGGTGTAGTAGCCCTGGACGACGCCCGTGTGGCCCTGCACCGAGACGCCGCAGGACAGGGTGCGGCGGCGCAGTCCGAGGCCGTACGCCGTCGTGCTGTCCACCTTCGTGAACCGTTCCATCTCCGCCAGAGACTCGGCCGAGGTCAGCTTGGCGTCGGCGAGCGCGGAGAGGAAGGTGTTGAGGTCCCGGGTGCTGGAGATGACGGCACCGGCGCTCTGCGCCCAGGAGACCGTCTGCTCGGTCGCGTCGACCAGTGCCTGCCCGGCCGTGTCCGGGGTGAGGTAGCCGCGGGCGTAGCGGCCCTGGATCCTGACGTCGGGGTGCACGTACGAGGTGTCGTTCAGCTTCAGCGGCTTGAAGATGCGGTTCTCGTACTCGGAGCGCACGGAGTGCCCGGTGATCTTCTCGATCAGCATCCCGGCCACCACGAAGTTGGTGTTCGAGTAGGCGTAGGCGGCGCCGGGCGTGTTGGTGCGCGCCTTCTTCAGCGAGAGGTCCACCAGCTGACGGTAGGAGTAGACCTTGTTGCGCACCGCCTCGAATCCGGAGACGGACTGGGCGAACATGTCGTCGGTGTAGTCGTACAGGCCGCTGCGGTGGCTCAGCACGTGCCGCACGGTGATCCGGTCGTCGGGCAGCAGGCCGGGCAGATACCGGTTGACGGGAGCGTCCAGGTCGAGCTGGTGCGCGTCCACCAGTTGCAGCAGGACGACGGTCGAGAAGACCTTGGTGACACTGCCGACGCGGAAGCGGTCGTCGGTGTCGAGGGCCCGCCGGGTGTCCTGGTCGGCGAAGCCCTGCGTCGCCGTGTACACGCTTCCGTCGTCGTCGATCCGGGCCATGGCGCCGGGCGCTCCCTGCGCCACCGCCGAGCGCAGTACGTCGCGCAGCTGCGCGGTGTCAGGCGCCGGCAGTGCGGTCGGCGCCTCGCCGCTGACCTGGCCGGGCGTGGCCCGGGCCGGCATCGCGAGCAGCGAGAGCGCGAGCGCTCCGAGCACCGCGCCGCTGCCGACCACTCCTCTGCCCACCGTTCCTGAGATCATCCGGTTTTCACTCCCATTTTCATTGATTCGGGGAGAAATATCCCGTATCGGGGCGACGTAACTTTCTCGTACGCCGTCAGATCTCCGCGGCTGACACACAGTTGGTGTGCGGCCGATCACCCGGTGGCACGGCTGCGCAGAGGACGCCGGGGGCGGCGGGCGGCCGGAATGCGAGCCAACTGCCCGTTCGACAACTGCTGTTTCATTTATTGACAGTAGAAAATAACGGCCCTAGGTTCCCGGCCATGCGTTCGACCCCACACCCCAAGTCGTTCCCGGCGCACACGCCGGCCGCATCACGGATCGCCACGACGGTCCCGTCCCCCGTTCCGGAAGCACGCGCCGTTCCGGCGGCACGTCCCGGGACGGCCACCGCTCCGGCCGCGAAGGCCGCGGCGCACCCGCGCCGTCGCCAGGCCGACGGTCACTGGTCCCCGGAACACGGACCACAGGACGCCGAAGGCACCACTTGTGCACCGGAACTGGTCCGGGCGCCGTTCGACAACTACCGTACGGCGACAGCGGAGTTGCAGCGGAACACTCCGTTTGCCGGCACCGTCGGCGGACTGCGCGAGCACCTCTACCTGCCCCAGGTGGGTCCCGCGAGCGGACGGCTGGAGGAACGGATGTCCCCGGACGACCTCGGCGAGACCGCCCACCGGCAACCGTCCCCGTTCGTCGGCCCCTTTCCCGGCGGCCGGACCACGACGGCGACCCACGGCGGCGACGACCGCACGGCCACCCTCGAACCGGGCCACCCGGTCACGCGCGACCCGGACCGCTCGGTCACCCGCGAAGGGATCGCCCGGTGACCGGCCGGCTCGCCCGCGGCTGCCGTGCCGTCGCCGTCGCCGTCGTCCTCGTGATCGCCGTCGGCCAGAACGCGTTCGCCCACGGGATCGACGCCCCCGGGACCGGCGCCGACCCGGACTCCGTCGTGACCTGGGCGGCGAGCGCCGACCGGATCGGCGACGCCGTCGCCGACCGCGGCTACCGGCTGATCGTGCACACCAGCGCCGGCGGCAGCGGGACCCGGATCCGGCTGTCCAACGCCTTCGGGGACCGGCCGGTGACGTTCGACAGCGTCCGTGCCGGGATCCGGGCCGAGGGCGCCGCGCTCAAGAAGGGCAGCAACAGGCGGGTGGCCTTCGACGGCGCCCGTACGGTCACCGTGCCCGCGGGCGCCGCCGTGTGGAGCGACCCGCTGCCCGGCACCCTGCCTGCCGCGACCGACCTGGTGGTGAGCCTGCACAGCCCGGACGCGGCGGGCCCGGTCACCGGTCACAGCATGGCGATGCAGACGTCGTACCTCAGCGACGGCGACCACACCGCCGAGGACTCCGCCGCAGGCTGGACCGCCACGACCGGCTCCTGGGCCTATCTCGACGCCGTCTCCGTGCGGCCGAAGGACGCTGCCACCCGGGCCGTGGCGGCGCTCGGCGACTCCATCACCGACGGCTGGGCGTCCACCGGCGACACCAACCGCCGCTGGCCCGACTACCTCGCCCGGCGCCTCGCGACCGCGGACACCACGGTCAAGGGCGCGGCCAACGAGGGGATCTCCGGCAACAAGGTCCTCGCGGACGGCGCCGGGCAGAGTGCCCTGAACCGGCTCGACCGGGACGTCCTGTCGCTGCCCGGGGTCCGCACCGTCTTCCTCTTCGAGGGTGTCAACGACATCAAGGCGCACACCGGTGTCACGGCCGAGGCCCTGATCGCCGGATACCGCGAGATCGCCGACCGGGCGCACGCCGCAGGCAAGTGCGTCGTCGGCGCGACCGTCGGCCCGTTCAAGGGCTGGTCCGAATGGGACCCGGAGGCCGAGGCCGTACGCCAGGAGGCGAACGCGTTCATCAGGACCGGCGGACTGTTCGACGCCGTCACCGACTTCGACCGCGTCCTGCGCAACCCCTACGACCCCGAGCGGATGCTGCCCTTCCTCGACGCCGGTGACCACCTCCACCCCAACGACAAGGGCATGCAGGCCATGGCCGATGCCGTCGGCCTGGACACGCTCGACTGCTCCCGCACACCCGGCACCCAGTGACCCCCCGCACAGCGAAGGAGCCGCACCAGTGAACCGACGTCAGTTACTCACCGGCGGGACCGCGCTCGCGGCCACCGCGACGGTCCTGTCCGCCGCGCCCGCCTCCGCCGCGCCCCCGCCCCTGCCCCGCAGGGCGGAGGTGGTCGCCGTCCTGCGGCGGGTCGCCGACCACTGGATCGGCTCCCACCAGGACCCGGGCGACAACGGCTGGGCCAACGCCACCTTCTTCAGCGGCCTGCTCGCGCTCCACCGCCTCAGCGGCGAGCCCCGCCACCTCGCCTACGCGAAGGCATGGGCCGAGAAACACGACTACGCGCTCAACGGCGGCGTCGCCACCCGCCACGCCGACAACCACAACGCCGGGCAGGCCTACCTCGACCTGTACGAGATCGGGGCCTGGCCGGCACCGCCGTCCACCCGGACGGCTTCCTCGGCTACGTCCAGAACGTCGGCGACCGCCCCGAGTCCAGCCAGCCCGTCACCTACGACAGCACCGCGAACTTCGGCGTGGGCGCGTTTCTGCTGGGGGGTGCGGAGTTCGCCCTGCTGTGCGGGTGACGCTCCGCCGGGTGGGCTGAGGAGAGGGCGCCGCTCGACCGCGGGTGTGCGGGGGCTGGTCGCGCAGTTCCCCGCGCCCCTGTCGGGGCGCGGGATTCAGAGGAGTATTTGTGCCCAGTTCGCGGGGACGCGGCCCGTCGGGCCCGGGACGGGCTGATCCGCCGGGTGGGCGGCCGGGGGAGCGAGTTCCGGGCCGGCCTCGGACAACTCCTGCGTGTCGTAGTTCCAGAACCAGCTCTCGTCCGGCTCGAAACTGCGGATCACCGGGTGGCCGGTGGCCTCGTGGTGGGCGGTGGCGTGCTTGGCGGGGGAGTCGTCGCAGCAGCCTATGTGCCCGCACTGCGTGCAGCGCCGCAGGTGGAACCACCACCCGCCGACGTCGTCGCACTCCACGCAGCCGGTACCGCTCGGCGGGACGGTGGGATCGATCGCGGTGTCGGTCATGCTGCCTCCTCGGGTGTCTCGGCGGCCAGCGGGAGCAGGACCTGGAAGCGGGTGTCGCCGGGCACCGACGTGACCCGGATGCTGCCGTGGTGCTTGTTGACGATGATCCGCCAGGAGATGTCCAGGCCGAGTCCGGTGCCCTCGCCGACCGGTTTCGTCGTGAAGAAGGGGTCGAAGATGCGGTCGCGGATCTCCGGCGCGACGCCCGGACCGGTGTCACCGAACTCGACCAGGATCTGTTCGTGGACCGGCGCCGTCCGGACGGTCAGCGTGCCCTCGCCGCCCGCGCCGTCCATCGCCGCGACTGCGTTGTCGACCAGGTTGGTCCACACCTGGTTCAGCTCCGCCGGGTAGGCCGAGATCGGCGGGAGCGTACGGTCGTACTCCCTGACGACGCGGATCCGCGGGCCGATCTTGGCGGACAGCATCAGCAGTGTGCTGTCGAGGAGTTCGTGCACGTCCACCACCCGGTAGGGCGCCCGGTCCAGCTGCGAGTACTGCTTGGCCGCATCGACCAGGTGCGAGATCCGGGAGGTGGCGTCCTCGATCTCGTTCATCAGCAGCTCGGTCTCGATCGTGTAGTTGAGCCAGCCGATCGCGCCGGGCAGGATCTCCTCGCCGACCGCTGCCGCTGCCTCCTCCAGCCAGTCGACGTCGAGCCCGGCCTGCACGAAGGCGGGCGCGACCTGCCAGCCGTTGTCCACGCCGTGCTCGTCGAGCCAGTCGGTGAGGGCGTCCTCCCGGTCGGCGGCCTCCAGCGGGCTGAGCGAGGGAGCCTTGGCGACCCGTTCCGCGGTGCGTTCCTGGACCTCGATGAGCGCGGCCAGCTCCTCCCGGGAGAAGGGTCCCTCGGTGATGACGGCCAGCTTGTGCCGCATCTTCGCCACTCGCTCGCGCAGGGTCGCGGTGGCCCGCACGGCGGCCGCCGCCGGGTTGTTCAGCTCATGCGTGAGGCCGGCCGACAACGAGCCGAGCGCCAGTAGCCGTTCCCGCTGTCCGACGGTCACCTGCGTGTTCTTCGAGCCGAAGAACAGCCCCTCCAGCAGGTGCACCGCCATCGGGAACCACTCGCCCATGATGTCCGCGAACGTGTCCGCGGGCAGTACGAAGAACCGCGTCGGCTCGGTGACGCGCATCGAGTTGCGGTACACCTGCCGCACCCGGTCGCCCAGATATGCCTGCATGGCGCCCGCGTACACGCCGCGCTGCGAGGTGCGGTTGGTCTCCACGTCGTCGCCCGCCACCCGGCGGGACATGACGACGGTGCCGTCGAGCATGACGTAGAAACAGGTGGCGGGCTCGCCCTCGGTGTACACCGGGCCGGGGTCGTGCAGTTCCACGTGTCCTTCCCGGCACAGCCGGCCCAACTGTTCCTGTTCGAGTTTCTCGAACAGGAACAGCGTGCCGATCTCCTTGGGACTGCACGGCATCATCCGACCGCTCATGACTGCTCCAGATACCGGTGGACGAGCATCACGGCCATGGCTCCCTCGCCGACGGCCGACGCGACGCGTTTGGCGGACTCGGCGCGCGCGTCACCCGCCACGAACACGCCGGGAACACTGGTCTCCAGGTGGTACGGCGGCCGGTCCAGCTCCCAGAGCGCGGGCGGGCGGCCGTCGGCCGTCAGATCGGGCCCGGACAGGATGAACCCGCGCTCGTCGCGCAGCACCGTGCCGTCCAGCCAGTCGGTGAGCGGGGCCGCGCCGATGAACACGAACATCCACTGAGCGTCGACGCGTTCCGTCTCCCCGGTCACCGCGTGCCGCAGCGTCAGCTGTTCCAGGTGGTCCGTGCCGTGCGCGGCCTCGACGACGGTGTGACAGCGCACGAAGATGTTGGGCGCCTCGTTGATCTGCTGGATCAGGTAGTACGACATGGAGGCCGACAGGTCCGCGCCGCGCACCAGCAGCGTGACCGACTTGGCGCCCCGGGCCAGGTACATCGCGGCCTGTCCGGCCGAGTTGGCGCCGCCGACGATGTACACGTCGTGTCCCTGGCAGGCGGCGGCCTCGGTCAGCGCGGAGCCGTAGAACACGCCGCAACCGGTCAGCCCCGTGCAGCCGTCGGCGGTCAGCTGCCGGTACTGCACCCCGGTCGCCAGGATCACGCTGTGCGCCGCCACCGCGGAACCGTCCGCGAACCGCACCACCCGCGCCGCGCCGTTGATCTCCAGACCGGCCACCTCGCGGGCGGTGAGGATCTCGGCGCCGAACTTGGCGGCCTGCCGCCGGGCCCGGTCGGTGAGCTGTGCGCCGGAGACGCCGTCCGGGAAGCCCAGGTAGTTCTCGATGCGGGAGCTCTGCCCGGCCTGCCCGCCGGTCGCCGACCGCTCCACGAGCACCGTCCGCAGCCCCTCCGAGGCCCCGTACACGGCCGCGCCGAGCCCGGCGGGTCCGCCGCCGATGACGACGAGGTCGTAGAAGTCGGCTGTCGGGGTCGTCGCCAGGCCCACCTTCGCGGCCAGCTCCGGCGCCTCCGGTTCGACCAGCACGGTCCCGTCGGGGGTGATCACCAGCGGGAGGCGCTGCCCGTCCTGCCCGGCCGCCGCCAGCAGCCGCCCGCCCTCCGGCTCCTCCACCGAGTACCAGCGGTACGGCACCTGGTTGCGGGCCAGGAACTCCCGTACGTCCGACGAACGGGCCGACCAGCGGTGACCGACGACCTTGGTGCTGGGCACCGGCCGGTGGTCGCTGCTGCGCCAGGACTCCAGCAGGTCGTCGAGCACCGGATACAGCTTCTCCTCCGGCGGGTCCCACGGCTTGAGCAGATAGTGGTCGAGATCGACGACGTTGATCGCGTCGATCGCCGCGTCGGTGTCCGCGTAGGCGGTCAGCAGCACCCGCCGCGCACCCGGGTACACGTCCAGGGCCTGTTCCAGGAACTCGATGCCGTTCATCTGCGGCATCCGGTAGTCGGCGAGGATCACGGCGACCAGGTCACCGCGCAGCTTCAGCTCGCGCAGCGCGCCCAGTGCCGATTCGCCCGACTCCGCGCGCACGATCCGGTACGACTGGCCGTAACGGCGCCGTAGGTCCCGGGCGACGGCACGCGAAACACCCGGGTCGTCGTCCACGGTCAAAATGACGGTCCGCGCTGTGTCGGCGGCCTGTGCCATATGTCTCCCACCCCGAGCGGTCTTCTCCACGGGACGGTGTCGCCGTCGTCACCGCGCCGGTCCATATCCCATCGTATGTTCGATCCGCCGGCTTCGCCCTGCCACGCCGGAGCGCACCCGCGACCAGGCCCGGGTGGGGAAGACTGACCCCGC
Source organism: Streptomyces sp. NPDC006012 (assembly GCF_042871185.1). Taxonomy (NCBI): domain Bacteria; kingdom Bacillati; phylum Actinomycetota; class Actinomycetes; order Kitasatosporales; family Streptomycetaceae; genus Streptomyces; species Streptomyces sp. NPDC006012. The sequence goes on from NZ_JBIAIE010000039.1 coordinate 36,598, forward strand.
ACACGCGCGACGACGAGGAGGCTGCGCATGACACGCCCGATCACGGCGGGGGTCGACGGTACGGAGGAGAGCCTGGCCGCACTGGCGTGGGCGGCCCGCGAGGCCGTCCGCCGGGACCGGCCCCTGCACGTGGTGCACGCCTGGCATCCCCAGCACCACGAGGCGACCGCCGCGGCGGACCGGGACACCCAGCAGGGCTGGGTGCGCGACGCGACGGCCCGGGCGGTGCGCCCGGTCACCGAGCGGCACCCGGAACTGACCGTCACCACGGACGTCGTCGAGGGCCACGCCGCTGAGGCGTTGCTCGCCGCCGCGGCCGACGCCGAACTGCTGGCGCTCGGCTCACGCGGCCACGGACCGGTCGTGGGGTTCCTGCTCGGCTCCGTCGGCCAGCAGGTGATCGCCGGGGCCCGGCGGCCGGTGGTACTGGTGCGCGCCGGGGACCGGGCCGCGGCCGAGGCGGCCGGCCGGGACGTGGTCGTGGGCCAGCAGGGCGACCCCGAGGACAGCGCCGCCACGCTGCGCTTCGCGTTCGAGACCGCGGCGGCCCGCCGGGCCGGGCTCCTGGCCGTACGGGCCTGGACCCTGCCGCCCGTCTTCGCCTACAGCCCGGGCTCGATGAAGCTGCTGGACGACGCCGGGGGCCTGGAGCCGTACGAGAAGGAGGCGCTGGCCGAGGCGCTCAGGCCGTGGCGGGAGCGGTTCCCCGGCGTTCCCGTCACCGAGCACATCGAGATGGGCAGCGCGGGCCAGGTGCTGCTGTCGGTCGCGGAGCGGGCCCAGCTGATGATCGTGGGGCGCCGGGCGCACCGCACGGCGGTCGGCGCCCGCATCGGCTCGGTGGCCCACGGGGTGCTGCACCACGCGCCGTGCCCGGTGGCCGTGGTCCCGCACGACTGACCGGGCCCGCCGGACTGTCGGCCCGGGGCGCGGCCGGCGCGGCGCCCGGACCGGCGGACCCTTCACTCGGGGGTCGTCGGCTCCAGCGTCGCGCGGGCCTTCGGCAGGACGTTCTCGATGTAGTCGGAGACCGCCGTGTCCAGTCCTATGTCGTGCTGCGCACGCTCGGACAGGTACCAGCGGTGTTCGAGCAACTGGTGGTAGATCTCCGCGGGATCCATCGCGCCGCGCAACTCGGGCGGCACGGCCCGCACGGTGGGCCGGAACACGTCTCGCACCCAGCGGTGGGCCAGCACCTCGTCACGGGTGCTGAGGGGGTCGCCGGGCGCGTAGTCGTCCTGGGTGGCCATCCAGCTCTCCAGGTCGTTCAGCAGCCGCCGGGCCTGGTTCTCCTCGGTGTCCAGACCGGTCAGGCGCAGCAGTTGGCGCTGGTGGTGGCCGGCGTCGACGACCTTGGGCACGAAGGTGACCGAGTCACCGTTGGAGGAGTGCTCGATCTGCATCTCGGCGACGTCGAAACCGAGATCGTTCAGGCGCCGGATGCGGCGCTCGATGTAGTGGTACTTGCCGGCCGGGTACACCGAGGTGCGGGTCAGCTCCTGCCACAGGCCCTCGTAGCGGGTGCAGATCTCGTGGCCGAACTCGACGGGGTCCACGGAGGGGTGCAGCGCCCCGGACGCCTCCAGGTCCATCAGCTCGCCGCTGATGTTGACGCGCGCCAGGTCGAGGTCGTACTCCCGCTGGCCGGGGCTGAGCCGCGGGTGCAGGTCGCCGGTCTCGGCGTCCACCAGATAGGCGGCGTAGGCGCCCGCGTCGCGCCGGAACAGCGTGTTGGACAGCGAGCAGTCGCCCCAGGCGAACCCGGCCAGGTGCAGCCGCACCAGCAGCACGGCCAGCGCGTCCATCAACCGGTGCATGGTCTCCGGGCGCATGGTGGTCTCGAACATCGAGCGGTACGGCATCGAGCCGCGCAGGTGCCGGGTGACCAGCGCCGACTCCAGCGGTTCCCCGTCGCTGTCGGCGCGGCCCGTGATCATGGCCAGCGGGTCGACGGCGGGGATGCCGAGCCGGTCCAGGTCGCGCAGCAGTTCGTACTCGCGCAGCGCGGGCCGGCCGGCGAGTTCCTTGACCGCGATGACCTCGGTGCCGGCCCGGGCGTAGCGCACCACGTGCCGGGAGATGCCCCGGGGGAGCGGTACGAGGTATTCCTCGGGCCACTCCTCCAGGGGCAGGCCCCAGGGAAGTTCGAGCAGGAGCGCGGGGTGCTCCGGATTGGTGGCGCTGATCTGCAAGGCCATGGCTCGAACCCTACGACCTGCCGCGGCGGCCGGTGCAGGGCGGTCCGCCGCCTACGGGCGGGTGCCTCAGCCGGCCCGTGTCCGGGCTTGTTCGGCGGCCTCGCGCACCGGCCCGTGGTGGACCGGCCCGTGGCCCGGCAGCAGGGTGTCGCCCTCCAACTGCGCGATCAGCTCCAGCGAGGCCACCGTACGGGCCCGGTCGTGGTCGAACATGACCGGCAGCAGTTGGGGTCCGCGCAGCCGGGCGGTCGGGTGGCCGCTGACCAGGGCGTCACCGGAGATGACGATGCCGAGGTGGGGCAGGTGGTACACGGTGTGCCCGTCCGTGTGGCCGGGCGTGTGGACCGGGACGGGCCGGCCCGGCAGATCCAGCGCCCCGTCGCCGGGGAACGACTCCGGAGCGCCGACCGGATGCTGTTCGGTGCCCCCGACGCGCAGCACGTGCACGAGCCAGGGAACGACGCCCGGCCGCCAGACGTTGCGCAGCACCGCGCCCACGGACACCTGCTGGAGGAACTCCCGGCGGGCATGCGGGACTTCGGCCTTGTGCAGGTAGACCGGGGTGCCGTAGGTGCTGCGCAGGTACTCGGCCGAGCCCAGGTGGTCGTTGTGCGCGTGTGTGATCAGCACGGCGGTGATCGCCTCGGGCGCGCTGCCCACCGCGGCCAGGGAGTCGAGGAGCGGCTGCCGGTCCCCGGGGTAGCCCGTGTCCACCAGGGTGACGGCGTCCCCGTCCTTGAGGATCACCCAGTTGGTGTGGTTCCCGTGCACCAGGTAGGCGCCGTCGGCGACTTGGCGTACGTCTGCCTGCATGATCTCCCCGAGTCCTGAGCGTGCTGTCCGACGCGGACAGCCAATCAGATGCGCCGGCCGCCGCGGTGCGCGGGGGCGCCGGAGATCACCGTACGCCGTGCGGGCGGAACTGGACGCTGATGCGCGGCCCCGTGGCGCGCGCCGTTTTCGGGATGCAGTGCTCCCAGGTCCGCTGGCAGGAGCCGCCCATCACGATGAGGTCGCCGTGCCCGAGCGGCCGGCGGACCGAGTGGCCGCCGGCCGCCGGGCGCAGCAGCAGGTCCCGCGGCGTGCCCACGGAGAGGATCGCGACCATGGTGTCCTCGCGGGCTCCCCGTCCGAACCGGTCGCCGTGCCAGGCGACGCTGTCCCGGCCGTCGCGGTAATAGCACAGGCCGGCCGTGGTGAAGGGTTCGCCCAGTTCGTCGGCGTAGTGCCGGGAGAGCGCGTCGCGGGCCTCGGTCAGCACCGGGTGCGGCAGCGCGTCGTCCGCCCGGTAGAAGGCGAGCAGCCGTGGTACGTCGACGACGTTGTCGTACATCGTGCGGCGCTCCGCGTGCCACGGCACGTCCGCGGCCAGTCGTTCGAACAGTGCGTCCGCCCCGCTCAGCCAGCCGGGCAGCACGTCGATCCAGGCTCCGGCGCCCAGTACGGTGCGGCGGGCCGCGGCGAGAGCGGCGAGCCGCAGCTCGTCGCTCTGGTCGAACAGGGAGCCCTGCAGGTGCGCGGCCATATCGTCAGCGTAACCCTTGAATCGAAAATGTGTTCCCATGATCGTCGTGCGGTGCCCTCCGCGCTGCGCTACGGGCGTGCCGGGCCCTTTCGATACATCGATGTATCCGATACATTCGCGTATCGAACGGAGGTCCGGGTGATGGCGGAGACGACGGCCGGGCGGGTGACCCGGCGCCGGGGCCGGACCCGGGCCCGGCTGCTCGACGCCGCGTTCACCGTCTTCGCCGCCAAGGGTTTCGGCCGGGTCTCCATCGAGGAGGTCTGCGAGGCCGCGGGCTTCAGCCGCGGCGCCTTCTACTCCAACTTCGCCACCCTGGACGAGTTGTTCTTCGCCCTCTACCGGGCCCGCGCCGACCTCATCGCCGAGCAGGTGACCGCCGCGCTGGCTCTCGACGGGCCCGGCCTGGACGTCCCCGCCGCCGTGGACCGGGTCACCGAGGTGCTCCTGCTGGACGTGGACTGGCTGCTGGTCAAGACGGACTTCCTGGTGCACGCCGCCCGCGACCCCGCCGTGGCACAGGCGCTCCTCGGCCACCGGGCCCGGCTCAGGCAGGCGATCGCGGACCGGCTCTCCCGGGCCGCCGGCCACGCCCCGCTGCCCGCCGCGCTGGGCGGCGCGGACGGCGCCGCGCACGCCGTGGTCGCCGCCTACGACGGCGTCACCACCCAACTGCTGCTGGACCGGGACGTGGACGCCGCCCGTGCCTGGCTCCGCCGGCTGCTCACCGCGCTGCTGACCGCAGGCGGCACCCCGCACGGCTCGTCGCACGACTCGTAGAGACATTTGCCGAGGGAAGGAAACGGTCACCATGGACGCGGACGTCATCGTCGTCGGAGCGGGCCTCGCCGGTCTGGTCGCGGCGCACGAACTCACCAGCCGGGGCCGGCGCGTCGCCCTGGTCGACCAGGAGAACGCCGCCAACCTCGGCGGCCAGGCGTTCTGGGCCTTCGGCGGCCTCTTCCTCGTCGACTCCCCGGAGCAGCGGCGCCTGGGCATCAAGGACTCCTTCGACCTCGCCTGGAACGACTGGCAGGGCAGCGCGCGGTTCGACCGGCTCGCGGACGAGGACTCCTGGGCGGTGCGCTGGGCGCGCGCCTACGTCGAGTTCGCCGCCGGCGAGAAGCGCTCCTGGCTGCAGGGGCACGGCATCTCCCTGCTGCCCACCGTCGGCTGGGCCGAGCGCGGCGACCTGCGCGCCGACGGCCACGGCAATTCCGTACCGCGCTTCCACATCGCCTGGGGCACCGGCACCGGTGTCGTCGAGCCGTTCGCGCGCCACGCCCGGCAGGCCGTCCGGGACGGGCTGCTCACCTTCCACCACCGGCACCGGGTGGACGAACTGGTCGTCGAGGCGGGGCAGGCCACCGGTGTGCGCGGCACCGTTCTGGCCCCCGACGACGCGCCGCGCGGGGTCCCCTCCAACCGCGAGGGGATCGGCGACTTCGAACTGACCGCCCAGGCCGTGATCGTCACCAGCGGCGGCATCGGCGCCGACCACGACATCGTGCGCCGGTTCTGGCCCGAGCGGCTGGGCACGCCGCCCGCGCGCATGGTCACCGGCGTCCCCGCGCACGTCGACGGCCGGATGCTCGACATCAGCGCCGAGGCGGGCGCGCGCCTGGTGAACCGGGACCGCATGTGGCACTACACCGAGGGGCTGCGCAACTGGGACCCGGTCTGGCCCGGCCACGGCATCCGCATCCTGCCCGGCCCCTCCGCCGTCTGGCTGGACGCCCTCGGCCGCCGGCTGCCCGACCCCTGCCTGCCCGGCTACGACACCCTGAGCACCCTCAGGCACCTGCGCACCACCGACGACCTCAAGCACCACGACCACTCCTGGTTCGTCCTCACCCGGAAGATCATCGAGAAGGAGTTCGCGCTGTCGGGCTCCGAACAGAACCCGGACATCACCGCCAAGGACCGCAAGGCGGTGCTGCGCGACCGGCTGCTCGGCAAGGGCGCCCCCGGGCCGGTGCAGGCATTCCTGCGGCACGGCGCGGACTTCGTGACCGCCGACACCCTGGAACGGCTCGTGGAGAAGATGAACGGACTCACGGACGAGCCGCTCCTCGACCCGGCCGTGGTGCGCCGCCAGATCGAAGCCCGTGACCTGCAGATCGACAACCCCTACAGCAAGGACTCGCAGATCCAGGGCATCCGCAACGCCCGCCGCTACATCGGTGACCGACTCGGCCGCGTCGCCGTCCCGCACCGCATCCTCGCCCCGGCGGCCGGCCCGCTCATCGGCGTCAAGCTGCACATCCTGACCCGCAAGACGCTCGGCGGCATCCAGACCGACCTGGACTCGCGCGCCCTGGGTGTCGACGGGCAGCCCGTCGGCGGGCTGTACGCGGCGGGCGAGGTGGCCGGTTTCGGGGGCGGCGGTGTGCACGGCTACAACGCGCTGGAGGGCACCTTCCTCGGTGGCTGCCTCTTCTCCGGGCGGGCCGCGGGGCGGGCGGCGGCGCGGCAGACCGGGTGAGCCGGCCGGGTCAGTCGCTCAACACCCCGGCCAGCACCGCCGCATGGCTCTGCGCCGGATCCTTGGACGCGGTGAGCAGCGTCACCGGGCCTTTGCCGGCCGCGGTGCGCAGGCCGTCGAGCAGTTCGGCGGCCCCGGGCTCCGCGAGTTCCGCCTCGTAGCGGCGGCGGAACTCCTCGTAGTCGCCCTCGCCGGCGTGGTACCACTGGCGCAGTTCCGTCGACGGCGTCAGGGTCTTCGGCCATTCGTCCACCTCGGCCGCGTCCTTGGCCATACCGCGCGGCCACAGCCGGTCGACCAGGACCCGCAAACCGTCGTCGGGCTGCGGCGGTTCGTAGATGCGACGCACACGCACGCTCACGATCGTGGCCTCTCTCCGGTGCGGACGGTGTCGTGAGCGTACTGCGGCGAAACCGGCTGACCGATGGATGACGCGGCATATATTTTCATAAAAGTTAGCAATTCGGGCGAGGGCTCTCGTAGGCTGTGGCAGATCGGTCACCGGTCACCCTCCAAGGAGCGCATGTGACGCCACCTCGACAGCGGGGCGCAGGACGACGCGCCACGGTGCGTCGCCACGCGGTCCTGGCCACCATTCCCGTCGCCGCGGCGGTGCTGCTCGGCGCCGCAGAAGCGCCCGCAGCCATGTCGACCGGCGCCTCCGGGCTGCGCGACCCGTACTATCCGCTCTCCGGAAACGGCGGATACCACGTCGAGCACTACGATCTGACGCTCCGTTACGAGACCGCCACCCGGCGTCTCGACGGCACGGCCGTCCTCACCGTCCACGCCACACAGCCGCTCAGCCGCTTCGACCTCGACCTGCACGGGCTGGAGGTCACCGGCGTCACCGTCGACCGCGAGCGCGCGAACGTCGGCCGCACCGGCCAGGAACTCGTCATCACACCGCATCAGGCCCTGCGCAAGGACCAGGTGTTCACCGTCACGGTCGCCTACAACGGCACCCCCGAACCCGTCACCGACCCGGACGGGAACCCCGACGGCTGGGTCCCCACCGACGACGGCGCGTTCGTCGCCGGCCAGCCGCAGGGCTCGATGACCTGGTTCCCGGGGAACAATCACCCGCGGGACAAGTCCTCGTACGACTTCACGATCACGGTCCCCGAGGACCGCACCGCCGTCGCCAACGGCGTGCTGGTCGGGCAGAGCACCGCGAACGGCCGGACCACCTTCCGCTGGCGCCAGAGCGAGCCCATGGCCGCCTACCTGGCCACGGCCTCGATCGGGAAGTTCCAGGTCGAGAAGTACACCACCCGCGACGGCATCCAGATCTACAACGCCGTCGACCCCCGCCAGGCGAAGGCGTCGGCGCCCGTCCTGAAGAACCAGTCCTCCGTGCTGGAGTGGGGGAGCAAGATCTTCGGCCCGTATCCGTACCGGTCCGCCGGATCGATCGTCGACCACGCCCCGGCCATCGGCTACGCACTGGAGAGCCAGGGCCGGCCCGTCTACGACTCGGCACCCGACCTGCATACCTTCGTCCACGAGATCGCCCACCAGTGGTTCGGCGACTCCGTCTCGATCACCTCGTGGAAGGACATCTGGCTCAACGAGGGCTTCGCGAGCTACGCCGAGTGGCTCTACGACGAGCAGCACGGCGGCGACAGCGCGCAGGACACCTTCGACGTGCTGTACGCCACGGACGCCGACGACGAGCTGTGGGACTTCCCGCCCGGCGACCCGGGCAGTGGCGAGAACCTCTTCGCGACACCGGTGTACGACCGCGGCGCCATGGTCCTGCACGAATTGCGCAGGGCCGTCGGCGACACCACGTTCTTCCGGATCCTGCGCGAGTGGCCCACGCAGCATCGTGACGGACACGGCACCACCGCGGAGTTCGTGAGCCTGGCCGAGCAGGAGTCCGGTAAGGATCTGGGCGCGCTGTTCCAGACCTGGCTGTACGAGGACGGCAAGCCGAAGCGGGCCTGAGCCTGTGGCCGGGCGGTGCCGTCGCCGGGCCGCGAAGGCACCGCGGTGCTCCCCGGTACCCGATCGGTTCCTGCGGGGCCGCAGGTCGCCCGGCACTCGGTCAGTTCCCGGGGGACCGCAGGTTCTCCCCGGCCGCCGCCACCACCGCGTCGGCCACGGCCGCCAGTGCGGGGGAGTCGAGCTTCCACTGCTGCCAGTACAGGGGGACGTCGGCCCAGCGACCGGGAGCGAGCCGGACCAGCCGGCCGGCCTCCAGCAGAGGGTCGGCCTGGGTCTGCGGCACCATGCCCCAGCCGAGCCCCGCGGCGACGGCCGCGGCGAACGCCTCGGAGGCGGGAACGTGGTGCCGCAGCGCGCTCGCGGCACCGGCGCCGCCGCCCAGCGCCCGCACGAAGTCGTCCTGGAGGTCGTCCCGCCGGTCGAAGACGACCACCGGCGCCGCGGCCAGCGCCTCGGCCGGCGGCCCGCTCAGATGCCGCGCGGCGAACTCGGGGCTCGCCACGGGGAGATAGCGCATCCGGCCCAGCGGACGCACGGAGCAGCCCGGCACCGGGTCGGGCGACGACGTCACCGCGGCCATCACCAGCCCTTCGCGCAGCAGCGCCGCCGTGTGGTCCTCGTCCTCGCGCCGCAGTTCGAAGCAGATCCGCGGCTGCCTCGGCACCCGTCGCAGCGCCGACAGGAACCAGGTGGCCAGCGAGTCCGCGTTCACCGCCACCGACACTCGTGTGGGCTCCCCGGCCCCGCTGAGCCCCAGCTCGCCCCGCGCGTCCCGGTCCAGCCGGGCCAGCTGCCTGGCGAACCGCACGAGCACCGCGCCGGACTCCGTCGGCCGCACCGGTTTGGTGCGCTGGAGCAGCACCCGGCCCGTGCGCTGCTCCAGCGCCTTCACCCGCTGGCTGACCGCCGAGGGCGTCAGGTGCAGGGCGGCCGCCGCCGCGTCGAACGTGCCCTCGTCCACCACCGCGAGCAGCGTCCGCACCTGGTCGAGGGGCAGTTCCGGCATCATCGAGGCCCGCGCCTCCTCCCCGGCCAGCTGTCTGCAGTCGCGCTAATGCTACGTAAAAATCCTTAGCTGTACGCCGGGTGATCGTGTCGTTAGCGTCACCGGCATGTCCAGCGCCCTGACCGCCGCTGCCGCCGGATTCGGCACCGGCCTCTCGCTCATCGTCGCCATCGGCGCGCAGAACGCGTTCGTCCTGCGCCAGGGCATCCGCCGGGACACGGTCCTCGCGGTCGTCGGTATCTGCGCGCTCTCCGACGCGGTGCTCATCTCACTGGGCGTCGGCGGAGTCGGCGCGGTGGTGGTGGCCTGGCCCGGCGCGCTGCGGGCGGTCGGGCTGATCGGCGGAGCCTTCCTGCTGTGCTACGGCGCCCTCGCCGCCCGCCGGGTGCTCAGGCCGGACGCCGGCGGGCTGCGTACGCAGGGGCCGCCGGCGGGTTCGAGACGGCGGGCGGTGCTCACCTGTCTCGCGCTGACCTGGCTCAACCCGCATGTCTACCTGGACACCGTGTTCCTGCTGGGTTCGCTCGCCGCCGACCGCGGCCCGCTGCGCTGGACGTTCGGCCTCGGCGCGGCGCTGGCCAGCCTGTGCTGGTTCACCGCCCTCGGCTTCGGCGCCCGGCCGCTCGGCCGCGTCCTCACCGGGCCGCGGGCCTGGCGGGTGCTGGACGGGCTGGTCGCGGTGACCATGATCACGCTCGGGGTGCTGCTCGTCGCCGGATCCTGAGACGACCGGCGGCATCGTTTCGGCAGGCGGTGCCGGTGCGCCATAGTGAGGCCCGGATTCGAAAGTTGTAACGAGCAACCAGGAAGCACGTGGACACCACCGAGAGCACCGACGGCAGTACCGCGCCGCAGTCCGGCTCCCCCCGTCCGGCGGCAGAGCCGAAGGGCGGCTGGCGCCGCTGGGCGATGGACACCCGCCCCCTGCGCCACCCCGCCTTCCGCAGGCTGTGGTCCTCGACGATCGTCACCTCGGTCGGCAGCCAGCTCACCGCCGTCGCCGTGCCGAAGCAGATATACGACATCACGCACTCCTCAGCCTGGGTCGGCTACGCCGGCCTCGCCGGTCTGGTGCCCATGGTCGTCTTCGCGCTGTGGGGAGGCGCGGTCGCCGACACGGTGGACCGCCGCAAGCTGCTGCTGGTGACCAACATCGGCATCGCGGTCACCTCGCTGCTGTTCTGGGCGCAGGCCGTCACCGGACTGGACTCGGTCGTCGTGCTGATGGTCCTGCTCGCGGCACAGCAGGCGTTCTTCGGCCTCAACTCCCCGGCGCGCAGCGCCTCCATCGCCAGGCTCGTCCCGGCCGAGGAGCTGCCCGCCGCGAACGCCCTCGGTTCCACGGTCATGCAGACCGGCCTGGTGGCGGGACCGCTGCTGGCCGGCGCGCTGATCCCGGTGGTCGGCCTGCCGGAGCTGTATCTCATCGACGCGGTGGCGCTGTGCGCCACGGTCTGGGCGGTCGTGCGGCTGCCGGCGCTGCCGCCGCTCGGTACTCCGTCGGCCCGGCGCGCGGGCTGGCGGGAGGTGAGCGACGGCTTCCGCTACATCTCCGTGCACAAGGTGCTGCTGCTCTCGTTCGTCGCCGACATCATCGCCATGGTCTTCGGCATGCCCCGCGCCCTGTTCCCGCAACTGGCCGCCCAGACCTTCGCCCCGAACGGCGAGGGGCTGGCGCTCGGCGTGCTGTTCGCCGGGATCCCGGTCGGGGCGGTGATCGGCGGGCTGTTCTCCGGCACGTTCTCCCGGGCACGGCGGCACGGCTGGATGGTCATCGGCGCGGTGGTCGGCTGGGGCGCGGCGATCACGGGCTTCGGCCTGAGCCGCAATCTCTGGGTCGCCCTGGTGTTCCTCGCCGCGGCCGGGGTCGCGGACATGGTCTCGATGGTCTTCCGCGGGGCGATCCTGCTGTCCGCCGCCACCGACGAGATGCGCGGGCGCATGCAGGGTGTGTTCACGGTCGTCGTGGCGGGCGGTCCGCGCCTGGCCGACGTGCTGCACGGCACGGCGGGCGCCGCCTTCGGCCCGCGCGCCGCCGTCGCGGGCGGCGGCCTGCTGGTGGTCGTCGTCATGGTGGGGCTGGCGGCGATGGTGCCGGCGCTGCGCCAGTACCGCATCTGAGGCACGGGCGGATCCGGGAGGCCGACGCATCCGCAGTGCGACCGCATCCGAGGGGCTACAGCCCGCTCCGGCGGCGGAGCGCGTACTGGTCCATGAGCTTGCCCCGCGTCAGCTCCAGACGGTGGGCGAGGATCTCGGCGACGGTCCGCACCAGCGACAGCCCGAGCAGCGGGTCCTCCACGCTCAGCGCGAGCACCGCGGACGCGTCGTACTCGTAGGCCCGTACGAAACTGAAGGCCACCGCGCCGAAGTCCCAGGTGTACGGCGGGAACAGCCACGACCAGCCGAGCAGGTCCCCCGCGCCGAGGCTCGCCACCGTGACCCGCTGATGCGAGGTCACCTGCTGGTCGAGGTTGACCGCGCCCGACCGGATCACCCAGAAGCGGTCGGCGGTGCCGCCGGCCTCGAAGATCCTGGTGTCCTCGGGGAAGGACACCTCCCGCGCCAGCTCCATCAGACGCTCGCGCTGCGGTTGCGGGAGGGCGGTCAGCAGTTTTATCGCTTTGGTCATGGCGCGGGGCTCCTCGCGGGCGGGATGTTCCGGAGTTCTCCCTACGCCCATTTCAGCCGCTGCCGCCGCGCCGGGCACCTCGGGAAACGGAGAATTCCGCGGACCTGGGCCGAAGGGCGGCAAAGCGCCCTGGCCGGACGGGGGAATCCGGCCAGGGCCGTAGCCGGTGGTCCAGGCAGGACCGCACAGCCGCCTCCTGTCCACACTTGGATGAACGCTAAACCATCCAGGGAATGTGTGGCGACAAAGACCGGGTCGCGTGACCTGTTTCACAGCTCCGGCACGGAACGCCGGTGCCCTGGTGCCCGCCCGGACCGACGGGCCCGTGGTCAGTTCCCGCTCCGCGCGACCGGCACGCCGAGCGGCCGGGCCAGCCCCACCACCGTCTCGTCCAGCCGTTGCAGATGCCGCAGCACCCGGTCCGTCACCTGTCCGTCGCGTGTGTCGGCCGACGTGCCGGGCTGCAGCAGTGCGGCGATGCTCGGACCGGTCTCGACCTCGGCCTCCGCGCGCCGGTCCGTGGTCGAGGCGGCGATGGCCTCAAGGTTGTGCACGATCCGGCTGCACGCCCCGCGCAGCCGCGGGTCCGCCGCTATCGACGTCTTCGACGGCAGGAGTTCGGCGGTGGCCGCCAGCGAACGGGCGTGGTACGCGCACGAGTCCAGCAGCGCCACCACGTACCGCACGGTGTCCCGGCGGGTCCGCAGCGGCGTGATCGGATGCGTCAGCGGTTGTGCGGAGGACCCCAGGTCCGCCAGCGACTGGTCCAGCCGGCGGGCTTTGTCCAGCAGGTCCACCGGCGGTGCGCCGCTCAGCTGGTCGACCGCGGACCGCGTGACGTCCGCCAACTGGTCCAGGACGGTGACCAGCAGTTCGTTGGTGCGCCGGTCGGTGTGCACCGGCAGCACCACCGCCGCTGCGATGAGGCCGGCGACGGCGCCGAGCGCCGTCTCCTCCACCCGCAGCACCAGGACGGCGAGGCTGAAGGTGTGGAGCAGCGTGTACAGCAGCCCCAGCATCGCCGTGACGAAGAACGACATCAGCGTGTAGGACAGCGGGGCCGTGTAGAACATCGCGAAGATCAAGACCAGCACCAGCGCGAACGCCGTCCAGGTGTGGTGGCCGATGAGGCCCGCCAGCCCGATGCCCGCCACCACCCCGAGGACCGTGCCCAGCAGCCGACGGTAGCCCTTCACCAGGATCTCGCCGGTGGAAGCGGTGTTGATGAACACGATCCAGCAGGTCAGCACCGCCCAGTACCACCGCTGGGGAGACAGCAGCTCGCCGCCGACGATGGCGAGCGACGATCCGACGGCCACCTGCACCGCCGCCCGCGTGCTGGGCCGCAGCCCGGTGGCCGCCTGCTTCTCCGCGGCGCGCTCCTCGCTCCCGATCGCCGCGTCCTCCACGTCCAGCTCCTCGCGCGAGCGGGCCGTCGCGGGTGTGTCGTCGGAGTCGTCCACCGGCCCGCCCAGGGCGAGCCGCAGACCCAGGATCGCCCGCGCGGCCTCGCCCAGACCGCGGAAGACGTCCCGCACGGCGGGCGGCGCCTGTGGCAGGTTCTCCTCGTCGCGGTAGCCGAGCAGCCGGTTGCGGACCTGGGCCAGCGCCGTACCCCGTTCCGCGTACACAGGCCGCAGCACCAGCAGGCGCAGCGCCTCGAAATCACGGCGGAGCGCGGCCCTGGTCCCGTCCAGGATCGGCTGCTCGCCGCCGAAGGGCAGCGGTGCGCCCGGCAGATGCAGGGTCAGGGTGTCCGCGCGCTCGGAGCCGCGCGCCGTCAGCAGCATCAGCCCGAGCCGTTCGGCGGCGATCTCGGCGTCCGCGATCCGCCGCTGGAGCATGCGCGCCGACGCCTCGTCCGGGGTGCCCTCCACCAGCTGGCCCTGGATCAAGAGGGCGGACTCGTGCAGCCGGGCGGTCCTGACCCGGACCAGCTCCAGGCTCTTGGCCGCGTCCTGCGGACCGGCGTCGAGCAGTTCGATCTGGGCCGTGATCAGCTGGGCGAGCCGCGCCCGGAAGGCCCGGCGCAGCCGGTCCAGGATGCCTGCGGACGTCTGCGGGAGGAGGACGAACCGGGTCACCGCGCAGCACACGAAGGCGAGGGCGAGCGCACGGTACAGTCCCGGCAGCAACGGCACGGTCGCGTGCACGAACAGCGACAGGAAGTAGGTCTGGAAGCCGATCTGGCCGAGTGCCGTGCCCCGGTCGCCGAACCTGCGGCTGTAGACCGCGCAGAAGATGAGCGCCACGAAGAACAGGTCGCCGACCACGACATGCGTGTCGAGCAGCGCGCTGAGCGACACGGAGGCCAGTGCCACCGGCAGGCCGAGCGCGAGCGTCACGGCCTGCTTGGCGCGTTGCTTCTCCCGGATGGCGAAGGTCCCGACCATCGCGCCTATCGAGCCGGCCACCAGATGCGTCACATCGGCCCGCAGCAGGGCGAGGGAGAGCAGGGTGAGCGCGATGGACGTCATGGTGCGCAGCCCCGCGGTGAGCCGGAGCAGCCCGGGGTCGGACGCGGCGAGCCGACCCCACAGCTCCGCCCGCACCGACCGCTTCGCTGTCCTCACGCCGCTGCGCTCTCTCCCGTGTCACGTCGTGATCCACGGCCCAGCATGGCACGGCACCCGCGCCGGGACGCCACATGCCCCTGCGGGCCCGCCCGTTTCAGTCCGCCGGGCTGTCCAGCGCGCGTCCCGCCACATGTGCCCGCACCTGCTCGGGCGTCAGATACGTGTTGGCGAACTCGAAGTCCTTCAGCTTCGCGGGGCGGCGGGCCTGGAACCCGGTGCGGACGAAATCGTCGCCGCCGACGGCGTTCAGCAGCCAGTTGGTCAGCACCCGGGTCTTGGCGACGTTGGTGCGCAGCGCCGACCAGTGGTAGCCGCGGGCGACCGCCTGGGCGAGTGTGCCGCGCAGCTCGATGCCGAGCGGCTTGGAGACGGCGTCCCGGCCGCCGAGGTCGACGACGAGCCCCAGGTCCCGGTGTTCGTACGGCCGCAGGGGCAGGCCGCGCAGTGCCGCGATGACGTTGTCGGCCACCTGCCTGCCCTGCCGCATGGCGTGCTGCGCGGTGGGCGGGCAGACCGCCCCCTGCTCGTGCTTGGCCTCGTCCGGGACGGCGGCGGCGTCGCCCAGCGCGAACACCCCGTCGTAACCCGGCAGGGCCAGCTCCGCGGTGACCGCGAGCCGCCCCCGCACCGTGTCCGCGCCGAGCGTGGCGATCAGCGGGCTGGCCACGACTCCGGCGGTCCAGATCAGCGTGCGGGTGGGCACCACCCGCCCGTCGGTGAAGGTGACCTCCCGCGCACCCGCCTTCGCGATCGACACGCCGAGGGAGATCTCGATCCCGCGCCGGCGCAGGATCTCCTGCGCGCTGCGGCCGAGCTTGTCGCCGAGCTCCGGCATCAGCCTGGGCGCGATGTCGATCAGGTGCCACTTGATCAGGCCGGGCTCCAGCCGCGGGTAGCGCCGCAGGGCGGCGTGCGTGAGCCGCTGCAGACAGGCGGCGGTCTCGGTGCCGGCGTACCCGCCGCCGACGACGACGAACTGCAGTCGCGAGGCACGCTCCGCGGGATCGTCGCTGGCGTCGGCGAGGTCGAGCTGCGCGATGACATGGTCGCGTACGTAGGCGGCCTCCGCGAGGGTCTTCATGCCGTAGGCGTGATCGGTCAGGCCGGGGATGTCGAAGGTGCGGGTGACGCTGCCCGGGGCCAGCACGATGTAGTCGTACGGCTCGTCCACGATCTTGTCGGTGATCGTCTGGACGACACAGACCTTGGCCTTCAGATCCACGCCGATGGCGCCGCCCGGAACGATCCGGGTGCGGTACCTGCGGCTGCGGCGCAGCGAGACGGCGATCGACTGAGGGGTCAGCACACCGGAGGCGACCTGCGGCAGCAGCGGCAGATAGAGCTGGTACGAATGGGGCGTCACCAGGGTGACGTCGGCTTCGTTCGGGGAGAGCTTGCGCTCCAGGCGGCGAACACACTCCACCCCGGCGAAGCCCGCGCCCACCACCAGGATCCTGGGTCGTGTCACGGTCTCCATCCCTTCTCCGTGTCCGGGCGTCTGCGGGTCCCGGCGGCCCGGCCCGACGCCGTTCGCCTGCCCCGGATCGCCGGTTCGCACCCCCATCGATCCCACCGTGCCGCAGCCGGTTCCGCCAGCCGGGAGCCCCGGCGGGATCGGCCCGCGGGCACCGGCGCCCTCCGCCGCGGGCCGGAGTCCGTCCTTCTGCGCGAGTGGACCACACGCACGCCGCGGGGGTCGTAGAGTGCGCGCCATGCCGCAGACACCGCCCGTCCCGGGCTTTCGGACGCACCCGACCGCCCCGCCCGACCAGGCGCCCCAGGCCGACGCGCTCGACGCGCAGGACGCCAACCCCGGGGTACGGCGGCTGCGCGCCTGGGCCCACGAGGCACTCGCGGTCAAGGGCGGCGAACGGGCGCTGGACGTCGGGGCCGGGACCGGTTCACAGACCCGGGAACTGGCCGCCGCGGCCGGGCCCGACGGCTTTGCCCTGGGCGTCGAACCGAACCCCGGGCTGCGCGCCGTCGCCGAGGCGCGATCGGCCGAGAGCCGGGCCCGCTTCACGCACGGCGACGCACTGGCCCTGCCCGTGCCGGACGCCTCGGTGGACGTCGTGTGGTGCGAACGCGTCCTCCAGCACCTGACCGAGCCGGACCGGGCGGTCGCCGAGATGGTCCGGGTGCTGCGCCCCGGCGGCCGCGTCGCGCTGCTCGACACCGACTGGGCCACCACCGTGCTGCACCCCGGCGACGCGGAGACCGTACGGGCGCTCGCCTCGGGCGCCCTCACCGGTGCCGCCAACCCGTACTCGGGGCGCCGGCTCGTCGGACAGGTGACGTCGGCCGGCCTGGTGGTCGACGACCGCGGCTGCGAGGCCCTGTTCCAGGACCACCGGTCGGTCGCCTGGCCGATCATCCGGATGCTGGGCGACTCGGCGATGCGCCGCGGACTGCTCACCGAGCGGCAGCGGGACGCCGCGTACACCACGTTCGCCGAGGCGGCCGAGCGGGGCGGACTGCACATGTCCGTGACGATGTTCGGCGTGGTCGCCCACCACCCCGGGTGACACCGCGGCACGGCGGCCGTCCCGGCGTGCCCTGCCCCCCTACGCGGCGCGATGGCCGCCCCTCACCAGGGCAGGAAGGCGTGGATGTCCTTGCCGCCGCGCGTGACCACCACGCTGACCTGGTCGCACAGCGTGCCGACGAGACGCCAGCCGACGCCGCTGCCGGTGCGGGGGCTGAACGGCCGCGGCTCGGGCCGTACCGTGCTGGTGTCGTGCATCGTGACGTGCACGCCGTCGAACGTGCGGCGCAGCCGCAGGACGAACGGTCCCGGCGCGTACTGCACGGCATTGGCGGCAAGCTCCGTGACCACCAGCAGGATGTCCTCCCAGGATTCGGGGCCGGCCGGCGGGGACGCCCGGGCGAGGGCGCCGAGGAAGTCCTGCGCGGCGAGCCGCGCACTCGTCACATTGCCCAGCTCACCCGGGAAGGAGGCCCTGCGCTCGAAGGACTCCTCCGAGAGGGGGGTGTCGTCCCATCGTGACCCGGTCGCCATCGTCTCTTCCCCAGCACCGTGTGAAGCGGGCCGCTCCCCAGCACCGTGTGAAGCGGGCCGCGGCCCGACTGCTCTCTCCCTGGGCTGGGTTCCCGCGGGCGGCCCGGATACGCCTGCCCGCCCGGCGGAACACGTGCTCGGAGCCCGTCCGGCCGGGCGGACACCGCCCGCGGCGGCCGCCGCGGGGCGTCGCGCGCGAGCCCTGACGGCCGCCCGCCGGTCCCGGAGACCCCACGGAGGGTGACGTCGCCGGTCCCTCCTGTGGCCGACGGCGCCTCGGACGCGGCGCAGGTGAGCGAGGCCGGGGCGGGAGCGGCGGAGGGGCCGGATCAGTCCGCGGACCCCGGCACCAGCCACACCGTGGCGAGGGGCGGCAGGGTGACGCGGAGGTGCCCGTCCCGCGGCACCAGCGGACCACGGTCGCCGACGTCGCCGCCGCCGTAGCGCGCGCTGTCGGTGTTGAGCATCTCCCGCCACACGGACACACCCTCGGGCACGCCGAGGCGGTAGTCGTGGCGGACGACGGGGGAGAAGTTCGACACCGCGAGCAGCGGCGTCCCCTGGGCGTCGAATCTCAGGAACGCGAAGACGTTGTCGTCGGCGGCGTCACCGACCACCCACTGGAAGCCGGCCGGGTCGGTGTCGCGCTGCCACAGGGCGGGGGTGGCGCGGTAGCCGGTGTTGAGGGCGCGGACCAGGTCGCGGACGCCGCGGTGGTCGGCCTCGGCGACGTAACCGGGATCCAGGAGCCACCACTCCGGGCCGTGGGCCTCGGACCATTCGGCGCCCTGGGCGAACTCCTGCCCCATGAAGAGGAGCTGCTTGCCCGGGTGGGCCCACATGTAGGCCAGGTAGGCGCGGTGGCCGGCACGCCGCTGCCACCAGTCGCCGGGCATCTTGGAGACGAGCGCCCGCTTGCCGTGCACGACCTCGTCGTGGGAGATGGGCAGGACGTAGTTCTCGCTGTGGGCGTACACCATCGAGAACGTCATCTCGTGGTGGTGGTACCTGCGGTGCACCGGCTCGTGCCGGATGTACTCCAGCGAGTCGTGCATCCAGCCCATGTTCCACTTCAGCCCGAACCCCAGACCGCCGCGGTCCGTGGGCCGGGTCACGCCGTCCCAGGCCGTCGACTCCTCGGCGATGGTCACCACGCCGGGACAGCGCCGGTAGACGGTGGCGTTCATCTCCTGGAGGAACACCACGGCGTCCAGGTCCTCACGGCCCCCGAACACATTCGGCGTCCACTGGCCGGAGTCGCGCGAGTAGTCGAGGTAGAGCATGGAGGCCACCGCGTCGACGCGCAGACCGTCGATGTGGAACTCCTCGCACCAGTACACGGCGTTGGCGACCAGGAAGTTGCGCACCTCGGTGCGGCCGAAGTCGAACTCGTACGTCCCCCAGTCCGGATGCTCGGCCCGCCGCGGATCTGCGGGCTCGTACAGCGGATCCCCGTCGAACCGGGCCAGCGCCCAGTCGTCCTTGGGGAAGTGGGCGGGCACCCAGTCCATGATCACGCCGATGCCCGCCCGGTGCAGCGCGTCCACCAGGTACTTGAAGTCGTCCGGGGTGCCCAGCCGGGACGTGGGCGCGTAGTAACCGGTGACCTGGTAGCCCCAGGAACCGCCGAAGGGATGCTCGGCGACCGGCATCAGCTCCACATGGGTGAAGCCCAGGTCCACGACATACGCGGGGAGTTCGTCAGCGAGCTGACGGTACGTCAGCCCGGGTCGCCAGGACGGAAGATGGACCTCGTACACGGAGAGGGGCGCCTCGTGCACCGGGACGTCCGCACGGTGCGCCAGCCACTCGTCGTCGCCCCACTCGTAGCGCGAGGACGTCACCACGGAGGCCGTGTCGGGCGGCACCTCCGTGCGGCGGGCCATCGGGTCGGCTTTGAGGAACCGGTCGCCGTGGCGTGAGGTGATCTCGAACTTGTACCGGGCGCCCTCGCCGATCCCCGGCACGAACAGCTCCCAGACGCCCGAGGAACCCAGCGAGCGCATCGGGTACTGGGTGCCGTCCCAGCAGGTGAAGTCACCGGCGACCCGTACCCCTCGGGCGTTCGGCGCCCACACGGTGAAACGGGTGCCGCGCACGCCCTGGTGCGTCATCGGCTCGGCGCCCAGCGCCCGCCACAGCTGCTCGTGCCGGCCCTCCTGGATCAGATGCAGGTCCAGTTCGCCGAGAGCGGGCAGAAAACCGTAGGGGTCCGCGGTCTCGTGGCCGGTGGGCGCGTTCTCGTCGTACTCCACCAGCAGCGTGTACGACGGGATCGCCGGGTACGGCAGCACGGCAGAGAAGAGTCCTTCGCCCTCGGACGTCAGAGCGCTGCGCATCCCGTCGATCAGCACGCTCACCCCGCGCGCGAACGGACGCAGCGCCCGGAACAGGATCCCGCCCGGGACCGGATGGGCGCCCAGCAGCGCGTGCGGGTCGTGGTGGGCGCCCGCGAGCAGCCGGTCGCGCTCGGCCGGATCCAGCGGCACGACCGCGGGCGGAACGGGTCCCGACGGCTCGGGGAGCGAGGTGTCGCGCAGTGCCATGGTGTCAGCCTTCCCTGACGGCGAGCCGCTCGATCGCGGCCATGGGAACGGGCAGCCAGTCCGGACGGTGCCGGGCTTCGTAGACGGCCTCGTACACCGCCCGGTCGGTCTCATGGGCACGCAGCAGCGCGTGCTCCTGGCGCGGGTCCCACCCGGCCCGGGTGGCGTAGCCCGCGCAGTAGGCGTCCCGGCAGCGGCGGGCCCACTCCGGGTGCCAGGGACGCCGCTGCCGGGCCGCGTAGTCGAAGGAGCGCAGCATGCCCGCCACGTCCCGGACCGGGGACTGCGCGCTGCGCCGTTCGGTGAGCGGCCGCGACGGCTCGCCCTCGAAGTCGATGACGAACCAGTCCGGCCCGGCCCGCAGCACCTGCCCGAGGTGCAGGTCCCCGTGGATGCGCTGGGCGGGCGGCCCGGCGTCGTCGCCGTCCAGGGCGCCGAACGCGGTGCGCAGCCCCGGGACGAACGGCGCGAGGGCGGGCACACAGTGCGCGGCGGCCTCCAGCCGGGCGGTCATCGCCGCCACCGTGTGGCCGTTCTCGCCGCCGTCGGCGTCCGGGAAGGCGGTGGCGAGCGCCAGATGGACGTCCGCCGTGGCCTGTCCCAGCTCGTGCGCCTCCGTGGTGAAGTCGTCCGCCGTGGCGAGTGCCCGCAACGCCAGCGTCCAGCCGTCGGAGGCGTCCGGCAGGAACGGCTGGAGCACCCCCAGCGTCGCGGGCCGCGGCTCGGTGGTGCGGAACCAGGCGACCGGGGCGGGTACCCGCGTGCAGCCCTGTGCGGCCAGCGCCTCCGGCACCTCCAGATCGGGGTTCGTACCGGGCTGGACGCGCCGGAACACCTTCAGGATGTACGCGTCGCCGTACACCAGCGAGGAGTTGGACTGCTCGGCGTCCAGCAGCCGCGGCGCGAGCCCGCCGGGCACCCGCACGGCCGGGTCCGCCTCGAAGTGCAGCGGGCCCGCCGTGCCGGGACTCCGCAGCCGTTCCAGGAGCAGCGCGGCCGAACGCGGGTCGTGCAGCGCGTCGTAGACGGCGTGACCGGCGAGCGGGCCGTCCTGCGGCCGGCCGATGAACGCACGGTCCAGGTGCGGTGCCGGCCGCTTGCGCACGCCCAGCAGGAGCTGGTAGCAGGCGCCGGCCGGGGATGCACCGCCGGGCGCGGGGGCGCCTCCCTGACCGGCGTGCACCAGGAGGTGCACACAGCCCGGGAACAGCTCGGTCATGGACAGCACGGCGAGGTCCGTGACGGGCTGGTCCCGGCCCGCGAACCAGCGCTGCCGGGGCAGCCACTCGCACAGCAACCCGGCCAGGGAGGCTATTGGCCGGTGGGGTGCTGCGCTGTCGCGCGGCCGGAGGGAAGCGGTCTTCGGCATGGTGAGGCGTCCTTTCCTCGGCGCCGCGCGCTCAGCGGCGGGTGCCGGTGCGGGATGCGACTCGGGAGAGCCGGAACCAGTAGAAGCCGTGGCCCGCGAGGGTGAGGAGGTAGGGGAGTTCACCGATGGCAGGGAAGCGGACCCCGCCGATGAGTTCGACGGGATGCCGTCCGTCGTAGGCCCGCAGGTCGAGTTCGGTCGGCTGGGCGAAGCGGGAGAAGTTGTGGACGCACAGGACGAGGTCGTCCTCGTGTTCGCGCAGGAAGGCGAGGACTGCGGGGTTGGTGGAGGGGAG
>NZ_JBIAIE010000040.1:0-52939 GCF_042871185.1 Streptomyces sp. NPDC006012
GCCGGGAGCCGGGAGCCGGGAGCCGGGAGCCGGGAGCCGGGAGCCGGGAGCCGGGAGCCGGGAGCCGGGAGCCGGGAGCCGGGAGCCGGGAGCCGACCTTCGGTCTGTCGTCGGAGTGGCTCCTGGCCGACGGCAAGCCCTTTGTGGACGGCCTCGTCCTGTCCCACCCGGAGCAACTGGAACGGCTGCGCCGTGTCTGCCCCGAGGCCGTCGAGGCGTCCGTGGTGGCCGGGGATCCCTGCTTCGACCGGATGCTCGCCGCCCGTCGCCACCGGGCCCGCTTCAGGCGGGCGTTGGGTGTACGGCGCGGCCAGCGGCTCGTTGTCCTGAGTTCGACCTGGAACCCGGAAGGCTTCTTCGGCGACGGCGGTCAGGACGTCCTGCCCGGCTTGCTTCCGCGGCTCGCGGCCGAGTTGCCGGCCGACGACTATCGGCTGGCCGCGGTGCTGCACCCGAACATCTGGTACGGGCACGGGCCGGGGCAGATCCGCGCCTGGCTGGATGAAGCCTGCCGCAACGGGCTGGCCCTGGTCGATCCCGTGCACGCCTGGCGGCAGGCCGTTCTCGCGGCGGATGCCCTCATCGGCGATTTCGGTTCGGTCCCCTACTACGCGGCGGCTCTGGGCGTACCCGTGCTGCTGGCGGCCGACGGCCGGGACCGGCTGGACCCCGAGGCACCCCTTGCGGCGTTCGTCCGGCAGGCCCCGCGGCTGGATCCGCACGGCCCTTTGCGTGCCCAGGTGGAGAGGCTGGAGGCCGAGGGGCCCCCGGCGGCCGGCACGGCGGAGTTCGTCACGTCGGCTCCAGGCGCTTCGGCGACACTGCTGCGGCGGCACTTCTACCGGCTGCTGGACCTGCCCGAACCGTCGACTCCGGCGCTGTTGGAACCGCTGCCGTTGCCCGCGTACGATCCTCCGCGCCGAACGGCCCCGCTGCGGGTCCGGACGCACGTCGACGGGCCCGCGGTGCGGATCGAGCGGTCCGCGGTGGCCCCGTACCACGCGCGGGGCGACCTGCATGTCGCCGTGCACGAGGACACCCGGGATCCCGGCGGTCTGGAGGTGGCCGATGTGATCGTGCGCGACGGACACCCGGACGATCCCCGCCTCGGTGGCTGGCAGCTGTGGACGGCGGAAGTGCTGCGCCGGTACCCGCAGTGCGCCATGGCGGCGTTCGTGTGCGGCCCGGACGAATGCTTCGTACGGGCACGGGACGGCGATGTGTTCCGGCTGTCCGCCGGCCCGGAAGCCGACGCCGATCCGGCGGCCTGCGCCTCGTCGCTCCACGCGTGGCTGTCGGCAGGCAACCGTGTTCCGCGCGACGGCTGCACACTCCGGGTGCACACTGCCGGACAGGTGCATCCGGTGGCCGTGGAACCCTTCACCCCGCGGCCTCGCAGCGCAGCCGCAGACCGGTGAGGTACTGAAGGTGCGGGACCGCGGCCGGGGTGAGCAGGCGTTCCGCCCGGGCGATCATCGTCAGCGCCTCCCTGTTCTCGCCCGCGTCGTGCAGGGTTTCGGCAAGGTCCGTGAGTACCCGTGCCGTGTCGTACGCCTCCCCCTGTCCCTCGAAGAAGTCGGCGGCCGAGCGCAGGAGACGCCGGGACTCCTCAAGGCGCCCCATGCCGCGCAGCGCACGCCCTTGGTGGCGCTCGATCAGCGCGAGTGCGCGGGGCAGGTCGGCGGCGCCTTCCTGGCCGGAAGTGATCTGCTGATAGAGGCTTTTGGCCGCCGCGAAACGCTCGTACGCCTCCGAAAACCGAAACCGGTACAGACCGAGCAGACCTTGCAGTTCGACGGCCGACGCCTCTCCCCGCAGGTGCCCTGCCGCCTGCTCGCAGGCCGCGGCGGCGCCCGCCTCGCGGTTCGCTTCCTCCTCGCGGCCCAGTTGGTCGAGGCAGAAAGCCAGTTGGAAGTGGAGCGCCCCGGCCATGCGAGTACGAGGCTGGTGCGTGTCGGCGCAGCGGGCCGCCACGCGCAGTGCGGGCAGCACCTCGTCCTTGTGACCGGCCTTCAGTTGCAGCGGCCACAGCGTGCGGGCCAGGCGGAGGGCCGTGGTGATGTGCTGGTGTTCCTCGGCCAGTGACACCGCCCCGACCACGTTGCCCACTTCGGCCGCAAGGACGGCCAGTCCTTCCGCCTCGTCCTGGCAGACGGTCCCGTTCTGCGGTTGCGGCTCGGTTCGCCAGCTCTGCGGGAGGGCGGCGTGCGCGGCGTGCAGGGCCCGGGTCAGTACGGCGTCCAGCATGCGGGTCACGGCGGCGGAGCACTCGGCGATGCCGTGCTCCGATCCCGCGGTGGCCAACAGGTACCGGCGCACCTCGGGACGGAATCGGTACCTTTCGTCGGCCAGGGGCTCCAGCAGTTGGGCGTCCGCCGCTTCGGCGAGCATCCGGGTGGCGTGCTCCGGCCGGCTGTCCGCGGCGGCCGCGGCCAGGCAGCGGTCGAGGCTCGGCCATCCGCCCTGCGCCGCGAGCCGGCACATGCGCGCGGTCGACGACGGCAGCCGGCCGACGGCCCGGTGCACCGCCTCGTGCACCGGATCGTGTAGGTCGGGTCCCACGGTCGGCCGCGGGGTGGTGGGGTGATCGGTTTCGGCCGCCAAGTGCATCGCCGCGGTCTTCACGGCGAACGCGTTGCCCGCGCACTGGTCGAGCAGGTACGGCATCCGGGCCTTGGCCCGGGCGATCTTCTCCCGTCCTGCCAGGTTCCGCATCATCCGCACTGCGTAACGGTCACTCAGCGGCTGGACTTCGACTCGTTCCGCCTCCAGGGCGAAGGGCCGTCCGGAGACGACCACGAGCAGGAGCACCTCGGGTGTGGCGGGCGTCAGGCCACGGACCTGGGCGAGTGAGGTCGCGTGGTCGGTGACCACCAATGCCCGGCGGCCCGCGGTGAGTTGCCGGTAGAGCCGTTCCCGGTCCGCTCCGGTGGCAGGAATGTCCTTGGGTTGGACGCCCATCTGCTGCAGCAGCCGGGCCAGGACCGCGGCCGGTTCCAGTCCGCTGTCCGACGCGGTATCACGCAGGTCGACATAGAACTGTCCGTCGGGGAACCGGGCGTGGTGCGCGGCGCCCAGGTGCAGGGCGACAGCGGTCGTGCCGATGCCGGGCGGTCCGTGGAGCAGTGCGACGCGGGGGCGGCCCGCGGCGGGCCGGGTCGCTTCCCGTGCCAGTTGCTTGAGGACTTTCTGACGGTTGGTGAAGTGGTGTGGGGCGGGCGGCAGTCCGGCGGTACGGGTGAAGGTCGCCGCCTGCTGTGTGTGCATCCGCAGGAGGAGTGCCCATTCCGCGGCCAGCCGGGCGTCGTCACCCAGCCGCGCGTGCACCAGGCCGGCCAGTGCCGCCTGCTCCTCCGGATCGACCGGCAGCGGTGTCTGCTGTCCGGTCGTCCTTCTCAGCAACCCTCCTGTCGACAGGAGGAGTTGTCTGCCCATCTCCCCCGCGGCGCCGTTGCCCACTGAGGTGAGAAACGCGGTGAGCGCGCTGAGCGCCACGACCTCCAGCACGTCGGCCCCTCCTGGTCCCCGATCCCGGCCCTGGCCGGACTGTATCGCCGGATCAGCCGTCCCGGACAACATTTCGGCCTTCGGAGTGCGGGACCGGCCGGCGCGTACCGGACAGGACCTGTGACCTCCCATGCGACTGAGATGCCCCTGTCAAGCCAGAACGGTTCTTCGGCACCGAGGAACACTCACGAGAGTGAACTTCAGCCCTGGGCCCGTCGGCCCACCGCATAGTGAGTACGCCAGGAGGCGCCGGATCGGGCAGCCAACCGCGCCTAGCCACCCCTCGCAGGAGTCGCCGTGGAACCTCTCTTCCGTCTGGCCCTGTTACGCCCCGCCGTTGCGCAGGACCCCGAGAACCCGAGCGTCGAACTGTCCCAGCAGACCGACTTCCAGCAGGCGCTGTCCGTCGCGTCGAGCACGCCGGATCCCCGCCCCGAGCTACGCCGGGTGGTCGGCGAATACGTCGTCGGCCCGCTGTTCGTCGGCAAGCCCGAACAGGCCCCCCTCGCCAGGGAGACGGCCAGGTTCGCGGCAGCGCTCGACCGGCTGCCCGCCCTGGCCTCAGCGAGGGCGGCAGCGGCAGCGGCAGCGGCAGCGGTCGAGGCGCGTCCGGGCCCGGACGCGCCGGTTCCGCCCTCGCTGCGGGACACGGTGATCGCCGCCGTCCGGGACGCGTTCGGCGCGGCCCCGGCGGACGTCGTGCAGAGCGCGCCGTACAAGGATGCCGTGGCCCGGCTCCGGGACAGTGTGCTGGCCATCAAGTATCTGCCCGCCGAGCACACCAGACCGCTGGAAGAACTCGTCCGTCAGCTGCGCCACCTGGAGATCGTCTCGCGGCTCGTGGCACGCACCGCGTTCCCGGCCAACCCGCAGGAATTGCGGCGCGCACGCAGGCGTCCGCTGCGGCTGCCGGGTGCGACGGGCCTCGAACCCGTACTGTCCACCCTCCAGGCCGAGCGCAAGCAGCGGGAGAAGGAGGCCGAGGCGGCCGGGGTGCGGCGTCGGCGCGCGGAGCAACTGTTCGATGTCTACCGGCAGTTGCGTACGGCGATCGGCGAACTCACCGGTCTGGGCGGCGAGCACTTCAGTATCTCCGCGCAGAGCGAGTCGGCGGAGGTGCTGCCGCCCGCCGACTACACCCCGCCCGCCGAACTGGCCCGCCAGATCAGCTTCCACAGCCGTCTCGCGGAGGCCAACCTGCGGGCCCTGGGCGCGGGCACGGGAACAGGCGGCGCCACTGTCGGCGATTCCGGCGGCACCAGCGCCGGTACCGCGGCCGAGGAGCCCCCGCCGGACCCCGCGCAGCCCACGGTCGTGGCCGGAGCCGCGCAGCTCGCCGGAGAGGTCTTCGGCGCCAAGCCGGACCTGCTCGCCGGCAGCCCCGGGTTCATCCCGGCGGTCCTGAAGGAGCTGAGCTTCCGGCTCGGGCCGAACGCGGCGCAGCAGTTGTCGGATACCACCCGGACCCTGCTGACGGCACGCGGCATCGACGTGACCGCCCAGCCGCTGGACCGGATCGTCGCCCTGCTCCAGAGCGAGGTCGACCAGACGGCCGCCGAGCTGGAGAAGCTGTTCGGGAAGCCGGCCCGGCGCAGCGTACGGCGCATCGGCGGCACGTTGGTCACCACCTCCACACCGCTGCCGTCGGTGTGGAACGCGATCACCGTAGGAGATCTGGACCCGATCGAGCAGATCCCGCTGGAGGGAGAGCGCGTTCCGGCCACCAAGGGCAGTGTGAAGCCGTCCGGTGTCGCCGATCTCCTCGTGGTCCGGCAGCAGTTGATCGGCTACGAGGGTGCCGACATCGCCCACATCGAGAACGTGCTCAAGGGCGAGACCAAACTGCGCGAGCACACCCGGCGGGAGGAGACCGAGCAGATCACCGTGCGGGAGACGGAGACGACCACCACCGAGGAGCGCGAGCTGGAGTCGACCGACCGCTTCGAGATGAGCCGGGAGTCCAGTGCCGTCATCAAGGAGGATGCGGCGCTGAAAGCCGGATTGACGGTCTCCGGAAAGTACGGCCCGACGGTGGAGTTCTCGGCCTCCGCCGAAGGCTCCGTCTCCCGGTCGAAGGAGGAGGCGACCAAGTCGGCCTCCGACTTCTCCCAGGACGTCACCCAGCGCAGCGCCAACAAGATCGCCGAACGGGTGCTGGAGCGCACCTCGTTGCGGGTCACCACCGAGGTCACCGAGAAGAACACCCACACCCTGGACAACAACCCCGGCATCGAACACATCTCCGGGGTCTACCAGTGGGTGAACAAGGTGTACCAGGCGCAGATGTTCAACTACGGGCTACGGACCATGTTCGACTTCATGATCCCGGAACCCGCCGCGTTCCTCATCCACACCCTCCAGTCCGCCCATGCGGGGGCCGTCCAGTTGGACAAGCCGCCGTCCTTCACCCTCCAGGCGAACCAGGTCGACGAGACCAACTGCCACTACTGGGTGCAGGCGTACCAGGCGACGGACGTCGCCCCGCCGCCGGAGATGTACGTGACCAAGTCCTTCGACTTCAAGGCGGGCGGCGGGGACAGCAAGACCAACTACAACCACTCCGGCCAGATCACGATCGACGAGGGTTATCAGGCGTTCCAGGGATCCGTGGCCTACCTGTGCAACATCTGGGAGAGCCAGCACTCCCTGGACGTCGCGGTGGGCCGCAGGACGCACCGGTTCGGTCCGGGGGACAGCTGGGTGTGGATCACCATGCTGGACGAGGAGCAGGGCTCCCTTCCGGTCGCCGTCGACACCTTCCGGCTCTCCCAGGTGGCGGTGGCTGTCGAGGTCAAGTGCAGGCGTACCGAGCGGGCGATGGAGAAGTGGCGGGCGGAGACCCATGCCAAGCTGACCACCGCCTACCGCGCCCGCCTCGCGGAGTACGAGGAGAAGCTCGCCGCCCTGACGCTGGAGGCCGGTGTCGCCATCGAGGGCCGCAACCCGCAGGCCAACCAGGAGCTGATCGCCCACGAACTGCGCAAGAACTGCGTGAGCATCCTGACGGCGCAGCACTTCGATCTCTTCGACGCGCTGGACATCGGGGCCGACGACATCCCGCAGATCGACGTCGACGAGGCCGCGGCGGAGGGTGCCTATGTCCGCTTCTTCGAGCAGGTCTTCGAGTGGGAGCACATGACGTGGGTGACGTACCCGTACTTCTGGGGCCGCAAGAGCCAGTGGGACGAGCGTCTCGCCTACGACGACCCCGACCCGCTGTACAACCAGTTCCTCAAGGCCGGGTACTGCCGGGTCACGGTCCCCGCCCGCCTCGGCTTCGAAGGCACCATCGACCACTTCATGAACTTCGGCGAACTGTGGGGCGGCGGCCCCCTGCCGACCGTGTCGAGCCCCCTGTACCTGCCGATCGCCGACGAGATCGCCGAACGGCTCGACCGGCCCGGTGACGAGCTCCCCCAGGGCGAGCACTGGACCGTGCGCATCCCCACCAGCCTCGTGCGGCTCCGCGCGGACGACCGGTTGCCCCGCTGGGTGAAGAACGCCCAGGGCGAGTGGGTCGAGGACTGAGCGGATGAAACACTTCGTCCTGGTCGCGGGGTATGAAATGCCACCCAAGAACCTTCCGTTCCGGGCCTACTACGAGAACCGGATCAGACGGCTGGTCGCGGCCGACAAGGCCGGTGAGGACCTGGTCTTCCAGATCTTCGACGTCGGAAGCGGGGAGGTCGTCGCCCGGACCTTCACCTACCCGGGAGGCACACGGACCGAGTCGGTCGCCGCGGTCCGCTCCTTCCTGCCGGTCACCCGGGCCCGGTACGACGGCCACGCCTTCAAGGACGGCCAGGACGGCGTCATGTCGGTCACGGACGTCTACGCGGCGGTACGGACCATCGGTGTGCGCGCACCCGGCACGCTGATGGAACTCAGCTTCGTCTCCCACGGCTTCTACGGCGGCCCGGTCCTGGTCAACAGCTACGACGACGGCATCGCAGAGAGACCGTCCACGGTCCCCGGGGGCCGGCCCGTCCTGGTCCAGATGGGCAGCATGGCCCGTGACCCCGACGACAAGGATCCCCGGGCGAAGGACTTCCACGCGGCGAACATGGAGCCCGCGGAACTCGCCGCCTTCCAGGCGGCCTATCACCCCGACGGCATCAACTGGACCTGGGGGTGCGCGTTCGACGAGACCGTCCACCAGATCCTGACCAAGCTGGAGTTCCACCCCGAGTACCGGTCCGCCGGCCTTCCGGACGACAAGGTCCTGGCGTTCCGCAATCTCACTCAGGGCCAGATCTACGTGCTCGAAAAGGGTCTGGGCACCACTTTTCCCGACCATCGGGAGGTCGACGTGACCTTCGGTGAGTTGAAGCGGTTCTTCCGCAAGTACCTCCTGTCCTCCTACAGCCACGCCCTCGCGGTCGCCTCCCGGCGGAAGACCTTCGGCGGGCTGGTCGGCACCTATGCCGAACCCGATACCGGTCCCCGTCCCCTGATGCACATCAACAGCGGCTTCAGCAGGCACTTCACCTTCTACAAGAACTACTTCGGGTTCGCCTTCGACCCGGAGAGACGGCGATACGGCCTCTACGACCCGGCCTTTGTCTGAGGCCCGATTCCCGTGACCGGCGCACGGCCCCTCCGCGGGCGGGGGGCGGAACCTGAGGTTGCCGGAAGGCACCCCGGGTTCCGCCCCCGGACCGGCCGGAGCGCGGGAATTCAAGCCGTCGCGGCCCTACGCCCTCATTATCTTGAATCAAGATAGCTTTAATCGAATTCCTTCGTTGGACGCGATGAAAGGGGCGCGTCATGCTTGCTGAGGTGGGGGGCACCACACGGCGGACGACATTGCCTGCCCCACCTCAGAAAGGCCCCGTCATGCGTGCTCTGCGTTTCGACCGCTTCGGCGATCCCCGAGTCCTGTCGCTCGCCGAGTTGCCCGACCCCGTGGCAGGGGACGGCGAGGCCGTGGTGGCCGTCCGGGCCGCCTCGGTGAACCCGTCGGACCTGAAGAACATCGCCGGCCAGTTCGAGGCGACGACGCTTCCCCGCATTCCCGGCCGCGACTTCGCCGGCGTCGTCGTAGACGGACCCCGCGACTGGGCCGGCGTCGAGGTCTGGGGCACCGGAGGCGACGTCGGCTTCACCCGCGACGGCTCGCACGCGCAGACGATCACCGTTCCGGCGGCGGCACTGGCCCGCAAGCCCGAGCGGCTGAGTTTCGAGGAGGCCGCGACCGTGGGCGTCAGCTTCGTCACCGGCTGGCTCGGTGCCGTCGAGACGGCCCAACTGGCCAAGGGCGAGATCATCGCCGTGTTCGGTGTCTCCGGCGGCGTCGGCCGCGCCGTGGCCCAGATCGCCCACGCCCTCGGCGCGCGCGTGATCGGTCTGGCCCGGGCCCGTCCCGGCGAGGGAAGCCCGGCCGCATCGGTCATCGACGAGTTCGTCGCCCTGAACGGCGCCGCGCAGGACATCGCCGGCCGGATCAGGCAGCTCACCGGCGGCAGGGGCGCGGACGTGGTGTACGACGCCGTCGGCGGTGTCACCACACCCGCCGCACTGGCCTCCCTGGCCCCCCGCGGCCGGCTCGTGGTGATCAGCTCCGTGAGCACGCGGACCGTGGAGACCGACCTGGTCGCCCTGTACCGCAACGAGAGCCGGGTCCTCGGCTGCAACAGCGCGCGCTACGACGTCGTCGAGTCGGGCGCACGGCTCCAGCGGCTCGCCCCGTTCTTCGACTCCGGGCAGTTCCGCCCGCCGCCCATCGCCGGCCGCTACGGACTGGACCTCGGGCAGGACGCCTATCTCGCGGTGGAGAACGGGATCCGCGGGCGCGTCGTCATCTGCCCCTGAGGCCGGCTCCCGTGCATCCGCCCTGGCGGAACCCGCCACCAGAACCCGCGCGCATGAGCCTGATACCCGGACCGAACGGTTCCCCGGCCGGCACTGCCCCCGCCGCCGCGCTCGCCTGGCGAACGGTGGCCCGGGGCAGCGCCTTGGAGTGCGTGCTGGCGACGGTGCTCCTGTTCGGCGTGACCACGATCGTGCGCTGGGTCGCGGGCCCGTCGCCCGTGTCGGCGGCGATCCCCCGGATCCACCAGGAACTGCTCGTCATCGCGGCGGGTGTCGGGGTACTGCTCGCCGTGCTGATCCTCAGCCCGGCCGGGAAGGCATCAGGGGGGCACATCAACCCGGCCATCTCGTTGGCCATGTGGCGCTTCGGCCTCTTTCCCGGCGCCGCGGTCGTCCCGTACGGCGTGGCGCAGCTCGCCGGATCCCTGCTCGGCACGCTGGCGGGCCGCGCCGTGTGGGGCCCGGCCCTGAGCAGACCACCGGTCAGCGACGCCGCGTTGCAGCCCGGGCCCGGCTGGTCCTCCGGGGCGCTGTTCGCCGGCGAGGCCGCCTCGATGGGGATCATCGTGCTGCTCGTCGGGGTGTTCCTGGCGGTGCCCGGACTGGTGCCGCTGGTCCCCTGGCTCGTCGGACTCCTGATCGGCGCGGCGATCGCCCTGCTGGGGACCACGACCGGTGGTTCGGTCAACCCCGCCCGCCAGTTCGGACCGGCCATCGTCGCCGGACGGCCGGACTTCCTCTGGGTCTACCTGCTGGCGCCCCTGGTCGGCGCCTTCGTGGCAACCGCGTTCCGCAACGCCCTGGTGCGCCGGCGGTCAGGCGGGCAGCGCACAGGCGGTGCCGGGCCGGACGGCGCCGTCCGTCCGCGGCCACGTCGTCCCCGTCCCGGCGCGTCCCCGGCTCCCCCTCCGGACGAGGGCCCCCGGGCCGGTGCCCGTCGACGGAACGAGTTCATGGACCCGGCCCACGGCCCCTGACGGCGCCGGCCGGCCCCGGCCCGGACCCGCGGTCACTTCTCGTCGCCCTTTCCAGGACCCGTGCCGCCGTCGACGATGTCCAGGACCGACATCATCCCCCCTGTCCTCGTGGTTGAGGAGGTGGCAGTGCAGCACGGTCCGCCCGGTGAAATCCCCGAACCTGATGCCAGGACGAGCCTCTGTCCCCGCAGGACGTTGACCATCTCGTGCCAGGCGTGGGCGGGATCCACGGGTTGTCCGTTCAGGGACATCACCTGGAACTGGTTGGTGTGGACGTGGAAGGAGTGGACTCCTCCGTGTCGTTGGTGACGGTCCACTCCGCGACGGTGTCGGGCCGGGAGACGAAGTCGATGCGGTTCGGGTCGTAGTACTTGCCGTTGATGAAGTACTTCTCAGGGTTGTCCTGCTCCGTGTACACCATGACTATCGACTTGCGGTCGGCGGTCCGGGCGTGGGTGAGGTCGTCGAGAGGCCCGAAGCGGGACGGAACGGCGGTTCGCGCCACCGGGGTACCGCCGGTGGCGACCGTCGCCAGGTCCACCTGCGGGAAGGTGTTGCCCGCCGGCCCGGTGGAGAACAGCTGCGTCTCCAGTTGGGCGGTGCCCGCCTCGCCTCCCTGTGTTCCCAGGCATCTGACACCGGCAGATCATTGCGTAATTACCGGACATACAACTAAATTTGCCCCTACTGCGTCGAGATGTCACCGGGAGACGGGGGCAAGGGATGAGCACGGACACCCGCGTCGCGGTGACGACCGGTAGGCTGCTCGGCCCCGAGACCGGGGCACACGGAACCGGCCGGACCGGCGACGGGACCGGACGCCGCATCCCCCGGCGCCCGCCGATACCCGTACGGTGCGGTCTGACCAGCGGCGAACTGAACCGAGGCTCACTGCCTGGGCCGTATTCCAAAAGGGGTGTCGCGGCACTGACCTGACGGTGACCGAGGCCGTCGGCGGTGGCCCGCCCCGGACGCGGAGACTACCGGCAGGCCCGGGGGTCGCGCCGGCGCCGGACATCCCGGCGCCCGCCACGGCCACCGTCCGCCCCGGCGCCCGCCTGCTGCCGCTTCGCCCCTGAGACCTCCCGCCCCACCGCCGCCCGCGACCACGACCGGGCTGCCCGGACACCGGCGCCGGCCCTCGGCAGCGCCTGCCCGCGGTGTCCGGCGCACTCCACGACCCGCGCAGGGAAGGACAGACCCGTCGATGACCGATCGCACGACAAAGACCCGGGCCGGGATTCGTGGCTTCCGTGCGGGCGACGGCCCGCAGTTGGTGGCGGCGTGGCGCCGCGCCGCGCCCGCCGACCCGGTCACCCCCGACCGCTTCCGCTCGACGGTGCTGCTCGACGCCAACTTCGATCCGGAGGGGCTGCGAGTCGCGGCCGACGGCGACCGTGTCGTCGGCGCCGCCTACGCGGTGCGCCGGCTGACGCCGATGACCGGCACCGACCTGGAGCCGGAGCAGGGATGGATCCCGTTCTTCTTCGTCGACCCGGCCGCCCGCGGGCGTGGCCTCGGCCGCGCGCTGCTGACCGACGCCCTCCACTGGCTGCACGGCCACGGCCGTACCCGGGTCGATTTCTCCTCGTACACCCCGAACTACGTCCTGCCCGGCCTGGACGCCGAGGCGTACCCGGAGGCGGCCGGGCTCCTGGAGTCCCTGGGCTTTCGCACGCTGTACGAGGCGGCGGCGATGGACCGGTGCCTGGTCGGCTACCGCCTCCCCGACGACGTCACACGCCGCCTCGGCGAACTGACGGCGCAGGGCCACCGGTTCGCCACCCCGTCCGACGACGACCTGGTGGAACTGCTGGCGCTCGCCGGGCAGCACTTCAGCGCGGACTGGGCGCGCGCGATCCGGGAGTGCCTGGCCGCGGGCACACCGCTCGACCGGATCGTCGTCGCTCGGGACCCCGCGGGCCGCCTGGCCGGCTGGGCGATGCACGGCGCTTACGGGTCCGCGGACGAGCGGTTCGGCCCGTTCGGCGTGCTGGCCGAGATGCGCGGCACCGGGCTCGGCAAGGTCCTGCTCCACCTGGTGCTGGAGCGGATGCGGGCGCACGGGGCGCACTCCGCGTGGTTCCTGTGGACCGGTGAGCGGTCCCCGGCGGGCCGGCTGTACCGCGCGGCCGGTTTCACCACGACCCGGGTGTTCCGGGTGCTGCGCCGGGAGACCGCCCGATGACGTCGTCCCGCCACACCGGCGGCCTGAGCCGCCGTCACTTCGCGCTCGCGCTGCCCTCGGCGCTGCTCGCATCCGGATGCGCCGCTCCCCACCGGGGCACCGGGCGGCCCGGTGACCCGATCGTCCTCACCCTGCTGTCCCACTATGCGAGCGGAACGCTCAAGGCGGCGCTGCAGGGCCCGGTCGACGAGTGGAACGCCACCCACGACCGGGTCAAGGTGGCCACGAAGGCCGTCGAGTTCACCGACCTGCTGACCACGTTCATGGTCCGGCAGGCTGCGGGCCAGGGCACCGACATCCTCCACCCGTACTGCCTGTGGAACGGCCAGCTCGTCCGGGCCGGTGTCCTGCGGCCCGCTCCGGCCGAGCACGCCGAGGAGATCACGCGCCGCTACGGCGGGGCCGCGGCCCGCTCCTCGTCGGTGCGCGGCACGGTCTACGGCTACCCCACAGAGGTGCAGACGTACGCCCTGTACTACAACAAACGGCTGCTGCGTGCGGCCGGCGTCGACGGGCCTCCGCGCACCTGGCGGGAGCTGGAGGAGACGGCCTACCGCACCACCGAACGGGACCGGTACGGCAACACGCTGGTCCAGGGCTTCGGGCTGTCGGCCATCGACGACTCCACCACCGTCGGCCAGACCCTGGCGCTGCTGGGCGCAGCCGGCGGGACGTTCGTCTCCGCGGACGGCAGGAGCACCGCCATCGACTCGGCGGCCGGCCGGGCCGTGTTCGGCCTGTGGCACCGGCTCGTCGTCAACGGCGCGAGCGCCCCCGGCGTCAACGTCTACAAGGCGTTCCCGTCCGGGCAGGTGGCCATGGTGGTCAGCGCAGGCTGGTGGACGGGCAGCCTGAAGGCCCTGATGGGCAAGGAATACCGGGACGTCGGCGTCGCAGCGCTGCCCCTCCCCGACCTGGCCGACCCGCGGGCCACACTCGCCACCGGCTTCATGCTGGGGGTCAACACGGCCAGCGAACACCCGGTCGAGGCCTGGGAGTTCCTGCGCTGGCTCAACACCGAGAAGGTGGAGGTGCGGAGCGCCGGGAAGGGCGCGGCGGCGACCCGGATGGGTTCGCTCCAGGTGTCGGCCGGTTCCATGACCGGCCGTGCCGACGACATGCGCACGCTCCTGAGCAAGAGCGGCGACCCCAATCTGCGCCCGTTCCTGGACGCCCTGCAGTACGCGGTGCCGGAGCCGAACGGGCCGGGTGCGCAACAGGCCAAGTCGCTGCTGCGCAAGAACATCGAGGCGTTGTGGACCGGTCAGCAGTCGGTAGACGAGGCCCTGCGCACCACCCGCCGCCAGGTCGATCAGGAGATGTCCCGCGCATGGTGAACACGCTGACGTCGGTGACGACCGAGCGGGAGCACGGCCCGCACTCCACCGGTGCCGCCGCCGACGACGACCGCGGCCCGGCCCGGCGCCGCCGCCAGGCCGTCGTCGCCTATCTTTTCCTGGCGCCGACCCTGCTGTTCTTCGCGGTCTTCCTGTTCCTGCCGCTCGGCTTCGCGCTGCTGCTGTCCCTGTCCCACTGGACGGGTTTCGACCTCGGCGACATCGATCCGGCCGGTCTGGACAACTTCGCGGGTCTCTTCGCGGACGGATCGACGTTCCTGACGCCCATCCTCACCAACACGCTGCTGTTCGCCCTGGGCACCGTGGCCCTCACCCTCGCCGGCTCCGTGCTCGTCGCCGTCTGCATCGACAGACTGCGGTTCCAGGGGCTATGGCGCACCCTCTACTTCCTGCCGATCGTGACGACCGTCGTCGCCGTCGGCAACGTGTGGAAGTACATGTACGAGCCCGGCGGCCTGGTCAACGGCGTGCTCAACGCCCTCGGACTCGGCTCGGTGGCGTTCCTTCAGGACCCGGACACCGCACTGCCCTCAGTGGTGGTCGTCCAGGCCTGGGCCTCGGTCGGCTCGGCGATCCTCGTCCTGACCGCCGGGCTGAAGTCCATTCCCGAGTCGTACTACGAGGCCGCCGCGCTCGACGGCGCCGGGCCCGTCACCGTCTTCTGGAAGATCACGCTGCCGCTGCTGCGGCCGTCCCTGCTGTTCGTGTGCGTCACCCAGTTCCTCACCGGTCTGCAGTCCTTCGCGCTGATCATCGTGATGACCAAGGGCGGACCGGGTGACGCGACGAACGTGGCGGCGCTGGAGATGTACCGGCAGGCCTTCTCGTACGGCGACTGGGGCACCGCTAGCGCCGCCGCCTTCGTGCTGTTCCTGGTGGTCCTCGTGGTCACCCTGGCGCAGTTGTGGTTCTTCCGGCGCAAGGGGGAGGACGCGTGAACCGCCGCCGTTTCCCGTGGCTGTCGTACCTGGTCGTCGCGGCCGGTGCCGTCCTCACGGTGGTGCCGTTCCTCGACATGCTGATGACGTCCTTCAAGGGGCCCGGGGAAGCCGGCACGCTGCCCTACCGGTTCCTGCCCGAGGCGTTCGACCTGTCCAACTACCGGGCGGCGATCGACCAGCTCGACCTGCCGGTGCTCTTTCGCAACAGCGTCGTCGCCACTGCCGTGGTCACCGGATCGGTGCTGCTCACGTCGTCGCTCGCCGGCTACGCGCTCGCCAAACTCCGCTTCCCCGGCCGGGACCTGATCTTCCGTCTGGTGCTGTCGACGATGATGTTCCCGCCGTTCCTGTTCTTCGTCCCGCACTTCCTGATCCTGGTGCACTGGCCGCTGGCGGGCGGCAACGACCTGTTCGGGCGCGGCGGGGCGGGCCTGACCGTCAGCATCGCGGCACTCGCCATGCCGTTCCTCGTCAACGGCTTCGGGATTTTCCTGATGCGCCAGTTCATGGTGTCGATCCCGGACGAGGTCATCGAGGCCGCGCGGCTCGACGGGGCCGGCGAGTTCGCCGTGTGGTGGCGGATCGTGGTGCCGCAGACCCGGCCGGTGGTGGTGACGCTCGGGCTGCTGACCTTCGTCGACGCCTGGAACGAGTACATCTGGGCGCTGCTCGTCTCGACCGCCGACCCGGATGTGATGACCCTGCCGGTCGGCATCCAGCTCTTGCAGGACTACGTCGACCCGACCCGCACGCTGCCCATCGTCATGGCCGGACTGGTCCTGAGCGTCCTTCCGGTCCTGGTCTTCTTCCTTCTGCTGCAGAAGCACTACATCCGCGGCGTCATGCTCAGCGGACTGAAGTAGAACGGGCCCAGGATCAGGTATGGACACACCGGAGGGCGTGGCCCCGATCCGGAAGGCGATCCGCGGTTCGGTGCGGTGCGCGGTCCCGGCGATCAGGCAGCCGGTGAGCGCAGGCGGATCGAGGAAGCCCGTCCATGGCCTGATCCGTGACGGGCAACGGCAGTCACCCCCGGGGGCTGACACTTCCGGTGGTCCTGGCCGGAGTGGTGCTGGTGGCCATGTCGATGCGCAACGGCAGCAACCAGCGCCTGTATCCGCGCCATATGCTCCGGCGCATCTCACTGATCGTCGTGGCCAGACGTCTCGGGATCCCGCTGTCCGACGTCGCGGCGGTGTTCATCACGCTCCCCGGCGACCGCGCCCCGGCCCAGCAGGACTGGCAGCGCGTCTCCCTCGCCTGGAAACGCCAGTTGGAGGAGCGCCGCCGGGCCATCGAGAACCCGGAGCACGAACTGACCGGCTGTATCGGGTGCGGCTGTCTGTCGATGAAGGCGTGCCTGCTCCTCAACCCCGACGACGCCCTCGGCCCACAGGGCCCCGGGCCGGTCCGCCTCCAGGACGGCGGCTCCGTACGACCGCACCGCCGGTAGGGCCGCGGCTAGCCCGGCAGGCGTCGCGTGGGTTGCGAACGGGGCCTCGGCCGGGCCCGTCATGTTTTTCGCGGTCCTGCAAGAGGGCCGCCGGCCTCCGGGCCCGGCATGACTGTTGCCCCCTGGCCGGTCCCCGTCCCGTGGGCGAGGGCCCGTGTGGGGCCATGTGGTTCGGGACTGTGTGGCTCGCGGCGGTGTGGTTCAGGCAATGCGGTTCGGTCGGCGAGCAGCCGGCGTGTGGCGTGGCGGCCTGCGAGCAGCAGCATGGTCCGCGCGTCGCCGGCGCAGGCGACGTATGCCGCCCTGGTCGCCCTCAGCGGCTGCCGGGGACGTCGGACAACCGCTGCGCGAGCGGGTCCTCGCCCAGGAACGCCGCCAGTGCGGCCCGGTCCGGCGCGGTGGCGGGGCCACGGCGCCCGACCGCGTAGGCCGCCGCCGCATTGGCGCCGCGGGCGGCCGTCAGAGGATCGTGCCCCTGGCTGAGCAGGGCCAGGAACGAGCCGACGTGCGCATCTCCCGCTCCGTTGCTGTCTACCGCGTCGACCGGGAAGCCGGGCACGTGTGCCGGTTCCCGGCCGGGCGCCGCCAGCCAGCAGCCGTCCTTGTCGGCCCGTACGATCACGCCCGCGCCCGGACCCAGCCGGTCCCGCAGTGCGGTGGCCGCGGCCCGCGGGTCCTCGTGCCCGGACAGCAGGCAGGCCTCGCGGGCGTTGGCGCTGAGCCAGTCCGCACGGGCGAGGACCGGCGCGAGAGCGGCCTCGGGGATGTCGGCCACCAGGGGCGCCGGGTCGAAGCAGACGGTGACGTCCGCCGGGAGCGCGGCCGTGAAGCGGGACAGCAGCGGGCCGTTGGCCGGCATCACCAGTCCGTAGCCGGAAAGCTGCACCAGATCACCGGGGCGCAGCCGGGAGGCGACCGCCTCGACGTCCGACTGCGTCAGCGTGGCCTCGACCCCGAAGCTGGTGACGAAGGTACGTTCGCCGCCGCCGTCGATCAGGGCGACCGTGAACCCGGTGTCGCCCTCCGCCCGGACGGGCAGCAGCGTCCCGATGCGCTCGGCGGCGAGCGCCGCGCGGACCAGGTCGCCGTACGGTCCGGTGCCGTGCAGCCCGGCGAAGACCGCCTCCGTGCCGAGGCGTCGGGCAGCGACCAGGGTGTTGAAACCGCCGCCCGCGGTCGTCTCGGTACGGGTGCCGATGACGTCACCGCCGCGTTCGGGCAGCGCGGGGACCTCGATCACGAGATCGGCGATGACGTTCCCGGCGAGGACCAGACGCCCGTTCACCGTCCGGCCTCCTCACGTGCGGCAGGGGCCGGTTCGTCGGCGCTGCCCGCGGCGGCGGGACGGCGGCCGAACAGCGCGTACACCGCGCCGGCGACGACCATGGAGATCGCCCAGCCGAGTCCGTTCACCCCGAACCAGGTGCCGGCGAGCGGGCCCGCGAACCATACGTCGGTCGCGCTCGTCGACGCCTTGGTGAAGAGGAGACCGGCGACGATGGCGACGACCCAGCCGAGCACGGAGGGCAGCCGGAATCCGCCGGAGAACCAGTACCGGCTGGAGCGGGTGGTGTCCATCAGCGCCTCCGGGTCGTACGTACGCCCGCGCAGCGAGTCCACGATGATCACTCCGGTCCAGGCGGAGATGGGTACGGCCAGCAGGGACAGGAAGGTGGAGAAGGGGCCGTAGAAGTCGTCGGCGATCAGCATGAAGTAGATGCCGCCGGCGAACATCACCACCACGTCCAGGGCGACGGCGGCGGCGCGCGGTACTCGCAGCCCCAGGGTGATCATCGTCAGCCCGGCGGAGTAGGTGGAGAGGTGGTTCGACATCAGCAGCCCGCCGAAGGCCGCGATGAGGTAGGGGATCGCCATCCAGGAGGGCAGCATCGCGTTGATGGCGGCGACCGGATCGGAGGCGGTGGCGAGCGAACGGTCGCCCGCGGCGAGCAGGGAGCCGAGCGAGATCAGCAGGAGCAGGGGAATGCCCGCGCCGAACGCGGACGCGCCGATCAGCCGGCGGCCCGGGATCGCACGGGGCAGGTAGCGGGCGTAGTCAGCACCCGCGTTGGCCCAGCCGATGCCGGTGCCCGCGGCGATGAAGCCGATCCCCGCGATCACGCCGCTGGTCGGGCCCGCCGGAACATGGAGGACCTTGGACCAGTCGACGGTGGCGACGAGGAAGCCCATCACGACCAGGTTCAGGATGCCGAAGACGACCGTGGCCCACTTGTTGATCCACATGATGGTGGCATGGCCGAGTCCGCTGATCAGCAGGGTGCAGCCGATGAAGACCAGCAGGCAGACAAGGGTGAGCGGGGTGTTCTGGCCGACCCCGAACGCGGTGTGCAGCAGCGCGAGCAGTGCGTACGCGGCGGTGGTGGTGGAGATGGTCTCCCAGCCCACCCGGCTCATCCAGGCGATCAGTGTCGGACCGGCGTTGCCCCGCTGGCCGAAGACCGCGCGGGAGAGGGTGAGCGCGGGCGCACCGCCCTTCTTGCCGGCCAGGCTCAGGACTCCCACCAAGGCGAACGAACCGAAGGAACCGAGGGCGGCGACGAGTACCGCCTGCCAGATGTTGAGGCCGCGGAAGGCGACGAGGGTGGCACCGAGCGGGAGCCCGAGGATGCTGATGTTGGCGGCGAACCAGGTCCAGAACATCTGACCGGCATGACCGTGTCGCTCGTGGTCGGGGACCGGTTCGATCCCTCGTGTCTCAATGGCACCGACGCGATCGTTCGTCTTCGAAACGGCCATGGCGGAACCTCCTTGCAGGATGCGGACGTGCGGGTGGTGGGCGTGGGGAGAGGTGTTCGGCGAAGCGGCGGGGACTCGGGGTCCCGCTCGGCCCCGCCCGGCTTCGGGTTCGGGCGGCTCAGCGGAGTGCGAGCAGCCGGGCGGTCAGTGGTTCCAGGTCGAGGGAGTTGACGGCGCGCAGGGTCCGGACGGCTTCGGCGGGCAGTCCCGAGAGCCCGGTGACCGACCCGGCGACCGCACCGGCGATCGCCCCGATGGTGTCGCTGTCACCGCCGAGGTTGGCGGCGAGCAGGGCGGCCCGCCAGGGGTCGCCGTCGGCCACGGCGAGCACGGCGAACGCGGCAGGCACCGACTCCTGGCTCGCGACGCTGGTACCGACGAGCGCGACGATCCGGTCCAGGGCGGCCGCCTCCGGGAGATCCCGCACCAGGCCACGGGCCCATTCGAGTCGGGACGCGATATCGGCGCCGGCGATCCAGTGCCCGCGCCGCGCACCGGCCCGGGCCGCGGCCACCGCGGCGGTCACGGCCTCGTCCAGCGAGCCGCCCGCGACGCCCGTGCTGACCGCGGCGGCGACGGCGGCCGCGCCCGCGATCCCGATGCCGGTGTCATGGGTGACCTGGCAGGACTCCACGACATGGTCGAGGAAGGCGTCCAGCGGCTCGGCGGCGAAGGCGATCCCGACCGGGGTGACGCGCATGGCGGCACCGTTCGTCGTGCCCTGCCTGCCCGCCTCCTGGATCGGGACACCGCGGGCCACCGCCTCCAGGGCGGCCTTGGTGGACGGGCCGAGGAGATCGAAGGAACCTTTCGCCTTCATCTCCTTCTCCCAGTCGAGCAGCTCGTGGGCGAGGCGCAGCGGGTCGATCCGGCCGCGGCCCTCGTCGATCAGCCGGCCGACGATGAGCGCCTGCTCGGTGTCGTCGGTGACGGATCCGGCCGGCATGCCCGCGCTGACCGGGTTGTCGGGGCGGGCGGGTTCGAAGCCGGTGAGGGTGCCGTAGACCCGGACCACCTCCTCCCGGGACATCACCTGGGTGGGCATGCCCAGGGCGTCGCCGAGGGCGAGTCCGTAGTAGGCGCCCAGGGCGCGGTCGAGTCGGTCGGTCACAGTCGGCCTCCTCGGCCCGAGCGTACGTGCAGTTCAAATCTGGTGGGGTCGAGCAGACTGGTGACGTGTTCGACAACGGACCCGTCGGCGGCCCGGTACACCTGGACGAGCCGCAGGAAGGACTCCCCGGGCGAGCGGTGCAGTACGGCGGCCTCGGCCGCGTCGAGCCCGCGCACCGACACCACGCCCTCGCCCGAGTCGGCGATCCGGCCCGCGGCGATGAGCGCCCGGCTGAGCGAACCGCCGTCGAGGCCGCGTTCAGGCAGTCCGGACAGGCCCCCGGTGGCCGGGACCCTGCTGTGTTCGAGCGATACGCCCGGCCCGTCGGCCAGCCGCCTGACCCGGTCCAGGGCGATGAACCCACTCGACGCGAGTCCCAGCTCGGCGGCGAGCCCGGGGTCGGTCACCTCCTCGAAACGGAGGATCTCGGTCGTCAGTTCGGTGCCCTGTTCGGCCAGGGCCCGGGTCCAGCCGAGGCGGTTGTCGAGCGGCGTTCCCTCGAAGGTGACGAAGGAGCCGATCCCGGCGTGGGTGGAGATGAGCCCTTCCTCGCCGAGGACCTGAAGTGCCTGCCGCAGAGTGGTGCGGCTGACACCGAACCGCTGGGTCAGCGCGTACTCCCCCGGGAGTCTGCTGCCGTCGGTGTGAACCCCGGCTCGGATCTCGTCGGCGAGGACGCGGGCGATGCGGTGATGCTTGTGTACCTGTCCAGGCATGTCTAGACAGTAAATGAACAGGTCGCTCCGGTCCATAGCCCACGGAGGATCACTCCCTGCCACGGAATGGGACACGGGAGCACCGGGCCGGGAGCGGCGCGGCCCTCGGCACCCGGCACGCGCCGCCCACCTGGCGGGCCGGTCGGCGCCGGCATCGAGCAGCGCGGCGGACGGCTGCGACGGGAAAGCCCAGGCGACCTTCAGCGACGGCTCACCGACTTGACTTTCTACCCCCCGGGGGTATGTTGAGGAGCGTCGAACCGCCCACTGCGGCACGTCAGGAGACCAGGAGTGACCATGAACACCGGGCTGCGGATCACCGTCTTCGCCGCCGCACTCGCCGCCACGTTCGGCACCGCCTACGGCGTGGGCAGCAGCGTCGGCGAGATCTCTCCCAAGACCGACAGCGCGGCACACGACCAGCACGCGGACACCTCGCACGGTGAACACGGCGGCGCGGCCCAGGAACCGGCGGCGCCTCCCGGAGGACTGCAGATATCCGACGCGGGCTACACCCTGGACCTGGGGACGCCGGTCGTCGAGGCAGGGAGGACGACCCAGCTGCGGTTCGCGGTCCGGAAGGACGCGAGCGGACAGGCGCTGACCGACTACCAGCTGGAGCACACCAAGGAACTGCACCTGATCATCGCCTCGCGGGACCTGACGTCCTTCCGGCACCTGCACCCCTCCCGCGCCGCCGACGGGACCTGGTCCACGCCCGTGGCCCTGCCCGCGGCCGGCGCGTACCGGGTCTTCGCCGACTTCGCCCCCCGCGGTGGCGACGGACTGACCCTCGGTGCGGACCTCGTCGCGACGGGCGCTTACACCCCCGCTCCGCTCCCCGCGCCGAGCACGACGGCCACCGTCGACGGGTACGAGGTGCGCTTCCAGGGCGAGCTGACACCGGCTCGGGCGAGCGAGTTGACCCTGACCGTGACGAGGCAGGGCAAGCCGGTCCGCGACCTGCAGCCCTACCTCGGCGCCTACGGCCACCTGGTGGCACTGCGCTCCGGTGACCTCGCCTACCTGCACGTACACCCGAACGGCGAGCCCGGCGACGGAAAGACCCAGCCGGGCCCCGGCGTCTCCTTCACCGCCACGGCACCCAGCGCCGGCACCTACCGGCTGTTCCTGGACTTCAAGCACGACGGCAAAGTCCGCACCGCCGCGTTCACCGTGCGGACGGATGCGGCGGCGAAGCAGCCGGACGCCTCCGCAACGGATGCCACCGCACCGCAGGAGACGCAGTCCGGACACGCGCACTGAGCGCCACACCGTGAGTCCGCCGCCGTCGTCCGCCTCCCCTCACGGGCGGGTACGACGACGGCGCTCACCGTGCCGGTGTCGTTCCGCTACTCCACGCCCTCGGGAGCGGCACCGGCGACCTGGACGGCGTCCGCGGTGATCCGCTCGATCTCGGCGACGTCGCCCTCGGTCAGCTCCACGTCGGCGGCCGCCAGGCTGTCCTCGATGTGCTGCGGGCTGCGGGCACCGACGATGGCCACGTGCACACCGGGCTTGGCCAGGGTCCAGGCGATGGCCAGTTGACCGACCGTTACGCCCCGTTCCGCGGCGAACGTCTTCAGCCGGTCGACGATCCGCAGGTTGTGCCGCAGGTTCTCACCGGTGAAGGCGGCCGACCGCGACCGCCAGTCGTCCGGGGCGAAGACGGAGTCCGGGGTGAGGGCACCGGTGAGCAGGCCGCTGCCCATGGGGCTGTAGACCAGTACGCCGATGTCGTGCGCCTGGCAGTACGGCATCGGGTCGGCCTCGATGCGCCGCCGGAAAAGGTGGTACGGCGGCTGCAGGGTCTCCGCCGGCCGGACGGCGTCGAAGGCCGTCAACTGCCCGGTGTCGTAGTTGGAGACGCCCGCATGTCGGATCTTGCCCTCGTCCACCAGCTCCTGGAGCGCGCTCGCGGTCTCTTCGGCCGGCGTGTCGGCGTCCGGCCAGTGCACCTGGTAGAGGTCGATGTACTCCACGCCCAGATGGCGCAGGCTGTCCTCCACACCTTGCCGCAGAAAGACCCGGCCGGTGTCGCGCGGCCGGTCGCCGCCGGGGGTGACCCCGCCCTTGGTGGCGATCAGCACCGATTCCCGGTCTCGTTTGAGTTCTTCCCGCAGCGCTCGTCCGAGCAGCGCC
The DNA here is from genome assembly GCF_042871185.1 of Streptomyces sp. NPDC006012. Taxonomy (NCBI): domain Bacteria; kingdom Bacillati; phylum Actinomycetota; class Actinomycetes; order Kitasatosporales; family Streptomycetaceae; genus Streptomyces; species Streptomyces sp. NPDC006012. The sequence continues at coordinate 22,962 of NZ_JBIAIE010000040.1, forward strand.
TCGGAGCGGCCGAAGCCGTACGCCTGAGCGGTGTCGAAGAGGTTCACGCCCAGTTCCCGGGCCTGCCGGATGGCGCGGGTCGCCGTCTCCTCGTCGAAGGAGCCCCAGTCGCCGCCCAACTGCCAGGTGCCGAAGGCGATCCTCGACACCTGCAGTCCGCTCCTGCCCAACGTCGTCATACGCATGATCTTGAGTTGCCCTTCAGTGCGCGGTCGCGCGCCATGGTCACATACGGCGGCCCCGAAAGCCCGTCGTGCCGTACCGGCGGTGGCGCCGTCCGCCGCGGCTCGCCCGCGCCCGCGCCCGCGCCCGCAGCCCACGGTGTCGCCCACCACCACCCGCCGCAAAGGCCAGTCATACAAATCCGGTGGCCGGACCGGTGAGGAAAACCGCGAGATCACGGAATGTCCGCGACACAGGGAATTCAGCGATCATTGCAGCCGGTTCCACGGCGTGAACCGCCGAAGGCCGGGGCGGGAGTGTGCCGTACACACAGCGCGGCCCAAACGGCCTTCGACAGTTCACCTGCGCGATCGACGCCGCGCCCGACCGCTTCTCCGCTCGCCGGTGTCGGCACAGCGGATCACACCCGGTCCGTCAGGACGCCGCCCTGCCGAGAAAGGTCACCGGTGTGTCGTCGGCGTCGGGGGACGCGCAGGAAACGGACGGCTCCTTCTTAGGAGCCGGCGTGGGCTCGGGCGGTTTCTTGGCGGAGACGCGCGCGGTGCGGGCGGCTTCGGCGCGCACCAGCGCACGGATGACGGCATAGCTGTCGTACGGCATGGAGTGCCCTTCCTGGGTGGGGAGTCGCTGTGAGCGGCAGGCCGCATGCCCCGGGAGCGTCGGGGGATTCAGGGGCGCGGGCCGGGCCCGGTCAGCAGCGCAGGAGGGCACTCCGCTGGAACGGTTCGGGAACATCCGCCGAGGCAAGCCCCGGCGGGGCGTTCTCAGGCGGCAGGAGAGTGGCGAGGGTGGCCGGGGTGTCGGTGACGACCGGGGCGCTCGGGCTGTGCCCCGACGTACGGACGACCCAGTGCTGCGGATGCGACGGTGTCTGAGCGCCCCGCTCCGAGCCGCTGGAGCGCAGTTCGACGTGTTCCGCCGCGGGCACGGCCGTCGGTGTTGCGAGGACCGTCCGGCCGACGGAGGTGACGTCCAGGCGAGCGGGTCCGGCACTGAGGGCGCCATGGACGAGAACGAGCATCACCAGGCACGCGATGGCGCACGTACCGTTGATCGCCGTCTTGCGGACGGCAGCAGCCCACTGCCTCATGGGGACCCCCAGACCTTCGCATCCAGGTAATCCCCAAGAAGCCGCAGAATGCCGATATCCATCCCTCGAAATAGGGAAGAATTTCACGCTCAAGAGTGAAGAACCTAAGGGGATGTCAGCAGCCCCCTTCGCAATGCACGGACCCCTCGACGTCATGACGGCAGGGCACGACCATCCGGTGCATGACACGGTCCTGCATTCGCCGTTCGACAGCGGCAGTTCACCGGCCGGGACGCGGCGCCATGACAATCGGAAACGCGACAAAGCGATGAAATGATGAAATTGCGGTTGGTGAACTCGGCATCCCTCGCGGGGTGATTCTCCGTCTCGCACGCCGACTGCTCCACGCCAGTGCCGGCGACGCCGGCCGGGACCCCTCCCGGGCGCCCGCTCCTACGGTGAGCCGCGCACCGGCCGGCCGGGCGCGGTGCCGACAGGTGATCGAGAGCGAGCGAGGGACGACGACCATTGACGAGGACATGCAGTTCCCCGAATACCGGACGATCCGTCCGCGGTCGTGGACTCCGGTGTGATCGCGGAATACGTCGTGCTCTACGACCGTGACGGACGGCGGCTGCTGCGGCTTGCCCTCCCGTACCGCTCGTACGGGAGGGAAGGGCACAGCACCGCCGGGGACCGCGGCGGGCCGGCCGAACCCGCCGCGTGACGCTACGCGGACTCGCGCAGTCGCAGTTCCGCCCGTGTCACCAGGTCCTCGGGACTGAGCGGGTCACTGCCGGTGAGCAGGCGGGCGGCCTGTTCGACGGCGAGCACCCCGAGCCTGCGGGTGTCGAGCGCCACACTGGACAGCTGCGGCTCGACGAGCGCGCCGAGGCCCACCCCGTCGAAGCCGATCACGGCCAGGTCCCGGGGAACGCTGCGTCCGATCCGGCGCGCGCCTCGCAGCGCACCGATGGCAATGACGTCGTTGAAGGTGAAGACGGCGGTGACCTCGGGGTGCTCGGCGAGCAGGCGTTCCAGCGCGGCGTCGCCGCCCTCCACACTCTGGTCGGCGCGGCACACCGGGCCGTCACCGAGACCGCAGGCGGCCATCGCGTCGGCGAACCAGGCGTGGCGGCCGCTCGGCTGGGCCCGGGCGGCGTGGTCGAGCATGCCGATATGCCGATGGCCCGCCTCGACGAGGTACGAGATCGCCGCCTTGACGCCGTCGCGCCCGTCGATCCGGATGGAGCTGAACCGTTCGGTGTCGCCCTCACGGTCGATGAGTACGACGGGAAGTCCCCGGGCGAGCTGTTCGATCTCGCCCTCGGACCGGCTGAAGTAGCCGACCACGGCGTCCACCTGCGAGGCGATCACCTGGAGTGTGCCGAACTCCTCCTGCGCGCTGTCCGCGGTGTCGTAGACGACGACGTGCCAGCCGCGGGACCGCGCTGCTTCCAGGGCCGCGTGGGCGACCTCGGTGAAGAACGGGTTGAGCAGATCGGGGATCACCAGACCGACGGTGATCGTGTCCTGGCGCACCAGGCCCCGGGCGAACCGGCTCGGCCGGTATCCGAGGGCCAGGGCCGCGTCGAGCACGCGCTGCTTGGTGGAACGTTCGATCTCCCCCTTGTCGTTCAGCGCACGTGACACGGTCTGCCGGGACACACCGGCAGCACGGGCGACGTCATGGATCGTCACCCTGCGGGACTCGGTCCCGGACGGCACTATCGCTCACCTCCACACATCGGACGACACAGCTGCGTCGCGGCGGTCCGAGTATGCCTCAGCCCTGGAGTGAGGCATGTCTCCCCCGGGTGCGCGACCGGCCCGGCGAGCTCCCCACCGGGCCGGTCACGCACCCGCTGAACCGCTGCGGGGCCGCTCACCGGCAGCAGTCCCGGGGTCCGGACCGAACTGCGGCCCGGCGGGTCCGCGTAACCTGCCGGAATCCTGTTTGACCCGAAAGTCTTGACACTCGGGCGCACCGGAGCGCACACTTCCGAACACTTCAACACAGTTCGTGAGCGCTCCCGTGAGCGTTCCCGTGAACGTTCACGGACCGTAAAATACATGACATGACCAACGAAGCGCCACGGCGACCGACCGCCGGGCCGGTGCTCGTTGCGTCCCGTCCATTCCAACCAGAAGGCATATCGCCCGAGGTGTCAACGTCGACCCGTCTAGCGCCATCGCTAGTCGTTCTCTGGAACGGAAGATATGAGCAGCACAGTCACGCGTGTCCGCTTCGCCGTCGCCGCGGCAGCCAGTATTGCCGTCCTCGCCGGATGCTCGTCGTCCACCGATTCGTCGGGATCGGGTAAGGATTCCGCGGCCTCCTGCGAGCCCTCGAAGGGCAAGGTCACCCTGCAGTACTGGAACACCGTTCCGGGCATGGACAAGGTCGTCGACCTGTGGAACAAGAAGAACCCGAACATCCAGGTCGAGATGAAGAACATCTCGAACGACCAGTACGGCACCATCAGCAACGCCCTCAAGGCGGACAAGGCGCCGGAACTGGCCCAGGTCGGCTATGACGAGCTGCCCAGCCTGCGCACCCAGGGTGCCTTCGTCGACGCCTCGGCGTGCAAGGACGCGACCGCCGCCAAGTCGAAGTTCGTCCCCTGGACCTGGTCGCAGACCAGCTTCGGCGACACCGGCGTGTTCGCCATGCCGCAGGACACCGGCCCGATGGCCCTGTTCGTGCGCTCCGACATCTTCAAGAAGTACGGCGTGGCGGTCCCCAAGACGTGGGACGAGTACCAGGCGGCGGCGCGGACGCTGCACAAGGCCGACCCGAACCTGACCATCACGTTCTTCGACCCGAACAACGCCGAGTGGTTCAACGGGCTCCTCTGGCAGAACAACGCCGAGATGTACAAGTACGCCGGTGACAAGTGGCAGGTCTCGGTCGTGTCGGACCGGAGCAAGCAGGTCGCCGACTACTGGCAGAAGATGATCTCGGACAAGCTGGTCCGCACGGACCTGGCGAACACGTCGACCCAGATGTACGCGGCCTACCAGAAGAACCAGATCGCCACGTACGTCGGCGCCGCCTGGGGCTACAGCATGCTGCGCGACAACCTGCCCAGCCAGGCCGGCAAGTGGTCCATCGTCCCGATGCCGACGTGGGGCACGAACGGTGCGTCCGGTAACTGGGGCGGGTCCACCGTCGCGTTCATGAAGGGCAACAAGCACCTGTACGAGTCGGTCAAGTTCAACACCTGGCTGAACTCCGACCCGGAAGCCCTCGCGCTGGAGAACAAGCTGGGCGGCCTCTACCCGGCGGCCACCGACGGCCTGGAGCTTCCCGCGCTGTCGAAGGGCGTTCCCTACTACAACAACCAGAAGATCTTCGACGTCTTCGCCGAGTCGTCCAAGAAGATCGACACCAACTTCGCCTGGGGTCCCACGCAGAAGACGGTGAACCTCGCGCTGCAGGACTCGCTGGCCAAGGCGGCGGCCGGCGACGGCACGGTGAGCGACGCGCTCACCGCCGCGCAGAACGCCGCGCTGAAGTCGATGAAGGACCAGGCGATCCCGGCTGCGGCGGGCAAGTGACCGCAGCATGACTGACATCACCCATCGCACAACCCGCGTGGCGTCGCCGAGGGGCCGCCGTCGTCTCAACGGCGGCGGCCCCCGGGCGGGCACCATCGCCGCGTTCCTGACCCCGTTCTTCCTCCCGTTCGTGCTGTTCTACCTCGTGCCGATCGGCTACGCCCTCTGGCAGAGCTTCCGCGTGGTGCGCCGCACCGGCGGACAGTACGGCACGTCGTACACGACCTTCGGCGGTTTTGAGCAGTACGCGCAGGTGTTCCAGAACTCGCAGTTCTGGTCCAGCATCGGCCGTATCGGACTGTTCGGCATCGTGCAGGTGCCGGTCATGCTGTTCATCGCGCTGATCATGGCGCTGCTGCTCGACAGCCCCCTGCTGAAGATCAAGGCGTTCTTCCGCGTCACGGCGTTCATGCCGTACGCGGTGCCCGGTGTCATCGCCGCGATCATGTGGTCGTTCCTCTACTCGCCGCAGCTCAGCCCGGTCGTGGACATCCTTCAGGGCGTCGGCCTGCATCCCGACTTCCTGGGCCCGGGCGCGGTGCTGTGGTCGGCGGCGAACGTCTCCACCTGGCTCTGGACCGGCTACAACATGCTGATCATGTTCTCGGCGCTGCAGGGGATCCCGCAGGAGATCTACGAGGCCGCGAAGCTCGACGGGGCGAGCAACTGGAAGATCGCGTGGCGGATCAAGGTCCCGATCATCGCCCCGTCGATCGTGCTCACCACCGTCTTCTCGATCATCGGCACCTTGCAGCTCTACGCCGAGCCGGCCGTGCTGCGCCAGATCTCGTCGAACATCTCCAGCACGTTCACGCCCAACATGCTGGCCTACGCGGTGGCCTCCGGGAACAACTACCAGCAGGCCGCGGCGATCTCCGTGGTCATCGCCGTCATCACCTTCGTCTTGAGCTTCGGGTTCATGCGACTGACCTCGAAGAAGGCCGGACTGTGAAGAACCAATCCCCGATACGGGAAAGCCGCATCAGCCGTACCGCCGCGATGGCCCTGATGCTCCTGCTGGTGATCTACTTCCTGCTGCCGATCTACTTCCTGATCGTCGCGGCGACGAAACCGCAGGGCGAACTCGCCTCCACCAACGGGCTGGCGTTCTCGCACTTCAACCTGTTCCACAACCTGCACACCTTGTTCGCGCGCAGCGACGGCATCTTCGGGCGCTGGGCCCTCAACACCGTGATCTACGCGGTGCTGGGCGCGGCCGTCGGCACGCTGGTGTCCGCGCTGTGCGGATACGCCCTGGCCAAGTTCAGCTTCCGGGGCCGCGAGTTCCTGTTCTCCGTCATCCTCGGCGGCGTGCTCGTGCCCACCACGGCCCTCGCACTCCCCCTGTTCCTGCTGTTCTCGGCCACCGGGATCGTCAACACCTACCTGGCGGTGTTCCTGCCGAGCATCGTCAACCCGTTCGGTGTCTACCTGGCGCGCATCTTCGCCAACGCCTCCGTCCCGCAGGAGCTCATGGAGGCGGCGCGGCTGGACGGCGCCGGTGAGTTCCGCACCTTCTTCTCGGTGGCGCTCAAAATGATGTCGCCGGCGCTGGTGACGATCTTCCTGTTCCAGTTCGTCACGATCTGGAACAACTTCTTCCTGCCGATGGTGATGCTGCAGAAGGAGTCCCTGTTCCCGATCACCCTCGGCCTGTACGAGTGGAACGGTCAGACCGCCCGTGTCCCGCTGCTCCAGGAGACCGTGATCACCGGCTCGCTCGTGTCGATCGTGCCCGTGATCCTCGTCTTCATCCTGCTGCAGCGATTCTGGCGCACCGGAATAGCCGCCGGCTCCCTCAAGTGACGCTGCGGCACCGCCGACGTCACCACCCGCCCCACCCGCTCTCCTGCCCGCTCAGCCCAGAAGGTTCCTCTCGCCATGCCCAATTCCGCCGTCTTCGTGCCCCATTTCCACTGGGACCGCGAGTGGTACGAGCCGTTCCAGGTGTTCCGGCATCGGCTGGTCACCGCCCTCGACACCGTGCTGGAGACGGCCGAGGCGAATCCTGATTTCCGGTTCACCGTCGACGGGCAGATGGCCGCGGTCGAGGACTACCTGGAGATGCGGCCGGAAAACCGCGACCGTGTGGTGGCCCTGGTCGAGGAGGGCCGACTCGCCATCGGCCCGTGGCTCATCCTGCTCGACGAGTTCCTCTGCTCCGGCGAGACCATCGTGCGCAACCTCCAGATGGGCTGGGCGGCAGCGGCGGAACTCGGCGGCTCGATGTCCACCGGCTACCTGCCGGACATGTTCGGCCACATCGCGCAGATGCCGCAGATCCTGGCCCGGGCCGGCATCGAGCACGCGGCACTGTGGCGCGGGGTGCCCGGCACCGTCGACGGTCATGCCTTCCACTGGCGGGCTCCCGACGGTTCGCAGGTGCGCACCGAGTTCCTCTTCGACGGCTACGACAACGGCCTCGACGTCCTGCTGGTGCCGGACCAGATCGGCCGCGCGCTCGGCGAGTACGCGCAGATGACGGCCGACCGCTGGGGCAACGACCCGGTGCTGGCGATGGCCGGCACCGACCACAACGCGCCCGACCCGCAACTGGCGGCCTGGCTGCGGCGGGCGTCCAGCGAGGAGCGCGCCATCACCATCGCGACGCTCGACGAGTACATCCGTGAGCATGTGCGCGACGAGGTGTCCGCGGTCGTCACCGGTGAACTCCGCAGCCATGTGCGCGGCAACATCCTCCCGGGCGTGCTCTCCGTACGGCTCGGGCTCAAGCAGCGGATGGCCGTCGCCGAGCGCACCATCGACCACGCCGAGCGGGTGAACGCCCTGTGGTCCGAGCGGGACGACACGCCGTTCCTCTCGCTCGCCTGGCACAAGATCATCGAATCGACCGCGCACGACTCGGTGGTGGGCTCCGGGACCGACGAGACCTCTGACCAGGTCGAGGCCCGGCTCGCCGAAGCCGCGCAGGCCGCGCGTGCCGTCCGGGACGCGGCGCTCGCCGAGCCCGCCGCCCGGGTGCCGAGCGACGGTCACCTGGTGGCCAACCCGCTGCCGTTCTCCCGTACGGCCCTGGTCGAGGTGGACGTCGTGGCTCCGCCCGAGGGTTCGGCGCTGGTCGCGACCGGCGCCGACGGCTCGGTGCAGCCGGTGCAGCTGATCTCCGAGGCCCCGACGGTGCTCAGCGACGAGCGCATGGACGCGTCGCAGCTGGAACGCGTCCTGCGCCGCATCCACCGCCGTGAACTCTTCGGCCGGCTGATCGACCACTACGAGCTCACCGCGGGCTCGCTCGTCTTCCACCTCGCCGAGGTGCCCACCAGCGGCCCGTTCGACCTGCTGATCCTGCGCCGCGAGGTGGCCGCCGCGGCCGCCGCGCACCCGGGTGAGTGGCGGGTGCTGACGCTGGAGGAGGCGCGAGCCACCGCGCTGGTGCCGGTGCAGGTGCCGGCCTCCGGGCTCGCGAGTTTCCGGGTCGGCCCCGGCGAGGCGTCGGCCGCCGCGACGACGGCCGCACCCGCGACGGCGACGGCACGCACGCTCGCCAACGGCCTGGTCGAGGTCGCGGTCGCCGACGACGGCACGCTGACCGTGACCGGGGCCGACGGCACCGTGCTGTCCGGCGTCGGCCGCCTCGTCGACGGCGGTGACCGCGGCGACAGCTACAACTACGCTCCTCCGGCGCAGGACGTGCTCGTGTCGGAGCCGACGGACGTCTCCGTCGAGCTCCTGGACAGCGGCCCGCTGCGCGGGCGGCTGCGCGTCACCCGCGTCTACGCGTGGCCCGCCGAGCTCTCCCAGGACCGCGACGTGCGCAGCGGCCGGACCGTGCCGACACCGGTGGAGACGCTCGTGGAGGTGCGCGCGGGTGAGCCCTTCGTCCGCGTCTCCACCTCGTTCCTGAACCAGTCCGCCGACCACCGGCTGCGCTTCCATGTGCCGCTGCCCGAGCCGGCGGCCGCCTCCGCCTCCGCCGGCCAGTTCGCCGTCACCGAGCGCGGACTCACCGCCGAGGGCGGCTGGGGCGAGTACCCGATCCCGACCTTCCCGGCGAGTTCGTTCGTGTCGGCCGGAGCCGCCAACGTCCTGCTCGACCACTCCGCCGAGTACGAGCTCGTCGACGACGGCTCGGAACTCGCCATCACGCTGCTGCGCGCGATCGGCTCGATCAGCGTCAACATCCATCCCCTCCGCGACGAGCCCGCCGCCAGCGAGATCCCCACGCCCGGCGCGCAGGATCTCGGGATGCGCATCGAGAACCGGTTCGCCGTCGTTCCCTCGGCCACCGGCTGGCAGGGTGCGCACGCGGTCGCGCTCTCCGAGGAGTTCCGCAACGACGTGCTCGTCGCCCGCGGAACCGCCCCCGCCGGCGGCACTCTGCCGCCGGACGCCACGGGCGTGCAGGTCGACGGCGAAGACGTCTACGTGTCCAGCGTCCGCCGCGTCACCGACGCCGAGCGCGGGGCCGGTACCGAGGTGCGGCTGACCGCGATGAGCGACACCGGCTCGACCGTCCGTGTGACGGGCGCGTTCACCACGGCCACCACGGTCGACCTGCTCGGCCGGCCCCTTTCCGAGACGCCGGCCGACGATGGGCTGGAACTCGTCCTCGGCCCCTGGGAGATCCGCACCGTGGTGGTCCGCTGACCGGCCGCGTTCGACGCTCGGACCCCCACCCGCTACCAAGAAAGCGTTGTGACTCCTTGTCCTCCGAATTCTCCGCGTATGTTTCGGACACCGCGCCGGGACGCGGCGCACTGCGCCCGGCCCGCTCGTGGCTGCGCTCGGACGCACCCTCGTGCTCGCTCAACGGCCCCTGGCGCTTTCGTCTGTCGCCCACGGCGTCGGTGGCGGAGGATTTCGCGGCCGACGACTTCGACGACGACGGCTGGGACAGCATTCCGGTGCCCGCACACTGGGTGCTGCACGGCGACGGGGCCTACGGCCGGCCGATCTACACGAACAGGCAGTTCCCGTTCCCGATCGACCCGCCGCACGTCCCGGACGAGAACCCCACCGGCGACTACCGCCGGCACGTCGACATCCCCGCCGACTGGTCGGATGCCGAGCGCGTCCTGCTGCGGTTCGACGGTGTCGAGTCCCTCTTCAAGGTGTGGGTGAACGGCGTCGAGATCGGCAGTGCCAGTGGCAGCCGCCTCACCCATGAGTTCGATGTGACGTCGGCGGTACGCCCCGGGGACAACGTCGTCAGTGTGCGGGTGCACCAGTGGTCGGCGGCCAGCTACGTCGAGGACCAGGACCAGTGGTGGCTGCCGGGCATCTTCCGGGACGTCACCCTGACCGCCCGCCCGGCCGGGGGCATCGAGGACGTCTGGCTGCGGACCGGTTTCGAGGACGGGCGCGGGCGGGTGGACCCCGAGGTCGTCGCCGACGAGGCGGCGTTCCCGGTCACCCTGCGCATCCCCGAACTAGGCGTCGAACAGATGTGGGCCACCCCGGCCGACGTGGCACCGCTCGACGTCACCGGTGTACATCCCTGGTCCGCGGAACTGCCGCGGCTCTACGACGCCACCGTGTCGACGGCCGCCGAGACCATCGCCCTGCGCATCGGTTTCCGTACGGTCGAGATCCGCGGTGACCAGTTCCTGGTCAACGGCCGCCGTGTCGTCTTCCACGGGGTCAACCGCCACGAGGCGCATCCCGAGCGCGGCCGGGTCTTCGACGAGGAGCACGCCCGGGCGGACCTGGCCCGCATGAAGCGGTTCAACGTGAACGCGATCCGCACCAGTCACTACCCCCCGCATCCGCGGCTGCTCGACCTCGCCGACGAACTCGGCTTCTGGGTCGTCCTCGAATGCGATCTGGAGACGCACGGCTTCGACGCGGTCGACTGGGCCGGCAACCCGAGCGACGACCCGGCGTGGCGTGCGGCGTACCTCGACCGGATCGAGCGCACCGTCGAACGCGACAAGAACCATCCCAGCATCGTGATGTGGTCGATCGGCAACGAGGCCGGCACGGGCAGCAACCTCGCCGCGATGTCCGCCTGGGTCCATGCCCGCGACGCCGAGCGCCCGGTGCACTACGAGGGCGACCACACCGGCGAGTACACCGACGTCTACTCCCGCATGTACGCGTCGGTGCGGGAGACCGAGGAGATCGGCACGGACGGCTCGGGGTCGACGCTGCTGAACTGCACCCCGGCCCAGAGCGCCCGGCAGCGCGCCAAGCCGTTCCTGCTGTGCGAGTACGCCCACGCGATGGGCAACGGACCGGGGGCGTTCGACCAGTACGAGGAGCTGGTGCACCGCTATCCGCGGCTGCACGGCGGGTTCGTCTGGGAGTGGCGCGACCACGGCATCCTGACGAAGACCCCCGACGGCAGGCCGTACTACGCGTACGGCGGTGACTTCGGGGAGGTCGTCCACGACAGCAACTTCGTGATGGACGGAATGCTGCTGAGCAATGACATCCCGACTCCCAGCCTCCACGAGTTCAAGGCCGTGGTGCAGCCCGTCCGCCTCGCCTTCGAGGCCGGCCACGTCACGGTGACGAACCTGCGGCACTCGGCCGACACGTCCGATCTGCGTTTCCACTGGCGCGTCGAACACGACGGCGCGCAGGTGGCCGACGGGGAACTGGACGTCCCGGCCGTCGCGGCGGGCGGGTCGCTGCGGGTGCCCCTGCCCGCGGTCCCGGTGTCGGCGGATGCGGAGACGTGGCTCACCGTCGACGCGGTGCTGGCGGCCGGCACTGTGTGGGCGGACGCCGGACACGTGATCGCGACCGCGCAGTCGGACCGTTCGGCGCACCGTCCGGTACCGGGTGTCCGGTCCCGGCACCCGTGGCGGCGAAGCGACGGGACCCTGACGCTCGGCATCGCCGAGTTCGTCGGCGGGTCCCTCACCCGCCTCGGCGGCCGGACGGTCGAGGGACCGCGGCTGGAACTGTTCCGTGCGCCGACCGACAACGACGAGGGCGCCTCGGAGGAGGTCGAGGGGAGCGACGCCAGCATCGCCGGTGTCTCCAACGCCGACCTGTGGCGCCGCGACGGTCTCGACCGGCTGACCACACGGCGTCTGTCGGTGGAGTGCACGGCGCAGGCGCTGCGGACCGTCGACAAGGTCTCCGCGGCGAACTCCGCCTTGTCGGTGCTGGTCGAGTCCGTCTGGTCGGTCGAAGGCGACGAACTGGAACTGCGGGTGGAGATCGAGCCGTCGAGCGGCTGGCGGACGGTGTGGCCGCGGCTCGGGATACGTTTCGACCTGCCGGACGGCACGGCTGCGGTGGACGGCGCCGAGTGGTTCGGGCTGGGCCCGTTCGAGTCCTACCCGGACAGTCTGCGCGCGGCTCGCGTCGGGCGTTTCTCCGCCACCGTCCACGATCTCTCGGTGGACTACGCGCGGCCCCAGGAGACCGGGCACCGCTCCCAGGTGCGACAGCTCGTGCTGACGAGCGGCAGCAGCGAAGTGCTCCGCGTCGCGACCCTCCCGGACATGCACGGGCGTCGCCCCGGATTCACGCTCAGCCGTCACACTCCCCAACAGATCGCACAGGCCCGGCACCCGTTCGACCTGCCGGAGTCCGGGAAGAGTCACCTCTTCATCGACGCCGCCCAGCACGGGCTCGGATCACGGGCCTGCGGACCGGATGTGTGGCCCGAGTTCGCGCTGCGCCCGGAATCCCGCACGATCCGGCTCCGCATCAGCGGCCCGCGTCCGCGGGGGTGACGGACCGGCCCCGGACGCCCGCACGATGACTGTGCCCCGGGGCCGGGCCGCTCGGACACTCAGCCGGCAACAGTGTCCGCTCGGCCCGGCCCCGGGGCACAGCGCTGCGACCGGTCAGCCGTCTGCTGACGGTGTACGGCCGAGATCAGGCCGGTTCCTCCAGGGACGGCGCCCCCTCGGCAGGCCGCTGTGCGGACGCCGGCCTGCGCGACCAGAACTGGTACTACGGTTCGTCCTCGCCGGCCGGCAGGCGGAACAGCAACCGGGCCGCGAATGCCAGCAGCCACCAGTACTTGGCGAGGCTCGGAGAGTCGAAACACCGGGATCGACGTGGCGAAGACCAGGACGAGCGCGACGCCGTGGCGGAACAGTCCCTTCAGCTCCGTGGTCGTCACGTGCGGTGCGGCCAGCGCGGGGGCGACCAGCAGACGCAGGTACATCGCGCAGTTGAGGGAGATGGCCAGGGTAATCGCCCCCGCATGGACGGCGGTCGCCGTGGTGGTCTCGCCGTACTCGCTGATCAACCGCGTCGGGTAGGGCAGGGCGGCCACGACCGCGAGGAGGGCGAAGTAGAAGTAGAAGTCCACAGCCTTCACAACTCTTGCCGTATCCGGCCACCAGGCCGTACCCGCCACGCGCCCCGGACCGCCCACCGGCACGGCCCGCGCCCGGACAGGGGTCTCGCTGCGGCCGAAACGGCCCCCACCGCCTCCACCGGCCGTGCATTCCCGAACTTGCTGGTGGGACAAGGGTGTTGGGACATAGGTTTGGCCCGGACGATGCCCGCCCCGGCTGAAAGACGGACACGACTCATGACCGATCCCACGACGACGCCCGACCCGACCGCGCTCCAGAAGATCGACACGTCGGTGCCGCACTCGGCCCGCATCTGGAACTACTGGCTCGGCGGCAAGGACAACTACCCCGTCGACGAGGAAGCCGGTGACGCGTACACCGCCGTCTTCCCCGGCATCGTCACCATCGCCCGCAGCAGCCGCGCTTTTCTTCACCGCACCATCACGTATCTGGTCGATGAGGCGGGTATCCGGCAGTTCCTGGACGTCGGCACCGGCCTGCCGACCGCCCAGAACACCCATGAGGTCGCCCAGCGACTCGCCCCCGAGTCGCGGATCGTCTACGTCGACAACGACCCGATGGTCCTCGGCCACGCCCGCGCCCTGCTCTACTCCTCCCGCGAGGGCGCCACCGCCTATGTCGACGCCGATGTGACGGACCCGGACCGTATCCTCGCGGCCGCCGCCAAGACGCTGGACCTCGGCCGGCCCACCGCGCTCATCCTCAGCAACATCCTGGGGCACATCCCCGACCGCGAGCAGGCCCGCTCGGTCGTCACCCGGCTGATGGACGCCCTGCCTGCGGGCAGCCACCTCTCCGTGAACGACGGGTCGCGCGGCATCGACCCGGTCTTCGAGCGGGCCCAGAACGCCTACAACGACAGTGGAGCCGTCCCGTACACGCTGCGCACCGTCGATGAGATCACCACGTTCTTCGACGGTCTGGAACTCATCGATCCCGGTGTCGTCCCGGTGACGCAGTGGCGGCCGGAGCCCGGTGCGGCCGCCCCGGGGACCGTCGCCGAGCACGGCGGACTCGCCCGGAAGGCGTGAGCGGCGCGTACCGGCGAGCGCCCCGCCCGTGCGCCTGTGTCCCTCCCGGTTCACGCCGTACGGCGTGAACCGGAGCCCGGCAGGCGGCCAGGCGGTCGGGCTCAGGCGGTCTTCCGGATCGCGATGGCGGCGATGTCGTCGTTCAGATTGTCCCCGCTGTGTTCCAGCAGGGCGTGGTGCAGTCCTTTCAGGACTTGCCGAGGTGGTTTGTCCAGTTGGTCGCGGGCCCAGGTGGCGAGGGGGAAGAAGGTTCCGTCGGCGTCGCGGGTCTCGGTGACGCCGTCGGTGTAGAGCAGGAGTTGGTCGCCGGCGCCGAAGGCGAAGCGGTGGGGGTGGAAGGCGGGGGTGAGCAGGCCGCCCAGGTTGAGGGGCGGGCCCGGGTCGTCGGTGTCGAGGACGTGGACGCTGCCGCGGCGGCCGAGCAGAGGTGGGGGGTGGCCGCAGCTGAGGATGGTGGCGTGGGCGGCGTCGCGGGGAATCTCGGCGAGGACGGCGGTGGCGAAGAGTTCGGCGGCGTCGCCCTGGGCGAGCGCGGCGGCGGCGTCACGGCACAGGGTCGTCTCCAGGCAGTCGGCGATCTGCGCGAGGCCGGTGGCCGCGTAGGCCGCCTCCCGGAACGAGCCGAGCACCGCCGAGGCCATGGCGAGAGCGGGCAGTCCCTTGCCGCGGACGTCGCCGATGATCAGGCGGATCACGTCGGGGGTGTCGGCCAGGGCGTAGAAGTCGCCGCCGACCCGTGCGTGCGGGGTGGCGGTCAGGTAGAGGCTGCCGATCTCCAGGGGTCCGACACGGCGCGGGATGGGCCGCAGCAGCACCTTCTGCGTGGCGTCCGCCACGGTACGGACCTCGGTGATCGTGTCCTCCCGCTGCAGACGCAGATGGCTGGCGTACGCCGCGGCCACGGTGACCAGCCCGATGGCTGCCGCGGTGAACAGGATGGAGTGGTCCGACGACAGCACGGCGTAGACCGAGACGCCGAGCGTGCATGCAAGGCCGAGGACCAGGGTGGGGCCGACCGGCCACAGCGCCGCCGCGAGCGCGGGCGCCGCGGGCAGCAACCGGGTCATGGGCACTTCGGGCGGGGTCAGCACCGCGAGCAGGGCGAGCAGCGCCGTCAGGAGCGCCGGCGAGAGCAGCATCGGATCCCGACGCACTCTGGCCGACCACCGTGCGCTACGCCCGCCATGCACCCTCATAAAGGGAAATATAGGTATAAACACACATCGGTGGGTGCGGTCCCGGCGTCCAGGGGCGACGCGGACAGGAAGCATCTACGGGCGCCCGCGCCTTCCTTCCGCGCCGTCTCCCCGGAATCATGCCGAGGGCGGGACCGTCCCGGCGCACTCCTGTCCGTGACACCTCCCGGCAGTGTCCGCAGCAGCCGGTCCACCCGCCACACCGCCACCGCAGGCCCGGTCCGTCCCACCGGGCCAGGGGGGAGCACCGCGTGAACGTATCCGGCGACCACCCGCACTCCGAGTCCGCGGACCGCAACCGGACAGATCCTCTCGTCCAGCTGTCCGTCGAGCAGCTGCGCCGGCGCACCAGCATGAAGTGGCGCGTGCATCCCGAGGACGTCCTGCCCCTGTGGGTGGCCGAGATGGACGTCCCGCTGGCGCCCGCCGTCGCCGAGGCCCTGCACCGCGCCGTCGACCTCGGCGACACCGGATACCCCCATGGCACCGCGTACGCCGAGGCCTTCGCCGCGTTCGCCGCGGAACGGTGGCGGTGGGACGGCGTGCGCATCGAGAACACCGCGATCGTGCCCGACGTGATGACGGGCATCGTCGAAGTCCTCCGCCTGATCACGGGCCCGGGCGACGCCGTCGTCGTCTGCTGCCCGGTCTACCCGCCGTTCTACGCGTTCGTCTCCCACGCCGGCCGGCAGGTCGTCGAGGCGCCCCTCGGCACCGGCCTGCGGATCGACCTCGGCGCCCTTGAGGAGGCGTTCGTCCGCGCACGCCGCCACGGCCGCCACGCGGCGTTCCTGCTGAGCAACCCGCACAATCCGACCGGCGTCGTCCACACCCGAGCCGAACTGGAAGCCGTCGCGGCGCTCGCCCGCAGGCACGGTGTGCGGGTGGTCTCCGACGAGATACACGCCCCGCTGGTGCTGCCCGGGGCCGTCTTCACACCTTTCCTCGGTGTGCCCGGCTCGGCGGACGGTTTCGCGGTGACCTCCGCGTCCAAGGCATGGAACCTCGCCGGCGCCAAGGCCGCCCTCGCCGTCGCCGGTGCCGAGGCCGCGGACGACCTGCGGCGGATGCCCGAGGAGGTCGGCCACGGCCCCAGCCACCTGGGCGTCATCGCGCACACGGCGGCCTTCCGTGACGCCACGCAGTGGCTGGACGGGCTGCTGGCCGGCCTCGACGCGAACCGCAGCCTGCTGGGACACCTGGTGGCGGAGCACCTTCCGGCCGTGCGGTACCTCCCGCCCGAGGGCACGTGTCTCGCCTGGCTGGACTGCACCCGGCTGGGACTGCACCACGACCGCACGCCGGACGGCCCCGGCACCGTGAGCGACCTCGCCGGACCGGCGAAGATGTTTCTCGACGAAGCCCGTGTCGCCCTCAGCTCCGGGCATGTGTTCGGCAGCGGCGGCGCAGGATGCGTACGGCTCAACTTCGCGACCTCGCCGGCCGTCCTGCGCCAGGCACTGGCCGCCATGGGACGCGCGGCGGCCGGCCACGGTCGGGCGCCCCGTCCCTGACCGTCCCGCCCCGGCGCCACCGGGACGGGACGGCGGGTTCATCCCAGCAGCAGGGACCTGGGCTGAGCGGACAGCGCCCGGTCCAGGACCAGGGACGCCGCCCCCACCGCGGCCACGTTCTCGCCCAGCGTGGTGGAGACGACCGTCGTCGGATGGGTCGCCCTGACGAACGGGGACCGGGCGACCATCGGCTCGATGGTGGTGAGCAGCCGGTCGGCGAGGACCTGCCAGGTCGGGCCGCCGAAGACGATGGTGTCGACGTCCAGCAGCGTCGCCGCCGCGCAGACTCCCCTGCCGATGCGGATGGCGAGGCGCTCGATGATGCCGTCCGCCTGGTCCTGCCCCTCCGCGGCGAGTTCCGCGAGCCGCTCCAGACCGCGCTGCGCATCGGCCGGGTCCAGCGCCGTGTACTCGGGGTCGAGCACACCCAGGGCGATGGCCTCGTCGACGAGGGTCCGCGTGGAGCAGGCCGCGCCGAGGCCGCCGACCTCGCCCGCGTTGCCGGAGACACCGCGCAGCACGGTGTCCTCGACCACCAGCCCCATGCCCGAACCGGTGCCGAGATAGAAGAACAGCAGGTTGCGGCTGTCGGTGGCGGCGCCGGCCCAGCGTTCGGCGACGACGGCGGCGGTGACGTCCTTGTCCAGCAGGGCGGGGAACCCGGTCGCCTCGCTGAGCCGGTCCCGGAGCGGATAGCGGCCCCAGCCCTGCAGCTCCGGAGGGTCCACGACCCAGCCGGCGGCGGCGTCGATGGGGCCCGGGGCGGCGATGCCCAGGCCCAGCACCCGGTCGTCGTCGACTCCCGACTCGGTCACGAGCGCGGACACCGAGGCGGCCATGTCCGCGGCGATCCCGTCGGTGTCGCCGCCGCTCGGGGTCCGGTGACTGTGCTGGGCGACGACCGTGCCGAGGAGGTCGACCAGGACACAGGTGATCACGGCGGGGTCGAGGTGGACCCCGACGGCGTAGCGGGAGGTGGGGACGATCTCAAGGAGGGTCCGGGGCTTTCCGCTGCCGGTGTTCTGCTTCCCGGACTCACGGGCCACACCCTGGTCGAGGAGCCGACGCGTGATGTTCGAGACGGTCTGCGCGGACAGGCCGGTGGCCTGAGCCAGCTCCACCCTGCTCAGGCCCGCCGGGTGCCTGCGAATGGCGTCCAGGATCACGGACTCGTTGAAGTCCCCCATGCGTGGCAGGTTGGTGCCGCGCCGGATCGCGCTCTTTCCGGTTCTCACCGTCTTGCTCGTCAACGTGCCTCTCCCAGCCTCGGGCGGGCGGCGGCAGTGGTGCGGCGTCGCCCGCTCCGGCGGCAACAGATCGATGGAATGGTACGACGGGTCAGGGGTGTGCCGGGCGGATCGTGCCCGCCCGGCTCAACTGCCCGCCGGGGCCGGTGACTTCGCCTCTGCCATAGCAGGACGCAGTCGCAGGGTGCGGATCTGGAAGGGCCGGAACGCGAGATCGACCGACGCGCCGTCCGCCGCGCGTTCCAGTTCCCGGTCCGGTTGCTCCAGCAGGTCGCAGTCGAGGGCGGCGGCGAGCGGGAAGGTCGTGGTCAGCCGGGCCGGGACCGCGCCGCCGCACGCCTCGTACAGGCGGATCACGACGTCGCCGCTGCGGTCGTCCGCGAGTTTCACCGACTCCACCACGACATCGGTGGTGTCCAGGGCCACCAGCGCCCGGGCCGCGGCCGGGGCGGGTCGCAGGGGCAGGTTCAGCGCGTAGCCCCCGGCGATGGCCTCCTCGATCCCGGCGCCGGCGAGCAGCGCGTAGCTGAAGCTGTGCCGTCCGCGGTCGGCCTGCGGGTCGGGGCTGTGCGGGGCCCTCAGCAGGGAGAGCCGGACGGTGGTGGTGGTGCCGCCGTCCTCCCGTGTGTCGCGGCGCACGTCATGTCCGTAGGTGGAGTCGTTCAGCAGGGCGGCGCCCCAGTGCCGCTCCCCCACGTGCACCCAGCGGTGCGCCCACAGCTCGAAGCGTGCCGCCTCCCAGCTGGTGTTCTCGTGCGTGGGCCGCTGCACATGGCCGAACTGGATCTCGGCGCTCTCCCGGTCCGCGTGCACATCGAGCGGCCAGGCCGCCTTCAGGACGGTGTCGCGTTCCTGCCAGTCGATGTCGTTGCGGACGGTGACCTGGCGGCTCTCCGCGGTGACCTCGACGGTCTGTACGAACCGGGAGGATCCGCTTGTGCGCTCGACCCGCACGGCCGCCAGCAGCGGCCCCGCGTCCACGAGTGTCACCGACTCGGCCTCGTCGAGATCGCGCACGGTGTCGCGGTAGTACGAGTCGATGTTCCACGCCGACCACAGGTTGGGGTCGTCGGGGTGGAGCTGGAGGAGGTTGCCCACGGCGCCGGGGGCGATCGCCTCCCGGCGTGCGGTGTGGTCGTACACCGAGGTGATCAGGCCGCGCCGGTCCACGACGACACTCAGCACGCCGTTCTCCAGGACGAAGCCGCCGTCCCGGGCCGTGGCGGTGACGGCTGCCCGGGGCGTGTCCACCGTGCCGCCCGAGGCGAGCGCACCGACCTCGGCGAGGACGGCGGTGCGCCCGTCCGACAAGGACTGGGCGTCTGGGAACCCCGGGGATCCTCCGTCCGCGGGCAGCACGGCGACCTCACGGCGGGCGTACGGCCCGGCGTTGAGGAGCGCGGGCCCCGAGGGCAGCCGGCCGACCGCGTCGGCGATCACCGTGCCGAGTTCGGTGTGGATCTCCGTGTACTCGCGTTCGGCCTGCTGGTGCACCCAGGCGATGGACGAGCCCGGCAGGATGTCGTGGAACTGGTTGAGCAGGACGCGCCGCCAGATCGCTTCCAGGTGCTCGTACGGGTACGGTGCGCCGGCCTGGACGGCGGCGGTGGCGGCCCACAGTTCGGCCTCGCGCAGCAGCGCCTCGCTGCGCCGGTTGCCGCGCTTGGTGCGGGCCTGGCTGGTGTAGGTGCCGCGGTGGTTCTCCAGGTACAGCTCACCTCGCCACACGGGGAGTTCGTCGCGTTCCGCACGGGCCGCCGCGAAGAAGGCGTCGGGTGCCTCGACGACGACCTTGGGCGATCCTTCGAGATCGCGCAGGCGGCGGGCCTTCTCCAGCATGGTCCGGGTGGGGCCGCCGCCGCCGTCGCCGTAGCCGAACGGCGCCAGCGAGCGGGTGGCCACTCCCTTGTCTGCGAAGTTGCTCTCGGCGTGGGCGAGTTCGCCCGCGGTGAGGGACGCGTTGTAGGTGTCGACGGGCGGGAAGTGGGTGAAGATCCGCGTTCCGTCGATGCCTTCCCAGGCGAAGGTGTGGTGCGGCAGCTTGTTCGTCTCGTTCCAGGAGAGCTTCTGGGTGAGGAACCAGCGGGCACCGGCCAGCTTGGCGAGCTGCGGGTAGGCGGCGGTGTACCCGAACGAGTCGGGCAGCCACACACCGTGCTGTTCCACGCCGAACTCCTCGGCGAAGAAGCGCCGCCCGTGGACCAGCTGGCGGGCCAGTGCCTCACCGCCGGGCAGGTTGCCGTCGGCCTCCACCCACATGCCGCCGACCGGCGCCCAGTTCCCCTCGGCCGCCGCCTTCTTCATGCGGGCGAAGATCTCCGGCCGCTGTTCCTTCATCCAGGCGTACTGCTGGGCCGAGGAGCAGGCGAAGACCAGCTCGGGGTACTCCTGGGCCAGCGTGGTCATGTTGGTGAAGGTACGCGCGCACTTGCGCACGGTCTCCCGGACCGGCCACAGCCACGCCGAGTCGATGTGGGCGTGACCGACTGCGGAGACGGTGTGCGCGGAGGCGTGCGCGGGCCGGGACAGCACATCGGCCAGCCGCTGCCGGGCCGCCGCGGCGGTGCCCGCCACGTCGGTCGCATCGACGGCGTCGGCGGCACGGCGCAGGGCGTGAAGGATCTCGTGGCGCCGGGAGGAGCCGACGGGCAGCTCGTGCATCAGCTCGTCGAGCACCTCGATGTCGTGGACGAGGTGCCACACGTCGTCCTCGCGCACCGCGATCTCGGCCTGCTCCAGCCGGTAGATGTGCTCGGTGCCCGCGGTCTCCAGCGAGCCGTGGTGCAGGTGCAGCCCGGCGCTGCCGACGATGGGCGGGTTGGCGGCCAGCTCGATCAGCAGGTCGACCCGGTCGCCGCCGGTGGCGGAGCCGGCCAGCAGCACACTCCGGTTGTAGGGGTGCAGTCCCTGGAGCGGCACGCCCTGGGCGTCGTGGACCAGGCCCTCCGCCTGACCGCCCGGTCCCTTGGTGAGGTCGAAGTCCAGGTCGAAGACGGCCTCGACGCGCCGTCCCGCCCACTCCTCGGGAACCTCCGCGCTCGCCCGCAGCCAGGTCGTCGCCCAGGGGCCGCCCCAGGTCGCGCCCAGGGTGAAGGGCTCGTAGCGGGCTCCCAGCGCGTCGGCCACGGGAACCGGCTCGCCGTCGACGAACCAGGCGCTCAGCTCGAAGGGACGCGCGGCGCTGTAGAGGGCGGGGCGGACGATCCGGTCCAGCAGCTTGCGGATCCGGGCCTCGATGATGCGGCGGTCGTCATGCACGGGGCTGGTCCTTCCAGGGGTCGTACGAGGGATCGGGGGCCGGCAGCCGGACGGTGTCCCGTGCGCCGTCCGGCCAGGCCACGTCCACGAACAGGGTGCTGCCCTGAGCACGGCTGGTGACCTCGGGCAGGGCGGCGGGGCCGGTGCCGCCCAGGTGGACGAGGGCGACGTGGGCGGCGCCGTGGGTCACGGGGCCGTCGGTCGCCACGACCGGGGTGGCGGACGCGGCACCGAGGGCGTTGCTGCCGGCGCCGGCCACCACGGCGGCGCCGGGCAGCCCCTGTGCGCCGACGACGACGGAGACCAGCCCGTCGGCGCCCGCGACCCGGGCGGTGGCGCCCTCAGCCCTTCCGGTCGGGTGAGCGGACCCCGGTTCGACCGCCAGGGCCCAGCCGCCGACGCGCAGCACATGTCCGGCTCCGGCCGCACCGTCGCCGGGCGCGGGATCGACGCGTACGGCCCGCACCTCGACCGAGCCGCGCAACGCGGATCCGACGGTGATCCAGGGGCCGAGCGCGTACCGGGTGGCGGGTCCGCCGAACGGGTCCCAGGTGGCGTCCTCGGGCCAGTGGGCGCGGGAGCGCGAGACGGCCGTGGCGCCGTCCACCGAGATCCGGGTCGCCGGACGCCGGTGGGAGGCACGGCCCGCCGCGTCCAGCAGGACCACCGCGTTGTCGAGCGGGTCGGTGCCGGCGCACGGTCCGGGGCTCGCGGTGGGGTCGCCGGGGGTCTCGGGCGCGGTGTGCGTGGAGTAGGCGAACCGCGCGTAGCAGGGGTCGTCCGCGTGCGGCCGGGCCGGGTCGGCGTGGTCCCCGCCGTGGTTCACGACGCGTACGACGCCGTCCGCGGCGGTGCCGGAGACGAGCCAGCCGGGTGCGGTCAGGGTGCGGTGGAAGTCGCCCCGCTCGACGGGGAGCGGGGTCCGCTCCTCGGTCCACACCGGGTGGTCGGGCGGCAGGGCCAGGCCGATGAAGCCCTTGCTCGCCCAGTACGGCGAGGCCGGCCCCGAGTACACCTGGAGGACGCCGCGGAAGGGCCGGTGCCAGCCGAGGGTGAGCAGTCCGTCGGCGTCGGTGGCGCCGTGGTGGGTGAAGTGGTCGAGCATCCGGCTGGCGATGGCCCGGGTCTCGCCCGGTGCGAGCGGGGTGGCGTCGAACAGGGCGCCGGTCCACAGCGGGGCGAGCGCGGCGTGCCGGTAGGTGAGCGAGCGGCCCTGGATCAGCGGCGAGCCGTTGGCGCCGATCAGGATCCGCTGGTCCGCAAGGAAGCGGCGCAGCCGGTCCCGGTAGCGGTCGAGGAGCCCGCTGGGCGCGGCGTCGCCGAGGATCCGGCAGAACCACAGCGGGTACAGGTGCATGGCCCAGCCGTTGTAGTGGTCAAAGTTGCGCCGCTCGCCGCCGGTGAGCCCGTCGGAGTACCAGCCGTCGCCCGCGTACCAGCCGTCGGTCAGCCCGATGACCCGGTCCAGGTCCTGCTGGCGGAAGGCGCCGCCGACGGTGCGGGCGAATGCCTCGGTGACGCCCTGGAACCAGATCCAGTTGTTCCCGGGCATGGGGTCGCCGACCATCGGGGCGAGCCAGTCCAGGACCCGCTGCCGCACCCGGTCGTCGAGGCGGTCCCAGATCCAGGGCCGTGTCTCGTGCAGCGCGAGCGCGATGGACGCGGCCTCGACCTTGGCCTGGTTGCGCTCGGCGAAGGTCGGCCAGCGCTCCGGGCCGTCCGGGTCGGTGCCGGCGGCCAGGCCGGCCGCGTACCAGCCGGCCAGGTCGTACGGATCGCTGCCGCCCGCACCGGCCAGCCGGAAACCGGCCAGCAGAAACGTGCGGGCGAAACCCTCCAGTCCGTCACTGTGCTCACCGCTGCTGCTCGGCACACCCGGCAGCCGGATCAGGGCGTGCCGGTCCGTGGCGTGCGGCCGGACGGCGAGCAGCAGGCGGTCCGCGGTCCGTTCCCAATGGGCACGGTCCTCGGCAGGGGTTCGGTTCATGAGTGGCGGGCCTCCCAAGCCTGTTCGTACTCCGCGCGGATCTGGTCGCCGGCCTCCTTGCGCCAGTTCTTCATGGCGTCGTCCCACTCACTGAGCGGCAGGCGGCCCTGCATGATGCCCTTGCGGGTGTCGTCCAGCGTCGTCTGCAGAAGGAGGGACTTCTGGGAGTCCGTCGGCGAGTACAGGGCCTCGGCCGGGTTGGGGATCAGCTCCTTGACGGCTTTCGTCTGGAAGGCGTACTGCGTGGGCACGATCTCCGGCTTCTGCGGGTAATAGAGGGTGAACGGCGCGTCCGTGGCGAAGATGGTGGGCAGTGCGACCTCGGCCACGCCCTTCGGGGTGAGGATCGGGTCGGTTCCCTTGACCGTGTGGTCCGGGCCCTCGACGCCGTATTTGCGCAGCAGGTACGCATCCGTGCCGAAGGGAGCTGCCAGGGCGTTCAGCGCGCGCAGGATCTGCTTGATGCGCGCCTTGGGTGCCTTCTTGAGGATGAGTGTGGCGTAGTTGGCCGAGCCGGCCCACTGGCCGCCCCTGCCGCCGTCGTAGCCCGGCGCCAGCATGTAGCCCACGTCGAACCCCTTCGTGGCCGGGGCGTACGTGGTGTAGTAGTCGTTCCACGCCGCGGGCGCATCAGGATTCATGACGGTCCGTCCGGTGCCGAACCAGTCCTTGGCCTTGCCGAGGACGTTGTACGTGTCGGGATGCATGACGCCGGCCTTGGTGAGCCGGCGGACGGCGTCGAGGGCCTGCTTGGCCTCTTCGGTCTCGAAGTACCAGGTGAACTTGCCGTTCTCCGCAGCCCAGTTGTTGGGCCCCCTGAGCATCTGCATCACGAAGTTCCAGGCGGTGACGCTGTCGCCGAGGGCGTACTGCTGTTTCTTGGGGTCCGTCACGTCCTTGCACAGCTTGGCGAACTCGTCCCAGGACTTCGGATTCGGGTCGAGTCCCCGCTCGCCGATCAGGTCGAGGCGGGTGTAGTTGGGGCCGCCGGCGAGCGGCCGGGGCATCGGGATCGCGTAGATCCCCCCGTTGCGCACACAGGGAGCCCACGAAGCGCTGGGAATGTTGGCGAGGTACGGGTAGTCCCGGATGTTGTCGCCCGTCAGATGTTCAGTGAGGTCTTCGCACAGGGTGTCCAGCATGTCCGGTGTGGCCGCGGTGTTGCTCTTCGGCGGCAGCATCAGCATCGCGTCGGGCAGATCGCCGCCCGCGATGGTCACGGCGAACTTGGCCGGGTAGTCGCCGACGGGCGTGATCTGGAAGTTGAGGTCGCAGCCGATGCTCTTGTTGAGGGCCTGCCACATGACGTTGCGGTTCACCGACGGCGGCACCGGGTTGAAGATCAGGGTCATGATGTCGATGGCGGGCCCCTTGGCAGGGGGGCCATCAGGGAATGCCTCGACCGGGTTCGCCGGGTATTTCATATAGCCGGGCGCGACACCGTCGGCAGTCGCCGGCATCGAGGTCTGAACACTCTTGTACGGGATGTACGTGGGCAGTTGAGCCGTCGCGTTGGCCTTGCCGGCCGAGGGCGCACGGTAGTCTCCGCAGCCCGCGAGCGTCAGACCGGCCGCGATGCCGACGGCAGAGGCGAGAAAACCCCGGCGACTCAGAGGTGGGTTCATGCTGGTGTTCATCCCTTCACCGCCCCGACCATCACGCCCTTGTTCATGTGCCGCTGCAGGAAGGGGTAGACGATCACGATGGGCACGATCGACAACACCAGGATCGCGGCCTGGAGCGACTGGGCCAAAGGCGCAACCGCACCGGCCGCGACGTTCAGCTGGCCGCCACTGAGCTGCGCGTTGTTGACGACGTAGGTACGCAGGACCATCTGCATGGGCCACTTCGACGCGTCGTTGATGTACAGCAGGGCGTTGAAGAACGCGTTCCAGTACGCCACCGCGTAGAAGAGTCCGATGACGGCGACGGACGCCTTGGACAGCGGCAGGATGATCCTCGTAAGGATCTTCCGTTCGGGAGCGCCGTCCATACGGGCCGCGTCGATGAGCTCCTGGGGCAGATTCATGAAGAAGGAGCGCAGCACGATCACGTTGAACGCGTTGATCACGGTCGGCAGGATCAACGACCAGTAGCTGTTGATCAGATGGAGCTGCTTGACCATCAGATAGCTGGGGATGACGCCCGGCGCGAAGAGCATCGACATCAGCAGCAGCATGAGCACGGGCTTGTGCCCGAAGGAGCCGGGGCGGCTGAGCCCGTACGCCAGCGTGATGGAGCAGACGAGGCTGAGGGCGGTGCCGACGACGGTCACGCCGACGCTGACGAGTATCGCCTTGGACACCAGGCCGCCCGAGAGCAGCGCGCTGTAGGAGTCGAACGTGACGTGTTCGGGCCACAGGACGTAGCCGTCGGCCTGGGTGACCTGGACGGGGTCGGCGAGCGACGTCGAGATGATCGCCAGGAAGGGCAGCAGGACCAGGACGACGCAGATCAGCAGGATCAGCGACTTGAAAGTACGCCACGGCAGGGCGCCGGAGGTCTCCCCGGGAATCGCGCTGTAGGACTTGCGCGGCTTGCGACGTACCGGGTGTACGGGTGACAACGTGGTCATGAGCGGTACACGCCTTCCTCGCCGAAGAAGTGGGCGATCTTGTTGGCGCCCAGGACGAGGACGACTCCGACGACTCCCTTGACGAGACCGACGGCGGCGCTCACGCCCCAGTCCCCGCCGATCAGGCCATGGTTGTAGACATAGGTGTCCATGACCTCGCTGTTGTCGAGGCCGATGCCCTGCTGCTGGAGCAGGATCTGCTCGAAGCCGACGGACAGGGCGTCGCCGAGGCGGAGGATCAGCAGCAGGATCACCAGGCCGCGCAGGGCGGGCAGGGTGACGTGCCAGGTCTGGCGCAGACGGCTCGCGCCGTCCATGGCGGAGGCCTCGTACAGGTTCTGGTCCACGCGGGAGAGCGCGGCGAGGAAGAG
Organism: Streptomyces sp. NPDC006012; assembly: GCF_042871185.1. Classification (NCBI taxonomy): domain Bacteria; kingdom Bacillati; phylum Actinomycetota; class Actinomycetes; order Kitasatosporales; family Streptomycetaceae; genus Streptomyces; species Streptomyces sp. NPDC006012. The sequence continues at coordinate 49,164 of NZ_JBIAIE010000040.1, forward strand.
GATCGTGCCCCAGCCGGTGTCCTTCCAGATGACCTGGGAGGTGAGCAGGGACTTGAACAGCTCTGGGTTGCCGATGATGTTCCAGGTCCCCATGTCGTGGGCCTGGAAGAACAGGTTGAGCATGCCGTCGTTGCCCAGCATCTGCTGGAAGAGGGAGACGACGACCACCCAGGACAGGAAGTGCGGCAGGTACAGGACGTTCTGCACCCACTTCTTGACCCGTTCGCTCACCAGGCTGTTCAGTGCGAGCGCCAGCAGGATGGGCGCGGGGAAGACGAACACGACCTGGATCAGGGTCAGTTCCAGAGTGTTGATCAGCGCGTGGACGAACTGCTGGTCACCGTTGAAGATGACGGAGAAGTTGTCGAATCCTGTCCACCGGCTGTGCATGATGCCGATGTAGGGTCGGTAGTCCTGAAAGGCGATGACGTTGCCGAGCAGCGGGATGTAGTGGAACAGCAGCAGGACCACTACGCCGGGTATCAGGAACCAGAACAGCGCCGTGTCGCGGCGGCGGCGTGGCCGCGGGAACCGGAAACGGCCCTTGCCCGGCCGCCTGTCCTCGTGGGCCGAGGCGGCGGCCGGTTGTTCAAGCGTTGTCATGACGTGACGCCCTTTCACCGGGGACGGACGGCTTCGGCCGTCCTCGGGTTGGCACTGTTTATCTACATGCGATCGATGATCCAGCGTCCATCGGGTTGATACGGCTTTCCCGGTTGTGGGTGTCGGGCCAGACGGTTGTGGGTGTCAGGCCAGGCGTGGGAGTGCGTCGCGGGTGACCTCACCCAGCAACGGCTCCCCCGCCACCCACCGTGCGACCTCCGCGACCGCGTACTGTCCGAGCCGTGCCACCTCGCTGCCCTGAGCGCCGGCGATGTGCGGGGTGACCAGCACATTGGGCAGGGACAGCAAGGGGTGGCCGGGCGGCAGCGGTTCGGGATCCGTCACATCGAGATACGCTTCGAGACGGCCGGAGGAACACTCCCTGGTCAGGGCCTGAGTGTCGACGACGGCGCCCCGGGCGGTGTTGATCAGAACACCGCCGTCGGGGACGAGTGCGAGTATCTCGGCGTCCAGCAGGCCGGTCGTCTCGGGCAGGAGCGGCGCGTGGACGCTCACCACCCGGGACCGGCGGCACAGCTCGGCCAGCTCCACGCGCTGTGCGCCGAGCCGGCGGGCCTCCTCGTCGGTCACGTACGGGTCGCTCAGCAGGATCTGGTGACCCGCGTCGGACCGGACGAGTCCGGCGATGACCCGGCGGCCGATGCGCGAGGCGCCGACGATGCCCACGGTGAGACCGTCGGCGCCCGTTCGGCTGCCGAAGGCCGGCCACTCGGCGGAGTAGCCGGCCGCCATGGTCAGCGTGCGCCGGGCGGCGAGCGTGACGAGGGCGAGGGTGTAGGAGACGACGGGGCCCGCGTTGGCGTCGGCCGCCGAGGAGACGGCGATGCCGCGTTCCCACACCGCGTCGCTCACCAGTGACTTGACCGTGCCCGCCGCGTGCACGACGGCCCGCAGGCGGGGGGCCCGGGCGAGTACCTCGGGGGTCAGGCGCGGACACCCCCAGCCGCTGATCAGGACCTCCGCGTCGGCGAGCGCGTCCGGGAACGCGGCACCGGCACCGGAGCCCACCGGGTCCGGGGCGAGCCGGACCAGCGTCGCGAGCCGCGCACGCAACTCCGGCGGGAGCACGTGATCGGCGACGGCCGGGTCCATCACGCAGACCGCCCGGGGAGGGGCGGACCGGGTCGCTCGGACTGTCATGGCGGGCTTCCTTTCGGTAGGTACCGGTCGTGCCGGTACGACGGTTCGTCAGGCGCGCGGCAGGCGCAGGGTCACCATCTGGAACGGCCGCAGAGCCAGGACGACCGTGCCGTCCGCCGTGCCGGGCCGCCCGGTGTCCGGGAGCGGGCGTTCCAGCAGGTCGGTGAGGACGGCTCCGCCGGCGGCGAAACCGTCGACGGAGACGGTGGCCCGGGCCCGGCCGCCGTTCGCCTCGTAGAGCCGCACCACCAGGTCACCGCTGCGGTCGTCGGCCAGCTTCACCGCGCTCACCACGACGGCGTCGTCGTCCACGGTCACCAGCGGGGCGACCGCTTCGGCGGTTCCGGTGACCCGGCGCTCGGGCAGGTTGGCTCGGTAGCCCTCGCGGACCGCGTCACCGATCGTCGCGCCCGGCACCAGGGCGTGCCGGAACCGGTGCACGCCCTGGTCCGTCTCCGGGTCCGGGTAGCGGGGTGCGCGCAGCAGCGACGCCCGTACGGTGGTCGTGGTGACCGCGTCGGTTCCGGTGCGTACCTCCCGGGTCACGTCGTGGCCGTAGGTCGCGTCGTTGACGACCGCGACGCCCCAGCCGGGTTCGTCGACGTGGACGAAGCGGTGGTTGCACGCCTCGAACTTGGCCCACTCCCAGCTCGTGTTCTGGTGCGTGGGCCGGTGCACATGGCCGAACTGGGTCTCGGAGGCGTACCGGTCGGCCTTCACGTCCAGCGGGAAGGCCAGCTTCAGGAACTTCTCCCGCTCGTGCCAGTCCACTTCGGTGGCGATGTCGAGCCGCTTGGCGTCCGCCGGTACCGACAGGAGCTGGGTGACGCGCGAGTCGCCGAAGGCCCGCTCGATCCGCACCGCGGCGCCGTCGGCGCTCAGTTCGCTCACGTCCGTGAGGTCGGTGCCGACGTTCCGGTAGAAGCGGTCGACGTCCCACGCGTCCCACTGGTTGGGGAAGTCGGGGTGGAGCTGGAGCAGGTTGGCCGCCTGCCCCGGAGCGACGGCCTCCCGGTCCGCGGCGACGTCGTAGGCGGAGACCACCAGCCCGCGTCCGTCGATCTCGACCCGCAGCAGGCCGTTGTCGAGGACGTAACCGCCTCCTTCACGCGGTACGGGGACCACGGCGCCCGGGGCGGTCGGCGCGGCGGCGCCGCCGGCCGGGACGCCGCCGCGGGCGTGCGGGGCCGGGTTGAACACCAGTTGGCCGGCGCCCGAGGCGTCACCGGCGAGCGCGCGCTGCGCACGCTCGATGATGCCTTCCAGCTCCCCGGCGAGACGCGCATAGGTCGCGCGGGCCTCGCGGTGCACCCAGGCGATGGAGGAGCCGGGCAGGATGTCGTGGAACTGGTGCAGCAGCACCGTCTTCCAGATCCGGTCGAGTTCTTCGTAGGGGTAGGGCGTGCCGGCGCGCACGGCGGCCGTCGCGGACCACAGCTCGGCCTCCGTCAGCAGGGACTCGCTGTACCGGTTGCCGCGTTTGGTCTGCGCCTGGCTGGTGAGCGTGGCGCGGTGGAGTTCGAGGTACAGCTCGCCGACCCACACGGGCGGGTCGGGGTATTCGGCCTCTGCCTTCGCGAAGAAGGCGGCGGGGGATTCCCACTCGACGGCCGGAGCGCCTTCCAGACTGCGCATCCGGGCGGCCTTGGCGACCATCTCGCGGGTGGTGCCGCCGCCGCCGTCGCCGTAACCGGTCGGGGCGAGGGACCGGGTGGCGACGCCCTTCTCCTTGAAGTTACGGGCCGCGTGCGCCAGCTGACGGCCGGACATCTCGCAGTTGTAGGAGTCGACGGGCGGGAAGTGGGTGAAGATCCGGGTGCCGTCGATGCCCTCCCACTGGAAGGTGTGGTGCGGGAACTTGTTGGTCCGGCTCCACGAGATCTTCTGGGTGAGCAGCCGCTTGGAGCCGGCCGCCTTGATGATCTGCGGCAGGCCGGCGGCGAAGCCGAAGGTGTCGGGCAGCCAGGCTTCGTCGTTCTCGATGCCGAACTCGTCCAGGAAGAACCGCTTGC
>NZ_JBIAIE010000041.1:0-52306 GCF_042871185.1 Streptomyces sp. NPDC006012
AAAGTTCTACGACCGCAAACGTGCCGAGGGGAAGAAGCACGTCCAAGCCGTGCTCGCCCTCGCCCGCCGACGCGTCAACGTCCTGTGGGCTCTGACCCGTGACCGGCGGTGCTACGAAGTCACACCGCCAGTGACTACGACCGCTTGACAACAGCATTAGGAAGCGTAGACGCCGACCTCGCGAAGCGAGTAGCCCCACTGGGTACCGCGCTCCAGCCCCTTCATTCGTACGTAGCGCGCCTGAGTCCGGACGAAACGTGCCGTGTCCAGGCCGCCGTCACCGGAGGCTGTGGACCACACCGTCTTCCAGTTCGTGCCGTCTTCCGACAGCTCGACGCGGTACGACTTCGCGTACGCCTGCTCCCAGTCGAGGGTGACGCGCTCGACCGGCTTCGCGGATCCGAGATCGATCCGCAGCCACTGGTCGTTGTTCCACTCGCTGGCCCAGCGGGTACCCGTGTCGCCGTCCACCGCCTGGCCGGGCCTGAAGCTGACGAACGGGTTCCACCACTCCGTTGAGGACGCCGTGGCGGCTGCGCCTGAGGCAAGGTTCTTCCCGGTCTTGTACTTCTCGGCGTTCCCCCAGGTGCGGAGGTAGGACTCGGCTCCCGAGAAGAGGTCGTCGACGACCCCCTGGCCGCCGACGGTCCGGATGTCCTCGATCCAGTCCGGGACCATGCCGTAGTGCGCGGCGCCGGCGGTGTTGAAGTCCCACGTGCGTTCGCCGGTGGTCTGCTTGTCGATCAGCGAACCGCCGTCCGTGCTGCGGAAGGGGTACTTCACCGGGTTCGGGGTGTCCCCGCCCCGTGGAGCCGGCCAGCCTCCGACACCGTTCATGTCGGTGCCGTAGCCGTAGCCGACCTTGTACTTCTCGCGCAGCGCGTCCGTGCGCTTGGCCTCCGCGCTGAAGGCCTCGGAGCCGCTCATGTACTGGGCGGCGAACCCGCCTAGCTTGTAGAGGCGTTCGGTCCAGCCCAGGTCCATCCAGCTGTGCGAGGAGATGGCACCAGGGTACGACTCGGATTCGAGGATGTCGAAGGCCTGGTCAGCGGCCTTGACGCTCATGTGGTCAAGCTCCAGCATCATGTTGCGCTTCATCATGCCGCGCACCGCGTACGCGCCCAGGTCGGTCAGCCCGCGGGTGTTGCACTGCGCACCCGAGGCGTACGAGGGGACGTCCACGCCCGTCGGGAGCCGCTTCTCCGCCTCCGGTGCCGCCGCGTTGCCGATGGGGTTGTCGTGCTGCGGGCCACGGCAGTTCTCCGTCGTCCAGAACGTTCCGGTCGACAGGAACTGGCCCACGTTGATGGCCGTACCGAGCGCGCCGGAGTCGAAGCGCACCCCGCACAGGGCGTTGTCGAACTTGTGGCACAGGAACATGCTGCTGACGCCCAGTTCCCGCAGCTCGTCCAGGCCCCGGTCGATGTCCTCCTTGCTGCATTGCGCGATGTCCAGGATCTGCTTGCAGCCGAACGGCTCCGAGGTCTCGACGCCCAGGACGACGGCCAGCTTGCCCTGCTCGATGACCTCTCGGGCCTGCGCGCTGTCCGTGACGATCCGGAACCAGCCCTTGCCCGGGCCGCCGTACATCTTGTCGATGAACGCCTGCATGTCGTACGTCTTCTTCGCCTCAAAACGGATGGCGGTCATCTCGTCACAGCTGCGGTCCTTGAAGAAGTACACCGAGCAGATCACGCCGTTGGTGACCAGGTCGTTGACCAGCACCCGCTGGCCACCGCGCCAGGCCCGCTCGATCCAGGCGTAGTAGTTCTGCTGGTGGGTCAGCGAGTCGTGGGCGGGCCAGTCCTTGAAGGTGGGCCACCCGTTGGGGTCGTGCCGGCCGTCGCCCCCCTTGGTGATCATGTCGAAGATGGCGAGCGAGCCGTCGGGGTAGTGCTCGGGGCAGTCCTTGAGCGCGTCGGCGACGCCCTGCTCCGAGAACGGCTTGCCGCAGATCAGCCGGCCGCCGAAGCCCTCGTTGGACATGATGTGGTCGTGGGCGTCGACGAAGCCCCTGACGCGACCCTGGGCGTCGGTGCCCTTAAAGGGCTCGCCCGTGACGTTGGTCTGCGAGTCGGGTGCGGGTCTCGCGGACGGATCCCACCAGTTGGAATCTGCCGCGGAGCTGGGCACCGGACCGAGCACCAGTGCCGTCACGGCGACAAGCAGCGCCACCACCGCGAACGATCTGGGCCTGCGGCGCGAAGGTTGAACGATGACCATCGCGTAGATCCTTAAATGTGAGCCGGACTCATATTCTGCTCTACGTTAGGGAGCCGAGCCCGCAACGCCAACCCCCTGGCGGCGTTCACGTTCGGCAGTTCACGCGGCCTTGGTCAGGGTGGACCGATTCCTCGCCCGGCGCGTGTCCGGCGGGCAGGGGCGCGGGGGCGGTGATGACTCCTCGTCCGTCATGGCGCGGCCACAGGAGGAGGGTGCCGGTCGCTCGACCGCACCGCTCATGCCGGTGGCGGGCCAGCCACCGCAGATTCGCCATGAACCCGGGTCCAGGACTCCGACGTGCGCGATACGGCTGACCCGACGGCTTCGCCTTTGATCCTCGTGACGGTCTTGGCCCAGCGAGCGGCATGGGCGGCGAGTGCCAAGGACTCCACCCATCCTTCTGTGCTGGCATGCAGGGGTGTCCAGCGGTAGGCGTCGACCCCGAACGCACCCTCGGGGCCGATCATGAACCCGTAGGCCATGGACACCCGGCAGCTCCCCGCCGGAAACGACCAGCCCTCAGCGGCCGAGCCCGCGGGACAGCCTGCATCCAGGATGCGCGGGCCGCCCTCGTAGAACGGGGCAGGCGGCAGGGCGAGGCCGCCCCAGCGGTCCTGGAAGGCCGAGGCCCGGTCGATCTCCGCAGCGGGAACCTCGCGCTCGATCCACGCGTCGCGGTGACGCCGGATGTCCTGCCGGGGGACATGGATGCCGTCCACCTCGACGAACCTCCGGGCCCGGCGGCTCAGGCCGGCAGGTGCGACTGGAATCGGTGATACCGGATTATCGGCCATCACCGCTGCTCACCACCGCCGACGTGAAGTACGGCCGCCGCGATCTCCCGGATGCGGTCCAGAGTGATCCCCGTGCGCTGTTCAACGGCGAGGGGATGGTCGGTGGGCTCAAGCTCGACGTAGGGGCGTTCACCGACCGGGCGGGTGTGGACATGCGTTTTCAGGTTGAGGGTCGTGGGCGAGTAGACCGGGAGGTCGGTGGTGAGCCAGCCGAAGTACGGCTGCTCCGCCTCGCGGTCGGGCCTGTCCCACAGATCTGCAGCCCGGGAGAAGCTCTCACGGCTGAGCGAGACCCAGACCCCCCAGGAAAACACCTCATCGCTGTCGATGACCGGTATCTCGATCAGGCCCTTGACGAAGTAATGCTGCCCGCGGACCACGCACTGGTCCGATGAGAGCAGGCAGTCGTCGGCGCCGACGAAAGCCGGATCCCACACGGCCGGGGCCTCGGCCGTGTAATTCATCGGCAGTTCAAGGTGCTGAGTCCCGCAGCACGTGCAAGTGAATCCGAGATCACTGGTCATGGCGGTGGAGCCTAGCGACAGGCGCCGGAGCCACCTTGGACGGGAAGCTCCTCACGTTCACCTTTGGCTGAGCCCGAACCGGGTCACCATCGGGCGCGCAGCACGCCGTCGCCGTCCGGCAGGACAGCACAGAGCAGCGGGTGGCGTTCGTCGAGAGACAAGGGCAAAACGCAGGCTGCTCGCGCATCGGTCAAGACCTCGGCCCCGTCGTGGTAGCCAGTGAGGTCGGGCGGGAAAAGCCCGCCGAGGCCGTGCCCCTCAACCGGCGGCTCCACACCGAAGTGGACGAAGCCGGTGACCGCAGGTTCGCGGATCTCCAACCGGTCGATGTCCGAGGCCTCCGCAAAGGCGGCGATCGCCGCCAGATACGCCGCTTCGACAGGTCCGTGGTCGCTGACTGTGTCCTCGACGCCGGTGTAGTGGCCGTGCTCGTCGCGGTCGGCAGGGGGGTACGTGGTAATCCGGTACACGAAGGACGGCGGCACACTGCTCCTTGGACGGACGGGCTCACGCAGGGCGAGTGGCGTGAGGTCCGCTTCTACGGCATCACCACGTTGGGCGGAGTCCTCTTCAACGCGTGGGACTGACATACCGGCAGGAGGCGCCGTTCGACGCCGACCGTAAAATGACAACCTGAGAGCGACCGCCTCGACGTCCTCGGCTCCGTCCGAGGCGTAGGCGACGGACACGTGGGGGTAACGGCTGGGCGCGGCCGTGAAACTCCCGCCCGTGCGGACCGTCTCCGGGGTGAGAGCATCCACGATCGCGGCGAACGGCTCCCTCGGCCACCCACCGATCTCGACCGCCACGACGCCGATGGACGGCCGGTCGAACGTCAGGGTGAACGGTCGGACCGTCCGCGCGTACTCGGCCTCGGATCGGGCCGTCGTGTGCCGATGCAGGGTCAGGGCGCCGGGGGACGGGATGCCGCTGCTTCGTTGATGTCGACCGTGGCCAGGACCCGGCTGGGCGGCCCGGCGTGGACGGTGTAGATCATGGCTTGCCCCAGTTGCGCGCTGCTGGTGACGTGGCGCGGGGCGAGGCGGCGCAGCAGCGGGTTCAGCGGGGCGAGGGCCCGATAGAGCAGTGCGTACCAGGCGGTCTTGGAGGTGGTGCCGGGCAGGGGGGTGATGAAGCCAGGGCGGAACATGTAGGAGCGGGGGGAGAGCGCCAGGAGGGCGTTCTCGGTCTCGCCCTTGACGCGGGCCCACATCATGCGGGACCTGCCGGTGGGGTCGGTGCCGGCACCGGAGACGTAGCAGAAGGCGAGGTCGGGGTTGGCGGCGAGCAGGGCGTGGGCGGCGGCCAGCGGGAAGTCTTGGGAGACCGTCCGGTAGTCGGCCTCGGTCTTGCCGGCCGCGGAGATGCCCAGGCAGTAGAAGCAGGCGTCGTATCCGGCCAGTTGGTCCTGGAGAGCGGTGAAGTCGGTGAAGTCGCCGTGGTGGGCCTCGTGGAGTTTGGGGTGGGCGCGGCCGGTGGGGGTGCGGCCGATGGCGAGGACGTCGGTGACTTCGTCATCGCGCAGGCAGGCGTCCAGGACGCCTTGGCCCACCATGCCGGTGGCGCCGAAGATGATGGTGCGCACGGTGTTCCTGTTCTGTCGTGGTCTCGTTGTGTCCGGTTGCCCGGGTGGGGACGCGGGGGTCCGCGGGTTCGGGTGCCGGCCCGCGGCCGGGTTCCGGGCGGGTCTCCGGCCCCGGGAACGTCGCCCGGGGCCGCGGCTTTCGCGGGGCGGCCGCCCGGCGGTGACGGTGCCCGGTGCATCGTCCCGATGTCCGGGCCGGCGAGGGGCGCCTCCGTCCTGTCAGGTGGTCGTGTCCGGGCGGCCACGGGTGGTGAGGCCAGGCAAGACGAGGGTGAGCCAGCGGTCGGTGGCCTCGGGAGTGCGGTAGGCGGGGGTGCCGCCGAAGCCGCAGGGCACCTGACCAGTAAACCCGGCAGCTACCTGCGGCCCGCCGTGCTCGTCCTGGACGAGGTCGGCTACCAGCCCCTCGCCCGCGCCGAAGCCAACCTGGTCTTCCAAGTGATCTCAAAGAGATACGAAAAGGGCTCGATCATCCTCACTTCGAACAAGACCTTCAGCGAATGGGGACAGGTGTTCGGCGATGAGGTCCTCGCCACCGCCATCCTCGACCGCCTCCTCCACCACTGCGGAGTCATCTCCACCAACGGTCCAAGCTACCGGCTCAAGAGCCGACTCTCCGCCATCGAACGCGATCGCAACGACGCAGCCTGACAGCCGGTTGGAGAGAGGCCCCAGCTACCTGGTGATTGGGCGCCTTGTACGGGCAGTGGTCCAGCGGGCGTTGCGAACCGCCGACCTGCCTCTGAGAGCCGCGAACTCGTTCGGCCCCCGCACGAGTCGGCATGCGCCGGTGTCCTGGTCCACGAGGATGGGCCAGTTTCCCCCGACTCGGATCGGACGCCCATCTTTGTTCTTCGCGGTGGCATGCCAGATGAAGCCGAACATGCCCGTGACGGCCGGGGTCGCCCACAGGCCGAGCTCAAAGGCCCATTCATCCCATCGTTGGGTCAAGCCACGACCGAACTCCTCTGCGAGCCGCCTCGCCTCTCTCTCCTCCAACAGGACCCCCTCCTACCGCGTCTGAATTCACAGGCAGACCCTACGAGAAAGGGCTCGAACGTGGTGCACGTATCTCCGTACCTGCTGGAGCAGCCAGAGGAGTACGCCGACAGCTCGTCGACGGCGCCCGCCATCAACTCGACCTGATCAGCGCCGAGACCGGCCGCCGCGGGATCACGGTCGATGTCCTGCTGGACTTCGTGCACGTCGCCGAGAACGCCTGGGCCGCCGCCCACGCCTTCCGCAAACCCGGCACCACCGAAGCCGAAGCATGGGCCGCCGACCGTCTTACTGTGATCCTCGCAGGTCAGGCTGCCGCTGAAATGACCGGCCAGGCTGAACGGAAACACTTGCCGGCTGCCCGGCGCGAGGCTGTCGAAGCAGGGCGGTTTCGGCACGCACGAGCCAGTCCATGGTCCGGCCGGCGATGCGGCGGGCCGCAGGTGAGATGAGGCACCACCGGGCAGTGGCCTGCAAGCCGCCTGTCAGGTGTTTCGGGTAGCCGGGAATCGCCTCCGTCTCGGAGCCGCCGGCATCCGGGTGGGCGGCAACCGGCTGCGGGGCGGCTTCGGCGCCGAGCACCTCGGTGAAGTCGAGGGCCGCATCGTCCAGCAGGCCTTCTTCTCGGTCCTGCCCGATGAGGCACAGGCGGCGCAGGTAGGCGCGGGCCGCGTGTTGCGGGTCGGGGTGGGCCGCGTGTTGCGGGTCGGGGTGGGCCGCGTGTTGCGGGTCGGGGTGGGCCGCGGCGGCGGTCTGCGGGTGTCGGGGCACCAGGTGGTCCAGGATGTTCTGCTGAAGCGTTGACCGTGGCCATCACGCAAGTGCGGACGGAGCCTTGAGACCGGTCATGTGGTGCTCAGGAGGGGGGGCGAACCCGCTCCGTGGATCTCCCGGTTCATCGCGCCGTCCCCCGTGCATCGGCGCCGCTCTCGGATTCCCCTCCGGTACGAGCCAAGGTCCCGCCGGTCTCGTCCGCCTGAATCAGTGAATCTCACTGCATATGAGATACGTGTCGGCATCTGGCCTTCTCCAGGTATGTGTGCCGGAATGCTCTGGCGGATGTGACGAATGTCCTGCGGTGAGGGGGCTGCCGGATGAATACATTCGGTCCGGTCCGGGTTTGCCACGTCGAACGGCGGAGAAAGTTTCCTGACCTGTCCGGTGGCAAACGTCGCCGGATCCTCCTCGAATCGGGAAGCACCTTGAGAAAACGGCTCACACACTGGTGGGCGTCGGCTCTGGCGGGGGCCACCGTCCTCGCCCTGTCGGCTCCGCTCACCGCAACCGCCGAAGCATCCATCACCCCGCCTGCCACGGCGGGTTCGACGGCAGACGGTCCGGTCGCGGAGCGCGTGCCGCCCGGCACGCACACCACCACGCTGATCACCGGTGACGTCGTCACCACCCGGCAGTCCGCCGGAGCCGGCTCGGCCGGCGGGACGGTCGAGGTCACCGGCCCGGACGGCGGTCCCGCCGAGGCCCACGTCACGGAGGCGGGCGGCAAACTGTACGTGTACCCGGACGCCGCCCTGCCCTACGTGGCCCGAGGCGTCCTGGACCGGCGGCTGTTCGATGTCACCGGCCTCGTCGCCGCCGGGTACGACGATGCTCGCCGCGACCGGCTGCCGCTGATCGTCTCCTACCGCTCCAGCCCCGCCGGTGCATGGCGGAGCGCACCGCCGGCCGGCGCGACCCGCACCCGGGACCTCAGCAGCCTGCACGGCGCCGCCCTGGCCCAAAGCCGCACAGGGGCAGCCGACTTCTGGGCCGCCGTCACCGGCGCGTCCGCTTCCCGCACCGCCGCGGGACAGGCAGCAGGCAGCTTCGGCCAGGGCATCGCCCACATCTGGCTGGACGGAAAGGTGACGGCGGACCTCGCCGACACCACCGCCCAGATCGGCGCCCCGAAGGTCTGGGCGGACGGTGACACCGGCCAGGGGGTCGACGTCGCCGTCCTGGACACCGGGGTCGACACGGAGCACCCGGACCTCACGGACCGGATAGCGGCCACCAGGAGTTTCGTACCGGACGAGAACGTCACCGACCGCAACGGGCACGGCACGCACGTCGCCTCGACGGTCGCCGGGACCGGCGCGGCCTCCGGCGGAAAGGAGCGCGGTGTCGCGCCCGGCGCCTCGCTCCACATCGGCAAGGTGCTCTCCGACGAGGGCTGGGGCCAGGACTCCTGGATCATCGCCGGCATGGAGTGGGCCGCCCGCGACCAGCACGCCAAGGTCGTCAACATGAGCCTGGGCTCGTCCGAGCCGTCCGACGGGACCGACCCGGAGAGCGAGGCGGTGAACCGGCTCAGCGCGGAGACCGGCACGCTGTTCGTCACCGCGGCGGGCAACACCGGAACGCCCGCCAGTATCGGCGGCCCCGGTGCCGCCGACGCGGCGCTGACCGTGGGAGCGGTCGACTCGACGGACTCCGTGGCGTACTTCTCCAGCCAGGGCCCGCGCGTGGGTGACGGGGCGTTGAAGCCGGAGATCACCGCGCCGGGCGTCGACGTCCTCGCCGCGCGCTCGCAGTACGCGCCCGAGGGATCCGGCAGCTACCAGACGCTCAGCGGCACCTCCATGGCCGCCCCCCACGTCACCGGTGCCGCCGCCCTCCTGGCCCGCACCCACCCGGATCTGACGGGCAGTCAACTCAAGGACCTGCTCACCAGCACCTCCGTACTGACCCCGCAGTACGACGCTTTCCAGGCGGGCAGCGGACGCCTGGACGTGGCGGCGGCCTCGACGGCGAGCGTGTTCGCGTCGGCGACCGCGTACGCGGGCCAGGCGCCGCAGGGCGGTTCGGGCAGCGTGGTCCGGCGTCCGGTGACGTACACCAACGCCTCGGCAGCGCCGGTCACCCTCACGCTGTCGGTGGCGGCCCCGAACGCCCCCGCCGGGCTGTTCGGGCTGTCGGCGGACCAGGTGGTCGTGCCCGCGCACGGCACGGCCGCCGTCACCGTCACCATCGACGCCACGCGGGCGCCGGGCAACGGCCGCTACAGCGGGCAGATCCTGGCGACCGGCCCCACCGGCACACCGCTCGCCCACACCGCCGTGTCGCTGGGTGACGTGGCGCACAAGCTGAAGCTGGTGCTCAAGGACGCCCACGGCAACCCCATGCCGGGCGTCGTCCAGGTTCTCAAGTCCGGCGAGTACGACCCGATGTTCGTCGTCGTCGACGAGTCGGGCACCGCAGAAATGTTTCTTCAGAACGACGTGTACTCGGTCCTGGCCTTCAAGGACGTCCAGGGCCTGCACGGCCCGCACTCGCTGGGCATGGCGCTGCTCGGTGACCCCGAGGTGACCCTCGACCACGACACCACCGTCACGCTGGACGCGGCGAGGATACGCCGGATCGACATGACCACACCGCAGCGGACCGAGACCACCTACCAGCGGCTGGAGTACAACCGCTCGATGGGCGGAGCCTTCTGGCGCGACTTCATGGAGACCCAGACCAGCTACGACAGCCTGTGGGCGCAGCCCACCACCGAGCGGGTCCGGCACGGCGACTTCCACATGGCCGCGCGGTGGCGCAAGGAGGAGCCCGCGCTCAGTGTCGCCACGGCCACCACCGACTTCACGGACGTGCTGCGCCAGGCGGCCGTGACGCCGCTGCCCGAGGGACGGCGCACGCTGCGCACGGTCGTCGCGGGCAACGGCTCGGCGGCCGACTACACCGGGCTCGACGTGCGAGGCAAGGCGGTCGTCGTACGCCGCACCGCCGAGGTCGGCGACGTCGAGCAGGCCCAGGCCGCCGCGGCGGCCGGTGCACGGCTGCTGCTCGTCGTGAACGACCAGCCGGGGCGGCAGATCCGCGAGTACGGCAGCGACCCGTTCACCCCGGCCGCCCTGGACGTCGCCCTGCTGAGCACGGACGAGGGCGAGAGGCTGATCGGCCAGGTGCGCCAGGGCCGGAACGCCCTGACGGTCACATCCGTGCCGGCCAGCCCGTACGTGTACGACCTGATGCAGACCTGGCACAACGAGATCCCCGCCGACCTGGTCGTCAAGGGCGGCCCGCGCAATCTGGCCCGCGTCGACGTGTCCTTCGACAGCCCGGATCCGACGCGCGGCGGCGGTGAGTACCGCTTCGACTGGCCCTCGTACTCCAACTGGGGCATCGGGACGACGATGCGGGAGCCGGTGAACAGCCGCCGCGTCGACTGGGTCTCCACCACCGGGGACAACCGGTGGGGCCAGGAGGCCTACGTCGACAACCTGCTGTACGAGATCGAGCCCAAGCGCAGCTACCAGGCGGGCAGCCGGCAGACGCAGGAGTGGTTCAAACCGATCGCGCGTCCCTACCTCAATGACAACTACAAGGCACCGAGCCGCAGCGGCGACCGGCTGAGCGCCGACGTGCCGGGCTGGGGCGGCGGCGACCACGTCGGGATGTCCATGGACTACGAGCGGACCCGGCAGAACCTCACCCTGTCCCAGGGCGCCACGGTGCTCGGCCAAAGCAGCACGGGGACCGTCGTCGCGGGTGACGCGCCCTCGGCAGGCGCGCTGCCCTACCGGCTGGTCGTCGAGAACAGCCGGGACGCCACCGTCAGCCGCTATTCCCCCAGCACCCGCACCGAGTGGACCTTCACGTCCAAGGCCCCGGCCCCGGACACCCAGGCGGTGCTGCCCCTGCTCCAACTCGACTACGCGGTCCCGACGGACGGTGCGGACCGGGCGAGCAGGCAGGCCGGCCTCGCGGTCACCGCACTGCACCTGCCCGGGGCGACGGGAGCGGGCCGCGTCGACCGGCTCACCGTCGACGTGTCGTACGACGACGGGCACCGCTGGCAGCGGCTGCGGGAGCGGAACGACGGCGGGCACTACGCCCTGGACGCACCGCGCGGCGCCGGCTTCGTCTCGCTGCGGGTGAGCGCCGGTGACACGGCGGGCAACACGGTGACCCAGACGGTGAGCCGCGCCTTCGGCCTGCGCTGAGGCACCGCCACCCGGCGGCCGTCCCGCCTGCGCCGGCGTGAAGCGGCTCTGCGGCATCCTTGGCGTCGCCCGCTCGCGCTTGTGCTACTGGCGCCGGACAGCCGCGGGCCGCCCGGCGGCCGGGAACGGCGAGGTGGTCCAGCACAAGCGCGGCCGGGCGACATCGTCGGGCGAGCGGCTTCGCGGTGCCGCTACCGCCGGGGCGGCGCACCTGGGCCGGGGCCGGGGGGTCAGGGGTGGCGGACGGGTGCCCTCACCGGGGCCCTGCCGTGGCACCGGCCGGAGTGAGCAGGGGGTCCGGGGCCGCCGCGCGGTTCGTCTCGTCCCGGAAGGCCAGCCAGTCCAGGACCGGGGCGGTGTCGAACGCCGGTCCCGGCGAGACCAGTTGAAAGAGCCGGGTGCCGGCGTCGAGGAGGCCCTGGCCGACGTCGTCCGGTCCCTGGCGGAACACGCGGGCGGAGCGTTCGATCGCGCCGGGGTCGCGGCCGACCTGGGTGCACCACTCGTCCAGGACCTGGTGCTTCTCGGCGATCTCGTCGGGCTGGCCGAAGCCGTGCCAGATGTCGGCGTGTTCGGCCGCGAACCGCAGGGTCTTGCGGACGCCGTTGCCTCCGATCAGCAGGGGGATCCGGCGGGTCGGGCGGGGGTCGAGCTTGTCCCAGCGGCGCCGGATCCGGGGCAGGGCCTCACCGAGCGCGTCCAGCCGGCTGCCGGGGGTGCCGAACTCGTAGCCGTACTCCACGTGGTCGCGTTCGCTCCAGCCGGAGCCGATCCCGAGGATCAGCCGGCCCTCGCTGATGTGGTCGGTGGTGCAGGCCATGTCGGCGAGCAGGTCGGGGTTGCGGTACGAGTTGGACGTCACCAGCGGGCCGAACTCGACCCGGGAGGTGGCCTCGGCCCAGGCGCCGAGCATGGTCCAGCACTCGTAGCGGGGGCCGTCGGCGGATCCGTACACCGGGAAGAAGTGGTCCCAGTTGAACAGGATGTCGACGCCGATCTCCTCGAACCGGGCGGCGGCCCGGCGGATCTCGGCGTAGGTGCAGCGCTGCGGCTGGATCTGGACGCCGATCCGGACCGGATACTTGGCGTAGGGGCGGGTCTCCACGATGGCTCCTTGCAGGGGTGGGAGGCCTGCCGTGCGGCCGGGGGGCGGCCGCACGGCAGGAAGGGTCGGTCTCGGGGCGGGGTCAGGAGACGAGAAGCTGGCGGGTGGCCAGTTCCCGGTACAGGTCGCAGCTCTCGATGAGTTCGTCGTGCCGGCCCACGGCCACGACCTGGCCGGCCTCCATGACGACGATCTGGTCGGCGGTGACGACGGTCGACAGGCGGTGCGCGACGATCAGCAGGGTCCGCTGCCGCGCGACCGCGTCGATCGCGTTCTGAAGGACCGTCTCGCTGCGGGCGTCGAGGTTGCTGGTGGGCTCGTCGAGCAGGAGGATCGGCGGGGCGGCCAGCAGGGTCCGGGCGATCGCGATCCGCTGCCGTTCGCCGCCGGACATCAGCACCCCGCCCTCACCGACCTGAAGGTCCAGACCGAGGCCGGAGCGGCTGGTGAGATGCCCGAGGTCGACGAAGCCGAGCGCCTCCTCCATCTGTGCGTCGGTCGCGTCCGGGGCGGTCAGGAGCAGGTTCTCGCGCAGGGTGCCGGCCAGTACCGGGGCTTCCTGCTCGACGTAGCCCAGGTGGCGGCGCAGCAGGTCACGGGGCAGGTCGCGGATGTCGACGCCGCCCATCCGCAGGGCGCCCTCGTCGACGTCGTAGAACCGCTCGACGAGTTGCAGGAGTGTGGACTTGCCGGCGCCGGAGGGTCCGACCAGGGCCGTGCGGGTGCCGTGCGGGACGGTGAAGGTGACGTCCCGCAGGGTGGGTCCGGCGGCGCCCGCGTATCCGAAGCTCACCTTGTCGAACTCCAGCGCCGGCCAGGCGAAGTCGGGCGTCGCCCCGGCGGCGGGCCGGTCGGTCTCCAGGGGGACGGCGAGGATCTCCTCCATCCGTTCCAGAGCGCCCAGCCCGGTCTGTAGTTGGGCGTAGGCCTGGATCGCCTGGCTGAGCGGGGCGATCAGGAACGACAGCAGGAGGACGAAGGCGACCAGGTCACCGGCGCTGATCGCGCCCGAGGCGACCCGGGCTCCGCCGATGCCGAGGACCAGCAGGTTGGCTCCCTGGACGACGGCGATGGTGGACGGTCCGACCAGCGCCTGAAGCCGGGCGACCCGCAGGCCGGCCTCGTAGGCGCCGGTGGCGCTGCGTTCGACCTGTTCGATCTCGCGGTCCGCGGCACCCGCGGCCCGGATCGTCCGGGCCGCGGACAGCGCCCGTTCCACCGCAGAGGTCATCTCCCCGATGCGGTTCTGCATCCGACCTGAGGCCGGGCGCATCCGGCGCGAGGAGAGCAGCGACGCGCCGAGACCGACCGCGACCCCGGCGCAGGTGGACAGGAAGAGGAGCGGGTCGATGAGGGCCATCGCGATCGAGGCTCCGACGACCATCACCGAGCCGGTGGCCGTGTCCAGCAGCCCCGAGGTGACCACGGCCCGCAGCAGGGTGGTGTCCGCCCCGACCCGGGAGAGCAGGTCCCCGGAGCGGCGCCGGTCGTACTCGACGATCGGCAGCCGCATGACGTGGGCGACGAGTCGGCGTCGCGAGCTGAGCACGACGCCCTCGGCGGTGCGGTGCAGCAGGAAGTCCCGGACGCCGTTGAGCAGGGCGACCACGACGAGCAGGGTCACCAGGACGACGACCAGCCGGGAGATCGGCTGGTGGGTCTGGAGGTCGTCGAAGATGTCCCGGGTGACCAGCGGCTCGGCCAGGGTGGCGACCGAGCTGAGCAGGGACAGTCCGCAGACCGTGATCAGAGTCCGGCGGTGGGCCCGCAGGTAGGGCAGCAGGGTGCGGATGCCGACCGGGCGGGCGGCGGGCGCCGGGGCACCCGCCGGCCGGGGAGCGGCTGGGGTGGCGGGCTGAGTCATAGCGTGATCTCCACGAGATCGTCGTCGGAATCGGAATCGGAATCGGAATCGGAATCGGAATCGGAATCGGAATCGGCGTCCGGGCCGGACCCGGAGGTGGAGTGCTGACCGGACGGCACGGGCGGGCCGGCCGCGATCAGGTTGGGCGGTACGACGACCTCGGACGCGTCGGCCCGGTCCAGGGCGGCGGCCAGCGCGGCCACGGTCGGGGCGGTGAACACGGTCCGTACGTCGGCCGGCAGTCCCTGTTCGCGCATGCGCTCGACCAGCGTCACGGCGAGCAGCGAATGGCCGCCCAGTGCGAAGAAGTTGTCGTGCCGGCCGACCCGCTCGACGCCCAGGATCTGGGCCCAGACCGTGGCCAGTGCCGTCTCGGTGTCCCCGGCCGGCGGCTCGTAGGCCTGGGCCGTGAACGCGTCGTCGGCCGGGGCGGGCAGCGCGGGCCGGTCGATCTTCCCGGTGACGGTGAGGGGCAGCGCGTCCAGGGCGACGAACGCGGACGGGATCATGTGGTCCGGGAGGGTGCGGGCCAGGTGCGCCCGCAGGTCCGCGGCGCTCGGGCCGCCGTCCGTCTCGTCCCCCGCGTCGCCGGAGGGGGCGGCGGGCACGTGGTAGGCGACCAGCCGGGGTCCGCCGGGGCGGTCCTCGCGGGCCATCACGCTCGCCTGCCGGATGCCGGGATGCTCCAGCAGCCGGGCCTCGATCTCGCCCAGTTCGACCCGGAAGCCGCGGATCTTGACCTGGAAGTCGTTGCGGCCCAGGAACTCGATCGTCCCGTCCGGCCGCCACCGGCCCACGTCCCCGGACCGGTAGAGCCTGCCGCCGTCCGGGCCGAAGGGATCGGGTACGAAGCGTTCCTCGTTCAGTTCCGCCCGGTCGAGGTAGCCGCGGGCCACTCCGGCCCCGCCGATGAACAGCTCGCCGACGACACCGACCGGCACCGGCCGGCGGCGCTCGTCCAGCAGGTAGACCCGGACGTTGGCCAGCGGGCGGCCGACGTGCGGGACATAGCCGCGCCGCCGGGGCATGCGGGCCGCCGTCGCGTAGAGGGTGACCTCGGAGGGTCCGAACAGGTTGCGGACGTCCGCGACGCCGGGCGCGGAGGCGAAAACGCGCTCCACCAGTTCCCGCCGTACCGGCTCCCCGGCCACGTTCACCGCGCGGACGGTCGCGGGGATCCGGCCGGCACCGGCCAGGACGGCCATCGCCGACGGCACCATGTCGAGCAGGGTGACGTCCAGGTCCCGCGTCATCGGGGCCAGCGGGTCCTGCACGACGACGACCGTGCCGCCCGACGACAGCGGCGCGAACAGCTGGAACACCGACGGGTCGAAACTCACCGAGGTCGAGAACATCACCCGGGCCAGGACGTCGGGACCGAACTCGGTGAGCGCCCAGCCGACGAAGTTCACGACACCGCGGTGCTCGACCATGACCCCCTTCGGACGCCCGGTCGAGCCCGAGGTGTAGATCACGTAGGCCAGGTGGTCGGGGCGCAGTGCGGTGACGACCGGGTCGGCGTCGAGCCATGCGGGGCCTGGGTCGTCGACGAGTGCGGCCAGATCCACCGGCTCCAGCCGGGTCCCGGGCGTCCGGGCCAGTTCGGCTGTCACCTCGGTCGCCGACGGGCCGTCGACCAGGACGACGGCGGGCCGGCTGTCGGAGATCATGCCGCGCAGCCGGTCCAGCGGGTAGCGCGGGTCGAGCGGCACGTAGGCGCCACCGGCCTTCAGCACGCCGAGGAGGCCGGCCACCAGGGGCAGGCCCCGCTCGGCGCACACGCCGACCAGGACGTCCGGGCCCACCCCGGCCGACCGCAGGCGGTGTGCGACCCGGTTGGCCCGCGCGTTCAGCTCGGCGTAGGTCCAGGCCCGTTGCTCGTGGACGACGGCGGTCGCGTCCGGTGTCCGGGCGGCCTGGGCCTCGAACAGCCGGTGCACACAGAGTCCGGCGGTGTCGGCCAGGTCCGTGGCGGTGTCGTTGAACCGCCGCAGCACGAGGTCCCGTTCGGCGGGGGGCAGGACGTCCACCCCGTCCACCGGGGAGCCGTCGTCGCGGGCCAGCGCGGCGGCCAGTTCGCCCGCGGTCCGGGCCAGCAGCGCGCCCACCCGGGCCGGGTCGACGTCGACGGCGAGGTCGGAGTCGCCGGCCATGATCTGGGCGGTGACGGTGAAGTCGGTGCCCAGGTCGTCGATCGAGACCGTCACCGGGTAGTTGGTCCGCTCCTCGCCGCTGAGCACCCGCACGCCGTCCCAGCCGGTGCCCTCGGCGTCGCCACGCGGCCGGGGGCCGGGGTCGGCGGCTCCGCCGACCCCGTGCCGGTAGTTGAGCAGGCTGGTGAACAGCGGGGTCGAGGCGGGGACGGCGCTGGCCCGCTGGGCGAGGGCCAGCGGGGCGTGCTCGTGGTGCAGCAGGTCGGTGAGCAGGTCCTGGGTCCTGCGCAGGCCCTCCTCCACCGCGGTGCCGTCGACCCGGACCCGGACGGGCAGGGTGTTGATGAACAGGCCGAGGCCGCGCTCGGCGCCGCTGCCGCCCTGGGTCCGTCCGAACAGCACCGTGCCGAACACGACGTCGTCGCGGCCGGTGACCCGGGCCAGGACCAGAGCCCAGGCCAGATGGAAGAGGGCGGCGGTGGACACCCCTGCCCGGCGGGCCTGTTCGCGGATCAGCCGGGCGGCCTCCGGGTCCAGCCGGGCGGCGGACTCGGTCACCCGGGTGCCGTCGCCCTGGACGTCGAGGAGCCCGAAGGGCGCGGTCGGCTCGTCGACGTCGCCGAGGAGCCCGGCGAAGAAGGTCTCGTGCTCGGCCCGGCTGACGCCGAGGACGGCCTGCGCCACGACGTTCCGGTAGGGCACGGGGACCGGCAGGTCGTCGGCGTGGCCGTCGATGATCGTCCGGACCTCGGAGATCAGCAGGCGCAGGGAGGTGTTGTCGTCGGCGATGTGGTGCAGCAGCACCAGGACCAGCCAGCGGTCGGCGGCCGGATCGAAGGTCCGCACCACGCGCAGGAACGGTGCCTGGCGCAGGTCGAGACGGAAGCGCCGGGGGTCGAACCGGGCCCGCAGTTGCTGGACGGCGTCCACCCCGGCGTCCAGGGCCGCGGCATCGACGCTGATCTCGTCGACCGGCAGGGTCACCGATCGCCGGACCACCTGCACCGGCGCGGGCAGCCCCTCCCAGGCCACCGAGGTGCGCAGGATGTCGTGACGGTCGACGACGGTCTGAAGGGCGTCGGTGAACCGGTCGACCAGCAGGCGCGTCTCGAAGGCCAGCACGCTGGAGAGCAGGTAGGCGTCGCCCTCTCCGCCGAGGAGGTGGTGGAAGAGGATGCCCTCCTGCAGCGGGCCCAGCGGATAGATGTCCTGGATGTGGGCGGTGCCGCCGGGGACGGTTCGTACGACGGTGTCGATCTGTTCCTGGGTCAGTTCCACCAGCGGCAGCAGGTCCGGGGTGATCCTGGTGGTGGCGGCGCTGATCCGGTTCTCCGGCACGGTCAGCGCGGTGACGCCGTCCGTGGCCGCCTGGTCCAGGGCGCTCGCCAGGCCCGCCACGGTCGGGTGGGTGAACACCATCCGCACGTCGGCCGGCAGGTCCTGCTCGCGCATCCGCTCGACCAGGGAGACGGCCAGCAGCGAATGGCCGCCCAGCTCGAAGAAGTTGTCGTGCCGGCCGACCCGCTCGACGTCGAGGACCTGGGCCCAGATCCGGGCGAGTGCCGTTTCCGCGTCCCCGACCAGGGCCACCTGGCCGTGGGAGACGTAGGCGTCGGTGTCCGGGACGGGCAGCGCGTCGCGGTCCAGCTTGCCGTTGACGGTCAGCGGGAGCGCGGGCAGCCGTACGAACGCGGCGGGGACCATGTAGTCGGGCAGGGTCCGGCCCAGCCGGGCGCGCAGCGCGTCGGCGGTGAGGCCGGAGCCGTCGGTGGGCGCGGTCTCGGCCGGGACGTAGTAGGCGACCAGCCGCTGGTCCCCCGAGGTGTCGGGGCGGGCCAGGACGGCGGTCTCCCGGATGCCCGGGTGGTCCTGCAACCGGGCCTCGATCTCGCCCAGTTCGATCCGGAACCCGCGGATCTTCACCTGGAAGTCGTTGCGCCCCAGATACTCCAGCGAACCGTCGGACCGCCAGCGGCCCAGGTCACCACTCCGGTAGAACCGCTCACCCTCCACGACCACAAAGCGCTCAGCCGTCAGCTCGGGACGGTTCAGGTAGCCCCGGGCCACGCCCGCGCCACCGACGAACATCTCGCCGGCGACCCCGACCGGCGCCGGACGGCCCTTCGGGTCCAGGACGCGCACCCGCAGGTCCGGGATCGGCACACCGATCGGGCTGCCCACGGAGTCGGCATCCTCCTCACTCATCGGCCAGTACGTCACGTGCACGGTCGTCTCGGTGATCCCGTACATGTTGACGAGGACCGTGGCCCCGTTGTCCGGGTGGGCGTACCAGGGCCGGAGCATGGACGGGTCGAGGGCCTCACCGCCGAAGACGACGTAGCGCAACTGGTGCGGGCGGCCGGTCCGCTGCTGGGCGGCGACCAGCCGGCGGAAGGCACCGGGGGTCTGGTTGAGGACGGTCACCCGCTCACGGACGACCAGGTCGAAAAAGTCCTCGGGAGAACGCACGACGTCAGTGGGCACGACCACCAGCCGGCCCCCGTGCAGCAGCGCACCCCACAACTCCCACACCGAGAAGTCGAACGCATACGAATGCGCCAGGGCCCAGACATCGTCGGCGCCGAAGCCGAACCACGCATCCGTCGCCGAGAACAACCGCGACACATTCCGGTGCTCAACCATCACACCCTTCGGCACACCCGTCGAACCCGACGTATAGATCACATACGCCAGATGCTCCGGACGGACACCGACCCCCACCGGATCCGTCTCCGGGCAACCGGCGAACACCCCATCTCCGGCGTCCAGTTCAGCCAGGTCGACCACGACCTGCTCGGCGGCCGTCGCGGGCGCGGTCGCACCGGAGGTGAGGACCACCCGGGGCGCGCTGTCGGCGAGCATGTGCCGCAGCCGCTCGACCGGGTGGGCCGGATCCAGAGGGAGATACGCACCGCCGGCCTTCAGGACGCCAAGCAGCGCGGCGACCAGATCCAGGCCGCGTTCGGCGCAGACTCCGACGACGACATCGGGGCCCACCCCCAGCGCCCGCAGGTGATGGGCGACCCGGTTGGCACGGGCATTCAGCTCCGCATACGTCCAGGACCGGTTCCCGTGCACCACCGCGACCGTGTCCGGCGTCGCGGCCGCCTGCCGCTCGAACAGCTCGGGCAGGGTGGCGTTCCCCGGGTCAGGGAAGTCCTGACCGGTGGACGGGGCGGTGAAGGATTCCAGCCGGGCGAGTTCGGCCGCGGGCAGGACATCGATCTCGGCCGGCGGGGTGGCGGTGGCATGCTCCAGCTCCGTGACGAGCCGTTCCAGGGCGGTCGCCATCAGGGCGCACACCTGGTCCGGGTCGGCCGCCGGGTCGTCCGGTCCGATCTGCGCGGTCAGGGTGAATCCGCCGCGCCGGTCGTCGACCGACAGGGTCACCGGGTAGGTGGTGCGGTCGTCGCCGCCCAACGCCTCGACCCCGTTCCACGGTGCCGCCGGGCCGTCCGTCGTGGAAACGGGTTCACCGGCGCGGTAGTTCAGGATGCTGGTGAACAGCGGCGCGGACGCGGGGACGGCGCTGCAACGCTGGGCCAGTGCCAGCG
Source organism: Streptomyces sp. NPDC006012 (assembly GCF_042871185.1). Classification (NCBI taxonomy): domain Bacteria; kingdom Bacillati; phylum Actinomycetota; class Actinomycetes; order Kitasatosporales; family Streptomycetaceae; genus Streptomyces; species Streptomyces sp. NPDC006012. The sequence goes on from NZ_JBIAIE010000041.1 coordinate 19,748, forward strand.
AGGCGTGTTCGTGTCCGAGTAGCTCGGTCAGGAGCCGATGGGTGTCGCGGGCGCCGTCGGCAGCGCCCGCGGCGTCGGTGCGGATCCTGACCGGCAGGGTGTTCACGAACAGGCCGAGGCCGCCGGTGGCCCGCCCGTGCAGGCGTCCCAGCAGTACGGTGCCGAAGACGACGTCGTCCCGGCCGGTCAGCCGGGCCAGCACCAGGGCCCAGGCCAGGTGGTGCAGGGCGGCGACGCCGACCCCCAGCCGCCGGGCCTGCTCCCGCAGCCGTGCCGACACCTCCGGTCCGACCTCCGCCGATGCCTGCCGGACGGCGTGGGCGTCGCCGTAGGTGTCGAGCAGTCCGTACGGAGCGGTCGGCTCGTCCACGTCGCCGAGCAGGGCGGTGAAGAACTTCTCGTGCTCGGTCTCGGAGATGCCGAGGACGGCCTGGGCGACGACGTCCCGGTAGGGCACCGGGGCCGGCAGACGGTCGCCGGCTCCGGCCAGGATCGCCGCGACCTCGGCCTCCATCACCGCCAGCGTGCTGTGGTCGCCGATCAGATGGTGCATCAGGATCAGGGCCAGCCAGCGGTCGGCGGCCGGGTCGAACGCGGCGACGACCCGCATCAGCGGTGCCTGTCCGAGGTCGAGCCGGTAGTGGCGCGGGTCGAACCGCTCCCGCAGCACGGCCGCTACATCGCCGGTGAGGTCCAGGTACTCCACCGGCAGGGTGACCTGCCGGTGGACGATCTGGACCGCCTTCGGCAGTCCCGCGCGCACGATCGAGGTGCGCAGGACGTCGTGCCGGTCGACCACCTGTCGCAGGGCGGCGGTGAAGCCGTCGAGCAGGGCGCGTGAGTCGAATGCCAGCAGCTGGGTCAGCAGGTAGGGGTCGCCGTCCCCGCCGAGCAGGTGGTGGAAGTGCATGCCCTCCTGAAGGGGGGTCAGCGGGTAGATGTCCTGGACGGCGGCGGCACCGCCCGGGACGGTGGCCACGATCCGGTCGAGTTCGTCCTGGGTCAGGGCCGCCAGCGGCAGCATCTCCGGGGTGATCGCGTCGGCCCCAGCGGGGATCGCGACGGGCGGCACCTCCACCAGGTCCGGGGCCGGACCGTGGGTGAGGGCGGCGGCCAGGGAGCGGACGGTGGGGTGGGCGAAAAGGGTCCGTACGTCCGTGTCCAGCCCGTGCTCGCGCAACTGCTCGACCAGGGAGACGGCCAGCAGCGAATGTCCGCCCAGTTCGAAGAAGTTGTCGTGCCGGCCGACCTGTCCGGCGCCGAGCATCCGTGCCCACACCGCGGCCAGGGTGGTCTCCACCCCGACGGCCGGGGGTTCGTACCCGGCGGTGGCGAACGCGTCGGTCTCCGGGTCGGGCAGGGCCGGGCGGTCGAGTTTGCCGGTGACCGTGAGCGGCAGGGCCGCCAGGGCGACGAACGCCGCGGGGACCATGTACTCGGGCAGGTGCCGGGCCAGGTGGTCGCGGAGTGCGGTCACCGTGGCGCCGCTTCCGGCGGTGCCCTCGGGGCCGGCCGGGTCCGTGGGGACGTAGTAGGCGACCAGTCGGGACTCCCCCGCCGGGTCGGGCCGGGCGATGACCGCGGTCCGGGCCACGGCCGGGTGGTCCCGCAACCGGGCCTCGATCTCGCCCAGTTCGATGCGGAAGCCCCGGACCTTCACCTGGAAGTCGTTGCGGCCCAGGAACTCGATCGACCCGTCGGGAAGACGGCGGCCGAGGTCACCGGACCGGTACAGCCGTCCCCGCGGATCGGGCCCGAGGTGGTCGGGGACGAAACGCTCCCGGTTGAGCTCGGGGCGGTTGAGATAGCCCCGGGACACTCCGGCGCCGCCGACGAACAGTTCACCGGGCACGCCCAGGGGCGCCGGGCGGCCCCGGCCGTCGAGGACGTAGACGCGGACGTTGGCGATCGGGCGGCCGACGTGGGACACGTAGCCGGTCTCCCGGCGCATGGTGGCGGCCAGGGAGTACAGGGTGATCTCGGAGGGGCCGAAGAGGTTGCGGATCTCCTCGACGTGACCGGTGGCGAAGATCCGCTCGGCCAGTTCCCGGCTCAGCGGCTCGCCGGTGAGGTTCACCGCCCCGACGCCGGCCGGGAGACTGCCGGCGTCGAGCAGGGCGGTGATCGCCGACGGCACGGTGTCAGCGAGGGTGACGTCGGCCGGGGTCGTGGCGAGGGCCAGGGCGTTCGATACGACGACGACGGTGCCGCCCACCGCGAGCGGCGCGAACAGCTGGAGGACCGAGGGGTCGAAGCTGATCGAGGTGGAGAACAGCGTGCGGGCCAGCCGGTCGGCGCCGATCTCGTCGACGGCCCAGCGGATCACGTTGACGGCGTTGCGGTGCTCGACCATCACGCCCTTGGGGCGGCCGGTCGACCCGGAGGTGTACACCAGGTAGGCCAGGTGGTCCGGGCGCAGGCCCGCCTCCGCCGGGCGGGTGTCGGGGTAGCCGGTGAGGGCCGCGTCGAGGTCGGTCAGGACGATCACCGGCACGGACGTGGTCAGGGCGGGGATGATCGCGGCCGCGTCCGGGCCGGAGGCCAGGACGACGCGCGGGGCGCTGTCGTCGAGGATCTCGCGCAGCCGCCCGACGGGGTAGGCCGGGTCCAGGGGGATGTACGCGCCGCCGGCCTTGAGGATCGCCAGCAGCGCCGCGACCAGGGGGGCACCGCGCTCGACGCAGACGCCGACCGGGACGTCGGGTCCGACGCCGGCCTCGCGCAGCCGGTGGGCCAGCCGGTTCGCGGTCGCGTCCAGCCGCGCGTAGGTCCAGGACGCGTGGCCGTCGACGACGGCCGTCGCGTCCGGCGTCCGGACCGCCTGGGCCTCGAACAGGTCGTGGATCCGGGTGTGGTCGGCGTCGGGACGGTGCACGTCGGTCGCGTTGAACGTGTGCAGTTCCCGCTGCCGTTCGGCGTCCGGCAGGACGTCGAGGTCGTCGAGCGGGGTGTCCGGGCGCTCGGCCAGCGCGCTGGTCAGCTCGGCCAGCGCGACGGCGAGCAGCTCGCAGACCCGGACGGGGTCGATCGAGGCGTCGACCTGGGCGGTCAGCACGAGGTCGTCGCCGAGGTCGTCGACGTTGACGGTCACCGGGTAGCTGGTGCGTTCCTCCACGCCGAGGGACTCCACCCCCTCCCAGCCGGCCACGATGTCGTCGCCGGTGAGGTCGCCGGCCGCGCCGCCGGTGGCGTGCCGGTAGTTGAGGAGGCTGGTGAACAGCGGCATCGAGGCGCCGACGGCGCTGCGGCGCTGGGCCAGGACCAGCGGGGCGTGCTCGTGGTGCAGCAGGTCGGTCAGCTGTCGCTGGGTGGCGTGCAGGCCGGTCGCGACGGTGGTGTCGCCGAGCCGGATCCGGACCGGGAGGGTGTTGATGAACAGACCGAGGCCCCGTTCGGCCCCGGCACCGCCGTGCATGCGCCCGAACAGCACGGTGCCGAACACGACGTCGTCGCGGCCGGTGAGCCGGGCCAGCACCAGAGCCCAGGCCTGGTGCAGGACGGCGGCGGTGGAGATGCCGAGCCGCCGGGCCTGTGCGCGCATCCCGCCCGTCACCGCGGGGTCCAGGGTGAGCCGGGCCTCGGCGACGGCGGTGCCGTCGCCCTGGACGTCGAGCAGGCCGTAGGGGGCGGTCGGTTCGTCGACGTCGCCGAGCAGCCGGTGGAAGTAGTCCTCGTGCTCGGCGCGGCTCACACCGAGCACGGACTGGGCGACGACGTCGCGGTAGGGCACCGGCACGGGCAGGGCCGAGCCCCCTCCGGCCAGGACGGTGCGCACCTCCGAGACCAGCAGCCGCAGCGAGGTGTTGTCGTCGGCGATGTGGTGCAGCAGCACCAGGGCGAGCCAGCGCTGCCGGTCCGGGTCGAAGGCCAGGGCCAGCCGCAGCAGCGGCGCGCGGCGCAGGTCGAGCCGGTGGTGGCGGGGGTCGAAGCGGGATCTCAGGCGCTGCTCGACGTCCTCGCCTCCTGCACTCGCGAGCTGGTCCGGGCCGATCTCCTCGACGACCAGCCGTGCGGTGCGGTGCACCACCTGGACGGGGGTGAGGAGTCCTTGCCAGGCGATCGAGGTGCGCAGGATGTCGTGCCGGTCGACGACGTGCTGGAGCGCGGCCGTGAACCGGTCGACCCGGTCGCGGGAGTCGAACGACAGCAGGGTGGACATCAGGTAGGTGTCGCCGTCGCCGCCGAGCAGGTGGTGGAAGAGGATGCCTTCCTGGAGCGGGCCGAGCGGGTAGATGTCCTGCACGTTGGCCGCGCCGCCGGGCACGCTCGCGGTGATCCGGTCGATCTGCTCCGCCGTGAGCGACACCAGCGGCAGCATGTCCGGGGTGATCACGTCGGCGTCGGCCGGGATCAGGTTCGCCGGGACGACGACCGTCTCCGGCACGGCACCCGACTCCAGCGAGGCGGCGAGCCCCGCCACCGTCGGATGCGCGAAGAGGGTGCGCACATCGGTGGCCAGGCCGCGTTCACGGATCCGCTCGACGAGGGACACGGCCAGCAGCGAGTGCCCGCCCAGTTCGAAGAAGTTGGCGTCGCGGCCGACCCGTTCGACGCCGAGGACGTCGGCCCAGGCCTGGGCCAGGAGCTGTTCGGTGTCGCCGATCGGTGCCTGGTATCCGGTGACGGCGAGGGCGCCGATGTCGGGTGCGGGCAGGGCGGAGCGGTCGAGCTTGCCGTTCGGGCTCAGCGGGACGGCGTCGATCGGGACGAACAGGGCCGGGACCATGTGTCCGGGCAGGGTGGTGCCCAGATGGGCCCGCAGGCCGTCGACGGCGGGCAGGGCGTCGCCGTGCGCGGGACGGCAGTAGGCGACCAGGCGCAGGTCGCCGAGGGTGTCCTCACGGGCCAGGACGACGGCGTCGGCGAGGTCGGGGTGTTCGCGCAGCCGGGCCTCGATCTCGCCCGGCTCGATGCGGAAACCGCGGATCTTGACCTGGAAGTCGTCGCGGCCCAGGTACTCCAGGTTCCCGTCGGGCTGCCAGCGGGCCAGGTCCCCGGTCCGGTAGAGCCGCTCGTCGGAGCCGTTCACGGACCGGACGACGAACCGCTCGGCGGTGAGCCGGGGCCGGTTCAGGTAGCCGCGGGCGACCTGGACGCCGCCGATGTGCAGTTCGCCCACGGCACCGACCGGGGCCGGGCGGTCCCGGGAATCGAGCACGTAGAGGCGGGTGTTGGCGATCGGGCGGCCGATCGGGACGGTCTTAGGCACCGCGGTGGAGGTGCTGGGCCACCAGGTGACGTCGACGGCAGCCTCGGTCGGGCCGTAGAGGTTGTGCAGCTCCACCCCGGGCAGCAGTGCGTGGAAGCGGCGGACCAGTTCGGCCGGCAGCGCTTCGCCGCTGCACAGCACCCGCTTCAGGGCCGGGGCGGTGAAGTGCGTCCCGGGCCGGGCGAGCCGGTCGAGGAAGGTGCGCAGCATCGAGGGCACGAAATGGATCGTGGTGATCCGCTCGTCCCGGACGGTGTCGGCGAGGTAGTCGGGGTCGCCGTGCCGTCCGGGCTCGGCCATCACCAGGCGGGCGCCGGTGATCAGCGGCCAGAAGAACTCCCAGACCGAGACGTCGAAGCCGAACTGGGTCTTCTGGAGCACCGCGTCGGAGGCGTCCAGGCCGAAGGTGCGCTGGGTCCACAGCAGCCGGTTGACGACGCCGGCGTGCTCGTTCATCACTCCCTTGGGCCGGCCGGTGGAGCCGGATGTGTAGATCACGTAGGCGAGGTGGCCGGGTCCGGCCGGGTCGGTGTGCTGCGCCGCCTGCGCTCCGGCGGCCGTGGCGTCCGCGAGGTCCAGGACGGGGATGCCGTCGGCGAGCAGGCCGTGCAGCAGGTCCGCGCACTCCTCTCCGTCGGCCAGGACGGCTGTGGGGGCGGCGTCGGTGAGCATGTGGGCCAGCCGCTCGGCCGGATGGTCCGGGTCCAGGGGCAGGTACGCGGCTCCGGCCTTGAGGACCCCGAGCAGGGCGGTGACGAGGTTCAGCCCCCGGCGGGCGCAGACGCCGACGAGCCGGTCGGGGCCGGCACCGGCGGTCCGCAGCCGGTGCGCGACCTGCTCGGCCCGCCGGTCGACCTGTGTGTAGGTCCAGGTCCGGCCGTGGGCGACCACGGCGACCACGTCGGGGGTGCGCCGTACCTGGGCCTCGAACAGTCCGGCCACGGTGCCGGGGCCGTCGGGGTCGAGGTCGACGTCGGTGGTGTTGAAGCCGGCGGTGACCAGGTCCCGTTCGGCGCCGGGAAGGACGTCGAGGTCGGCCAGTGCGGTGTGGGGGGCCTGGGCGAGGGCGTCGGTCAGCGACTCCAGGGCGGTCTCGATCATCGCGCAGACACGGGCCGGGTCGATCGCGGCGGACTCACGGACGATCTGCGCGGTCACGGTGAACCGGTCGCCCATGTCGTCCACGGACACCACCACCGGGTAGTTGGTCCGCTCCTCCCCGCTGAGAACGGCAACCCCGGGCCACAGGTCGGTGACGGCGTCGGAGCCGGCCTCACCCCCGGTGCCGTGACGATAGTTGAACAGGCTGGTGAACAACGGCATGGAAGCGGGAACGGCACTGCTGCGCTGGGCCAGGGCCAGCGGAGCGTGCTCGTGCCGCAGCAACCGGGTCAGCAGACCATGCACCTCACCCAGCCCGGAACGCACGTCCTGGGAGCCGACGGTGACCCGGACCGGGAGAGTGTTGACGAACAGGCCCAGACCGCGTTCGGCCCCGGCACCGCCGTGCATCCGCCCGAACAGCACAGTGCCGAACACCACGTCGTCCCGGCCCGTCACCCGCGCCAGAACCTGACCCCAGGCCAGGTGGAACAGGCTGGTGGCGGACACGTTCAGGGCGCGGGCGCACTCACGCACGGTGGCAGCCAGTGCCGGATCGAGTGCGACGGTGGATTCGGTGATGCCGGTGCCGTCGCCCTGGACATCGAGGAGCCCGAACGGCGCCGTCGGCTCGTCCACGTCGCCCAGCAGACCGGAGAAGAACTCCTCGTGCTCCGCCCGCGACACCCCCAGCACCGACTGAGCGACCACGTCGCGATAGGCCACCGGCTCGGGCAGCTCCCCCGCCCGGCCGCCCAGGATCGCCCGGACCTCCGACACCAGCAACCGCAACGACGTGTTGTCATCCACCAAGTGGTGCAGCAGCACCATCACCAGCCACCGGTCACGATCCGGATCGGCTACGACGGCCAGCCGCAGCAACGGGGCCTCGCGCAGGTCGATCCGGAACCGCCGCGGGTCGAACAGCGCCCGGAACCGGCTTTCCACCTCCGGGCCAGAACCGAGATCAACCTGCTCGACCAGGAGCGCGGCCTCACGATGGACGACCTGGACCGGGGTGGGAAGCCCCTCCCACCGCACCGACGTCCGCAAAATGTCATGCCGGTCCACCACGACCTGCAACGCCGACGTGAAGTCGTCCACCAACTCCCGCGAATCAAACGCCATCAGACTCGACAGCAGATACGCATCACCCTCCCCACCCAGCAGATGATGGAAGAGAATGCCCTCCTGCAACGGACCCAGCGGATAGATGTCCTGCACGTCGGCCGCGCCGCCGGGCACGCTCGCGGTGATCCGGTCGATCTGCTCCGCCGTGAGCGACACCAGCGGCAGCATCTCCGGGGTGATCACGTCCGCGTCGGCCGGGATCAGGTTCGCCGGGACGACGACCGTCTCCGGCACGGCACCCGACTCCAGCGCGGCGGCGAGCCCCGCCACCGTCGGATGCGCGAAGAGCGTGCGCACATCGGTGGCCAGGCCCTGTGCCCGGATCTGCTCCACCGTCGAGACGGCCAGCAGCGAGTGCCCGCCGAGTGCGAAGAAGTCGTCGTGCCGGCCGATCCGTTCCAGGCCCAGGCTCCGCGCCCACACCTGGGCCAGGAGCTGTTCCGTCGCCCCGGTGGGGGCCTCGGCGCCGTGGACGGCGTGCGCGGCCGTGTCCGGTGCGGGCAGGGCGGAGCGGTCGAGCTTGCCGTTGACCGTCAGCGGCAGGGAGTCCAGACGGACGTAGGCGGCCGGGACCATGTACGGGGGCAGAGTGGCGGCCAGGAAGGCGCGGAACCCGTCGGCCCGGGAGGCGGTTTCGGCCCCGGTCCCGGACTCGGTTCCGCTCCCGGACTCGCTGCCGGTTTCGAACCGGGTGCCGGCCGGGACGTAGTAGGCGACCAGCCGCTGGTCTCCGGGCGTGTCCTCCCGGGCGACGACGGCGGCCTCGCGCACGTCGGCGTGGTCCAGCAACCGGGCCTCGATCTCGCCCGGTTCGACGCGGAAGCCGCGGATCTTGACCTGGTGGTCGTTGCGGCCCAGGTACTCCAGCATGCCGTCGGCCCGCCACCGGGCCAGGTCGCCCGAGCGGTAGAGCCGGCCCGCACCCGGGAACGGGTCCTGGACGAACCGCTCCGCGGTCAGCTCCGGCCGGTTCAGATAGCCGCGGGTCACGCCGGCGCCGCCGACGAACACTTCCCCGGCCACTCCCACCGGGGCCGGCCGGCCGTGCGGGTCCAGCACGTACACCCGCAGGTCGGGGATGGGCACGCCGATCGGGCTGGCACCGGACGTCCCCGTGTCCTGGACGGAGAGCGTCCGGTGGGTCACGTGCACGGTCGTCTCGGTGATCCCGTACATGTTCACCAGGACGGTGCGGTCCCCCGGGTTCTGCTCGAACCACGGGCGCAGGGACGACGGTTCGAGCGCCTCCCCGCCGAAGACCACGTACCGCAGCCGGTGCTCCGGAACGGCCGCCCCGGCCCGGGCGCTCGCGCCGTGCCGGGCCTGGGCCGCGACGAACGGCTGGAACGCCGACGGGGTCTGGTTGAGGACCGTCACCCCTTCCCTGCACACCAGTTCGTACAGGTCGCCGGGCGAGCGCAGCACGTCGGGGTCGGCCACGAGGAGGCGTCCGCCGTGCAGCAGCGCCCCCCACAGCTCCCAGACGGAGAAGTCGAAGGCGTACGAATGGGCCAGGACCCACACGTCGTCCGGGCCGAACCCGAAGAGGGAGTCAGTCGAGGAGAACAGGCGGGTCACGTTGCGGTGTTCGACCAGCACGCCCTTCGGCACGCCGGTCGATCCGGAGGTGTAGATCACGTAGGCCAGGTGACCGGGCCGTACGCCGGTCTCCCGCGGGTCGGTGTCCGGCAGGCCGGCGAAGGCACCGGTGCCGTCCGTCAGGCCGTCCAGGTCCAGGACCGTCGCCGCCGAGGCCGTCCGGCCGACGGTCTCCGTCACGGTTAGGGCGGCGGAGGTGTCGGCCAGGACCACGGCCGGGGCGCTGTCGGTGAGCAGGTGGGCCAGCCGCTCGACGGGGTGCGCGGGGTCCATCGGCAGATAGGCGCCACCCGCCTTGAGAACGCCGATCAGGGCGGCGATCAGCGGCAGTCCGGGCCGGGCGCAGACACCGACGAGGGTGTCCGGGCCGATCCCGACCGCACGCAGCCGGTGGGCGACGCAGTTGGCCCGCCGGTTCAGTTCCGCGTAGGTCCAGGAGTGGTCCCGGTGCACGACCGCGATCGCGTCCGGGGTGGCGGCGGCGCGCGCCTGGAACAGGGTGTGCAGGAGGTCGTCATCCGCGGTTCGGGCCGGCGGCTCGGCCGGTAGCGGGTTGAACCCGGTCAGCACCAAGTCCCGTTCAGCCGTGGGCAGTACGTCCACGGCGGCGACCGTGACCGGTGCGCCGGGGACCGGGAGCGCGTCCGGTCCTGCGGTCTGGGGGGTCAGCGCGGTGACCAGCCGGCGCAGCGCGGTGGCCAGCAGCGCCGACACCCGGGCGGCCTCGATCCCGGTCGGGCCCGGCGTCACCTGGCTGGTCACGGTGAATCCGGTGCCGTGGTCGTCGACGGACACGGTGACCGGGTAGTTGGTCCGCTCCCGTCCGCCCGACATCTCGATGCCGGGCCAGATCGGGGCCGTGTCCGGCCCGTCGGCGGGGGCGCTGTACCGGTAGTTGAGCAGGCTGGTGAAGAGCGGTCCGGATCCGGGGATCGCGCTGCCGCGCTGGGCCAGCGAGAGCGGGGCGTGCTCGTGCCGCAGCAGTGCGGTCAGCCGCCGCTGGGTGTCGCGGACGCCGGTCTCGACGTCGTCGCCGCCCACCGGGATCCGCACCGGCAGGGTGTTGACGAACAGACCGAGTCCGCGCTCGGCCGACGCTCCGCCGTGTGTCCGGCCGAGCAGGACGGTCCCGAACACGACGTCGTCCCGGCCGCTGATCCGGGCCAGCACCTGGGCCCAGGCGAGGTGGACGACGGCCGCCGGGCCGACGCCCAGCCGCCGGGCCTGCCGGCGCAGGTCCCGGGCGAGGCCGGGGTCCAGGGCGAGGGTGTGCTCCTCGACGTCGGAGCCGTCGCCCCGGGCCTCGGTGAGACCGAAGGGGGTGGTGGGTTCGTCGACGTCGCCCAGCAGTTCGGTGAAGAACTCCTCGTGCTCGGCCCGCGGGACGCCCAGCAGGGCCTGGGCCACCACGTCCCGGTACGGCGTCGGGGCGGGCAGGTCGGCGGCGCGGCCGGCCAGGACGGCCGCCACCTCGTCCCGCATCACGTCCAGGGCGGTGTGGTCGCCGGCCAGGTGGTGCAGCAGGACCAGGGCCAGCCACCGGCCGGTCGCCGGGTCCTGGGCCCGCACGACGCGCAGCAGCGGGGCCTGCCGCAGGTCGAGACGGTAGTGGGCCGGGGCGGCCTGGGCCCGGAGCCGGTCGCCCGCGTCGGGGGCGTCCGGTCCGGCCGGGTCGAGGGTGACGTCCGCGACCGGGAGCGGGGCGGTGCGCCGGACCACCTGGACCGGGACCGCCAGTTCTTCCCAGGCGAGGGAGGTGCGCAGGATGTCGTGCCGGTCGACCACCATCTGGAGGGCGTCGACGAAGCGGTCCGCCAGTTCCCGGGACGCGAACGAGACGAGGCTGGAAAGCAGGTAGGCGTCGCCGTCGTCGAGCAGGTGGTGGAAGAGCATGCCCTCCTGCATCGGGCCCAGCGGATAGATGTCCTGCACGTTGGCCGCGCCCCCGGGTACCGTGCGGACGATCCGCTCGATCTGGGACGCCGTCAGCGACACCAGCGGCAGCATGTCCGGGGTGATCACGTCGGCGTCGGCCGGGATCAGGTTCGCCGGGACGACGACCGTCTCCGGCACCGCACCCGACTCCAGCGCGGCGGCGAGCCCCGCCACCGTCGGATGCGCGAAGAGGGTACGGACGTCTGTGCCGAGGCCGTGCCGGCGCAGTGCCTCCACCAGGGTCACGGCCAGCAGCGACTGCCCGCCCAGCTCGAAGAAGTTGTCGTTCCGGCCGACCTGGGACACGTCCAGGACCTGGCCCCAGACGTCGGCCAGCCGGGTCTCGGTGTCGCCGACGGGCGGGGCGTACGCACTCTGCGACCAGGCGTCGGGGTCCGGGGCGGGCAGGGCTTTGAGGTCGCGTTTGCCGTTCGCGGTGAGCGGCAGCGCGTCCAGGGCGACGAAGGCCGAGGGGATCATGTAGTCGGGCAGCACGGCGCTCAGCCGGGACCGCAGCGCGGCCAGGAGGCCGGCCTCGTCGCCCGCGTGGTCGGGAGCGGGGACGCAGTAGGCGACCAGGCGGGGGATTCCGGGGGTGTCCTCCCGGGCGACGACCACGGCGTCCTGGAGTTCGGGTCCCGCCAGCAGGTGGGCCTCCGTCTCGCCCGGCTCGACCCGGTTTCCGCGGATCTTGACCTGGTGGTCGTTGCGGCCCAGGTACTCCAGCGTGCCGTCGGCCCGCCAGCGCACCAGGTCGCCCGACCGGTAGAGCCGGCCCGCACCCGGGAACGGGTCCTGGACGAACCGCTCCGCGGTCAGCTCCGGCCGGTTCAGATAGCCGCGGGCCACACCGGCGCCGCCGATGAACAGCTCTCCGGCGACGCCGACGGGCACCGGGGCGAGCAGCGGGTCGAGGACGTAGACCCGGGTGTTCGCGATCGGGCGGCCGATGTGCGGTACCGGATGCCCCGGCTCGATCCGCCCGGATGTGGCCACCACGGTGGTCTCGGTCGGCCCGTAGTTGTTGACCACGGTGAAGGGCAGGTCCGGGGGCGGGGCCTGGCGCAGCCGGTCACCGCCGATCAGCAGGGTGCCGGTCCGGGCATCGGCGGCGCCCTGGGCGAACGCCAGTTCCGCGACCGGGGTGGGCAGGAAGCTCACGTCCAGGTCCTGGGCCCGCCACCAGGTCAGCAGGGCCTGCGGATCGGTGGACTCGGCCGGGGTCGGCAGCAGCAGGGTGCCGCCCGCGCAGAGGCTGGGCCAGATCTCCCAGACGGTGGCGTCGAACCCGACGCCGGCGACGCTGGAGGACCGGGAACCGGCGCCCAGGCCGAAGGCGTCGCAGTGCCATCGGACGAGGTGGGCCAGGTTGCGGTGCTCGACCACGACGCCCTTGGGCCGGCCGGTCGACCCGGACGTGTAGACCACGTAGGCCGTCCGCCCGGACGGCGTGGACTCCGAGGTCGCCGGATGCGGGGCGGGGTTCGTCCGGGGCAGCCCGGCCAGTGCCCCAGAGGCGTCGTCGGCGTCGTCCAGGTCGAGAACCGGCAGACCGGCGTCGGTGACGGTCGGGTCGGTCGTCAGCCGGGACGCGTCGGGACCGGCCAGCAGCAGGACGGCCGGAGCGCTGTCGGTGAGCAGGTACCGCAGCCGCTCGGTCGGGGCGGCCGGGTCCATGGCCACGTAGCCGCCGCCGGCCTTCAGCACCGCCAGCATCGCGGTGACCAGGGCCGGGCCGCGCTCCGCGCAGACCCCGACCAGGACGTCGGGGCCGACTCCCTGCGCGCGCAGGTGGTGCGCCACCTGGTTGGCCCGCGCGTTCAGCTGTGCGTACGTCAGCCGCACACCGCCGGACACGAGGGCGACGGCGTCCGGGCGGACGCGGACCTGTTCCTCGAACAGGTCGTGGACCTGGGCCACGTCGGGGTGGTCGATCGCCGTGGCGTTGAACTCCTCGGTCACCTGCGCCCGTTGGGCTGCGGTCAGCAGCGGCAGTGCGCCGACCGGTGCGTCCGGGTCGGTGACCATGCCGTCCAGCAGGGTGAGCAGGCCGTCGGTGATCCGGGCCGCCGCCGCGGCGTCGAACCGGGCGCCGGAGAATTCCAGCAGTCCGGCCAGACCCTTCCCGGCACGGGCCATGACCAGGGACAGGTCGAACTTGGCCGTGCCGTCGACGGCGCCGTCGATCCGGGTCTCCAGGGTGACGGTGACGTCGTCGCCGAGGTCACGGACGGCCTGCGCCGGGATGTTCTCGAAGACGAACACGGTCTGCGCGAGCGGGTTGAGCCCGTTCCCGCGTCCGGTCCCGGCCGCTTCCACGGCCGCCACGACGTCCGCGAACGGCAGCTCGTTCCTGAGCGCGTCAGCGCTCTCGGCCCGCAGCCGGGCGATCGCCTCGGCCGTGCTCGGGGCGCCGGTCAGGTCGCAGCGCAGGGCCAGGGTGTTGGCGAAGAACCCGATGACGTTCTGCAGGGCGATCTCGTCGCGGCCGGCGGCCACCGTGCCGAGCGCGAACTGTTCCTGGCCGGTGAGCCGGTGCAGCAGGATCGCCCAGGCGGTGAGCAGGACCGTGTACGGGGTGCAGCCGTTGCGGGCGGCCAGCTCCTCCAGCCGGCCGGTCAGCGCGGCCGGGACCGTGAACTCGTGCGCCCCGCCGGTGTGCCGGGAGCCGGCCGCCTCGGTCGCGGGTATCTGTCCGGCGGGCAGGTCGAGGGCCGGCAGGCCGCTGAGGTGCCGGTGCCACCAGGACCGGCGGTCGCGGTGGGCGGGCCGGGTCCGCGCGCGGTGCTCCTGGCGGACGTGGTGGGCGTACTCCAGGACGGGGGCCGCCGGGGCGCCGTCGTGCGGCGCGTCCAGCCGGGCCCGGTAGCCGTCGGTCAGCTCGTCCAGGAAGAGCTTGAGCGACCAGCCGTCCGAGACGATGTGGTGCTGGGTCACCGCGACGATGTGTTCGTCGTCGGCGAGGGTGAGGACAGCCACCCGCAGCAGCGGGCCCCGGCTCAGGTCGAACCGGGTCTGCTCTTCCTGGAGCAGGAGCGCGGCCGCGGCCCGCTCCCGCTCGGCCCGGCCGGCCTCGGCCACCGGCTCGCGCAGGTCCAGGTACGCGGGTCCGGCGTCGTCCGGGACCGGTGCGACGACCGCCTGCGGACCGGACGCGGTGTCGGCGAACCGGGTCCGCAGGGACGGGTGCCTGCCGATCACATCGCGCAGGCTCCCGGACAGGGCGGCCCGGTCCAGGGCGCCGCGCCAGCGCAGCCGGATGTGCAGGTTGTACAGCGGGCTGGGGCCGTTCATCCGGTCGATCAGCCACAGCCGCTGCTGACCGCTGGAGACCAGCCGGCGGTCGGCCTCGCTCAGGTCACCGGTGTCCAGCGGGTCCGGGCCGTCCTCGGCCTGGGCGCGCAGCAGCGCGACCAGTTCGGCCCGGTGGTCGGCCACGGCGGCCCGCAGTTCCCGGGTCATCGCGCCCTTCGGGGCCCGGAAGGTCAGGCCCTCCTCGTCGGCGCGGAAGGTGACCCCCAGGTCGGCGGCCAGGGCGAGCAGTTCGTCAAAAGTCACAGCGATCCTTGGTCGTACGAGTCGTCGTCCTGGGGTTCCGGGGTGTCGGCCTGGCTGATGGCTCGGGCCAGCGTCGTCCGGAAGATGGTCTTGGCGAGGTCGAGGCAGGTCTGGTCCCGCAGCGTCTCGATCCGCAGGGCGACCCCGGTGACCTCGTGGAGCCGGGTGCGCAGGAGGGTGACGCCGAGCGAGTCCAGCCCGAGGTCCCCCATCGGGACGGCCACGTCCACCGCGCTGACGCGCAGGCCGAGGGCCGTCGCGATCTCGGAGCGGATCATGTCCAGGACGTCGTCCACGCCGGGCGGAAGACGGTCCGGCCGGGTCCCGGCGGGCCGCTCCCACCGGGCGTCGTCGCTGCCGTCCGGCCCAGTGGCTCCGTCGGGGGACGGGGTACGGTCCGGCCAGCGCAGGATCTCGGTCAGTTCGGCTCGGAGCAGCAGGTCGCGGGTGTGACGGCGGCGGACCTTCCCGCTGGAGGTCTTCGGCAGCGCACCGCGTTTGACGAGCACGACCTGAAGGACACTGACGTCGTGGTCGAGCCGGACGTCCCGGGCGATCGCCTCGGCCACGGCGGTGAGGTCCTCCCGCTGGTGGCGAGGGGCGACCTCGGCCACGATCGCGACGCCCTCGGAGCCGCCGTGTTCGAGCGAGAAGGCCACGGATCCGCCGGGCCCGATCTGGTGGTGCCGGGCGACGGTGGCCTCGATGTCCTGCGGGTAGTGGTTGCGTCCGAAGACGATCACCAGGTCCTTCTGCCGGCCGCTGACGTACAGCTCGCCCTCGTGGAGGAAGCCGAGGTCGCCGGTGCGCAGGAAGGTGCCGTCGTGGCCGGGCAGGACGGCCTCGAAGATCTCGGCCGTGGCCTGCGGGTTGTTCCAGTAGCCGCGGGCGACGTGCGGACCTGACAGCCAGATCTCGCCGACCTCGTGCGGTGAGCACTCCCGTCCGGTCTCCGGCTCGACGATGGCGACGGCCTGCGGCTGCTGCGGCGGCCCGCAGCTGACCACCGGCCGGGCGTGCGGGTCGTCGTCGACCGGGATGACCTTGCCCGTCTGCAGACCCTCGCGGTCCAGGGTGACGGTGTCGCGCCGGGCGGGGCCGGTGAGATGCCGGCCGGAGACCAGGAGGGTGGCCTCGGCCAGGCCGTAGCAGGGGTAGAAGGCGGGCTTGCGGAACCCGGCCGGTTCGAAGATCCGGCTGAACCGGTCCATGGTGTCGGCCCGGAGCGGCTCGGCCCCGTTGCACGCCGTCTCCAGGGTGGAGAGGTCGAGTTCGGCGAGCCGCTCCGGGGTCGCCGTCCGGGCGGCCAGCTCATAACCGAAGTTGGGTGCGCTGGTGACGGTGGCCCGGTACCGGGAGATGGTCCGCAGCCAGGCCATCGGGTCGCGCAGGAAGGCCATCGGCGGCATCTGCACAGTGAAATGTCCGTGCCACAGGGGCGTCAGGGTGCAGCCGATCAGTCCCATGTCGTGGTAGGTCGGCAGCCAGCTGACGACGACCGTGTCCGCAGACATGTCCAGGGCGTCGCCGAGCATGCGCAGGTTGGCGGCGAGGTTGTCGTGTGCCACCACCACCCCCTTCGGGGCGGCCGTGGATCCGGAAGTGTACTGAAGGAACGCGACGCCGGACGGGTCGACCGGTCCGGGCCGCCAGTCGACGTCGGGGCGGTCCGGGCCGCTCGTGTCCACCGTGAGCGTCGGCCGGAGGACCGACGCCGGGTCCGGTGCGTCGGCGCGCAGCGCGGCCAGGGTCGCCGCGTCGCCGAGCACCACCACGGCGCCGCAGTCGTCGGCGATGCCGGTCAGCCGGCCGAGGTGGCGGGAGTTCTGCGGCGGGTTGACCGGAACGGCGATGACGCCGGCGTACAGGCAGCCCAGGTATCCGACGACGAAGTCCGGGCCCGGCGCGAAGCACAGCAGGGCCCGGTCGCCCGGGCGGGCCGTGCCGCTGAGCGCGGCGGCGACCCGGCGGGCCTCACGGTCCAGCCGGGCGTAGCTGAACCGGGCCGACTCGTCGTGGCCGTCGGCCACGAAGGCGAAGGCCGGCCGGTCCGGCTCGTTGTCGCTCCACCACTGCACCGCCTCGACCAGCGTCGTGGCATCGGGACGGGACGACGGCGACGTGACGCCCATACGGAGAACAGCTCCTCGTGAAGGGCCGGTGCGACGCCCGCGAGTGGGAACTCGCGGGCGCTGCCTTCGGCCGGATGCGATGGCCGCGGGCCGGAGCCGGGGGGACCCACCGGCTCCGGGGCGGCGTGAAATGCCTTGTGCTGCACGTGATGTCGCGCCGAGGTCAGATCCGCTCACCTCTGTCGGAGGCGAATCCCGCGCGCAGGCGGGCGCCCAGGACCTCGGAGTTCGGCGGCCTGAGGATCGTCATGTGGGTCCCCGGCAGGTCGAACGCCTCCAGGTCCGGGGCCCACCGTCGCCAGCCCGCCGCCATGGCGTCCTTGAGCCGCCGGTTGGCGTCGCCGTCGAACAGGGAGTCGTCGGCCAGGGCGAGCTGTACCCGGCCCGGGTAGGGCGCCCGCGGTGTGTACGGGGTGCGCACCGCGGCCGCGAACACCCGGAGCGGACCGTGCAGCACGTCCGGGGTGGTCCGGCTCGGCAGCAGCCCGAAGTGGACCAGCCGTTGGTGGATCAGGGCCAGTCGCACGGCCGGGTCGGTCCCGGGGGCGAGCTGTGCGGGGGTGATCCCGAGCGGCTGCTCCAGGCTCATCTCGAAGATCCTGACCCAGCGGGCCAGGACGTCGCTGTGCCCGTACTCCTTCGGCGGCTGTGCCCCGGCGTCCGGCGGCTCGCTGTCGAGCAGGGTCAGGGACGCCACCGTTCGTCCGGCGTCCCGCAGCCGGCCGGCCATCTCGAAGGCGATCCAGCCGCCGAACGAGTGGCCCAGCAGGTGCACCGGCCCGGACGGGTGGGTCCGTTCCAGCGCCGCGAGATTGGTGTCGACGGCGGCCCTGACGCTGGTGTGCGGGAGCAGCAGGCCGTCCAGTCCGCGGGCCTGGAGCCCGTGGACCGGTCGTTCGCGGCCGAGGGCGTCGCACAGGTCGGTGAAGGCGACGACGCTGGCACCGGCTCCGGCGACGGCGAACAGCGGGACGGCCCGTCCCGTGCGGTCCTGTTGCAGGGTCACCAGCGGAGTGAAACCGGTGCCCGGGAGCGACCGGTCGGCCACCGTCTCGCCGCCCACGTCCCGCAAGGCCGCCGCGAGTTCCTCGCCCACCGACTTCACGTGGGGGGCCTGGAACATCGTCCAGTGCGTGCCCGCGACCGGGATCACCCGGAGTTCCGCGGCCGGCAGGAGGGCGGCCCAGCCGCGGTCGGCGCCGGTCGTCCGGTCGTCGTCGGCGGTGAACAGGTGCACCGGGACGCCGTTGGCGCCGGCCAGGTGCTCGGCGAGCGCCGACTCGGTCCGTTGCAGGGTCTCGACCACGACCCGGGCGTCGGCCACGGTCAGCTCCGGCGGCAGCAGCAGGCGTTCCCTGGCCGTGCCCACGAGGGCCGCGAAGTCGGACGTCGCGACCAGTCCGGCGAGTTCCTCCGCGTCGGCGGCGGTCCCGTCGGTGTCGGCGGTACGCAGGATCTCCCGGCTCAGCCGTTCTTCCGCGGTGAGGTCCTCGACCACCGCGGCCGGCCGGACGCGGGTGTCGAACAGGGCGAGGAACTCGACGGTCTCGTCGTCCCCGAGCAGCTGGGTGGCCATCTCGTGGGCGAGCGTGCCGCCGAAGGAATACCCGGCCAGCCGGTACGGGCCGCTGGGCTGCACCCGGCGCATCAGCCGGATCAGCCGGGCCGCCATTCCCTGGACGGTCCGGGCTCCGGACGGGCCGCGGGGATCGGCCGGCAGTGCGTGGACGGACATCGTGTCGTCCAGGTAGGGCAGCAGCGCCCGGCTGTAGAGCAGTTGGCCGAAGCCGTCGTGGACCAGGAACAGCGGCCGGTCGCCGAGACCGGTCCGAAGCTCGATCGCACCGTCCCCGGCGGGCTGCTCACCGGGCCCGCCGTCGGCCGGTGCCCCGGTGTCCGCGTCGTCCGGGACGATCCGGGGACGCCGGAACATGAGGGTCTCCTCCGGGTCCGTCGCCGAAGCGGATCCGGACGCCAGGGCGGCGACGGTGGGACGGGCGAACAACTCGGCGATCGAGACGGTCAACCCGGCCCGCTCCGCCAGCGCCAGGGCGCGGACGGCCAGCAGCGAGTGGCCGCCCAGGTCGAAGAAGCTGTCGTGGCGGCCGACCCGCTCGACACCGAGGACCTCGGCCCAGATCCGGGCCAGGGTGGTCTCGGCCGGGCCCTGCGGCGCCTCGTATCCACGGGTGCCGAAGGCCTCGACGCCGGGGGCGGGCAGCGCGGCCCGGTCCAGTTTCCCGTTCACCGTCAGCGGCAGACCGTCCAGGCGTACGAAGGCGGCCGGGACCATGTGTTCCGGCAGCCGGGCGCCGAGGAAGGCCCGGATCTCCGCGGCCTCGGGTCCGGACGGCTGCCCGGCCTCGCCCACATCCGGTCCGGCGACGCAGTAGGCGACGAGACGCCGGTCCCCCGCGATGTCCTCCCTGGCCAGGACCACGGCCTCCCGGATGCCCGGGTGGTCCAGCAACCGGGCCTCGATCTCGCCGAGTTCGATCCGGAACCCGCGGATCTTCACCTGGAAGTCGTTACGGCCCAAGTACTCCAGCGAACCGTCGGGGCGGCGGCGGGCCAGGTCGCCGGTCCGGTAGAGCCGCTCGTCACCGGCCGCGAACGGGTCGGGGACGAACCGTTCGGCGGTCAGCTCGGGGCGGTGCAGGTAGCCCCGGGCCACGCCCGCGCCACCGACGAACATCTCGCCCGCGACCCCGACCGGGGCGGGACGGCCCTGCGGGTCGAGGACGTGCACGCGCAGGTCCGGGATCGGCACGCCGATCGGGCTGCCCACGGAGTCGGCATCCTCCTCACTCACCGGCCGGTACGTCACATGCACGGTCGTCTCCGTGATCCCGTACATGTTCACCAACCGCGTCCCTGCACCAGGGTTCTGCTCGAACCACGGCCGCAGCGAAGCAGGCTCCAACGCCTCACCACCAAAGACCACCAACCGCAGCCGGTGACCCGCCTCCGACACCGACTGCGCCCGCACCAACGGCGCAAACGCCGACGGCGTCTGACTGAGAACCGTCACACCCTCGGCACACACCAACGCATACAGATCCTCCGGCGAACGCACCACGTCAGCCGGCACAACCACCAACCGGCCCCCGTGCAGCAGCGCACCCCACAACTCCCACACCGAGAAGTCGAACGCATACGAATGCGCCAGAGTCCAGACGTCCTCCGGACCGAACCCGAACCACGCATCCGTCGCCGAGAACAACCGCGACACGTTCCGGTGCTCAACCATCACACCCTTCGGCACACCCGTCGAACCCGACGTATAGATCACATACGCCAGATGCTCCGGACGGACACCGACCCCCACCGGATCCGACTCAGCGAACGCCTCTTCTCCGGAGCCAAGTTCAGACAGGTCGACGACCAGCAGCCCGTCACCGGCGAGTGCCTCCATGACCGATCCCGCGGCGGCCCCCGCCGTCACAACGACCCGGGCCGCACTGTCGGACAGCATGTGAGCAAGCCGGTCCACCGGATACGCCGGGTCCAACGGCACATACGCGCCACCCGCCTTCAGCACACCCAGCAACGCCACCACGAGATCCAGCCCACGCTCGGCACACACACCGACCAGAACATCCGGACCGACACCGAGGGCCCGCAGCCGGTGGGCGACCCGGTTGGCACGGGCATTCAGCTCCGCATACGTCAGCGAACGACCCTCGTGCACCACCGCCACGACATCCGGCGCGGCCGCCACCCGGTCCTGGAACAGGGCGGTCAGGGTAGGGGCCGGGCCGGCGGGCGTGTGCGGGTTGAAGCCGTGGACGAGCAGGTCCCGTTCCCCGGGGCTCAGGACGTCGATGTCGGCGACGGGCCGCTGCGGATCCTCGTCCAGGGCCCGGACCAGGCCGGTCAAGGCCGTCTCGAACAGGGCGCACACCGCGTCCGGGTCGACCGGGGTGGCTGCGCTCCGGGCGATCTGGACGGTCAGGCCGAAGCCCTGCTCGCCGGCGTCGTCGACCGACATCACCAGCGGGTAGTTGGTCCGGTCCGTACCGCCGAGCAGCTCGACGTCCGCCAAGAGGTCCGTGTCCGGCTCCGCGACGGCGGCCGGGCTCTGGTGCCGGTAGTTGAGCAGGCTGGTGAACAGCGGGCTCGACACCGGTACGGCGCTGCACCGCTGGGCCAGGGCCAGTGACGCGTGCTCGTGGCGCAGAAGTTCCCGGAGCCGTTCGTGCATCTGCCGGACCCCCGAGGCGACCGGGGTCACACCGAGCGTGAACCGGACCGGCAGCGTGTTGACGAAGAGACCGACCCCGCGGCCGGCGCCGGCCGCGGCGCCCTCGGTCCGTCCGGACAGGACGGTGCCGAAGACGACGTCGTCCCGGCCGGTGGTGCGGGCCAGTACCTGGGCCCAGGCCAGGTGGAACAGGCCGGCGGTCGTGACGCCGTACCGCCGGGCCGTCCGCCGCACCTGGCGGGCGGTGCCGGGGTCGAGCCGACGCACGGCCTCGTCGATGTTCCCGCCGGTGCCGTGGATGTCGCTGAGCCCGAACGGGGCGGTCGGCTCCTCCACGTCGCCGAGCAGGCCGGTGAAGTACTCCTCGTGCTCGGCTTCGGAGACGCCGAGCCGGGCCTGGGCGACGACGTCCCGGTAGGGCACGGGGTCCTGGAGACCGGCCGCCTGTCCCGCGAGGACGGCCTGCACCTCCTCGCGGATGACGTCCAGCGTGCCGCGGTCGCCGGCGAAGTGGTGCAGCAGCACCAGGACGAGCCAGCGGCCGGAGGCCGGGTCCTGGGCGAGCATGATCCGCAGGGGCGGTGCCTGGCGCAGGTCCAGCCGGTAGTGGCGCGGGTCGAACCGGTCGCGCAGTTGGGCGGCCGCGTCCCGTTCCGGGTCGGCGGCGTCCAGGACCACTTCCTCCACGGGGAGTTCCACGTCGCGCAGGACCACCTGGACCGGGTCGGGCAGGCCGTCCCGGACAACGGCGGTGCGCAGGACGTCGTGCCGGTCCGTCACCACCCGCAGGGCCGCCGTGAACCGGTCCACCAGCGACCGGGACCCGAACGACATCAGGCTGGACAGAAGGTAGGCGTCGCCCTCACCGCCGAGCAGGTGATGGAAGAGGATCCCTTCCTGGAGCGGCGCGAGGGGGTAGATGTCCTGGACGTTCGGCGCGCCGCCGGGCACGGACCGGACCACGAGGTCGATCTGTTCGGGCGTGAGCGTGAGCAGCGGCAGCATGGCCGGGGTGATCTCGCCGGTGCCGGGCGGGATCAGGTTCGCGGGGACGGCGACGGTGCCGGGGCCGCCCCCGGCGGTGATCGCCGCGGCCAGGGCGGCCACGGTGGGCTGGGCGAACAGCGTCCGTACGTCGGTGGCCAGGCCGCGCTCGCGCATCTGCTCGACGAGCGAGACCGCGAGCAGCGAATGCCCGCCCAGCTCGAAGAAGTTGTCGTGCCGGCCGACCTGCTGTGTGCCCTCGGGCCCGGCCAGTGCGTCGGCCCACAGGTCGGCGAGCGCGGTCTCGGTGTCGCCCACCGGGGCCTCGAAGCGGCGGGTGACGTAGGCGTTGCCGTCCGGGGAGGGCAGGGCCCGCCGGTCCAGCTTGCCGTTGATGCTCAGCGGGAACTCGTCCAGGCGTACGAAGGCGGCCGGGACCATGTGTCCGGGGAGCGTGGCGGCCACGTGCTCGCGCAGTGTCTCGACGTCGTCCCCGGCCGGGGCGTCGGTGGCGTCGGCGACGTAGTAGGCGACCAGGCGCTTGTCGCCGGGGACGTCCTCCCGGGCCACCACGACGGTCTCCCGGACCAGGGGGTGTGCGAGCAGGCGGGCCTCGATCTCGCCCGGTTCGATCCGGAAGCCGCGGATCTTGACCTGGAAGTCGTCGCGGCCGAGGAACTCGATGGTGCCGTCGGGCTGCCAGCGGGCCCGGTCGCCGGAGCGGTACATACGGGGTTCGGGGCGGCCGGGGAGCGGGGGTGCGAACGGGTCGGGAACGAACCGTTCGGCGGTCAGTTCGGGTCGGTTCAGATAGCCGCGGGCCACTCCGGCGCCGCCGATGAACATCTCGCCGGGGACGCCGATCGGCGTCGGCCGGCCCTGCTCGTCGAGGATGTGGACCTGGGTGTTGTCCATCGGGCGGCCGATGTGGGTGACGAAGCCGTCCTCGCGGCGCATCAGCGTCCAGGTCGCGTTGACGGTCGTCTCGGTGGGGCCGTAGGTGTTGTAGACCTCCTCGATCTCCGTCTCGGCGAAGATCCGTTCGACCAGCTCGCGCGGGAGCGCCTCGCCGCCGAGGTCGACGGTGCGGACCATCGGCGGTACGGCGCGGGAGTCGACCAGCAGGGCCATCGCCGAGGGCACGGTGTTGATCAGGGAGGTGTCGACCTCCTCGCTGACCAGCGTGGTGGCGTCCTCCACGATCACGGCGCAGGCGCCGGTGGACAGGGTCGGGAACAGCTGGAACACGGACAGGTCGAAGCTGATCGACGTCGCGAACAGCATCCGGGACAGGGCCTGCTCGCTGTACGAGGACAGGGTCCAGCCGATCAGGTTGACCAGCCCGCGGTGCTCGATCATGACGCCCTTGGGCAACCCGGTGGAGCCCGACGTGTACATCACGTAGGCCAGGTGCCGGGAGGTGAGCCCGAGCGGCGCAGGGTCGGTGTCGGTGTCGGAGCCGGTGGTGGTGTCGAGGGGTTCGGCCAGGTCGATCACGGGCATCCCGGCGTCCGGGCCGAGTTCGCGCAGCCGGCCGCGGGCGGCCGGACCGTGGACGAGGACGGCGACGGGCTCGCTGTCGGTGAGCATGTGCCGCAGCCGGTCGGCCGGGTAGGCCGGGTCCAGGGGGACGTAGGCGCCGCCGGCCTTGAGCACGGCCATCATCGCGATCACCGTCTCCGGGCCGCGTCCGGCGCAGATCCCGACCCGGCGGTCCGGGCGGACGCCGAGGGAGCGCAGGCGGTGCGCGACCCGGTTGGCACGGACGTTCAGTTCGGCGTAGCTGAGCGTGGTGTCCCCGTGGACCACCGCGACCGCGTCCGGGGTGGCCCGTACCTGTGCCTCGAACAGTTCGTGGGCCAGCGCGTCCTCGTCGAAGGGCACGGCGGTGGCGTTGAACTCGTGCAGCAGGGTGGATCGTTCGGCGTCGGGCAGGACGTCGATGCGGCGCACCGGCCGGGAGGGTTCGTCGGCCAGGGCGGTCACGAGTTCCTGGACGGCGGTGCGCAGCAGTGCGGCGATCCGGTCCGGGGCGACGGTGTCGTCGACCTGGACGGTCAGGGCGAACCCGTCGCTCAGGTCGTCGACGGACACGGTCAGCGGGTAGTTGTTGCGGTCCTCGACATCGATGAAGTCGAACCCGGACAGCGGGGTGGCGTCGAGGCCGGCGACCGGGGCCGGGACGGCGTCGCGCTGCCGCCGGTAGTTGAACAGGCTGGTGAACAGCGGGGTGGGGGCCGGGACGGCGCTGCACCGCTGGGCCAGCGCGAGCGGTGCGTGCTCGTGCCGCATGAGGTCGATCAGGAGCTGGTGCATCTCCCGGACCCCGAGGTCGACCGGGCGCTCGTCGACGGTGATCCGGACCGGCAGCGTGTTCATGAAGGTACGCACCCCGTGGTCGGCGCCGGTCTCGTCGACCATCCGGCCGGACAGCACGGTGCCGAAGACGACGTCGGCGCGGCCGGTGACCTGGGCCAGCACCTGTCCCCAGGCCTGGTGGAACAGGCTCGGGGTGGAGACGCCGAGGCGGCGGGCCTGGTCCCGGACGGCCTGGGAGAGGCCGGCGCCCAGCGTGATGCGGGACTCGCTGATGCCGGTGCCGTTGCCGTAGACGTCCGTCAGTCCGAACGGAGTGGTGGGTTCCTCCACCCCGGACAGCAGGTGCCGGAAGAACCGCTCGTGGTCCTCGGCGGAGACCCCGAGGACGGTCTGGGCGACGACGTCCCGGTAGGGCAGCGTACTGGGCAGGGAGTCCGGCCGGCCGGCGAGGATCACCGCGACCTCGTCCCGGATCAGGTTCAGGACGGTGCCGTCGCCGGTGACCAGGTGCAGCAGGGCGAGGATCAGCCAGCGTCCGGCGTCCGGATCGTAGGCGGTGAACAGCCGGGCCAGCGGGGCCCGGCCGAGGTCGAGCCGGTAGTGGCGGGCGTCGACGCGGGCCCGCAGCTGGTCGGCGGCGTCCAGGTCCGACGTGGGGTCGAGGTCGACCTCCTCGACCACCAGCGGCGCGTGCCGCCACACGACCTGCACCGGCTGCGGCAGTCCTTCCCAGACCACCGCGGTGCGCAGGGTGTCGTGCCGGTCGATCACGGTCTGCATGGCGTCGACGACCCGGCTCCGCAGGTCCGCGGAGTCGACGGCGATGAGGTGGGAGACCAGGAACGCGTCGCCGTCGGTGGCCAGCAGGTGGTGGAAGAGGATCGCTTCCTGGAGCGGCGCGAGCGGGTACACGTCCTGGACGTTGCCCACCCCGCCGGGGACGCCGGCCACGACGTGGTCGATCTGCTCCTGCGTCAGGGACACCAGCGGCAGCAGGTCCGGGGTGATCTCGATGGTGTCGGGGCCGATCGGGTTGGGCGGGACGACGACCGCGCCGGAGCCGGTGCCGGCCTCGATCGCGGCGGCCAGGACCGCCACCGTGGAGCTGGCGAAGACGGTGCGGACGTCGGCGTTCAGGCCGCGCTCCCGCAGCCGCTCGACCACGGTGACGGCGAGCAGGGAGTGCCCGCCGAGTTCGAAGAAGTTGTCCTGGCGGCCGACCCGGTCCACGCCCAGGACCTGGGACCAGACGTCGGCCACGTGCGTCTCGAACGCTCCGCGGGGGGCCTGGAAGTCGCGGGAGCCGTAGGCGTCGCCGTCGGGGGCGGGCAGGGCGGCGCGGTCCAGTTTCCCGTTCGCGGTCAGCGGCATCCGCTCCAGCCGGACGAACGCCGAGGGCACCATGTGGTCGGGCAGCGTACGGCGCAGATGGGTGCGCAGGTCGTCGGCGCCGGGTCCGTCGGCGCCGTCCTCGGCGCTTTCGGCGTCCCGGGGGACGACGTAGGCGACGAGGCGCTGGTCGCCGGGCCGGTCCTCGCGGACCAGCACGACCGCTTCCCGCACCCGCGGGTGCTCGCCGAGGCGGACCTCGATCTCGCCGGGCTCGACCCGGAATCCGCGGATCTTGACCTGGAAGTCGTTGCGGCCGAGGAACTCGACCGTGCCGTCGGGCAGCCACCGGCCGAGGTCACCGGTCCGGTAGAGGCGGCCGCCGGAACCGGGGCGGAAGGAGTCGGGTACGAACCGCTCCGCGGTCAGCTCGGGCCGGCCGAGGTAGCCCCGGGCCACACCGGTCCCGCCTACGTACAGTTCCCCGGCCACGCCGACCGGGGCCGGCCGGCCGAGCCGGTCCAGGACGTACACCTGGGTGTTGCCGATGGGAGTGCCGATCGGGATGCTCCGGGCGCCCTCGGGCACATGGGTGATCTCGTGGGTGAGCGCGAACGTCGTCGTCTCGGTCGGGCCGTAGCCGTTCAGCAGGTGCCGGGGCGGGGCCATCCGCAGGACCCGGCCGACGGGGGCCGGGTCGAGGGCGTCGCCGCCGACGATCAGGTAGCGCAGGTCGGCGAAGGCGGGGGCCAGTTCGTCGGCGTAGCGGTTGAACAGGCCGACGGTCAGCCACAGCACGGTGACCGACTCGCGGCGCAGGAGCGCGCTCAGGCGCTCCGGGTCGAGCAGGTCGTCGTGGTCGACGACGACGATCCGCCCGCCGTTCAGCAGCGGGGCCCAGAGTTCCATCGTGGCGGCGTCGAAGGCCGGGTTCGCGGCCAGGGCCACGCGGTCGCCGGCGCCGAAGTCGGCGTATCCGCTGTTGACCACCAGCCGGACGATCGAACGGTGCTCGACCAGCACGCCCTTGGGGACGCCGGTGGAGCCCGAGGTGTAGATGACGTAGGCGAGCCGGTCGCCGGGGGTGGCGGTCCGGACCGGGTCGCCGGTGGGCAGTCCGGCGAAGTCGCCGCGGCCGAGGAGCAGGTCGCCCAGCTCGATCACGGGCACCGGGCGAGCCGCGTCGGCGGCCGGAGCGGCCAGCCGGGCTGCGGTGTCCGGGCCGTCGGCGAGCACGGCGACCGGGGCGGCGTCGGTGAGCATGTACCGCAGGCGGTCGGCCGGGTAGGCGGGGTCCAGCGGCAGATAGGCGGCGCCCGCCTTGAGGACGCCGAGCAGCGCGGCGACCAGGTCCGGGCCACGTACGGCGCAGACGCCGACCAGGGCGTCGGGCCGCACGCCCAGGCCGAGCAGGTGGTGGGCGACCCGGTTGGCCCGCGTGTTCAGCTGCGCGTACGACCAGAACCGGTCACCGTGGACCAGCGCCACCCGGTCCGGGGTGTCCGCCGCCTGGGCCTCGAACCGCTCGTGCACGGAGGCGGGGCGGCCGGTGGGCGCGTCGGTGCGGTTGAGTTCCTCGACGAGCCGGGTCCGCTCGGCGGCGGGCAGGACGTCGAGGTCGCGGGCCGGGGTGTCCGGGGCCTGGGCGAGGGCGTCGGCAAGCCGCTCCAGCGCGGTGCGCAGCATCGCCGCGACCCGGTCGGGGTCGGCGCCCGGGTCGCTCCCGGCGATCTGCACGGTGAGCGTGAAGTCCTCTCCCAGGTCGTCCACGGACACGGTGAGCGGGTAGGTGGTCCGCTCGGCGCTGCCCAGCAGTTCGACGCCGTCCAGCGGTCCGTCGGGGGAGGCGGAGTCGTCGGGGGACCCGTACGGCGAACCGTCCGACGCGGGGGCGACGACGGTGTCCGGGGCGGGGGACGGGGCGCTGTGGCGGTAGTTCAGCAGCGTGGTGAACAGCGGCTCGGACGGCGGGACGGCGCTGGCGCGCTGGGCCAGGGCGAGCGAGGCGTGCTCGTGGGCCAGCAGGTCGATCAGCAGCCGGTGCACCCGCTGGAGCGCGGTGGCGATCCCGGTCCCGTCGACCTCGACCTTCGCGGGCAGCGTGTTGATGAAGAGGCCGAGGCCCCGTTCGGCTCCGGCGCCGCCGTGGGTCCGGCCCACCAGGACGGTACCGAACACGACGTCGTCCTGGCCGGTGAGCCGGGCCAGGACCTGCGCCCAGGCCAGGTGGAAGACACCGGCGGTGCTCACGCCGAGCCGGCGGGCGGACGCGCGCAGGGCGCGGGCCGTCTCCGGGTCGAGGCGCACGAGGGCCTCGCGGACGTCGTCGGTGCCGTGGACGTCGAGCAGCCCGAACGGGGCGGTGGGCCGGTCGATCCCGCCCAGCAGGCCGGCGAAGAACTCCTCGTGGTCGGCGGTGGAGGCCCCGAGCAGGGCCTTGGCCACCACGTCCCGGTAGGGCACCGGGAGCGGCAGGTCGCCGCCGCGTCCGGCCAGGAACGCGCCGACCTCCTCGTGCAGCACGGCCAGCCCGCCGTGGTCACCGGCGAGGTGGTGCAGCAGGACCAGCGCCAGCCAGCGCTTCGCGGCCGGATCGAAGGCCACGCAGACCCGCAGCAGGGGGGCGCGGGTGAGATCGAGGCGGAACCGGCGCGGATCGAACCGCGCCCGCAGCTCGACCGCGGCCTCGGCCGCCGGGACGCCGCTCAGGTCGACCTCCTCGACGGGGAGGCCCGCCTGCCGGTGCACCACCTGGACGGGTGCGGTCAGACCTTCCCAGTGCATGGAGGTCCGCAGGACGTCGTGCCGGTCCACGACCGACCCGAGTGCCGTGATGAAGGCGTCGAGTTGGTCCCGGGTCGGGAAGGACAGCAGTTCCGAGAGCAGGTACGCGTCGCCGCCGCCGGTCGTGCCGTCGTCGCCGAGCAGGTGGTGGAAGAGCATTCCCTCCTGAAGCGGTGTCAGGGGGTACAGGTCCTGGACGTTCGCGGCGCCGCCAGGAACGGTGGCCACGATCCGGTCGACCTGCTCCGCCGACAGCGTCAGCAGGGACAGCATCGACGGCGTGATCGCGCTCGCCCCGGCGGGGATGCCGTTGGCCGGGACCACGACGTCCTCCTGGCCGGTGCCGGTGTGCGGGACGGCGGTCAGCCGGGCGACGGTGGGGTGGGTGAGCAGGGACCGGACGTCGGTGTGCACGCCCTGCTCGCGCAGCCGTTCCACCAGCGACACCGCCAGCAGCGAGTGTCCGCCGAGCGCGAAGAAGTCGTCGTGCCGCCCGACCCGGTCCACGTTGAGGGCCTGGGCCCAGACCCGGGCCACGACCGTCTCCAGGCCCGGGGCCGGGGGTTCGTAGCCGGTGACCCGGACGGCGTCGCCGCCGGGGGCGGGCAGGGCCGCGCGGTCCAGTTTCCCGTTCGCCGTCAGCGGCAGCACCGGCATCGGCACGAACGCGGCCGGCACCATGTACGGGGGCAGTGCGGCGCCCAGACGGCCGCGCAGCGCCGCCACGGAGACGTCCTCGTCGTCGGTGGCCGGGACGTAGTAGGCGACGAGGCGCCGGTCGCCCGGGACGTCCTCGCGGGCCAGGACCACGACCTCATCGATCTCCGGCTGTTCGGCGAGCCGGGCCTCGATCTCGCCCAGCTCGATCCGGAAGCCGCGGATCTTGACCTGGAAGTCGTCGCGGCCCAGGTACTCAAGGCTTCCGTCGGGCCGCCACCGGCCGAGGTCGCCGGTGCGGTAGAGCCGGTCGTCCCCGCCGGTGAAGGGGTCGGGGACGAACCGCTCGGCGGTGAGCCCGGGCCGGTTCAGATAGCCGCGGGCGACCTGGACGCCACCGATGAACAGTTCCCCGGGCACGCCGACGGGGGCGGGCCGTCCGGCGGGGTCCAGAACGTACATCCGGGTGTTGGCCACCGGACGTCCGATCGGGACCGGGCCCGTGACGTCGCCGGGCGGACAGGGCCAGGCGGTGACATCGACGGCGGCCTCGGTCGGGCCGTACAGGTTGTGCAGTTCGGTGCCGGGCAGGATCCGGTGGAACCGCCGGACCAGGGCCGCGGGCAGGGTCTCGCCGCTGGCCAGGACCCGGGTCGGGGCGATCGCGGCGGCCTCGTCCGCGGGGTCGAGGCGTTCCACGTGGTCCAGGAAGACCTGCAGCATGGAGGGCACGAAGTGCAAGGTGGTGACCCGCTCACGCCGGACGACCTCGGCCAGGTAGGCGGGTTCCTGGTGGCCACCGGGGCGGGCCGTCACCAGCCGGGCCCCGACGGCGAGCGGCCAGAAGAACTCCCAGACCGAGACGTCGAAGCCGAACGGCGTCTTCTGCAGGACGACGTCGTCGCTGCCGAGTCGGTACTCGTGCTGGGCCCACAGCAGCCGGTTGACGACCGACCGGTGCTCGACCATCACCCCCTTGGGGATGCCGGTGGAACCGGAGGTGTAGATCACGTAGGCCAGGTCCGTCGCGGTCGCGCGGCCGGGGCCGGAGTCACCGCGGACGGGCACGGGCGGAGCGGTCTCGGTGGCCGTGGCGGCCTCTGATGCGGCGTCGGCGTCCGTGTCCGCGTCGGCCCTCAGTTCGATCACCGGCGTGCCGGTGCCGTCCTCGTCGTCGACCAGTGTGCCGATCAGGGTGCGGGGGGCTCCCCGGGTGGTCAGGACGGCGACCGGGGCGGCGTCGGTCAGCATGTGCCGCAACCGGTCCGCGGGCAGGCCCGGGTCCAACGGCAGGTAGCCGGCGCCGGACTTCAGCACGGCCAGCAGCCCGGCGACCAGGCCGGCGCCGCGTTCGGCGCAGACGCCGACCAGCGTGCCGGGCCGGGCGCCGCTCGCCCGCAGACGCAGGGCGATCCGCTCGGCCCATGCGTCGAGGTCCGCGTATGACCAGGACCCGGCCTCGTCGCTGACCGCGACCGCGTCCGGCGTCCGGGCGGCCTGGTCCTCGAAGAGTCCGTGCACGGTCGTCCCGGGCCGCAGACCGCGGGGGGTGAGCAGATCGAGGTCGGTGGCGTTGAACTCGTCCACCACCCGGGCCCGTTCGGCGGCCGGGAGCACGTCGAGGTCTCCGGCCGGACGGTCCGGGGTCCGCGCCAGCGCGACCGCCAACTGCTCCAGGGCCGTGGTCAGCAGGGCGCACACCCGGACCGGGTCGATCGAGTCGTCCACCTGGGCCCGGAACCGGAACCCGATGCCGTCGTCGTCGACCGACAGGGTGACCGGGAAGGTCGCGCCGCCCTCGGCGGCACCGTCGACGAATTCGATCTCCGTCTCGGTCCCGGGGGCCTCCGTGTCGATCCCGGAGCGCTCCGCCTCGGTCCCGGAGTGCGGCCGGGTTCCGGCCGACTGTACGGGTGCGGTGGCCGGTCGCAGGCTGTGCCGGTAGTTGAGCAGGCTGGTGAACAACGGTGCCGGAGCCACGACCGCGCTGCACCGCGACGCGAGCGACAGCGGGGCGTGCTCGTGCCGCAGCAGTCCGGCCAGGGTGTCGTGGGTGTGCCGGGCGCTTGTCTCCACGGTCCGACCGTCGAAGGTGATCCGTATCGGCAGGGTGTTGATGAACAGGCCTATCCCGCGCTCGGCGCCGGCCGTGCCCTGGGCCCGTCCGGACAGCACCGTGCCGAACACGACGTCGTCGCGGCCGGTGACCCGGGCCAGGACCTGGGCCCAGGCCAGGTGGAACAGCCCGGCCGTGCCGATGCCCAGCCGACGGGCCTGCTGCCGCAGACGCAGCGCCACGTCGGGGTCGAGGGCCGCGGCGGCGTCCCGCAGCCCCGATCCGTCGCTGTGCTCCTCCAGCACTCCGAAGGGCGCGGTCGGCTCGTCGACGTCCCCGAGCAGCGCGGTGAAGAACTCCTCGTGCTCGGTCTCGGACACGCCCAGCCGGGCCTGGGCCACCACGTCCCGGTAGGCGACCGGTACGGGCAGTTGGTCGGCCCGACCGCTCAGGTGGGCCTCGACCTCCTGCCGCAGGACGTCCAGGGTGCTGTGGTCACCGGCCAGGTGATGCAGCATCACCAGGGCCAGCCAGCGCTGCCGGTCCGCGTCGAAGGTGACTGCGACCCGCAGGAACGGGGCCCGGCTCAGGTCCAGCCGGTAGTGCCGGGGATCGAACCGGTCCCGCAGCCGCGCGGCCGTGTCCGGTCCGGCGTGCTGCTCCTCCAGGGTCTTAGGATCCAGGTGCTCGACGGGGAGTTCTGCCCGGCGCCAGACCACCTGCACGGGAGCCGGCAGACCAGTTCGCAGGATCGAGGTCCGCAGGATGTCGTGGCGGTCCACGACCTGCTGGAGGGCGGTCAGGAACGCGGTCAGCGTCTGCTCGGAGCGGAAGGACGCCAGGCTGGAGAGCAGATAGGCGTCGCCCTCGCCCCCGAGCAGATGGTGGAAGTACATGCCTTCCTGGAGCGGCGCCAGCGGGTAGATGTCCTGGACGTTCGCCGCACCACCGGGGACGGCGGCACAGACCTGGTCGATCTGCTCCTGCGACAACGTCACCAGCGGCAGCAGGTCGGGCGTGATCGTGCTCGCCCCGGCCGGGATCAGCGACGGCGGCACGGTCACGGCCACGGCCTCGGTGCCGCCCTCGACGGCGCGGGCCAGGCCCTGCACCGTGGGGTTCACGAAGAGGGTCCGTACGTCGGTGGCGGTGCCGCGCTCGCGCAGCCGCTCCACCAGCGTCACGGCCAGCAGGGAGTGCCCGCCCAGCTCGAAGAAGTTGTCGTGCCGGCCCACCCGGTCCACGCCCAGCACCTGCGACCAGACCCCGGCCAGCAGGGTCTCCAGCGGCCCGGACGGTTCCTCGTACCGGTGGGACGCGTACACGGCCGCGTCAGGGCCGGGCAGACCCCTCCGGTCCAGCTTGCCATTGACGGTCAGCGGGAACTCCGCCAGCGCGACGAAGGCCGCCGGGACCATGTAGTCGGGCAGAGTCCGGGCCAGATGAACCCGCAGCCCCTCAACGGACACATCCGGTCCGGCCACATCCGGTCCGGCCACGTAATAGGCCACCAGCCGCTGATCCCCCGGCACATCCTCCCGAGCGACGACCACAGCCTCCC
>NZ_JBIAIE010000042.1:0-39787 GCF_042871185.1 Streptomyces sp. NPDC006012
GCAGCTTCGCGGTGGCCTCACCGAGCCCGAGACTCGACCCCGTGACCAGGGCACGCTTTCCGGTCAGATTCAGGTTCATGTCCTATGTCCCTCTCTTGGACTCCCCGCACCGTGCAAGCCAGGGAAGTGTGTCTCCAGAGTTAAGTATACATCGGTAGACTTATTGGCTGGGCGAGTGGTTTCTGCGCACCGAAATGCCGTGGATCTCATGGTCGGCCGGGCGGTGACAGGCCGGCCGGCGGGACGCCCGGCCGGCGGCATCGGGTGTCCGGTGCGTCAGTTCACCGAGCGAATGGTTCCGCCGTCCACGCGCAGGGTCGCGCCGCTGATGTAGTCGGCACGGGGGCTCGCGAGATAGACCACCGCATCGGCGATCTCTTCGGGACGTCCGAACCGGTTGGTGTCGTTGGGCACCCAGCTCTCCGCGGCCGCGCGCTCGATCTCCTCCCACGTCTCACCCCAGCCGTGGGCGGGAGCGATCTGCCACAGCAGGTCGCGGACCGTGTCGGTCAGGATCGCCCCGGGCGCCACCGTGTTGGAGGTGATACCGCTCCCCTTCACCTCACGTGCCAGGGACACGGCGAGGTTGTGGCGGGCTGCGAGCGAGGCGTTGTAGTGGGGCTGTGCCGACATCGGCTGGACGGCCAGGCCGCCGCCGATCTGGATGACGCGGCCCCAGCCGCTCTGCCGCATGCCCGGGACGAGACTCCGAACCATCCGCACGCCCGAGACCACATTGACCTGATACGTCTTCGCCCAGATCTCGGGCGTGGCGTCCATCCAGCCGACCTGGTCGTATGCCCCGGCGTTGTTGACCAGGATGTCGACCGTGCCGCCGGAGAGCGCCTTGGCCGCGACGGCCTCGGCTCCCTCGGCCGTGCTCAGGTCCCCGACCGCCACGTCCGCTTGGCCGCCCTCGGCGAGAATGCGGTCGGCGGTGCCCTGGGTACGCTCCTCGTCCCGGCCGTGCACGACGACGGTCACCCCCTCACGGGCGAGCGCCTCGGCGATCGACCGGCCGAGCCCCGCACTCGAACCGGTGACAAGGGCCCGCTTTCCAGCCAACTGCATATCCATGGGTGACTCCTTCTGCTATCCGGTGTTCTCTTTGAAATGCGCACCCTGCGAGACACGTTTCCAGCCGCCGCGGCGCATGTGTCGGCAGTTGTGTGACTGCCGGTGTGTGCGGCGGAGCATGGACGCCTCAGCCGTACCACCGGCCCCGGCCTCAGCGGGCGGCGCTGTGGCGCTCGACCCCGCGGACGGCTCGGTCTCGCGGTGTCGGGATACGGCCCTACGGCCCAGGTGATGGGTTTCCCGGAAGAAGCGAAGGCTGCCCCTGCGACGTCGGCGAACCGGGACCGCACAACGGAGATGTTTCCCCGCCCCTCCGCATCCCCGCTGCCGGCGGTGGCCACGGCCGGCCCTGCCGACGCCTTCAGGACGCCGTCAGCTTCCGTGCTCCGGACGGGGTGATGGCGAACAGCACGACACCCAGGCCGAGGAGCGCGATGGTGATGGTGTGCAGGCCGCCGTCCGTGGCCCGGTCACCGAAGGACAGGCTGATCAGGCTCGACGACAGCACGGCTCCCAGGTAGGTGAAGGTGCGCATGAGTCCGGCGGCGACACCCACGGCCTCGGCGGGTGCCTGCTGGTACAGCGCGGCCTGGTTTCCGATCACTCCCAGGCCCGATACGACACCGAACACCATGGTGATCAGGACCAGGACCCAGATCGGCGTGTTCGAGGTGAACAGCAGCAGCCCGGCCGGACCGACGACCGCCGCGGCGGCTGTGCAGTACAGCGCGGAGCGCACCAGGTTGCGCCGGGCGAAGGGGATGGAGACGAGGGCGGCGAACACGGACATCGGCAGGATCAGCAGACCCACGCCGATCGCGGACAGCCCCCGCGTCTCCTGCAGCCACTGGGTGAGGCCGTACAGGATGCAGTAGTTGAGCAGGAAGGTGAGGCAGACCCGCAGATAGGTGGCGCTGAGCGCCTTGTTCCTGGCGAGCATCCGCACATCGACGAACGGATCGTCCGCCCTGCGCTCCCACAGCACCAGGGCGACGAGCAGGACCACCATGAGCGCGCAGAGCGGCCACCGCGGGTGATGCAGGTCGTTGAGGAAGAACAGCAGAGACGCGATCGTGCCGGAGAAAAGCACCATTCCGGGGACGTCCAGCCGGGCCGGGGGCGCGCTCCCCGCGGTCCGCTCGGCACGGGGAGGGTCGCGGGGCACCCAGGCAAGCGTCATCAGCACCCCGATCAGGACCAGGGGCACGTTGATGAAGAAGGTGATCCGCCATCCGGCGGCCGCTGCCAGCAGGCCGCCCAGCGGCAGGCCGAGGGCCGAGGTGACCTGGGCCGCGATGGCCAGCGCACCGAGTGTGCCACCCGTTCGCGCCGATTCGCGCCCGGCGGCCCAGCGCCGCACGATCACCATCGCCGTCGGGTAGCCGGCCGAGGTACCCACACCGAGGATGACGCGGGCGGCCACCAAGGTCGGCAGGTTCATCGCGACGGTGCCCAGCGCACCGCCGATCCCCACCAGGGTCAGGCCCGCCACGAAGACGCGGCGCGGGCCGAGACGCTCGGCCAGCCGTCCCATGGTCGGCTGGCCGATCGCACTGGCCAGATAGAGGGTCGACACCAGCCAGATGGTGGACGCCGCCCCCGCGTGGAAGGTGTGCCCGATGGCGATGAGCGTCGTGGCGATGATCGAGCTGTTGATCGGGTTCAGGGACGAGCCGAGCATGAGGGGGACGGTGAACCGCCAACCCGGGCTCGCGGCCTCGGCGGCTTGCCCCGGCCGCCCTGCCGCCTTTCCGGTCCCATGACGGGCCGTCCTTGCTTTGCGTATCTCCATGACCCCAACAATACAGGCAACCTGAACAGGTTGCCTTAACATGTGATGTTTGCAGGTGTGATGTACGCCGCCATCACCCCAGGGACCTGGGGCGAGCCCGAAAGGCGCGACCACAGCTCACACCGATTGGACACCGTTCACCCACACGACTGGCCCCTACGTACGACGCCTCGACCCGCAGGGACCGGCGCCCGCCACAGTGCAGAAATCTTCAGGTAACCTGTATGGTTCTTGTGTGGAGCCGAAAGAAACCTTGTCAGCAGATCTGGCACTGGAGCTCGTGCGGTCCATGGATCGTCTGCGTAGCCGTATCCGGTCGGAGACCGGCATGCACACAGGCCCATGGAGCCGCAGCCAGCTGGCCGCCCTCTACCGCGTGGTGTCCGGACCACCCGCGACCACGAGCGACCTCGCGGCGGCCGAGTACATGAGACCTCAGTCGATGGCCCAGACCCTGGCCGTCCTCGAAAAGAACGGCCTGGTCACCCGCAGTCCGGACCCGACCGACGGCCGTCGCGTCCTTTTCTCGGCCACTCAGCGGGGCCGAGAAGAGGCGGAGCGCTGGCTCCAGGCGCGCGAAACCTGGCTCACCGAAGCCATCGACTTCACGCTCACCGACGAGGAACGGTCCGGCCTGACAGCACTCACGGGAATCCTTGAGCGCCTGGCCGACTCCGACGCAGCGTCATCGCCCCGCCGCAGCCCGAGAAGCACCCCGGGCGATGCTCGTCAACGGCCTTGAGAGCAACGCCGGTCCTCCCCGTCGACGCCGCGAACCCGAAGCAACAGGGGATACACGGCGACGACGGCCCGCACGGCCGGAGCATCGAGGAATTCGGGCTGCCCGATCACCGAGCGGTGTCGTCCGCGCCGCGCCCGGTCAGGAGAACGCACGGCGCTCGCGCTCCCGGGTTCCCCGCTCCCCGGCACATCCCTGCCGGCCGTCGCCGGAGAGATCCGCGGCCGACGGGGCCGACCTTCGACACATGACTGCGAGGACGGCGCCGGGTGAGGTCACACACCCGGTCGGCCGCACGCCACCTCAGGTGCCGGGCTCGGTGGTGGCCCGCTCGATGTCGTACAGCTCGTCGAAGCCCGCGAGATCCTGCATCCGCTCGTAAAGGGCGAAGGACTCGGCGGCAGGGCGCGCGCTCGGCAGTCCCGCCCGCTGCGCCTCGTAAGCCTCACGCAGCGCGCCGAAGGCGGCCGCCTGCCCGGTAACCGGGTCGATGACCAGCGCGTACCCCAACTCGGTCCACTCCTGCGGACTGTGGAGGTCGAACGACGTCAACAGGGCCACAGGTCCGGACAGGCGCCGCGGTGCGGCGGCCCGCTGCTCGTCGTTCTCCGGCAGCAGCATGACGGCATCGGCCCCCGCGGCGAAGTACGCCTCGCAGCGCTCGATGGCCGCGTCGAAACTCTCGTTCTGCACCGCCCCGGTGCGGGCTATCAGCAGCAGGTCCGGATCGCGACGCGCCGCCACCGCGGCACGGAGCTTGCCGAGCATGTCCTCGACCGGGACCAGGTGCTCCACATGGCGATGATGGCTGGCCCGCTTGGGTGCCACCTGGTCCTCCAGCTCAATGGCATGGACACCCGCGGCCTCCAGGTCCCACACCATGCGTGTCGCATGAACGGCGTCGCCGAAACCGACTCCGCCGTCCACCACGAGGGGGAGCGCGGAGCGTCGGCGAATCGCAGCCGCCGTCTGGGCAAGCTCCGTGACCGACAGCAGCGCCTCGGAGACTGCGAGTGACAGACCGAGGCCGCCGCCGCCGAGGTATCCGCCGTCGAACCCCATCTGCTCACACAGGC
Source organism: Streptomyces sp. NPDC006012 (assembly GCF_042871185.1). NCBI lineage: Bacteria > Bacillati > Actinomycetota > Actinomycetes > Kitasatosporales > Streptomycetaceae > Streptomyces > Streptomyces sp. NPDC006012. The sequence continues at coordinate 4,685 of NZ_JBIAIE010000042.1, forward strand.
GTGCTGTGAGCGCGTCCGGGCAGTGCGGGATCATCAACGGCCCCCCGGTCTCCACACGCCTTCTGAACGCTGCGCGCCCCAAGTAGTCCATTTCTCTCTCACATTCTTTGCCTGTGTGCGGTCCGCCCCACCGACCTCGGGGGCGGCGCCGGTGAAGCGTCCGGCTGTACGGGGCCCCGCCTGCCCGGCCGGACAGCATGGCCGCCGGCAGGGCGAGTGGAGAGGCACACCCTTCCCCTCACCCTCCGACAGTGACGGCAGGACGGGCCGAGGCGGTCCGTCTCCTCGACACCCGATCCATTATGTATGCAACTGTAGACTTGTCTCCTCGATTTGACTACACTGGCCGCCGTGGAGAGTGACCTGTCTCATCGAGACCCCCTCGCGGCGGCAGCCGGCCGCCCGCGCGACACGGTGGTGATCCCCGAGGCGATCCGCAGATCCGCGATGAAGGCAGGCACCAGTCTCGGCTACTACGACGCCGACGGGCGGGCGATCGCCAGACAGGCCGACGTGAGCGCAATGACGGCCCATCGCTCTTCCGGGTCCGAGAAGAAGCTGTTCACGGAGGTGGTGGACGCCTCCGCACCATGAGCGCCGACGACCCTGCCGCCGTCATACGTATCAGCGGGCACACGCGCGCGTTACGCGTGGCACGAACACGAAGAAACGTCTTCAGGCAAGGGCAGGCACATGGGTGGACAGAAATCAAGAAGTGTGCTTAGCATCGAAGTTGGTCGGTGAAGACGATCAATCACCGGAACAGCCCGCACATGGTGACGGACCTTCGTATCCACGCGGCGGGCCACGGTACCGGATCCACTCCGCCTTTTACGACACATGTGTCTCGGCGGCATTGCAGACCTCTCGGAGTGTGAGTCTGCCGGCATCGGCAGTCGGTCCTCGCAGACGTCTGCCCAGCGAAGTGCTGCTCCGGTTGGTTACCGGCGTACCGCGGTGGATCGTCTCCTGACCTGCGAACCAACTCATGCCTGCGGCGCCCAGCGCGCCGAGCTGAGCTGTAGGCGCTGCGCGCTGAAGCCTTCCAAGAGCGCGCGTACAACCATGTGGGTACAAGGAGGAAGTCATGGCGGAACGAGGACCGTTGGACGGCCGTGTGGCGATCGTGACCGGCGCCGGCCGGGGCATCGGCAGGGGCGAGGCAATCGCGCTGGCGGCCGCTGGTGCGAAGGTCGTCGTCAACGATGTCGGTGTGAGGGCCGACGGTGCGGGAGCCGCCCAGGGACCCGCTGACGAGGTGGTCGAGTTCATCCGCTCCCAGGGTGGCGAAGCGGTGGCCAGCTACGAGTCGGTGGCGGAGTGGGACGGCGCGGCCCGGGTGGTCGCCACCGCGGTCGAGCAGTTCGGCCGACTCGACATCCTGGTGAACAACGCCGGGATCGTCCGCCAGCACAAGATCGAGGAGGTGACGGAGGAGGACTTCCAACTGACCATCGATGTCAACCTCAAGGGAACCTTCGCCATGTGCCGTAACGCGATTCCGGTACTGCGGGAGTTCGGCGGCGGACGCATCATCAACACGTGCTCGAACCAGTGGGCCGCACCGATCGGCAACCCCGAGTACGCCGCGTCCAAGGGAGGTGTCGTGAGCCTCACCTACGAGCTGGCGTGGGAACTCAACACCGACGGCATCACCGTCAACGCCATCGCGCCGTTCGCCCTGACCAGGATGACGGAGGACGCCAAGCAGCGTGACGCCGCACTCGTGGCCGCCGGTGCCATGAGCGAGCGTCGGCTGAAGGCCAAGGAACCGCGGGCCGACGCGGGCATGGTCGCGCCCATCGTCGTCTACCTGGCCTCGGACGCTGCGACCGAAGTGACGGGCTGTGTCTTCCGCGCCGGCGGCGGGAAGATCGGTCTCTACAGCCACCCCGTCGAGATGCGGACGATCTTCCGCGACGAGCAGAACGGCCCGTGGTCGTACGACGAACTCGCCGACCTGCTTCCGCGGACCGTGCTGTCCAACGGCACCAAGGCGCCCCACATCCTGTGACGCGGGCTCCGGGCTCGCTGGGCCACTCGCAGTCCGTACTCAAGTGGCCCAGCGAGCCCGGAGGCACACACCCGCAGGGGCGTAAGCCGTAGCGCCGGTGTTCTGAAGCCTTTTCCGAGCCCAAGTCCCCCAAGCCCGGCTCCCGGGGCAGCCGCCGGTCCGGCTGCGGGGTCCGCGGTGCGGCTGCCCGCGGCCGTCGCCACCCGGCGGAACGGCAGGTACTCCCGCTGGATGTTGGTGCGCGGCAGGTACCGGATCCGCCACAAGGACCTGCCGACGCCGGCGACCGTGGCTGTTTCTCCACGGTCTTCGGCGCCGGCTCGGGCAGCAACGGCCCGATCAACGGCCACGGTTCCGCCGAGCACCCTGCGCATCTGGCCCTGGCGCTTCCCGTCGCAGTGTCCCGTGGATACGCGGGCTTCGCAGCCGGGCACGGAACACCTGCGAAAAGTCGTCACCAGGGCCAACGTTGCCTGATGCGGCTCAGGTTGCAGAGCTGCGGCGGCCGCCCCGGCGGTCGGAACTACGGCCGCCGGTTCCGGCAGCGCCACCCGTGGTACCGCCGGACGCGGCCCGTCGGACCGTTCCGCGGACCACCTTGCGGGGGCCGGCGCCGGTCGCCGCACCGGCTGCGGACTGGCGGTCGGAACTGCGGCCGCCGGTGCCGACGGCATCGCCGGATCCCGCCTGACGCTCGGAGTTCCGGCCCCTCGTCATGGTGGCAGCAGTCGTCGCCGCTTTGGCGCCGCCGCCGTTTCGGCGTCGGCGGCCGGATGGTCTGCCGGGCTTGGTCCCGGTCTTCCGGTCCGGGCGGGACGCCGTCGGCGTCGCCGGCTGGGGGACCTCGATGGTGACGGCCACGCCGGACGGCTCGCGGGCGCCGGTGATGGTGGCCAGTTCCGCGTCGCCCGACATGATGCGGGCCGTCCGGGGGCGGATGCCCGCGTCCGACATGAGCCGGGTGACGTCGCGTTTCTGCTCGGGCAGGACCAGCGTGACCACGCTGCCGGAGCCACCGGCGCGGGCCGTCCGGCCGCCCCGGTGGAGGTAGTCCTTGTGGTCGGCGGGGGGATCGACGTTCACGACGAGGTCGAGGTCGTCGACGTGTATGCCGCGGGCCGCAACGTTCGTCGCGACCAAAGCGGTGACCTGGCCGTTCTTGAACTGTTCCAGGGTGCGGTTGCGCTGCGGCTGGGAGCGGCCGCCGTGCAGTGCCGCCGCGCGGACGCCGGCCGCCAGGAGCCGCTTGGCAAGCCGGTCGGCGGACCTCTTGGTGTCGAGGAAGAGAATGACCCGGCCGTCGCGGGCCGCGATGCGCGTGGTGACGGCCTTCTTGTCGGTCTCGTCCTGCACGTGGAGCACGTGGTGCTCCATGGTGGTCACCGCTCCCATGGACGGGTCCACGGAGTGCACCACGGGGTCGGTCAGGAAACGCTGCACGAGGCGGTCGATGTTGCGGTCCAGGGTGGCCGAGAAAAGCATGCGCTGACCGTCCGGGCGCACTTGCTCGATCAGCTTGGTGATCTGCGGCAGGAAACCCATGTCGGTCATCTGGTCGGCTTCGTCCAGCACCGTGATGCGTACGCGGTCGAGTACGCAGTCCCCGCGTTCCACGAGGTCGTTGAGCCTGCCGGGGCTCGCCACCAGTACCTCCGCGCCGCGTCGGAGCGCACCTGCCTGCTTGGTGATGGACAGTCCGCCGACCACGGTGGCCAGCCGGAGGTTCACCGCCGTCGCGTAGGGGGTCAGCGCGTCCGCCACCTGCTGGGCGAGTTCACGGGTGGGCACCAGCACGAGGGCGAGGGGTGCCTTGGGTTCCGCGCGCAGTCCGGCCGTGCGGGCCAGGAGCGCCAGCCCGAACGCGAGGGTCTTGCCGGAGCCGGTGCGTCCACGGCCCAGCAGGTCGCGGCCCGCGAGCGAGTTGGGCAGCGTGGCAGCCTGGATGGGAAAGGGAGCAGTCACTCCTTGCGCGGTGAGGGTCTTCAGCAGCGCCTCGGGCATGTCCAGACCGGCGAAGTCCTCGACGGGGGGAAGCGCGGGAGTCGTGCTTTCCGGCAGCCGGAACTCCCTGGGCGACGATGGGGACGATGGGGATGACGAGGCTCGCCGGTTCGGCTTCTGGGGCCTGCGGGACATGCAGTTGTCTGCCTTCCTGGAAACAGCACAAACCGGGGTCCGCACCATGACGGTACGGACCCCGGTGAGCGGATTACGCGTCCGGCGATCAGGCGGGAACGATGTTCTCCGCCTGCGGGCCCTTCTGGCCCTGCGTGACGTCGAAGGAGACCCGCTGGCCCTCCTGGAGCTCACGGAAGCCCTGGGTCGCAATGTTCGAGTAGTGGGCGAAGACGTCCGGGCCGCCGCCGTCCTGCTCGATGAAGCCGAAACCCTTTTCAGAGTTGAACCACTTCACAGTTCCCTGTGCCACGACTTTCTCCGTTCTGTAGGCAGAGGCCCCATCCGGAGATGCCGGAAAAACAAATAATGCGCCATCTGGATAAACATTCCCGTCAGGCGCACATAGGTTCATGGGTACCACAACTGCAACAAGAGAGATCTTAGCACAGCTCGGCGGCCCGCGTGCACCTCCATCTTCTGCGTCGAGCACCGAAGTTCCGCGTCGAACACGCGGGTGGGAGGCGGGGTCGAGGCAGTACGTCGTACTACGTCGTACTACATCGTTGTAGTCGTTGTACGTCGTAAGTCGTTGTACGTCGTTCAGGCCGCCGACCGGCGCGGGAACGGGTCCGAGCGGCCCCCACCCTGTCACCGGATCGGCTCACGGCACGGGACCCCACCACTACACACTGTGAGCATCCGGGGACCGTCTCCCATGGCCGGGCACCGCACGCTCCCGCGTTCGTCCGCCTCGCCACAGCCGCGCCGAGGGCCGCGCTGCCAGGTTTCGCGGCATCGACCTGGGCCGCGCCGGTTTCCGGGCAGGGGCAGGCGACGTGCAGGAACGGGACTCCGGCCGGACACTGGAGGCAGAGCAGCGGCCGCCGACGTACGAGACCAGGGTGCGAGGACCATGAATCATTCAACGTCGCACTCCTCCGACGGGGCCGAGGCCGTCCTGTCACGTTCCGTGTTCGGTGCGCCGTGCTGGGTGAGTCTGTCCAGCCGCGATCTGGACGCCACACAGGACTTCTACGGGGCCGTACTGGGCTGGCAGTGGCGCGAGGCCAGGCTCGGCAGCCGCTTCCGGACCGCGCTGGCCGACGGGGTACCGGTCGCGGGGATCGCGGGCGTGGCCGCGCTGTGGCACATGGCCGTGGCCTGGACGCCATATTTCGCGGTGGCCGACGCGGACCTGGCCGTCGCCCGTGTCCGGGAACGCGGCGGGACCGCCGCCGTGGGGCCGATCTCCTTCCCGCCCGGACGAGCGGCGCTGCTCGCGGACCGCGACGGGGCCACCTTCGGGATCTGGCAGGGCCAGCTCGTCACCGAGTGGGAGGCATGGCGGCAGGCGGCACCCACGTTCATCACCCTGCACACCCGTGACGCGTTCGACGCCGCCCTCTTCTACGGCGAGGTACTCGACTGGGCCTCGGACCTCCCCGGCTGCTGCGAGATCGACTACGCGGGAGGCAAGGTCCTGCTGCGCAGCCAGGGCGTGATCGTCGCCCGCATCGACTCCGGGGCGGTGGAGGCGCCGCCCGATCCCTCGGTCCGGCCGCACTGGCAGATCCACTTCACCGTGGACGAGGTGTCAGCACGCGCCCGGACGGCGGAGAAGCACGGCGGCAGTGTCCTCAAGGAGAGCGAGCACGAGGCCGTGCTGCGCGATCCGGACGGCGCCCAGTTCACGGTGACCTCGCGTCGGCCGCGCTGACCTCGTACGTCGGTGCCGCGGACGCGTTCTGGCACGGAATGGCCGAAGGGACCGCCGCGGCGCCGGCAGCACCGCGAGTGCGGAAGTTTGCCGCGAATCCTCCATGGATACGGCGTTGGCGACGCTTCGACCACAGGAGGAGTGTCACGGACCGCACTGGATCCATTACAGAAAGCCACTTCGCGCGAGGCTTGTGATGAGCGCGGACCGGGGCGATGTGACGACCGGTCATGTCCGTTACGTGACAGAGCCGGCGAGGCCCTTGCGGACGCGGGGAAGACCCTTGATCGACTGCTCGATCCGGCCCGGCGCTCGTGCGCTCGGCGGGTGTCTGCGGCATCCTGCTCCAGCATCCCTGCGGCCCGCACATCGACGAGCGAGCGGCGTTCGAGGCCATCGCCCCGGAGAAGGACGTCGACGGGGTCACGATGCATTCCTTTGCCGCGATGAGCTTCGCGCTGCCGGGTTTCGTGTCCTGCACACCCCGGCCGGCCCCCTACCGAACCGCCGCAGGTGCCGCGGTGCTGGTCCGGACCACCAGTGTGGTGGCCAGTTCCACGCGGGTGGCCACGGGGGTCTCCTCCTCCCGGCCCAGGTCCAGGACCAGCTTGGCCGCCGCCTCGGCCATTTCCGTCAGGGGCTGGCGGACCGTTGTCAGCGGTGGGCCCACCCAGCGGGCCACCGGCAGGTCGTCGAAGCCGACCACGCTCAGGTCCTCCGGGATGCGCAGGCCCAACTCCCGTGCGGCCTCGTACAGTCCGAGCGCCTGGAGGTCGTTGCCGGCGAAGACGGCGGTCGGCCGGTCCGGGCGGCGCAGCAGGTCCAGGCCCAGCCGGTAGCCGGCCTCGTGGTGGAAGTCGCCGGTGGCGATCAGTGCGGAGTCGACCGGCAGCCCGGCGGTCTCCAGCGCGGCCCGGTAGCCGTCGACCCGGGCCCGGCTGCACATCATCCGGGACGGCCCGCTGATCGCGCCGATGCGGGTGTGCCCCAGTTCCACCAGGTGCCGGGTGGCGGCGAGGCCGCCCTGCCAGTTGGTCGCGCCGATCGACGGCACGTCGGCGCCCGGGTCGCCCGCCGGGTCCATCACCACGAACGGGATCGAGCGGCTGGTGAGCAGCGCCCGCTGTGACTCGTCGAGCCCGGACAGCACGAGGATCACGCCGTGCGGGCGGCGCGCGGCGACCTGGTCGGCCCAGGTGCGGCCGGGGGTGAGCCGCCCCGCGGACTCGGAGAGCACGACGCTCAGGCCCGCGTCCCGGGCGACGTTCTCCACACCCCGGATGACCTCCATGGCCCAGGCGCTCTCCAGTTCGTGGAAGACCAGGTCGATCAGGGGCGAACGGGAAGCCTCGGCCCGGCGCCGGCGGTAGCCGTGGGCGCGCAGCAGGTCTTCGACCCGGGTGCGGGTCGCCGGGGCGACGTCGGTGCGGCCGTTGAGGACCTTCGAAACAGTCGGAGCCGACACCCCGGCCTCGCGAGCGATCTCGGCGAGCGTGGCCGTCTGCGTTTCTGCGGACTTTGCAGGCTTCATGCCCGCGATCGTAATCCCTGCGAAACCTCTTGACGAAGCCCTTGCCGAGCTCTACGTTCCCGGAACATTCGAAGTATCAATCGAAACATTCGGACGAGCGAGAGGTGCTGTCATGGAGTCCCAGACGTCCCACGGCGGACGTACCTTCAGCAGGCGCTGGGTGCTCGGCGCCGGTGCCACCACCCTGCTCACCGCCGGGCTCACGGCCTGCGGCTCCTCGGGCGGATCCGGCAGCGGCGGCGGCACGCTCACCGCGTTCGTGTACGGCGACGACGCGGCCAAGGTGCAGGCCGCGGCCGTCGACCGGTTCAACGCGTCGGCGGAGTCCGGGCAGACCAAGGGCAGGATCAAGCTGGAGAAGGTGCCCGGCTCCGACTATCCGGCCAAGCTGCGCACCGCGATGGGCTCGCCCAACGCCCCCGACGTGTTCTTCAACTGGGGCGGCGGCTCGATCAAGGCGTACCAGGACGCCGGCCAACTGGTCGACCTGACCGACACCGTCAAGTCCGACCCGGTCCTCAAGGACGGCTTCCTCCCCTCGGTCCTGGCGGCCGGCGGCCTGAACGGGCGCACCTACGGCATACCCATGCGCGGCATGCAGCCCGTGATCCTCTTCTACAACAAGGCGGTCTTCGCCGAGCACAAGCTCCGGCCGCCCACCACCTGGGACCAGTTGCTCGACCACAACGCCAAGCTGAAGAAGGCCGGGATCACCCCGTTCGCGCTCGGCGGCGCGGACATCTGGCCCGAGCTGATGTGGCTGGAATACCTGGTGGACCGCATCGGCGGCCCCGAGGTCTTCGAGCGCGTCAAGAACGGCGACTCGGCCGGCTGGGGCGACCCGGCCGTCCTCAAGGCCGCCGAGACCATCAGGCAGCTCATCGACGACGGGGCCTTCGGCCAGGGTTTCAGCTCGGTGGCGTACACCAACGGCGGTGCGCCCGCGGTCTTCGCCAAGGGCAAGGCGGCGATGCACCTGATGGGCTCGTGGGAGTACTCGACACAGCTCGGCAAGTTCCCGGACTTCGCCAGGAAGGACCTGGGCTGGTGCGCCTTCCCGAAGGTCGAGGACGGCGCGGGCGACCTCCGCAACGTCGTCGGCAACCCCACCAACTACTGGTCCCTGAACGCCCGTGCGTCCAACAAGGACGCCGCGATCGCATTCCTGCGCGGCTGCGCCTCGGAGACGTACGCCAGGGACCTGGTCGCCAATGGCGACATCCCCACCACGTCGAACGCGGGGAAGCTGCTGGGCGCCTCGCCGAACCCGGAGTTCGCCCGATTCCAGTACCAGATGGTGCAGCGGGCGCCGGCCTTCACGCTGAGCTGGGATCAGGCCGTGGACCCCGGCGTCTCCACTCCGATGCTCACCGAGGTGAGCAAGCTGTTCGTCGGAAAGTCCTCGCCGGCCCAGTTCGTGTCGGCGCTGAAGGGGCTCAGGTGAGTGCGAGCGCGGCCGAGGACGGCCCGCGGACCCGGGTGGGCCGGCCGCACGCCTCCTGGGCCCTGCCCGGCGTGCTGTTCTTCGCGTTCTTCGCCCTCGCCCCCATGGTGCTGGCCTGCTACCTGTCCTTCACCACCTGGAACGGCCTGGGCGACCCACGGCCGGCGGGCCTCGCCAACTGGCGCAAGCTGCTCGGCGACGACCGCCTCACCCAGTCCCTGACGGTCACCGTCTGGCTCACCCTGGCGAGCTGGGCCTTCCAGACGGTCGTCGCGGTGCTGCTGGGCGTCTGGGCGGCGGGCCGCCAGCGCAACCGCGCGGTCCTGTCGGCGGTCTTCTTCGTGCCGTTCCTGCTCTCCTCGACCGCGATCTCGCTGCTCTACTACGCCCTGCTCGACCCGAACTTCGGCATCGTCCGCAAGGACACCCTGGGCTCCACCGGCGGCGCGTTCTGGGCCATCGTGTTCGTCGGCGGCTGGCAGTTCATCCCGTTCCACACCCTGATCTACCAGGGCGGGGCGCGGCAGATCCCCGAGGTGCTCTACCAGGCCGCGGCGATCGACGGCGCCGGCCGCTACCGCCGGTTCTTCTCGATCACTCTGCCCCAGCTGCGGAATGTGGCCACGACGTCCGGCGTGCTGATGGTGGTCGGTTCGCTGACGTACTTCGAGACCGTGCTGATCCTCACCCAGGGCGGCCCCGGCACCGACACGGCGATCCTGCCGTACCTGATGTACGAGGCCGGCTTCAAGAGCTACGACTTCGGCTACGCGAGCGCCGTCGCGACGTTCCTCGTGGTGGCCGCCACCGCGCTGTCCCTGCTGCTCGTGCGGCTGTCCGGCTTCGGCACGATGCGCAGCACCCGGGAAGGGATGTGACGCCATGTCACCCGACACGCTGCCACCTCCCGTGCGGAGCGGCCGGCCACCGGCCGCGCGGCCCGCCGGACGCCGCCGCCGGCACTGGAACAGGCAGCCCTGGGACAGGCGCCCCAACCCCCTGGCCGGCCTGGGCTCCGCGATCTGGCTGGTGATCGTGGTCGTCCCGCTCTACGCGATGATCTCGGCCTCGCTCACCCGCCAGGACCAGGCACTCGGCCACAACGCCCTCAAGCCGCCCGCCCGTCCGACCCTGGACAACTACGGCACCGTCCTGCACAACGGCTTCGGCCACTTCCTGGCGAACACGGCGATCGTCGCAGCGGCGGTCGTGGCGATCGTCCTCGTGCTGTGCGTCCCGCTCGCCCACGTGGCGGTACGCACCCGGAGCCTGTGGTCGACGGCGGCCTTCCGGCTGTTCCTGCTCGGTGTGGCGATCCCGGCGCAGGCCGTCGTCGTGCCGCTCTACCTGATGATCGCGAAGCTCGGCCTGTACGACAGCCTGCTCGCGATCGTCCTGCCGACCGCGGCCTTCGCGATGCCGGTGTCGGTGCTGGTCCTCACCGGCACGCTGCGGGACATCCCGGAGGAGCTGTACGAGGCGATGGCCCTGGACGGCGCCTCGGCCGCCCGGATCCTGTTCCAACTGGTCGTCCCGCTGGCCAGGGGCGGGATCGGCACCGTGGTGATCTACTCAGCGCTCCAGGCGTGGAACGGCTTCCTCTTCCCGCTGATCTTCACCCAGTCCGACGGCCCGCGTGTGCTGACCCTCGGCCTGTTCACCTACGTGAGCCAGTTCGGCGTGAACATCCCCGCCCTGCTCGCCTCGGTCGTCCTCTCCGGCATCCCGGTCTTCGCCGTGTACCTGGTGGCCCGGCGCGCGCTGGTGGGGGGCCTGATGGGCGTGGGCGGCAAGTGATCCCGGCCGCTCCGCCGGACCGCCCCGCGGCAGCCGCGTCCCCTCTCTCCGACAGGAGTTCCATGACCACCGCTCCCTGGCAGGACACCGCCCTGGCCGCCGCCGCCCGCGTCGACGACCTGCTCTCCCGGATGACGCTGGAGGAGAAGACCGCCCAGTTGTACGGCGTGTGGGTGGGCGCCGCCACGGACGGCGACGGGGTCGCCCCGCTCCAGCGCGAGATGGCCGCCGGCCACGACTGGGACGAGCTGATCACGCTGGGCCTCGGCCAGCTGACCCGTTCCTTCGGCACGGCCCCCGTGGACCCGGACCTCGCCGCGCGGGCACTGGCCCGCGCCCAGCGCCGGATCGCCGCCGCGGGCCGCTTCGGTATCCCGGCCGTCGCTCACGAGGAGTGCCTGGCCGGCTTCACCGCCTGGGGCGCCACCGCCTACCCGGTCCCGCTCGCCTGGGGTGCGACCTTCGACCCGGCGCTCGTCGAGGAACTGGGCCTGCGCATCGGCGAGGATCTGCGCTCGGCCGGCGTCCACCAGGGCCTGGCCCCCGTCCTGGACGTGGTCCGCGATCCCCGCTGGGGGCGGGTGGAGGAGACGATCGGCGAGGACCCGTACCTGGTCGGCACGGTCGGTTCGGCGTACGTACGGGGTCTGGAGTCGGCCGGGGTCGTCGCCACGCTCAAGCACTTCGCCGGGTACGCGTCCTCGGCGGGCGCCCGGAACCTGGCGCCGGTGCGGGCGGGGGTGCGGGAGTTCGCGGACGTCACGCTGCCGCCGTTCGAGATGGCGCTGCGCGAGGGCGGCGCCCGCTCGGTGATGGCGGCGTACAACGAGACGGACGGCGTTCCGGCCGCCGCGGATCCGCGCCTGCTGACCGGGCTGCTGCGCACGGAGTGGGGGTTCACCGGCACGGTGGTCGCCGACTACTTCGGCATCGGTTTCCTGCAGACGCTGCACCGGGTGGCCGGCAGCCCGGGGGAGGCGGCCCGGGCGGCCCTGGAGGCGGGTGTCGACGTAGAGCTGCCCACCCTGAAGTGCTACGGGAAGCCGCTGGTGGCCGCCGTACGGGAAGGGCTCGTCCCGCAGGCGCTGGTGGACCGGGCGGCCCGCCGGGTGCTGCTGCAGAAGTGCGAGCTGGGCCTGCTGGACGCGGACTGGCAGCCGGAACCGAAGGGGCCGGTCGATCTGGACTCGACGGCCAACCGCGCGCTGGCCCGCCGTCTGGCGGAGGAGTCCGTGATCCTCCTCGACAACCCGGACGGCCTGCTGCCGCTGGCGCCGGACACCCGGTTGGCGGTGGTCGGGCCGCGCGCGGCGGACGCCCTGGCGATGCTGGGCTGCTACTCCTTCCCCTCCCATGTACTCCCCCACCACCCCGAGGTGCCGATGGGCATCGACATCAGCAGCGTCCTGGAGTCGCTGCGCACCGAACTCCCCGGCGCCAAGGTGACGTTCGCTGAGGGCTGCGGGGTGTCCGACGTGGACCGCAGCGGCTTCGAGGAGGCGGCGGCGCGGGCCGCGGAGGCGGACGTGTGCGTGGCGGTGCTGGGCGACCGGGCCGGGCTGTTCGGCCGGGGCACCTCGGGCGAGGGCTGCGACGCGGCCGACCTGCGTCTGCCCGGCGTCCAGGCCGATCTGCTGGACGCGCTCGTCGGGACGGGAGTCCCCGTCGTCCTGCTGCTGCTGACGGGCCGTCCGTACGCGCTGGGCCGCTGGGCGGGCCGCCTGGGCGCGGTGGTGCAGGCGTTCTTCCCCGGCGCGGAGGGCGGTCCCGCGGTGGCGGGCGTGCTGTCCGGCCGGGTCAACCCGGCCGGCCGGCTCCCGGTGAGCGTGCCGCGCTCCCCCGGCGGCCAGCCGTGGACCTATCTCCAGCCCCCGCTGGGCCTGGCGGGCGAGGTCAGCAGCCTGGACCCGACCCCGTTGTACGCCTTCGGCCACGGCCGCTCGTACACGACATTCGCGTGGGAGGACTTCAGCGGCACGGAGAGGGAGATCGGTAGGGAGACGGAGATCGGCACGGACGGCTCGTACGACCTCTCGCTGACGGTCCGCAACACGGGCGACCGCACGGGCGCGGAGGTGGTCCAGCTCTATCTGCACGACCCGGTGGCCTCGGTCACCCGCCCCGACACCCGCCTGATCGGCTACCACCGACTGGAACTGGCGCCCGGCGCGTCCCGCCGGGTCACCTTCCGCTTCCACACCGATCTCTCGGCCTTCACCGACCGCACGGGCACCCGCGTGGTCGAACCGGGCGCGCTGGAACTGCGTCTGGCCGCCTCCAGCACGGACGTACGGCACACCGCCCGTCTGACCCTCACGGGTCCGGTCCGGGCCGTCGGCCCCGACCGGCGGCTGCGGTGCGAGACACGGCAGGACGGTTGACGGTACGGCGCCCCGGGTGACGGTACGTCACTATCGGCCGACGGGCATGTCACTACTGGCCGACGGTACGTCACCATCGGCTGACGGCATGCCGTCACCGGCTGACAGCGAGAACGCCGCCGGTCACGCCGGCCACGACCGCCGGGGGCCGGGCGGACGGGCGGACCGGGCGGGCGTTCCCTGCGCGGATGTCCGGGAGCGCGTCGGCGCAGGTGCCCGCGAAAGGTGTTCCCTTGGGGCCCTTGGCGGGCATCCTCGCGCGCCGCCCCCGATATCCCGGCCTTCGGAAGTCACCGGCCTGATACTGAGAACCGCCCGCTCGGGTCTGCCCCTCCATCACTTCGCCCTGATTGGAAACACGGCCATGGCCTCGTCGAACTTCGCCACCTATCTTGAACGCAACGAGCAGTTCGCCGCCACCGACGCCAAAACCCAGGTCCCCGAGATCCCGTTCGTCCCGTTCAAGCAGGTGTACCTGATCACCTGTATCGACCCGCGAGTCGAGCCCGCGGCGATCATGGGCGTGCGGCTCGGCGAGGCGATCGTGGCCCGCAACGCCGGCGGCCGCGTCACCCCGTCCGTGATCCGCGACCTGACCTGGATCTGCCACCTGCACGAGAACAAGACACCCGACGCCGACTGGTTCGAGGTGGCGATCGTCCACCACACCGACTGCGGCACCCGGATGTTCGCCGAGGCCGAACTGCGCCGCACCTACGCCGAGCGGGGCGGCTATGACGAGGAGACCGCTGCCGCCATGGCGGTGCTCGACCCGTCCGCCACCGTGCGCACCGATGTGGAGTCGCTGCGCAGCGCACCCGAGCTGGCCGGCAGCCTGGAGAAGTTCAGGATCGGCGGCTACGCCTACGACCTGAGGACCGGCGTGGTCACCACCGTCGTCCCCCCGAGCTGACTCGGTACCGAAACCGGATCCCGCCGCGCCGCCGGTGCGGACGGTGCGGTCCGGGACTCACCGGCGGGTGCCCGATCGCCCGGCAGCGGAAGGGCACGACGGACAGCAAATCGGAGGCGGATGGCCGAAACGCTTGGTCTATACCAAACACGTCCGCCCCAGTATCCTCATCCACGGCCAGTAGCACACCATCCCCCCACCCAGGTTGCGTGCCGGCGCGGGCGACACACCCTGAACCTGCCCAAGCAGCCCGGTGGCCTCCCCCGTTCACCGCCCCCAGGAGGATCACGGTGAAAGTTCGCACCAGAAGCTCAGCGATCGTCGGCACGATCTGCCTTGTCGCTTCCCTCGCCCTGACCACAGCGTCCGCCGACGAGGCCGCCGCACCGCGTCAGGCAGCGAAGGTCGTGCTCACGGAAGTGGCCACGGCCCAGAACCCCTCCGCGGGCACCGCCGGTCCCGGTGGCACCGTCTGGTTGGCAGAACGCGCGGGCAAAGTGAGGGTCCTGGACGCCCGTGGGCTCGGCAAGCCGGTCCTCGACATATCCAGCGAGACCACCACCGACGGCGAACGCGGCCTGCTGGGCATCGCGTTCGACAAGAAGTTCGCGCACTTCTACATCTCGTTCACGAACCTCGAAGGCACCAGCACCGTGGACGAGTTCGCGGTACAGAAAGGCAAGATCCAGCCGAAGACCCGGCGCACCGTCCTCACCCAGACGCAGCCCTACTCGAACCACAACGGCGGCGACATCAAGTTCGGCCCCGACGGCTACCTCTACATCGCGCTCGGCGACGGAGGCTCGGGCGGCGACCCGCACGGCAACGGGCAGAACCTCGACACGCTGCTCGGCAAGCTCCTGCGGATCGACCCGCGCGGCGCCAAGCCGTACGCCATCCCGCCGGACAACCCGTTCGTGAACGACCCGAACGCGAAGGACGAGATCTGGGCCTACGGGCTGCGCAACCCGTGGCGGTTCTCCTTCGACTCGGGCACCGGCGACCTGCTGATCGGTGATGTCGGCCAGAGCGACTGGGAAGAGATCGACTGGGCCCCGGCGGGCAGCAAGGGCGGCGAGAACTACGGCTGGTCCCAGATGGAGGGCAACCATCCCTTCCGCGGCGGCACCGAACCCGCGAACCACGTGCCGCCGGTCCACGAGTACGACCGCACCGGCCTGGGCTGCTCGGTGACCGGCGGATACGTCTACCGGGGCCGGGCGATCCCGGACCTCAAGGGCCAGTACCTGTTCAGCGACTACTGCGACGGCACCCTCCGTTCCCTGCAGATCGAGAACGGCAAGGTGACCGGAGTGAACGATCTCGGAGTCAACGGCGGCGAAGTCGTCTCGTTCGTGCAGGGCGGCAACGGCGAGCTGTACATGCTCGACCTCGGTGGCAGCGTCTCCCGTATCGACCCGGCGTGACGACTCGGGAAGAAGCTGCCGGGAGCAGCGAGTACCGCCCAGGTCGGCTGGATCACCACCGGATCTCCGGCCCGGACCTCCGGCCCGCCTGAGGTAGCCACACAGCGGAGGCGTCCGCGGCCCGTCGGCCGGTCGTCAGGCCGTCCGTGCCGGGTCACGGCCGCCTCCGCTCCAGCGTGCGAAGCCCGGCCGCCCCGGCCCGAGGACCTGGACGTCCCTCGGGTGCAGGACCCGCAGTCCGGCCATCTCGCCGGGCGACACCCGAGCCGGTCTCGCGCACTCGGGACCGTATGCGGGCCGGGGCTCGCCGGGCTCTGCCCGCAATCAACGCAACCGCAACCGCTGCCGCTGCCGCTGCCGCTGCCGCCTGTAACCACTACCGGGACGGCTACCGCTGCCGCTACCGCTAGCTCGATCGCAACCACGCCCACAGCCACAACCACGTCAAGATCCCCGCAGAGTCGATCCAAACGGCGGGAGGAGTCCGGGCGGTGCTCGGCCCGGCTTTGCCCCGTCGTCATCTGCTGATCGCCTCCGGCTCACCCAGGCGGGCCAAAGTTGGCTAGACAACTTCAGCGGAGGAGAGACTCATGACCACGTCACGCCCCGGGGCCGGAGATCCGGCCTCCTCGCTCGCGGTCCGGGTCGCGGCGCTGCCCGCCGTCTGGCTGCGCGACAACTGCCCGTGCGCGGAGTGCCGGGATCCGCGGTCCGGCCAGAAGCTGTTCCAGATCACGGACCTCCCGTCCGGGCTCGCCGTGGGCGGGGTCGTGGAGTCCGTCGCGGTGGCGGAGCCGGGCAAGGAGGCGGAGGTGGTGGCCGAGGTCGGCTGGGAGCCCGACGGCCACCGCTCGGTGTATGCCGCAGGCTGGCTGCACGCCCACCGCCCGGCCGTCCCGCCCGCGGCCGGTGACCGCCGTACGGAGGCGGGCAAGGAGCTGTGGCGGGCCAAGGACCTGGCGGGACGGCTGCCGGAGGCCGACTGGGCCGACTACCTCGGCGATCCCGTTGAGCGGGCGCGGGTGCTGGAGGCGGTGCAGCGCCTCGGCTTCGCGCTGCTGCGCGAGGTGCCGCGGCGGGAGGGCCAGGTGCTCGACGTCGCCCGCAGTTTCGGATTCGTCCGGGAGACCAACTACGGGCAGCTGTTCGACGTCAGGGTCGTGCCCGACCCCAACAACCTCGCCTTCACCTCCGCCCGGATCACCCCGCACACCGACAACCCGTACCGCGACCCGGTGCCGACCCTGCAGCTGCTGCACTGCCTGCAGAACTCCGCGGAGGGCGGGGACTCCGGGCTGGTCGACGGCTTCGCCGCCGCTTCGCTGCTTCGCTCGTCGGACCCGGAGGCGTTCGAGCTGCTGACGCGGACGCCGGTGCCGTTCGTCTTTTGCGACGACCGTACCGAGTTGCGCGCGGACCGCCCGCTGATCGACGTGGACCCACTGGGCCGGATCCGCGAGGTGCGGTTCAACAACCGGTCGATCGGCACGCTGCGGCTGCCCGCACCGGACCTGGAGGCGTTCTACGCCGCCTACCGCCGCTTCGCCGAGCTGCTGCTGCGGCCCGGTCTCCAGTTGGACCTGCGGCTGGCTCCCGGTGACTGCCTGGTCTTCGACAACACGCGCCTGCTGCATGCCCGTACCGCCTTCGGCAGCAGCGGCGCCCGGCATCTGCAGGGCGCCTACGCCGACCTGGACGGACTCGCGAGCACCCTGGCCGTGCTGCGCAGGTCCGACTCGCTGGACGCCCTCGCGGAGTTGTTCCACGGGCCGGGAACGGCGGAGTACCTGGGCGAGGAGGTCACCGTCGCCGGGCACATGTTGCAGGCCGGCGCGCTGGCCGAGGCCGCGGGCGCTCCCCCGCACCTGGTGGCCGCCGCGCTGCTGCACGACGTGGGTCACTTCCACGGGCCGGTGACCGGTACGGAGCTGATGGAGGGCACCGACAACCGGCACAGCCACACCGGCGCGGACCTGCTCGCCCGTTGGTTCGGCCCGGACGTCACCGAGCCGGTGCGGCTGCACGTGGCCGCCAAGCGCTACCTCTGCGCGGTCGAGCCCGGCTACCGGGCGGCCCTGTCCCCCGCCTCCGAGTACACCCTGCAGGTCCAGGGCGGCCCGATGGACGAGGCCGAGGCCGCCGCCTTCGCCGCGCTTCCCCACGCCGCTGACGCCGTAGCCGTGCGCCGCCTGGACGAGCAGGCGAAGGATCCCCTGATTCCGGCACCGGACTTCGCCCACTTCATGCCGCTGCTCACCTCGCTGATGCGGGGTTAGCCCGGACCGGGGTACCGGGTTGCCGGCTACCCCGGCCCTCTTTCTTGCCCCGGCCGGAATCGCGGTCTGCGACAACAGGGCAGTACTCACGCGCCGCGACCACACCAAGCGGTCCGTTGAACTCATACGTGCCGAGATCAACGGCACCACCTGGGCAGCAATCAGCCGCCGTCTGTGATCACGGCTCATATGAACCGAACAGGCGGACAAGCCGTAGTGGTGGTGAACTTCCCGTGTCACGCGTCAGGGCATTCAGCGAGAGGTTGCAGAGCGCCCACCGGACAGACGGACGACTCGTCCGAGTTCCGAAACCCCTCGCCGGCCATCCACGTAACATCTCGTCGGCCATCCGCCATCCGAGCTGAGCCTGACTTTTGTCGTCGCAGGTCGAATCGATAATCGACCTTGATCGCACGTGGGTATGACTACGTACAGCGGACGGCCTTCGTCTGATCCCCTGCTCCGTCACAGCGGCACAGGTGCTCCGTCACAGCGGCACAGGTGCTCCGTCACACAGGCACGGGATCAGCCGAGGCCGTAGGGGTGAGTCCCTGCATCACCGTGTTGCGCTGGAGCCGTTCGGGTTGCCGTCACACGTCGGTGTCACAGGTCCTGCGCGAGACGCCGACGGAACCGTGGTGTCAGTGGCATGTCGGTGACATGTCCGGGGCTGTCGGTTGGATGCCGGTGAGGGCTGGCACCTTTCGAGAGGTCCCCCCGGGTGCCCATCCCGACGTGGGGCTCCGCCCTCTCCCTCACTCGAACGCAAGGAACGCTCATGACGATCACTGTCCGACCCGGAAGCACCGTGATGTTCACCGGTGACTCGATCACCGACTGCCAACGCCTCGCGAGCGAAGACGGCCTGGGGTTCGGTTACCCGCTGCGCGTCGCGGGCGAGTGGGGACTCAGGCACCCGGACCGCCCCGTGACCTGGCTGAACACCGGAATCGGCGGCCACAAGGTGATGGACCTCGAAGCCCGCTGGCAGACGGACGTACTCGACGCGCGGCCGGACGTGGTGTCGATCCTCGTCGGGGTCAACGACATGGGCTGGCACACGCTGGACCCGAAGGGGTACGTGATCCCCGTGGCGGAGTTCGAAGCGGGTTATGACCGCCTGCTCGCTCCCCTCGCGGAGGCGGACACGGAGTTGATCCTCATCGAACCGTTCCTCCTCCCGATCCACGGCGTCGTCGAGGCCGGTGCCGGATACGCACTCATCGGAGAGAAAGAGCGAAAGCAATGGCGCACCGACCTGGACCCGAAGATCCAGGCCGTGCGCAAGCTCGCCCGCAAGTACGGCGCGCGGCTGCTCGCCGCCGACGAAATGTTCGCCGAACTCACCGCGACAACCGGGCCGGAGTACTGGGCAGCGGACGGTGTACACCCGACGCCGGCCGGTCACGCCGCACTCGCGGCGGCCTGGCTGCGCCTGGTCGCGTGACCGGGTCCCGCGCTCCGCGACGCTGATGATCGCGAGGAGCTTCGCCGGCCGGACCGCACCGGTGAACCGCGGGAAGCTGGGTCGGACGAGCCGGCTGACGGCTCCGCGTCCCTGCGGACAGTGCGGTCCGCCGGGCACACCGAGGCCCGCCCGAGGACGGGCCCTGACCCCGGTGGTCCCCCGGTCGGCCGCTCTCGCCTGCGCGGCCCGTCAGGGCGTTGTGCGGTGGTGGCGGGCGAGGGCCGAGCCGGCGATGGAGTTGTGCACGGTGAAGGCGACGGTGCCCGGCAGGTAGCGGTCCTCCGACCACTCGACGGGCGCTCCGACCGGGTCGGTGGAGCGCCTGCGCTCGCGCAGCAGGGGCTCGCCGGCCTGGCAGCCCAGCAGGCGGGCGTCGTCGGCGTCGGCCAGGACGAGGTCGATGGTGTGGTCCGCGTCGGCGAACACCACGCCCTGCTCCTGGAGGGGTTCGGTGTGCGAGACCGCGTCGGCGGGGACGCGGGCCACCAGGTCGCCGACCCACACGGGGTAGACGGTGCGCTCGACCATCACCGGCCGGCCGGAGAGCGTGCGGACCCGCAGGACGACGACGACCTCCGCGCCCGTCTCCAGGCGCAGTTGCTCGCTCTCGCCGGCGTCGGCGGGGCGCCGCTCCAGGCGTTCCACCCTGCCGCCGGGCTCCTCGCCCAGCGACCGTGCCCAACTGGTGAAGCTGACCAGTTCCGCGAAGCTCTGCACCCGGGTGGTGCCGAGGACCACGCGCCGGGTGCCGCGCCGCGAGGTGACCAGCCCGTCGGCCCGCAGGGAGCTGAGCGCCTGGCGCACGGTGCCCCGGGAGACCCCGTACCGCTCGGCGAGCACGCTCTCGGCCGGGAGCCGGCCGCCGGAACCGTACTCGCCGGCCGCAATGGCCTCGCGCAGGTCGGACGCGACCTGGCGGTAGAGCGTGCCCCTGCGCGGCTGCGCCCCGTCACCCTGCAACGCCGCTCCTCCTGGTCCGCCCCGTCAGGTGCGCGCCGTGCGCGCCTCGCTGGACCCTATCCGCTCAGCGCCGGCAGCCGCCTCCCGAGGACGGGCAAGCGCTTCGGGCAAACGCCGACATTCCAATGCCATCCCTCGGAAGTCGCCGGACTGTTCATCTTCCGGCCACCAGTGTCGGGCGTACTGAAGAAAGTTGTACAGCCAACCTTGGCACGCTGACGGCCGACTCCCCTGGTCCGTCGCGCCCGCACGCCGTTCCACCAGGAGGAATTCCCGTGATAGTCCCTCGTGTCCGAACCGCCGCCGTGGCGGTCGGGCTCACCACTGCGGCCCTCGCCCTGACCGCCTGCGGCTCCTCCTCCGATTCCACGGCATCCGCCGGCGGCGGTAAGAGCGCGGCAACGGCCACCTCCGCCGCACACTTCGGCGGCATGGACGCGCTGGTCGCCGCCGCGAAGAAGGAAGGCACGCTCAACGCCATCGCGCTGCCGTCGGACTGGGCCAACTACGGCACGATCATCGCCGCGTTCGAGAAGAAGTACGGGATCAAGGTCTCCGACGAGAACCCGGACGGCGCCAGCCAGGACGAGATCAACGCGATCACCTCGCGCAAGGGCCAGAGCCGCGCGCCCGACGTCGTCGACCTCGGCAACTCCTTCGCGCTGAGCGCCGCCGCACAGGGCATCCTCGCCCCGTACAAGGTCGCCACCTGGGACGACATCCCCGCCGCACAGAAGGACGCGACCGGCCTGCGGTACGACGACTACGGCGGCTACGTCTCCATCGGCTGCGACGCCAAGCGGGTCAAGGAGTGCCCGACCACCTTCGCCGACCTGCTCAAGCCGCAGTACAAGGGCCAGGTCGCGATGAACGGCGACCCGACCAAGTCGGGTTCGGCCTTCGGCGGTGTCTTCGCCGCGGCGCTGGCGAACGGCGGCTCGCTGGACGACATCCAGCCCGGCCTGGACTTCTTCCACAAGCTGAAGCAGAACGGCAACTTCAACCCGGTGGAGTCCACCCCGGCCACCGTCGAGAAGGGCGAGACGCCCATCAGCATCGACTGGGACTACCTCAACGCCGGCTACGCCAAGGAGTTCGCCGCGAAGGGCCTGGACTGGAAGGTGTCGGTGCCCAGCGACGGCCAGTACGCCCAGTACTACAGCCAGGCCATCAACAAGTACGCGCCGCACCCGGCCGCCGCGCGCCTTTGGGAGGAGTTCCTCTACAGCACCGAGGGCCAGAACCTGTGGCTGCAGGGTTTCTCCCGCCCGGCCGAGCTGCCGGCCATGCTGGAGAAGGGCACCGCCGACAAGGCGGCCGCGGCGAAGCTCCCGCCGGTCTCCGGAAGCCCGAAGTTCCCGACCACCGCCCAGGTCGACGCCGCCCAGAAGGCCGTGCTCGCCGGGTGGGCCAAGGCCATCGGCTGATCGACGACATGACCACGGCTCGCCCCGCGACGCCGCCAGGTGCCGCCGGCCCGTCCTCGGACGAGGCCGGCGGCACCGGGACCGTCGCCTCCCCTGCCACGGCCAAGGGCACCGCCCGCCGCCGGCCCCGCCCAGCCGGCTGGCTCGCCGTCCTGCCGCTGATCGTCTTCGTCCTGGTGGTCTTCGGACTGCCGGCCTTCGCGATCGTCACCAACGCCTTCAGGACGGCCGCGGGCGCGGCCGGCGGCCCGCAATGGACCACGGACAACATCAGCCAGTCGGTGCACGGCGCCTACCTCACCGCCCTGTGGGGCAGCGTCAAGCTGTCCGCTCTCACGGCGGCGATCGGCGTGCTGCTCGGCCTGCCGCTCGCCCACGCCGTCGTGACCTCCCGGTTCCGCGCGCTGCGCGAAGCGGTGCTGGCCGCCTCCGGTGTGCTCGCCAACTTCGGCGGTGTGCCGCTCGCCTTCGCCTTCGTCGCCACCCTCGGCAACTCCGGTGAGCTGACCCGGGCGCTGGACCTGGGCGAGCACGGCTGGAGCCTGTACTCCTTCACCGGACTCAGCATCGTCTACCTGTACTTCCTGGTGCCGCTGATGGTGCTCACCATCGCCCCGGCACTCGACGGCCTGCGCGTCCAGTGGCGCGAGGCCGCGCAGAACAACGGCGCCACCACCCGGCAGTACTGGACGCACGTGGCCCTGCCGATCCTCGCCCCCTCGCTGCTGGGCGGCTTCGTGCTTCTCTTCGGCAGCGCCTTCGCCGCGTACGCCACCGCGGCGGCCATCGTGGGCAGTTCCGTTCCGCTGATCACCCTGCAGATCGCCAATGCGCTGTCCGGCAACGTACTGGCCGGGCAGGGGAACGTGGCGCTGGCGCTGAGCCTCGACATGATCGTGATCGCCGGCGTCGTGATGGCCCTGTACATCCCCCTCCAGCGCAGGAGCGCACGATGGCTGCACTGACCCCGTCCGCCGCCGCGCGGCCGAAGCCGGAAGGCGCCGGGCGGCGGCGGCGTCCCCGGGTGTGGCGCGGCGTCGTCGGACTGATCGCCGCCGTGTACTTCCTCGGCCCCCTGGTGGCCTCGGTGATCTTCACCGTGGACGTGCCCGGCCAGGGCCTCACCCTGAACTCCTACAGCGGCATCTTCGGTGCGGAGGGGTTCTGGGACAGCCTGCGGCTGACCCTGGAACTCGCCGCCGCCACCATCGCCGCGACCCTGCTGCTGCTCGTACCGGCGCTGATCGCGGTACGGCTGACCGCGCCGCGGCTGCGGGTGCTGCTGGAGGTGCTGTGCTCGCTGCCACTGGTGGTGCCCGCGGTGGCGCTGACGGCGGGCATCAGCTCGGTCCTGCAGTGGGGCCCGGACCACCTCGCCGACACCCCGCTGTTCCAGACCTTCACCGCGATCCAGAACCCGGACTTCCCGGCGGTGCTGCTGCTCGCCTATGTGCTGATGGCGCTGCCACTGGCCTACCGCACCCTCGACGCGGGACTGCGGGCGCTGGACCTCAGAACGCTGGTGGAGGCCGCGCGCAACTGCGGGGCGAGCTGGCCGCGGACCGTGTTCCAGGTCGTCCTGCCCAACCTGCGCGGGGCGCTGCTGAACACCGGTTTCCTCACGCTGGCCCTGGTGCTGGGCGAGTACACGGTCGCCTCGATCCTGGGCTACCGGCCGTTCGCCGTGTGGATCGTGTCCCTCGGCGGCAGCAACGCCCAGGTCTCGGTGTCCGTGTCGGTGCTCAGCCTCGTCCTGACCTGGGTCCTCCTGCTGCTGCTCGCCGCCGCCGGACGCGGACGCGCGGCCCGCCCCCAACGCAGGGTCCGCGCGAACGCCGCCACCGACACAGGCAGAGACATAGACACAGACATAGACACCGTTTCCGCATCCGTCACCGACACCGATCCCGCCACCGCGGCCGTCACCGACACCGACACCGTCCAGGAGAAGTCGTGACCACCACCACCGCAGACCCGTCCGCGTCCGTCCGCGCGTCCGGCGGCGCCACCGTGGAGTTCCGCGCGCTGCGCCGCAGTTTCGGCGCGACGGTGGCGTTGGACGGCCTGGACCTGGCCGCCCGTCCCGGCGAACTCCTCGCCCTGCTCGGGCCGTCCGGCTGTGGCAAGACCACCGCGCTGCGGATGCTGGCCGGTTTCGAGCACCCGGACGCGGGCGAGGTCCTCGTCGACGGCGAGGACGTCATCGGTGTGCCCGCGCACCGGCGCGGCGCCGGGATGGTGTTCCAGTCCTACAGCCTCTTCCCGCACCTGACGGCTGTCGAGAACGTCGCGTTCGGCCTGCGGATGCGGGGCACCGGCAAGTCAGAGCGGCTGCGCCGGTCCGCGCAGCTGCTGGACCTGGTGGGGCTGGGCCGGCTCGCCGACAGGTTCCCGCACCAGATGTCGGGCGGTCAGCAGCAGCGGGTCGCCCTGGCCCGCGCGCTGGCGCTCCAGCCACGCGTGCTGCTGCTCGACGAGCCGCTGTCCGCGCTGGACGCGAAGGTACGGCTGTCGCTGCGCGAGGAGATCCGCCGGCTCCAGCAGGACCTGGGGATCACCACGCTGTTCGTGACGCACGACCAGGAGGAGGCCCTGTCGATGGCCGACCGGGTGGCGGTGCTGCGCGCGGGCCGGCTCGAACAGGTCGCCGTCCCGGCGGAGTTGTACGCCCGGCCCGCCACGGCCTTCGTCGCCGAGTTCGTGGGCACCATGAGCCGGCTGCCGGCGGTGCGCGCGGCCGGCACCGCGCAGGTCGAGGTGCTGGGCAGCCGACTCCCGGTGGAGGGCGCGCTGCCCGCCGACGGCGACCTGGACGTCCTGGTACGTCCCGAGGCGGTACGGGTCGCCGCCGATCCGCTGGGCGGCGGCACGGTGGTGGCGGCCTCCTTCCTGGGCGCGGTCACCCGGCTCACCGTGCGGCTGGCCGACGGGACCGAGGTGAAGGCCGACCTGCCCACCGGTGCGGCGGCCGGTCTGCCGGTCGGCACGACGGCGTCCCTGACGCTGCCCGAGCGCCCCGTCCTGGTGGACCGCCGCCGGGCCGCCTGAACCCTTCGCCGGGCCGTCGCGCGGGGCGCTCACCACGGGTGCGCACCCCGCGCCGACCGGGTTCACCCCACCGCCGTACGCCGGTCCGCTCCGGTCAACTCCGCCCCGCCCCGCCCTGAGTACAGTCCCGCATCTCCCATCCCGTATCTCCCGACAGGAAGGGCATTCGTGCACTCCCGTATCGCCCCGGTCCCTCCCGCCGCCGTGCTGTTCGACATGGACGGAACACTCGTCGACACCGAACACCTGTGGTGGCGGGCCGTCGCCGAGGTGGCACGGGACCTGGGCTACCGGCTGACCGACGCCGATCACCCCGAGGTGTTCGGCCGGCCGGTGGGGCACACCGCCGGGTATCTGCGCCGGGCCGTGGGCCGCCCGGTGCCCGAGGCGCGGATCGCCGCCGACCTCGGCTCCGCCTTCGCCGCCCGGGTGGCGAACGACGTCCGGCCCCGGCCCGGTGTTCCGCGGCTGCTGGCCGAGTTGAAGGACGCCTCGGTACCGGTCGCCGTGGTGACCGCCTCACCGCGGCACGTGGTCGACCTGGTCCTGCGCGCGCTCGGCCGGGAGTGGTTCGCACTGACCGTGGCGGCGGAGGACACCGCCCGCACCAAGCCCGCCCCGGATCCGTACCTGGCGGCGGCCGAGCGGCTCGGCGCCGCGCCGCGGACGTGTGTCGCGGTGGAGGACAGCCCGCTGGGTGTGGCCTCCGCGCGGGCGGCGGGCTGCCCCGTGCTGGCGGTCCCGTCCGCCGTACCGATCGCCGCGGAGCCGGGGACCGTGGTGCTGAACAGCCTGGAGGGCGCGGACCTGGCGCTGCTGTCCACGCTGGCCGCGGCCCCCGTACGAGCCCCCGGCACCCGCACCTGACCGGTGGCCGCCCACCGCGGCCACCCCCCTCCGCACCTCTTCGCGTCTCTTCCCGCCCGTCTGCACCTAGCAGTTCACATCCGCATGTCGCCGATCCCGCCCGCGCCCTCTCCCCGCGCCTGCGCGCACCCTCTCCGGTCCCGCCCTCACCTGTCGGTTCCCGCCCCGTCCGCTCCCGCCCGCTCACACCTGCCGAGTCACGATGCCCTACCTGCTACTGGCCCTCGCCATCGCCTCCGAGATCTGCGCCACCAGTTGTCTGAAGCTCACCGAGGGGTACACCCGGCTGCTGCCGACCGTCGCGGTGGCGGTCGGCTACGTGGTGTCGTTCGTCCTGCTGGGACGCGCGCTGAAAAACCTCCCGGTGTCCGTCGCCTACGCGGTCTGGTCGGGGGTCGGCACGGCGGCGGTCGCCGCCGTCGGCGCGGTGGCGTTCGGGGAGTCGCTGGGGTGGCCGCAGTGGCTGGGCGTCGCCCTGGTGATCGCGGGCGTGGTGCTTCTCAACGTGAACGGCGGCCACTGACGCGGCCCCGAGCGCAGGCGGGAACGCAACGACGGCCCGCGCAGGGCGGATTGTCGGCCACTGCCCGGACGCGCGCCACGTCCCGTTCACGAAAGATTTCTGCACGAGCCGCTTACTGGGCCGAGTTGTATAGCCAACTGGCTCCCGGTGCACGGCAACGCCCCGCCGGTGCCAGGGACACACCACGGCCGGGACCTCCGGGACCCGCCGCCCAGCCGACTGCTCCGGCCCTGGCCTCCCGTGCCCGGACCGGACGGAGAGGATCCGTGCCCTCATGCCACCCACTCCCACCGTGGCGGCCTCCAACAGCACCCTCGCCCTCGCCTCGCCCACCGCACCCCACCCGGGCGACAAACTGACCTTCACCTGGACCACCGACACCGCGGGCGCCAAGAACTGGATCGGCGTGTACGGCCCCGGGAGTTCACCGGGCAACGGCACCTCGTCGGCGTGGTCGTACGTCCCGGCGGCCACGTCGGGCACCACCACCGTCGACACCTCCAAGCTGGCCGGCGCACCCTACACGGCGTACCTGCTGCTCGACGACGGCAACCAGATCCTCGCCCGGACCGGGCCGCTCTCCTTCACCGGGTCCGGCGACAGCATCGTCCTGAAGTCCCCGGCCACCCCGCACGAGGGCGACCGACTCACCTTCGCCTGGACCACTTCCTCACCCGACGCCAAGAACTGGATCGGGATCTACGACGGCGACCGGCAGCCCGGTACCGGATCGTCCATCGTCTGGGCGTACTCCGCCGCCGCGTCCGGCAGCCTCACCCTCGACACCTCGGGCCTGACCGGCGGCCCGTACACCGCCTACCTGTGCTACCAGGACAAGTACCCGGTCATCGCCAAGACGGCGCCGTTCCGCTTCACCCCCGTCGTTGCGCCGTACGCCGTCGTCGACGCGGTCACCGTCCCGGCCACCGCCGGGGAGACCGTCGAAGTGCCGCTGGGCAACCTGTGGATCCGCCCGGAGGGCAACAAGCCCGGTACCCCGTCCTTCCACCGGGCCTCCGGCGACTCCTGGCTGTCCGTCGGCTCCGACGGCACCGTCACCGGCCGCACCCCCGGCAGGGCGCCGAGGGCCCCGGGCCGGCTGGTGGCCTCCGTGCAGGACAGCGCCGGCGGCAGCGACACCGTGACCGTCGAGGTACCGGTCCGCTCCGACCGGGACGACCTCACCCTCAAGGTCGCCTCGCTGAACCTGTGGGACGCCGGCAGGCACGTCGACAGCCCGCTGGAGAAGCAGGTGCGGGTGGTCCTCACCCAGGGACTGGACGCCGTCGCCCTCCAGGAGACGGACGGCACCGCGGCCGAGGCCCTCGGCCGGGCGCTCGGCTGGAGCGTCCACCAGGCCCCGGGCGGCCTCGGCATCGTCAGCCGCCACCCGCTGGCCGACGTCACGGACCCGACGGCCGACCTGCCCGCGGCATCCGCCACCGTGCGACTGCCCGGCGGTCGCACCGTACGGTTGTGGGCGGCTCAGTTGGACGAGGGCGACTACGGACCGTACGCGGTGGCGGCCGGGCAGAGCGCGAGCGCGGTCATCGCCGCCGAGAAGCGGACCCTGCGCTACCGGCAGGCGCAGGCGCTGGTCGCCGCCATGCGGCGCGACCTCGCCTCCGCCGCCCCCGTGATCCTCGCCGCCGGCCTCGCCTCCCCCTCCCACCTGGACTGGACCGCGCGCACCTCCGCCGCCCACCATGGGGTCGGCGCCGTGGCCTGGCCGGTGACCGAGGTGCTGGAGAAGGCGGGCCTCAACGACGCCTTCCGCGAGGCGAACCCCAACCCGGTCAAGGTCCCCGGCAGCACCTGGTCCCCCGTCCGCCCGACCCACGACGACGGCGGCGGCGCCGAGCCGCAGGACCGCGTCGACCAGGTCCAGTACGCCGGGCGTCTGAAGGTCCTTGAGGCCCACAGCCTCACCACCGGCTGGCCGCGCCCGGTCCCCGGCACGGGCGTCAACGGCTGGCCGTCCGACCACGCCGCGGCCGTCGTCACCTTCGCCCTGCGTACCGCCCGCTGATCCCGTACGACCGCAAAGGACCCGCATCCATGACCCCGATCAGCCGCCGTACCTTCGTCGGCACCGCCGCCGCGGCGGGCGCGACCGCCGCCCTCGGACTGCCCGGCACGGCCGCGGCCGCCGAGACGTCCACCGCGTCCGCCACAGGGCACGGCACCGTCGACGACGTCCGGCACGTCGTGATCCTCATGCAGGAGAACCGCAGCTTCGACCACTACCTGGGCACCCTCAACGGCGTCCGCGGCTTCGACGACAAGCAGGGCGTCGTCCTGCCGGGCGGGAATCCGGTCTTCCGGCAGCCCGACGCCGGGCGTGCCGAGGGCTACTCCCTGCCGTTCCGCTTCGACACCGCGGCCTACCGGGCGCAGGACTTCGGCGGCCTCGACCACGGCTGGGACTCCGGCCACCGGGCGGTCAACAACGGCGCCCAGAACCAGTGGATCTCCGCCAAGGGCCGTTTCAGCATGGGCTACTTCACCCGTGCGGACATCCCCTTCCAGTACGCCCTGGCCGACGCCTTCACCGTCTGCGACAGCTATTTCACCTCGCTGAACGGCCCCACCGACCCCAACCGCCTCTACCTGTGGACCGGTACGCCCGGCCCCGGCACCGACGGCACCACGGGCCCCTTCACTGACAACTCGATCGTCACCGAGAACCCGGTGGGCGACTGGACCACCTACGCCGAGCGCCTGGAGCAGGCCGGGATCAGCTGGCGCGTCTACCACAACCCCGACGGCTCGGACAACGAGAACGGCGACTACGACGACAACGCACTGTCGTACTTCAGGCAGTTCGCCGAAGCCCCCGCCGACTCGCCGCTGCACCTCAACGCGATGACGAAGCACGACCTGACCGCCTTCGACGCGGACTGCCGGGACGGCAGCCTGCCCACGGTCTCCTGGCTCGTGGCCCCCTTCAACTACTGCGAACACCCGAGCGCCGGACCGGACTGGGGTGCCTGGTGGGTCAACAAGGCCCTCCAGTCCCTGATGGCCAACCCCGACGTGTGGCGCAGCACCGTCTTCCTGGTGATGTACGACGAGAACGACGGGTTCTTCGACCACGTCGTGCCGCCCTACGCCGAGGCCGGCACCGAGGACGAGTTCGTGGACGGCAAGCCCATCGGCCTGGGCAGCCGGGTCCCGATGTGGGTGTGCTCGCCCTGGTCCCGCGGCGGCTGGGTCAACTCGCAGGTCTTTGACCACACCTCGGTGCTGCGCTTCCTGGAGCTGGTCACCGGCGTCCACGAGCCGAACATCTCGGCGTGGCGCCGCGCCGTCTGCGGCGACCTCAGCACCTGCTTCGACTTCAGCAGGCCCGACTACAGCCTCCCGCGGCTTCCGGACACCGACGAGCTCAAGGCACGGGCCACCGCCCAGCACTCCCTGCCGCCCGTCCAGACCCCCGCCGACGGCAGGCAGACGATGCCCCGGCAGGAATCCGGCGAGCGGCCCCACCGCCCGCTGCCCTACCGGCCCTGGGCCGAGGTATCGGTCGACCGCCGCACCGGCAAGGTCACCTGCACCATGACCAACAAGGGCTCCACCGGCTACGTCTTCACCGTGCTGCCCAACATCCTCAAGCCCTTCAGCGGCACCCCGTACCTGGTGCAGGCCGACGGCACCCGCACCTACGAGTGGGACGCCGCCGCCACCGACGGCCGGTACGACTTCTCGGTGTACGGCGCCGACGGATTCGTCACCCGCTTCTCCGGCACGGTCACCCCCGACGGCCAGACCGACACCGGCCTGCCCTCGGTCACCGCCAAGCTGCGCGACAGGGGGCACCCGGAGCAGTCCACGGTCGACTTCAGACTCGCCAACGACGGCGACACCGAGGTCTCCTTCACCCTCGCCGCCAACGATTTCGGCGACGAGACCAGGACGGTCCGGGTCGGCCCGCGCGCCCGCACCACCGTCTCCTGGCACGCCGACCGCCAGGGCCGCTACGACGTCACCGTCACCGCGGCCACCGGCACCCGCTTCGCCGAGCGGTACGCCGGAACGATCCACAAGCTCTGACAGCCCCGGCCCGGCGGGCGCGGCGCTGCCCACCCCCCGCCGGGCCGGTCCGCCGGGCGTTCTCAGCAGCCCGGTGTGGTTCTACCGGACTCAGCAGCCCGGCGTGGTTCTACCGGACTCAGCAGCCCGGTGTGGTTCCCTCGGGTCGCACCGCCCGGCCGGCGCTCGCCGTTCCGCCTGTTCCGCCGCGCTGTCGATACGGGCGATGACCTTCTCGGAGCACCGGCGCAGCGTCTGCAGCTCCTCCGGGTCGAGGGCGTCGATGAACAGCTGGCGCACGCGCTCGACGTGCCCGGGCGCCGCCTCTTCCAGGTAGGCGAAACCGGCGTCGGTCAGGATCGCGTGTGTATAACGTCCGTCACACGGATCCGGCTCGCGGCACAGGATGCCGCGCTTCTCAAGACGGCTGACCATGTGCGACAGGCGCGACAGCTCCGAGTTGACCCGGGCCGCGACCTCGCTCATCCGCATGCGGTGTTCGGGCTGTTCCGACAGGAGCGCCAGCACGTAGTACTCGATGAAGCTGAGCTGCGCGTCCCGCTGAAGCTGCCACTCAAGCGCGATGGGCAGCCGCTGCGCGAGGTTGCTGAACCCGCGCCACGCCTCAAGCTGGTCAGCAGTGAGCCAGCGAGGCTCGGCCACCTCGGACTCCTCCCCTTGAGCAGACATACACATAGCCTAACAGCTCATCTCATTTGGAAAGTTCGATAGCCTACGAGGGTGGGGATCGTTGAGCGGCTGGTGCCGGACGAGCTGTGGGAGCTGTTCCAGCGGGTGGCGCCCGAGGCACCGACGCGCCCGCAGGGCGGCGGCCGCCGCCGGCACGGCGACCGCGAAGTACTGGCGGCGATCGTGTTCGTGGCGACGTCGGGCTGCACGTGGCGGCAGCTGCCGTCCGCCTCGTTCGGGCCGTCGGGGGCGACGGTCCACCGGCGGTTCGCGGAGTGGTCGAACGCCAGGGTGTGGGCGGAGCTCCACCGCATGGTCCGCGACGAGCCCGGTCCCCGCGGCGAGCTGGACTGGTCGCGCTGGGCGATCGACTCCGTGAACACGCGGGCCCTGAAGAGAGAAGGACTGACGGCCCCGGACCCGCATCCCGCCGACCGCGGAATGTACCGAACACAGCACCAGCCACCTCCCACCCTGCACCGGCGCCACCCGGCCCCTGCTCCGCCGCCAACGGCCACCAATTGAGATGAAGGACCGGAGCGACGGCCCCACCACCGCCGACCCTGTCCCCCCACGAGCGCAATCCCGCCGTGACCGCACACCTCCCAGCCCCGCCACACCCCTGTGCCACCACACGCACCTCCTCCGTCCCACCACGTAGGACACCGTCCGAGATCTGGAGCTTTCCAGAACCGTACCCCCTTGACTTGAATATTCACGTGACGGTCGACTAGGGTCACGCATGAAGATTCAAGTGATGCTGTTGATCAGCGTCGGAGGGAAACAGCTATGAGCAATCTGAAGATCGCGATCATCCTGGGCAGCACCCGCCCCGGCCGTAACGGCAAAGCGGTGGCGGACTGGGTCCTGGCCAAGGCGAAGGAGCGTACCGACGCCGACTACGAGCTGATCGACCTGGCCGACTACCCGCTGCCCCACCTGGACGAGGCGGTTCCGCCGTCCGCCGGCATTTACTCCGGTGAGCACACGAAAGCCTGGTCTGCCAAGATCAGCGAGTTCGACGGATACATCTTCGTCACCCCGGAGTACAACCACTCCACCTCCGGCGTGCTGAAGAACGCGATCGACTACCTCTACACCGAGTGGAACAACAAGGCGGCGGCCTTCGTCTCCTACGGTGGGCTCGGCGGAGCCCGCGCGATCGAGCACCTGCGGGCCATTTCGAGCGAACTGCAGCTCGCTCACGTGCGCCAGCAGCTGTCGTTCTCGCTGATGACCGACTTCGAGAACTTCTCCGCCTTCCAGCCCGCGCCGCACCACGACGACATCGCCGTCGTGCTGTTCAACCAGCTCGAATCCTGGGCCGGCGCGCTGAAGACCGTCAGGCACTGACGCTCTCCTCCCGCAGCGGCGGACCGCCGGGTGCCGCACGACCCCGCACCCGGCGGCCGGCTGCTCGCGGAACAGACGACCGCCCTGTGCGGTGCCCCTGTGCACGAGCAGAACGGTCGCGCTCCTCGGCTACCGGACCGTGACCGCCTTGCTCCGGGCCATGAGCACCTTGCTGTAGACCGTGGAACTACGCCGGACCGTCATACCGATGCGCTCGTACAGCGACAGCGCGCCGGTGTCCGAGTGCGTCCACAGCGTGCAGCCCCGCCTGCCCTGCCGGTAGAAGGCGCGGAACGATTCCCGCAGCAGCAGGCGAGCGATCCCTCGGTTGCGTTGATCCCGCCGTACCGCGACCCGCTCGACGTACCCTTCGTCGCTGCCAGGGACGTCCAGCGACAGCACCGCGCCGACCATCCGGTCGCCGGCGAAGGCGACCGGTGATGCCACGGGTGCGAACGTTGCCCGTTCGACCGTGTGCGCAGCCCATTCCGCATAGGTCTTTCTCCGCTGCTGCCACTCGTCGAACGCATCCTCTGTGAGCTGGTACGCACTCACTTCATCGCCCGCTCGGAAGGCTCGGACCGTGATACCTCCGGGTGGCTCGGGCACCTCCGGTTCGACGGGCGTCGCGATCTCCAGCAGCCACTCGGTGACCAGCCGGGAGTACCCACCGGACCTCAGGAGCGCGATCGCCGCGTGATCGCTGTCGGGGACCGTCTGGGCAAGCCGATCGCCACCCCGCTGCCGGGCCCGTGCCTCGGTCCAGGCGAGCAGCAGACCGCCAAGACCCCGGCCCGTGTGACGGGGATGCACGTGGACCGTGGCACGTCGGCCCTTCACCCAGCCCCAGCCGACCGGCTCGCCTCCTGAGCCGTGCACGAGCACCGTGTCGGACCTCAGTTCCAGGCCGGGCACGCTGAGATCGGCGACGATGCGGTCAGCGCCGGTCGTGGCACGGCCATGCAGCTCCGACTCGCACGCAGCGACCAAACGGTGAACTGCCTCTGCATCGGCGATGGTTGCCGACCGGCTCCGGTAGCCGACCGGCAATCGTTTCAAGGGTGCACCAGACATGACGTGAACCCTGCGCCATCCGCACTTCCCTGTCGACCCCACTGTGGCCGCCTAGGTTCACCGGGTTGGGTTGGTTTGGGTCGAGCCGTCTTCAAAGATCGGGCTCTGCCCAGAGCCCGATGTCAGAGCCTCCCGATAACGTGCCGGCAACCAGATCCGACCTCTCTTCGGGAGGACCACCGTGGACATCCTGCTCATCGCCGGCTTGTGGCTCGACGGATCCGCCTGGGACGAGGTCGTGCCGGAACTCACCGCGCTCGGCCACCGTCCCGTGCCGCTCGGGGGCTTCGCCAACTCCGCGCACCGACCCGCCCGGAGCCCGCGCCCCGTCGAGAACCGTCTCAGTTGTCAGCCTGCACCGTGAGCTTGCCCTGGTCGTCAAGGATCTCGACAGTCACGCGCTTGGGGTTGGTGTCCCCGTAGACGGTGCAGTCGAACTCGGTGCCGTCCTTGACCACTATGGACAGCGGGCAGTCCACCCTGGCCCAAGGTGTCTTCTTCAGGCCGCCGGCCGCACCCGCCACCTGCTTCTCCAGCGCGGCCTGGTCCAGTACGCGCGGCGGTTCGACCGGAACGGGGTCAAGGGTCGTCACGTAGACCGTCACCACCACCGCGCAGACAGCGATCACGACCGAGGACAGCGCCATAACGGTGCGCGCGAAGCTTCGTTGATCAGTCATCCGGGAAGTTGTACCGAACCCTTGACCGACTGGCAAGCGGGGTGAGTCAGCCTCAGACGGCTGCGCCTCCAGAGAGACGTTCGGGTCGGTCTCGGCCCGGCAGGCTGCGCACGGGGGGTGCCTCCATGTCCGTATCGGTGGCACGGCACGTGGCAGCGGGCGCACCAGCCGACCTGGCTGGATCGGCAGGTCAGTGGGGGTACTTACGTGATGCGGGGGCACTCACGTCATGAGATGGGTCCAGGAGCCCAAGTGCGGTGTCCGGGAGGCAGGGCGGGCAGGGAGCGACAGTGCCGACGAACGCCTGGCGGGCATGGTCGCGGCTGAGGAGCTTGGTTCTGGTGATCTTCTCGGTGCTCCGGCACTCGCTGGTGTGGACGGTCCGGTCTGGACAGCGCGATACCCGGGTCCCCCTTGCATGATCGGAGGTCTGTCCGGATTCATTCGGTGAGGCCGAGGGCGGTCAGGGGCCTGTGGCCGTCTTGTCGGTGGACGCCGATGGCGAGGTTAGACCGGCCATGAATCGAGGGAGGCGACCGACACGGATTCGAGTTGTCCGCACGGAAGGCGCGGTCGCGGACGTGGTGCAAGAATTTCGATCTTCCAGTGTCCTCTGATCCAGGCGGCGAGCTGGATACCGCCCACGGTGCCTGGCGGCAGGCTGGTGATCAGGTAGATGCGTTCGTAGAGAATGCCGGACCAACCCGGGGGTTCGTCAGCGTTGCGGGGTCTTCCCCTTGTCCTGCAGTGACTGCTGCCAGTTACTCCCCTGTGGAGCCTCGCCGTCGGCGGCCGTGCCGGGGGAGGATTGCGGAGGCATGTTGGCGAAGATGTATGCGGCGTAGGGCGCTGAGGCACGCCGGCAGGACCGGTCATGACCTCTTCCACCGTGTAGTGACCGATCACGCCCGCGTGACGCGGGACGAATGACCCCGGCTCACTGAAAACGGCCGACAAGGCTCAGTACGTCGGACGAGTCCGCGTCGTGTGCTTCCCCGTGGCGCATGGCGGGAGCTTCCGCATGCGCTCTGACCTGGCGTACCTTCCAGAACGGCTGTCAGAAGCGTTCGGTCGGCCAGGCCGTACCCGTTCTCGGTAGCGGTCTGCCCGACGTCTGTCCGCCGGGCGCCGAGGGCGAGCGGACACGCCCGCTGAAATCCACATCGCGGCCCGTCGTGAAGAACTTCCGGGGTTCGAGCACGAAGGTCACCGGGACCAGCGGGTGTCCCGGCCCCGGTGGCGTCCATGGCCGGGGTGGCGTCGGACCGCCCCCCGTTATGTTCTTCGCGGTCCTGCAAGAGGGCCGCTGGCCTCCGGGCCCGGCATGACTGTGTCCCCCTGTCGAAGGCATGACCTGGGGGGT
>NZ_JBIAIE010000043.1:0-37213 GCF_042871185.1 Streptomyces sp. NPDC006012
CAAGACGGTTCCCGAGTCGAAGATCGTCGAGACGTTGATCGAAGAGGCGATGAAGCTCGCCGAGCAGATGGAGGCCGAGGGCGCCGCGTCGGGCGAGCCGTCGGTGTCGGTCGCCGGCTGACCGCGACCCCGCGGGAGCCGGACGGGGATCCGGCTCTCCGGGCGACCACCGCGGACCCGCCGGCCGGCCGCCGGGTCACCGCTTTCCGCCGGCAGCCGTCCGTCGGCGGCTCTGCGCTCGCTGCCGCCGGCTCTCCGCTCTCCGCCGTCGGCCCTCCGGGGACGCCGGGCGTCCGCTGTCCGCCGTCGACTCGCCGCTCTACCCCGTCGACGAATCGGTCCGCCTGTACGTCGTCGGTGCGGACCGGCTACGCGGATTCGTCGTGGGCGGCCCCCTGCGCAGCCACCAGGAGCGCGGTGGCTCCCGCGACCCCTCCGAGTTCGGCCCCATCCCGGGTACGCCGTGACCGCGGCCCCTGGGCGGCCGGGAGTCCGCGGCGGACGGCCCGCTCCGGCCAGGTGGCTTCCGGGCGGAGCGCGCGGCGCGCCGTGTGAGCGCGATCCCTTGACAGCTCCGATGTATCGCAGGACGTTGTTCGAGCACACGGACCGAGGAAGCGCTGTCTCACCGCCGGGCGTGTCCCGGCCGACGTCCCGCAGGAGCCGTCGTGTTCGAAACAAGGCTCAGGGCCAGGCCGTATGTCCGCAGGGCCGGAAAGCCTCGCCTCGGTGGCGCGGCCGGTGCCGTCGCCATCGGCTTCCCTTCGGCTTCTGACGGTGATTCATCCGATGACCCCTGGTGCGGTCTCGGTGACGGAGTCCACCACATCCGCATCGCCCGCTGCGACTTCACGGACATCGCCGGGCTCGGCGTCATCGAGTCCGCACCGGATCTCGTCCTGGAAAAGGTCTTCGGCAACGGAAACGAGGTCACCCACCCATGAGGCCAAGAAGGCACGCCGCCCGACTGCTGTGGCCTGCTGTACTCGCCCTGCTCTGCGGCCTGTTCACGGCACCCGCCGGCCAGGCGGCCCCGGCCGCCCCGCCCCCGGCCCCGCTCACCGCGTCCGCCGCCGAGCCGCCCCGCCGGACCATGCTGCGCAACGCCACCGCGGGCCTCTTCCTGCACTGGGGCATGTTCACCGCGCCCGCGCACTACGACTGCGCCTCCTGGGAGCACGCCGTCACCGACGGCGGCTGGGACCCGGACTACTGGGTCGACGAGGCCCGCAAGATCCGCGCGAGCTACATCGTGCTCGCCACCTTCCACTCCCGGCTCGGCTACGCCCGCCCCTGGCCCTCGGCGATCCCGGGCTCCTGTTCGACGAAACGGGACATCCTCGGGGAACTCGTCGACGCGGCCGCCGCCAAGGGCCTCAAGGTCATCCTCTACATGACCGACGACCCGAAGTGGCACGACGAGAAGGGCGTCGAGAGCCTCGACTCGGCCGCCTACTCCGCCTACAAGGGCCACGACGCCGACCTCACCACCCGGGCCGGCTTCGGCGAGTTCTCGTACGACAACTTCTTCGAGGTCATGCGGAACTACCCGAAGCTGGCCGGTTTCTGGATCGACAACGACAACGAGTACTGGGAGCAGCACGGCCTCTACGAGCAGATCCGCCGACTGCGCCCGGACATGACGCTGAGCAACAACAACGAGGACACCCCGATCATGGACATGGTGTCCCACGAGCAGAAGACCGGGATGACCCCGCCGTACGACCAGCCGTCGGCGATCTGGACCCCGCTGCCCCGCCTGACCGAGTCCTGCTACAAGGTCCCCGACACCGGCAGTTGGTGGTACGACGGTCAGGACCGCCCCGTCTCGACCGGCCTCAACGTCGACCGCTACATCGCCAACGCGGGCAACTCCGTCCGCTCCCTGATGGACTTCACCGCCATGGCCGACGGCCGCTTCCCCGCGCAGCAGGAGAAGTTCCTCGACCTCATGAAGGACTACCTCCCGCCCATCTGGGAGTCCCTGCACGGCGTCCAGGGCGGCGGCTTCCTGTACGGCGGCATGCAGCCGGGCAGTTGGAACGACGGCGCGTACGGTTACCTCACCGTCAGCCGCGACCACCCCGACACCACCCAGTACCTCCACGTCACCACCCGTCCCGCCACCGGTGACCAGGTCCGCATCCGCGACAACGGCTACCGCGTCCAGGGCGTCACCGACCTGCGCACCGGCGAGCGCCTCCACTTCGACCAGCGCGACGGCACCCTCACCGTGCGGGGGATCACCGACTGGGACCCGTACGACACCGTCTTCAAGGTGCGCACCGCGCCGGACCGCGAGGGCATCTACCCGGCCGGCACCGTACGGGCGGGCGAACCCGCCCTCACCGACGGCGACTTCACCACCTACACCGACAACAAGGGCGTACTGCCCGCGCGTTACACCCTCGACCTGGGACGGGTCCGCCCGGTCGACTCCCTGGGCGTCCACCAGCGCGAGTGGTCACCCACGTACAACCGGGAGACCTTCGGCCGCAAGGAGGACTCCGCGCGGATCAAGGACTACACGGTGTCCGTGAGTGAGGACGGCGGCACCTGGCGTGAGGTGCGGGCCGGGGTGCTGGAGAGCGCCCGTGGCATCCGCTTCATCGACCTCCCGGACGGCCTGCGCGCCCGCTACCTCACCCTCGACGTCGCCACCACCTGGTCCGCCGAGACCGTGCCCGCGTACTACCGGCAACTGCGCATCGACGAGATCCAGGTCGGCCACGGCCACCCCGCCGGCCACGGCTGACCGGCCGCTCGCACCGCGTCGCCCGCGTGGGGCGGCGCGGTACAAAATCGGCGGGTACAGTGCGGAGATCAGCAGAACCCCCAGGGTGAGGCCCCGCACGTGTTGACCCAGACCACCTCACGGGTGCTCGAACCGAGCGACCTGGACGCCGCGCTCGCCGTCCTCGACCGCGAGCCGGTCGCGAACGCCTTCGTGACGTCCCGCGTACAGGTCGCCGGCCTCGACCCCTGGCGGCTCGGCGGGGAGATGTGGGGCTGGTACGAGGACGGCATGCTGACGTCCCTGTGCTACGCGGGCGCCAACCTGGTCCCGATCTGCGCCACCCCGCGGGCCGTGCGCGCCTTCGCCGACCGGGGCCGCCGGGCCGGCCGCCGTTGCTCCTCCATCGTCGGCCCCGCCGGACCCACCGCCGAGCTGTGGCGCCTGCTCGAACCGCACTGGGGGCCGGCCCGCGAGGTCCGTGCCCGTCAGCCGCTCATGGTCACCGACCGGATGCCCGCCGCCATCGCCCCGGACCCCTCGGTCCGCCGCATCCGCAAGGACGAGATGGAGACGATCATGCCGGCCTGCGTGGCGATGTTCACCGAGGAGGTCGGCGTCTCCCCGCTGGCGGGCGACGGCGGACTGCTCTACCAGGCCCGGGTCGCCGAACTCGTCGCCTCCGGCCGGTCCTTCGCCCGGATCGACGGCGGCAGGGTCGTGTTCAAGGCGGAGATCGGCGCGGCCACCGACCGGGCCTGCCAGATCCAGGGCGTGTGGGTGGCCCCCGAGTACCGGGGGAGGGGCCTCGCGGCCCCCGGCATGGCGGCGGTCATGCGCTACGCGCTGACGGACGTGGCCCCCGTGGTGAGCCTGTACGTGAACGACTTCAACACCCCGGCCAGGCGGGCCTACCTCCGGGTGGGTTTCCAGGAGACCGGGGAGTTCATGAGCGTCCTGTTCTGACCGCTCCGGGCTGCATGCGCTCCGGGCCGCATGGCGGCGGGCCGGTGTCGGGTGCGGGCCGCGGATCGTGGGCTGTGCGCCAGGCCGCCGGACGCGGACGGTGAGCGGGATGTCACACACGGGTGGTCGGGCGGCAGACCACGCACGGGCCCGGCGGGAGCTGCCGTGTGCAGGCCGTCCTGTGCGGGCCGTGGCGCGAGTGACCACATACCGATCCCGCGCCCCACGGACAACCGAAACCCACCTGTAGGCTCCGGCCATGGACCTCGTGATCGGCCCCCTGGACCTCTCCACACGCGTCGACGAGGCCCTGGCCGTCCAGGCCATCGCCTTCGGGCTGGAGGCCGACGAGGTCGCCGTACGCCGCCACATCGTCCTGCGCCACATGACCTATCCCGGGGCCAGGGCCCTCGGCGCGACCGTCGCGGGCGCGCTCGTCGGGTTCGTGTACGGCATGCCCAACGACCGCACCCACTGGTGGTCCACCGTCGTGGAGCCGTATCTGCGGGCCCAGGGCCACGACGGGTGGCTCGACGGCTCCTTCGTGATCACCGAGCTGCACGTCCACCCGTACCACCAGAACCGGGGCATCGGCCGTGCCCTGATCACCGGCATCACCGACTCGGCCGCCGAACCCCGGTCGATCCTCTCCGCGATCGACACCGACAGCCCCGCCCGCGGCCTCTACCACTCCCTCGGCTACCAGGATCTGGCCCGCCAGGTCATCTTCCCGAGCGCCTCCAGGCCGTACGCGGTCATGGGCGCCCCGCTGCCGCTGCGCGGCCGCCGCCCGGGAATGGATTTCCGGCCGTGGCGACCGCCCGGCTAACCTCCTAGCCATCACCCTTATCCGGCAGGAGTACGAGAAGATGGCGAACGCACCGGTCCAGCGCATGTCGCAGTTGATGGCCAAGACGCTGCGCGACGACCCGGCGGACGCCGAGGTCCTCAGCCACAAGCTGCTCGTCCGCGCCGGCTATGTGCGCCGTACCGCCGCCGGCGTGTGGTCCTGGCTGCCGCTCGGCAGGCGGGTGCTCGCCAACGTGGAGCGCATCGTCCGCGAGGAGATGGACGCGATCGGCGCCCAGGAGGTGCTGCTGCCCGCGCTGCTGCCGCGCGAGCCGTACGAGGCGACCGGTCGCTGGGAGGAGTACGGCCCGGAGCTGTTCCGCCTCCAGGACCGCAGGGGCGGCGACTACCTGCTCGGCCCGACCCACGAGGAGATTTTCACCCTGCTGGTGAAGGACCAGGTGTCCTCCTACAAGGACCTGCCGATCTCCCTCTACCAGATCCAGAGCAAGTACCGGGACGAGGCCCGGCCCCGCGCGGGCATCCTGCGCGGCCGCGAGTTCCTGATGAAGGACTCGTACTCCTTCGACCTGGAGGACGAGGGCCTCGCCCGGTCCTACGCCCTGCACCGGCAGGCGTACCAGCGGATCTTCGAGCGCCTCGGCCTCGACTACCGGATCTGCGCGGCCACCGCCGGCGCCATGGGCGGCTCCAAGTCCGAGGAGTTCCTCGCCCCCGCCGAGGCCGGCGAGGACACCTTCGCGGACTGCCCGAACTGCGACTTCGCCGCCAACACGGAGGCGATCACCTACGAACTCAAGCCGGTGGACGGCTCCTTGGTGCCCGCGCCGGAGGAGATCCCGACCCCGGACACCCCGACCATCGAGACCCTGGCCGCCTCTCTCGGCGTCCCGGCCTCGGCCACCCTGAAGAACCTCCTGGTGAAGGTGGACGGCGAGATCGTCGCCGTGGGCGTCCCGGGCGACCGCGAGGTCGACATGGACAAGGTCGAGGCGCACTTCGCCCCGGCCGCGGTCGAGTTGGTCACCGCCGAGGACTTCACGGACCGCCCCGACCTGGTGCGCGGCTACGTCGGGCCGCAGGGCCTGGAGAAGGTCAGCTATGTCGCCGACCCGCGCGTGGCGCCGGGCACGGCGTGGATCACGGGCGCCAACAAGGAGCACACGCACGCCAGGAACGTGGTCGCCGGCCGTGACTTCGAGGTCGACCGGTACGTCGATGTCGTGGTGGTCCGCGAGGGCGATCCCTGCCCGAACTGCGGCACCGGCCTCACACTGGACCGCGCCATCGAGATCGGCCACATCTTCCAGCTGGGCCGCAAGTACGCCGACGCCCTCAAGCTCGACGTCCTCGGCCAGAACGGCAAGCCGGTCCGGGTGACCATGGGCTCCTACGGCGTCGGCGTCTCCCGCGCGGTCGCCGCCCTCGCCGAGCAGAGCGCCGACGAGCAGGGCCTGTGCTGGCCCGCGGAGGTCGCCCCGGCCGATGTGCACGTGGTGGCCGCGGGCAAGGCCCTGCAGACCGAGGTCGCCCTCGACGTCTCCGAGCGGCTGGCCGCCGCGGGCCTGCGGGTCCTGGTCGACGACCGGGCCGGCGTCTCCCCGGGCGTGAAGTTCACGGACTCCGAGCTGATCGGCGTGCCGAAGATCCTGGTGGCGGGCCGTCGCGCGGGCGACGGCGTCCTGGAACTGAAGGACCGCAGGACCGGAGAGCGCGAGGAACTGACGATCGACGCGGCGATCACCCGCCTGACCTCCCGCTGAGCGTTCCACCGGCGCGGCCGTGCCGCGCCGGTGTTCGCCCAGGACCGACGGCAGACGGAACCCGTACCCCCTACGGCGTGTTTCGAAGGTCCCGCCGGGGCCGCGACGCTGCTTTCGAAACACGTCCTGGCTAGAGCCAGCCGGCGAACTCCAGGAGCAGTTCCGCGTCCCGGCCGCGGCCGACGCGGCGGGCCCGTACCCCCGACTCCACCGCGCGGAACAGCGTCCAGCCGCGCAGGCGCTCCTGGTCCACGTCCAGTGCCTCGGCGAGCCGCTTCACCCGCCGCCGGGTGGTCGCCGAGCCCGAGGACGAGGCGATCAGGTCCTCCACCCGGTCCCGGACCAGCCGGGCCAGGTCGAAGGCGCACTCGCCGACCACCGGGTCCGGCCCGACCGCGAGCCACGGCATCCGCTCCCCGGCAAGCACCTTGCTCTGCCGGAACGTGCCGTGCAGCAGCCGGTGCTCGGGCGGCGCGGCGAGCAGTTCCTCGCGGACCGCGAGCGCCGCGTCGACCAGCGGCACCAGCTCGGCGTCCGCAACGGCCCCGGCCCGCATCGCCGCCGCCTGCCGGGCGGTCCGCTCGGCCACCGTCTCGAACGGATGCGCCGCGTCCCCGCCGGGCGGCTCCACCCACAGCCGGCGCAGCGTCCCCGCCGCCTCCAGCAGGGCCTTCGCCTCCGGCAGCGAACGCACCGACACGTCCGGGTGCAGCCGCTCAAGCAGCAGCTCGCCCTCGGCGAGAAAGGGCTCAAGCAACTGGACGGCACCCCGACCGTCCCAGTGCGCGAGCGCCGCCCGCTCGCTCTCCGGCCGGGCCCGGCGCGGCGCCAGCTTCAGCACCGCCGGTGACCCGTCGGCCCGCCGCACCAGCACGACCAGGCTGCTGCGCCCGCCCGGTACCTGCACCCGTTCCACGGTCAACTCGCGTAGCACGACCGCCTGCCGGACCGCCTCGGGCAGCTTCTCCAGCCAGTCGTCACCGTCCGGTGCCGTCTCACCGAGCGCACGCGCCAGACGCCGCGGCGATTCGAAAGCCATGCGCGAGTCGTTCCTTTCCTGCTGTACGAGCCTGCGCCGCCGTCGGTCCGTAGGTACGGTCCTGCGGTCCGTCCCGCCATCCGTGCGTATCGCCGTCCCTCAGCCAGGGGACTACGGCGTCCGTGTCACCGGAGCCGTCGCCGGTGCCGACGCCGGGTCCGTCCCGGTCGGCGCGCTCGTGCCGGCCCGTTCGGCGAGACCAGGGAAGGCTACGCTCTCCCCGCGCCAGCCCACCGCCCGCACCGCGGCCTCCCGCAGCGCCAGCGCGGCCGTGCCGCGCCGCTCGCCCGCTACCGCCCGCACGAGGTCGGAGTAGACCCCGGCGACGCGCTCCTCCAACTCGGCGGCGAGCCGCAGCGCCGTGGCCGCATCCGGCACCGGGAACGGCAGCGCGTAGGCGGCGCTCGCCGCGACCGGCCGGGCGCCCCGGTCGCGTATCTCGCGCTCCAGCGCGTCCCGCCGTGCCCGGTGCGCGTCGTACGCCGCCTGCGCCTGCGCCCGCCGTCCCGTCGCGACCCGTCCGCCGACCACCCCGTACCCGTACACGGCCGCGTGCTCGGCGGCCAGCGCCGCCTGCAGCGCTGTCAGCCCGCTGTCCTTGGCCTCGCTCACTCGGCGCCCTCCTCCCGCGCTGCCCGGCGAGCCGGGCGCGTCCGTTCGGTCGTCCCGTCGGTCGTGCCGTTCGGCCGTCCCGTTCACTTGCCGCCGTCCGTGAGCAGATACGTGTGCGCCGCCCCGGCCGCTGCCACCGACGCCAGCAGCCGGGCCAGCTCGCCCGGGACCTCCAGCAGGGCCTTGGCCCGCCGGTCGGCGAGGTCGCGTTCGGCGGTGGCCAGCGACGCCAGCGCCTTCGCACGGTCCGCGGGGACCGCGGCGGCCGGACCCGCGGACCCGGCGGCCGTCGTGGACTCGGTCGGCGACGGGTCCTTCGCCCCCGCCCCGAACGCCTTCGCGTGCGCCGCCACCTCCGCCCGCAGCGGCCGCAGCCGCTGGGCCAGGTCCGGATGGGCGGCGAGCACGGCGTCGTACCGCGCCGCCAGCTCCCGGCTGTCCCGGGCGGCACGCGCGCGTGCCCGTTCG
Organism: Streptomyces sp. NPDC006012; assembly: GCF_042871185.1. Lineage (NCBI taxonomy): Bacteria > Bacillati > Actinomycetota > Actinomycetes > Kitasatosporales > Streptomycetaceae > Streptomyces > Streptomyces sp. NPDC006012. Next base: position 8,393 of record NZ_JBIAIE010000043.1, read on the forward strand.
TCGGCCGACGGGCCGGCGCCGGTGGTGCCGGAATCCCCGTTCCCGCCGGAGCAGCCCACGAGCAGGACCGTTCCGGCAGCCGAGGTGAGCAGGGTTCTTCTCCGCGGCCCCGGAAGGGCGCGCGACGACGGGGAGAGGGGCACGGCAGACGTCCTCGGGGAACTCGTACGACGAGAAGGGGGCACGCTCGTGATCACCGTACCCGCGTGTCCACCGGGCGCCGGTCACCGGCACCGCTCGTGCGCAGGTGGACGGCAACACCCCCCGCGACCGGATACCCTTTGACCAGACACACGCCCCATCCCACAACAGCACACGCGGCCGAGGAGTCACCCGGATGAGCACCACCCAGAGCGAGAGGCTGCGGGAACTGCTGGAACCGCTCGTCGCCTCACAGGGACTCGATCTCGAAGAGGTCGCGGTGGACACCGTGGGACGCAAGCGGGTGCTGCGTGTCGTCGTCGACTCCGACACCGGTGCCGATCTGGACCGGATCGCCGATGTGAGCCGCGCGCTCTCGGCGAAGCTCGACGAGACCGACGTGATGGGTGCGGGCGCGTACGACCTGGAGGTGGGCACCCCGGGAGCGGAGCGCGCCCTGACCGAGTACCGCCACTTCGTACGGGCCACCGACCGCCTGGTGAAGTTCCAGCTGCACGAGGGCGGCGACCTGGTGGCCCGGATCCTCGCCGTGGACGAGGCGGGCCTCGACCTCGAAGTGCCCGGCGTGAAGGGCCGCAAGGCCACCACGCGCAAGCTGGCCTTCCCTGACATCGCCAAGGCACGCGTGCAGGTCGAGTTCAACCGCAAGGACAGCGACCCGTCCCAGGCGGAGCCCGCCGGGCACGACGCCGACGACACGACCGACGTGACCGACACGAACGACAAGAAGGAAGAGGAGGCGTAGCCGTGGACATCGACATGAGCGCCCTGCGGGGCTTGGTACGGGAGAAGGAGATCTCCTTCGACCTGCTGGTCGAGGCGATCGAGTCGGCCCTCCTCATCGCCTACCACCGCACCGAGGGAAGCCGCCGGCACGCGCGCGTGGAGCTCAACCGGGAGACCGGCCACGTGACCGTGTGGGCGAAGGAGGACCCCGAGGACCTCGAAGAGGGCCAGGAGCCCCGGGAGTTCGACGACACCCCGTCCGGGTTCGGCCGGATCGCCGCCACCACCGCGAAGCAGGTCATCCTGCAGCGGCTGCGCGACGCCGAGGACGACGCGACGCTCGGCGAGTACGCCGGCCGCGAGGGCGACATCGTCACCGGTGTGGTGCAGCAGGGCCGCGACCCGAAGAACGTGCTCGTCGACATCGGCCGGCTGGAGGCGATCCTGCCGGTGCAGGAGCAGGTGGCCGGCGAGACCTATCCGCACGGCATGCGGCTGCGCTCGTACGTCGTCCGGGTGGCGAAGGGCGTGCGGGGCCCGTCGGTCACCCTCTCGCGCACACATCCCAATCTGGTGAAGAAACTCTTCGCGCTGGAGGTGCCGGAGATCGCCGACGGCTCCGTGGAGATCGCCGCGATCGCCCGGGAAGCCGGTCACCGCACCAAGATCGCTGTCCGCTCCACCCGTTCGGGCCTGAACGCCAAGGGCGCCTGCATCGGCCCGATGGGCGGCCGGGTGCGGAACGTGATGGGCGAGCTGAACGGCGAGAAGATCGACATCGTCGACTGGTCGGACGACCCGGCGGAGATGGTGGCGAACGCGCTGTCGCCCGCACGGGTGTCGAAGGTGGAGGTCGTGGACCTGGCGTCCCGCTCCGCCCGGGTGACCGTGCCGGACTACCAGCTGTCGCTGGCGATCGGCAAGGAGGGCCAGAACGCCCGGCTCGCGGCCCGGCTCACGGGCTGGCGGATCGACATCCGCCCGGACACCGAGCAGCCCGCCGAGCAACCGCGCGAGCGGCCGTCCGAGCAGCAGTGACCCGGGCGGAGGGAATAGATCCGAGTCACAGGCGGCTTGGATCACGACAACAACCGTTCGATCTTCCCCTCGAAGGAGTGAGGTCGGTGCGGGGAGGTAGACTTAGCAGTGTCTGGCCGGACGCGAGCCCGCGCATGCCCTGAGCGCACCTGTGTGGGGTGCAGGCAGCGAGCGGCCAAGATCGAACTGTTGCGCATCGTGGTGGCCGGGGACGCGTGTGTCCCCGATCCTCGCGGTACGCTGCCCGGCCGGGGTGCTTATGTGCACCCCGTCCTGGTCTGTCTCGATCAGGCGGAGCGCCGCCGGGCGTTCCCACGGGCGCTGCGCGTCCCGGGACCGCTCGACGTAATGGCGTTGCGCCGGTACGTCGAGCAGACACACAGTTGCTGAGGCAACACGGCAGGGAAAGACGTGTCGCGCGGAACCCCGTGCGGTCAGGTACCTCGCGAGTCGAAAGCAGGTCGAGATTGCGATGAGCACTCGATGAGTACGCGATGAGTACGCCCATGAACTAGCGACGGTCCGGCCGCAACCCGGACCTAAAAGGAGCGAAGTGGCTAAGGTCCGGGTCTACGAACTCGCCAAGGAGTTCGGTGTGGAGAGCAAGGTCGTCATGGCCAAGCTCCAGGAACTCGGTGAATTCGTCCGTTCGGCGTCCTCGACGATCGAGGCGCCCGTAGTACGCAAGCTGACTGACGCCTTCCAGGGCGGCGGCAACGGCAGGTCCGCCGCCAAGCCCGCCCCGCGCAAGGCAGCCCCCAAGCCCGCAGCGCCGGCCCCGGCACAGGCCGCCGGCGCCTCCCCCGCCACCAAGGCAGCGGGAGACCGTCCGGCTGCCCCGAAGCCGGGTGCCCCCCGGCCTCCGGCGGCCCAGCAGCCCGCGGCCCAGCAGCCCGCGGCCCCGGCGGCACCCACCACGTCGGCCTCCGGCCCGCGGCCCGGCCCCAAGCCCGCGCCCCGTCCGGCCCCGGCGGCACCCACCACGCCGGAGTTCACCGCTCCGCCGTCGGCTCCGGCGCCGTCCCCGGCTGCCCAGGGTCCGCGTCCCGGTGCCCGTCCCGGCGGGCCCAAGCCCGGCGGTCGTCCGGGTGCCTCCGGCCAGGGCCAGGCCCGTCCGGGGCAGGGTGCCCCGCGTTCCGGCGGCCAGGGTCCGCGTCCCGGTGCCCGTCCGGCCGGTCCGCGACCGGGCAACAACCCCTTCACGTCCGGCGGTTCCACCGGCATGGCGCGCCCGCAGGCGCCCCGGCCGCAGGGATCGCGCCCGGGTCCCGGCGGTCCCGGCGGTTCCCCTCGTCCGCAGGCGCCCGGCGCCCAGGGCGGCGGGCCGCGTCCGCAGGCTCCCGGTGGTCACTCCGGTTCCTCCGGCCGTCCCTCTCCGGCCGGCATGCCGCGCCCGCAGGGCGGTCCGCGTCCCGGCGGCGGCGGTCCCGGCGGTCCGCGTCCGAACCCCGGCATGATGCCCCAGCGTCCGGCTGCCGGCCCGCGTCCGGGTGGCGGCGGTCCCGGCGGGCGCGGTCCGGCCGGTGCCGGCCGTCCCGGTGGCGGCGGCGGTCGTCCCGGCGGCGGTGGCGGCTTCGCCGGCCGTCCCGGCGGCGGTGGCGGCGGCGGTCGTCCCGGTGGTGGCGGCGGCTTCGCCGGCCGTCCCGGCGGCGGTGGCGGCGGTGGCGGCTTCGGTGGCGGCGGCGGCGGTGGCGGCCGTCCCGGCTTCGGCGGTCGTCCGGGCGGTCCCGGTGGCCGTGGCGGCACGCAGGGTGCCTTCGGCCGTCCCGGCGGTCCGGCGCGTCGTGGCCGCAAGTCGAAGCGGCAGCGTCGCCAGGAGTACGAGGCGATGCAGGCCCCGAGCGTCGGCGGCGTGATGCTGCCGCGCGGCGGCGGCGAGACCATCCGTCTCTCCCGCGGCGCGTCGCTCACCGACTTCGCGGAGAAGATCAACGCCAACCCGGCGTCGCTCGTCGCGGTCATGATGAACCTCGGCGAGATGGTCACCGCGACGCAGTCGGTCTCCGACGAGACCCTGCACCTCCTCGCCGGCGAGATGAACTACACGGTTCAGATCGTCAGCCCGGAGGAGGAGGACCGCGAGCTCCTGGAGTCCTTCGACATCGAGTTCGGCGAGGACGAGGGCTCGGAGGACGACCTGGTCGTCCGCCCGCCGGTCGTCACCGTCATGGGTCACGTCGACCACGGCAAGACCCGCCTCCTCGACGCCATCCGCAAGACGAACGTCATCGCGGGCGAGGCCGGCGGCATCACCCAGCACATCGGTGCCTACCAGGTCGCGACCGAGGTCAACGGCGCGGGCCGGGCGATCACCTTCATCGACACCCCGGGTCACGAGGCGTTCACCGCCATGCGTGCCCGCGGTGCGAAGTCGACGGACATCGCGATCCTCGTGGTCGCGGCCAACGACGGTGTGATGCCGCAGACGGTCGAGGCGCTGAACCACGCCAAGGCGGCCGAGGTGCCGATCGTGGTCGCGGTCAACAAGATCGACGTCGAGGGCGCGGACCCGACCAAGGTGCGCGGTCAGCTGACCGAGTACGGCCTGGTGGCCGAGGAGTACGGCGGCGACACGATGTTCGTCGACATCTCCGCCAAGCAGGGCCTGCACATCGACAGCCTGCTGGAAGCGGTCGTCCTGACCGCCGACGCCGCCCTGGACCTGCGGGCCAACCCGAACCAGGACGCGCAGGGCATCTCGATCGAGTCCCGGCTCGACCGCGGTCGCGGCGCCGTCGCCACCGTCCTGGTCCAGCGCGGCACCCTGCGGGTCGGCGACACGATGGTCGTCGGCGACGCCTACGGCCGCGTGCGGGCCATGCTCGACGACAACGGCAACAACGTCGCCGAGGCGGGTCCGTCCACGCCGGTCCAGGTGCTCGGTCTGACCAACGTGCCGGGTGCCGGTGACAACTTCATCGTGGTCGAGGAGGACCGTACGGCCCGCCAGATCGCGGAGAAGCGCGCCGCCCGCGAGCGCAACGCGGCCTTCGCGAAGCGCACGCGCCGCGTGTCCCTGGAGGATCTGGACAAGGTGCTGAAGGCCGGCGAGGTCCAGCAGCTGAACCTGATCATCAAGGGCGACGCCTCCGGCTCCGTCGAGGCACTGGAGTCCTCGCTGCTCCAGCTGGACGTCGGCGAAGAGGTCGACATCCGGGTCCTGCACCGCGGCGTCGGTGCGGTCACGGAGTCCGACATCGACCTGGCGATGGGCTCCGACGCCATCGTGATCGGCTTCAACGTGCGCGCGGCGGGCCGTGCGCAGCAGATGGCCGAGCGCGAAGGCGTGGACGTCCGGTACTACTCGGTCATCTACCAGGCGATCGAGGAGATCGAGGCGGCCCTCAAGGGCATGCTCAAGCCGGAGTTCGAAGAGGTCGAGCTGGGTACGGCGGAGATCCGCGAGGTCTTCAAGTCGTCCAAGCTGGGCAACATCGCCGGTGTGCTCATCCGCTCGGGCGAGGTCAAGCGCAACAGCAAGGCGCGCCTGCTGCGCGACGGCAAGGTCGTCGCGGAGAACCTCAACATCGACGGCCTGCGTCGCTTCAAGGACGACGTCACCGAGATCCGCGAAGGGTTCGAGGGCGGTATCAACCTCGGCAACTTCAACGACATCAAGATCGATGACGTCATCGCGACCTACGAGCTGCGCGAGAAGCCGCGGGTGTAGGGACCGACAGGTTCTGACACTGACCGGCGGGACTCTGGTCCCGCCGGTCAGTGCCCCTTTTCCAGCAGACCGGGGGGCGAGGGGCGGAGCCTCGCGCCTGCCCGCTGCAAGCGGTGCCCCGGAAACCCCGTCGAGCCACCGGCAGGCACGCGGTACCGTTCTTGATGTCCCTGCCGATCCCGATGGCAGGGCCATCGATCCCGTACCGGCGGGTCATCCGGATACACACATGTACGTGGGGACGCTGTCCTTCGACCTCCTCCTCGGCGACGTGCGGTCGCTGAAGGAGAAGCGCTCCGTCGTCCGCCCGATCGTCGCCGAACTGCAGCGGAAGTATGCGGTGAGCGCGGCCGAGGTGGACCACCAGGACCTCCACCGCCGGGCCGTGATCGGCCTTGCGCTGGTCTCCGGCGACGCGGGGCACCTGAGCGACGTACTCGACCGGTGCGAACGGATGGTCGCCGGCCGCCCCGAGGTGGAACTGCTGTCCGTCCGGCGGCAATTCCACGGCGACGACGACTGACCACAGAACGCAGAAGAAGAAAGAACGGGAGACGGACCAGTGGCCGACAACGCGCGGGCGAAAAGGCTGGCGGACCTCATCCGAGAGGTGGTGGCCCAGAAGCTGCAGCGCGGGATCAAGGACCCGCGGCTCGGCACGCACGTGACCATCACGGACACCCGGGTCACCGGGGACCTGCGGGAGGCGACCGTCTTCTACACGGTGTACGGCGACGAGGAGGAGCGGAAGTCCGCCGCGGCCGGACTGGAGAGCGCCAAGGGCATCCTGCGCTCCGAGGTCGGCCGCGCGGCCGGCGTGAAGTTCACGCCGACCCTCACCTTCGTCGCGGACGCCCTGCCGGACAACGCCCGGAACATCGAGGACCTGCTCGACCGGGCGCGCGCCTCCGACGCGCAGGTGCGCGAGGCGTCCGCGGGAGCGGACTACGCCGGTGAAGCGGACCCGTACCGCAAGCCCGGATCGGACGACGAAACGGACGACGCCGGAGCATGACCAGCAAGCACACCACGCCCGACGGCCTCGTCATCGTCGACAAGCCGTCGGGCTTCACCTCGCACGACGTGGTCGCCAAGATGCGCGGCATCGCGCGCACGCGCCGCGTCGGGCACGCCGGCACCCTCGACCCGATGGCGACCGGTGTCCTCGTCCTCGGCGTCGAGAAGGCGACAAAGCTCCTCGGGCACCTCGCCCTGACGGAGAAGGAGTACCTGGGCACCATCCGGCTCGGCCAGACCACGCTCACCGACGACGCCGAGGGCGAGATCACCGCCTCCACCAGCGCCGCCGCCGTCACCCGCGACGCCATCGACGCCGGCATCGCCAAGCTGACCGGCGACATCATGCAGGTGCCGTCCAAGGTCAGCGCCATCAAGATCGACGGAGTCCGGTCCTACAAACGGGCCCGGGACGGCGAGGACTTCGAAATCCCCGCCCGGCCGGTCACCATCTCCGCCTTCACGGTGTACGACGTCCGGGAGGCCGCCGCCGCGGACGGCACCCCGGTACGCGACCTCGTGGTCTCGGTCGTCTGCTCCTCCGGCACCTACATCCGTGCCCTCGCCCGCGACCTGGGCGCCGACCTCGGCGTCGGCGGCCACCTCACCGCGCTGCGCCGCACCCGTGTCGGACCGTACAAACTGGACTCGGCACGGACCCTGGACCAGCTTCAGCGGGAACTGACCGTGATGCCGGTCGCCGAGGCGGCGGCCGCCGCCTTCGCCCGCTGGGACGTGGACGCCAAGCGGGGCCGGTTGCTCCTCAACGGCGTACGGCTGGAGATGCCCGACGCGTACGCCTCCTCGGGTCCCGTCGCGGTCTTCGACCCGGAGGGCCGCTTCCTCGCGCTCGTCGAGGACCAGCAGGGGAAGGCGAAGAGTCTGGCCGTGTTCGGCTGACCTGCTGCTGTCCCGTGGAGCGGCGGAGCACGGGGTGTTCGACTGCCGCCGCTCCACGGTCCCCCCTCGGTTCCCCCACCCCTAGGGTTATCCAGCCGCCCCCGCCAATTCACCCTGCCGGGCGGGCGCTCGGAGTGAACCAGGGGAGTGGAAGGGGGCGCTTTCGGCACGCGACCTGTCCCGCTGATCACTGCGGCGCCTACCGTCGAAGGCAGGGCGCGTGAGCAGGGGCGGGAGGTTCGACCATGGCGGTACGGGGCCCGCGGGCCGGGGGCGGCCGCCGGACGGCGGACGGTACGGGGGGTCGTGCCGGGGACGGGGCGCGGTCGCCGCGCAACGGTAGGGGTGGTGCGGACGGGCCGGGGGGTGCGGTCAGTTCGGGTGGTGCTGGCGGGCCGGGCGGCGTGGGTGGTGCGAACGATTCCGCCGGCACCGGGTATGCGCGTGGTTCGGGCGGGCTGGGCGGTCCGGGCGGCGTGGCCGGCGCCTGCGGTCCTGGTGGCCCCGGCGGTCCTGAAGGTGTTGACGGTCCTGACGGCATGCTGTGTGCGCGGCGCGTGGCGGGTGTCCCGGACGACGCCCTCGTACAGATCCGCGACCTGGCCGGACGGCCGCGCGGCACCGGTTTCACCGCCGACCACCACGGCACCGTGATCACCAGCCACGAGGCCGTCGACGGCCTCGCCCGGCTGGTCCTGCACGCGGGCGGGCGTACCTGCGTGGTCACCGCCGGCGCGGTCACTCCACTGCCCCGGCTGGACCTGGCACTCGTACGCACCGACGGCCTCGGCGCGGATCCGATCCCGGTCACCGTGCGGGAGCGGATCGAGACCGGCATGTACGTCTGGATCGCCGCGGGCCGCTGGCGCGAGGCGCGGGTGCTCGGCGCGACCGAGGTGACGTACACGGCCACGGACCGCTTCCATCTCCTCGACGGCGCGGTGGAGTTGGCGATCGGCACAGCGGGGCGGGACGAGCTGCGGCTGGGCGGCGGGGCCGCCGGGGGACCCGTGCTCGACGCGCGGACCGGCGCCGTGGTGGCCGTCCTCGGCACCGCGCTGCGGTCCGGCCACCGCGACGTCGGTTTCGCGGTGCCGCTGCGGCCGGCTCCCTCCTGTACCGCCCGGGAAGGGGAGGCGGCCGACGCGGACGAGGATCGGCTCGCCGACCTGCTCGCCCGCAACGCGGCGACGGTGCCCGCCTACGGCGCCGACCTCAACCTGGCGGGCGTAATGGAGATCACCGCCACCTCGGTCGGTCAGGACGGCCCGCCCGGTGCCCTCGCCGGCTACGTCGGCACGCTCGGCAGCGCCGCCCTCGAACCGGTGGAGGTCGTCCAACGGCCTTTTGTCGCACGGCAGTTGATGTCCTTCGCGGAGAGCGACCGCTCGGTGCTCGCCCTCGTCGGCGCCCCGGGTAGCGGTCGTACGACGGAACTCGCCGCCCTCGCCGCCCGGCGAGGCCGCGAACCCGTTCCGGCACCCACGCTGTGGCTGCGCGGCGCCGACCTCGCGGCCGTCGACGGGTCGGTCGCAGACGCGGCGCGTCGCGCCCTGGTCCGGGCGGCCCGCATCGTCGCGGCTGCCCGGTCCCTGCGCCCCGGCGACCTCGGCGACCTCACCCCCGAGCGGCTGGCCCGCCTCGCCGAACGGGCCGGCCGCCCCCTGCTGCTGCTCCTCGACGGCCCCGAGGAGATGCCGCCCGCCCTCGCCCGCCGGTCCGCCGAATGGACCGAGGCGACGGCGGACTGGCTGCGGTCGACCGGGGCACGGCTCGTCATCGCCTGCCGGGAGGAGTACTGGGAGGACGCCGGGAGGGAGTTCCCCCGGGAGTCGCTGTACTCGGGCACGCCCGACACCGGCACCGGGTCGGGTACCGCCACAGGTACCGGCGTCATTACCGGCACGGACACCGGCACCGGCGCCATTACCGGCACAGGCACAGGCACAGACATCGGTATCGGCACGGGCGCCATGGCCGGCGCGGGTAGCGGCACCGGTGCCGCCGCCGTGCCGCCGGCCTGCGTGCGCCTGGCCGAGTTCACACCCGTCGAGGCCCGCCGTGCCCGCTCCCGGTACGCCGTCCCCGACGGAGCCCTCACCGACCACGACGACCGCCACCCCCTCACCCTGCGCCTGCTCGCCGAGGTCCGGGCCGCCCTGCCGGACGCACCCGCCGCCCCGCCCCTCGACCGCCACCAGGTGTTCTTGGCCCATCTCGACCTGATGTGCCTGCGCATCGCGGTCCGCCTCGCCGACGGAAGCGGGCTGCGCGGTAGCGCCGTACGCCGGCTCGCGGCCCGGGTCTCCGGACGGATCCACGAGGCGGCCCGCCGCAGCCTGGGCCCCGGACAGGGCGAACTGGACCGGGCGTCCTTCGAGTCGCTGTTCCCCTGGGGACCCGGCCCGGCCCGGCACGGCGGCGGAGCCGGCCCCGGTGCCGGGCTCGGCACCGGCAGGGTCACCGGTTGGGCTTCCGCCGTACTCGCCGAGGGGCTTCTGGTGCCCGCAGGGGACGGCTACCGCTTCGCCCACGAGGAGTTCGCCGACTGGATCCAGGGCCTGCACCTCGACCTGGACGCGGCCCTGCGCGCCCTGGTCCACCACCCGGACACCGGCGCGCGCCCGCTGCCCGTCCCGCACCACCGCGCCGGGCCGGTGATCCAGGCGTTGCTGCACCTCCACCGCGGGCGGCACCCTCGTCGACTCGGCCGGCACCTGGAGCTGTTGGTCCACGCCCTGGACACCCGGCAGGGCCCCGACTCCTGGTGGGCCGCCCGCCTCCTCGCCGGGGCCCTGCTGGGCGTGCCCGACGCGACGCCGTACCTCCCGGTGCTGCACCAGCTGGCCGACCGGATCGTGGCCTGGCGGCAGGACGGCCGTCTCGTACCGCCCGGCTTCGCCCCCGCCTTCTGGACCGTCCTGCCGCTGACCATCGACGCCCGCCTCGACCTGCTGCGGGAACTGATCCTGGCGGACGAGCCGGTACGGGGCGCCGCGGGCCGGCCGGCTGAGCCGAAGGGGGCGGCGCACGGGCCGGGCCCCCGGTACCTGGACGCCGTCGCCTGGTTCCTCACCGCCGGTGCCGACGGCCGGTCCGGTGCCGGTGCCGGTGCCGGCCGCAGCGAGGACGCCGCCTGGAGTTCCTGCTCGCCCACGAACACGACCCCACCGTCCTGGACGCCCTGCTGCACGCGGCGGCGCGGGGCGGCGACAACGACGTCCGCGAGCTCGTCCACCACACCGGCCGGCTCCTGATCCGCATCCCCGACGGCGCGGCCCGCTTCGAACGCGTCCTGCTCGATGTGGGCCGGCAGGTTCCCGGCTTCGCCGCGCTGATGGTCCGCTGGCTCGCCGACACCCCGGAGGAATGGGCCGCCGTGGTGGGGCCGAGCACACGCCGGACGCTCGGCAGCCTGGCGGGCGTGCGGGTCCCCGCGTGAGGCGGATTCCGTACCCTCGGTGGTCAGGGCGCCCGCACAGGAACGGTCCGGATGAACGGTCCGCACGTGCGCCCGGTCACAGCACCCGTACCGATGCGGGCCGGGGGCACCCGGCATGGCACCCTTAGACCTGCGTAAGCGGTCAGGTAGAAACGGACACGGTTTCGAGGAGCGGTCACAGTGCAGCGCTGGCGTGGCTTGGAGGACATCCCCGAGGACTGGGGGCGCAGCGTCGTCACCATCGGTTCCTACGACGGAGTCCACCGCGGCCACCAGCTGATCATCAGGCACGCCGTGGACCGCGCCCGTGAGCTGGGCGTCCCCTCCGTCGTGGTGACCTTCGATCCGCACCCCAGCGAGGTGGTCCGCCCGGGCAGCCACCCCCCGCTGCTCGCCCCGCACCACCGCCGGGCCGAGCTGATGGCGGAGCTGGGCGTGGACGCGGTCCTGATCCTGCCGTTCACCACCGAGTTCTCCAAGCTCTCGCCCGCCGAGTTCGTCGTGAAGGTCCTGGTCGACAAGTTGCACGCCAAGGCGGTCGTCGAGGGCCCGAACTTCCGTTTCGGTCATCGCGCGGCCGGCAACGTCGAGTTCCTCACCGAGCAGGGTACGGTCTACGACTTCGACGTCGAGGTCGTCGACCTGTACGTGACCGGTGCGGCGGGCGGCGGCGAGCCGTTCTCCTCGACCCTCACCCGGCGCCTGGTCGCCGAGGGCGACGTGGCGGGCGCCCGCGAGATCCTGGGCCGCCCGCACCGCGTCGAGGGCATCGTGGTCCGTGGTGCCCAGCGCGGTCGCGAGCTGGGCTTCCCGACCGCCAACGTCGAGACCCTGCCGCACACCGCGATCCCGGCTGACGGCGTGTACGCCGGTTATCTGCACGCCCAGGGCGAGATCATGCCGGCCGCCGTCTCCGTCGGCACCAACCCGCAGTTCGACGGCACGGAGCGCACGGTGGAGGCGTACGCCATCGACCGGGTGGGCCTCGACCTGTACGGGCTGCACGTCGCCGTGGACTTCCTGGCGTACGTGCGCGGGCAGGCGAAGTTCGACTCGCTGGAGGCCCTGCTGGAGCAGATGGCCGACGACGTGAAGCGCTGCCGGGAGCTGATCGCGGCGGACGGGTAGCCGCGGTCGGCCGGTGACCGCCCCGTGGCGGCCCGCCGTGGGCCGTGCGGGAGGGCCCGCGGTCGTCGACGGCGACCGGAGCGCGACCATGACGCCGAAGGGCGGCCGGTGCGGTGAGGCACCGGCCGCCCTTCGCCTTTTCGTCTTCCCGTACCGCTGTTTCGCCCCTTGCTGCGGCGTCGCGCCCTACTGCTGGGGCGGCGTCTGCGGGGGCTGCTGCGGCTGCTGTCCCGGTTGCGGCTGCTGACCCGGCTGCGGATGTCCGGCCTGGAGATGTCCGGGCTGCGCGTACGACTGCTGTCCCGCCTGCTGCGGATAGGGCGGCTGGGCCGCGGTGGGCTGGGGGTAGGGCTGCCCCTGCTGCGGATACGGGTACTGCCCCGGGACCTGCTGGTAGGGCTGGCCGGGAGCCGCCTGGCCCGGCATGGGCGGAGCGGCCACCGGCGGCGGGTTGCCGTCGCTGGTCCACAGGCCGTGCGCCTGCTGGTGCCGGGTGAAGTCCTCGGCCACCATGGCGGCGAGGTTGAAGTACGCCTCGCGCACCTTCGGCCGCATCATGTCGAGGTCGACCTCGGCACCGGCGGCCAGGTGCTCGTCGAAGGGCACCACGATCACGCCACGGCAGCGGGTCTCGAAGTGCGCCACGATGTCCTCGACCTTGATCATCTTGCCGGTCTCGCGCACCCCGGAGATCACGGTGATGGACCGCGCCACGAGGTCGGCGTACCCGTGCGCGGAGAGCCAGTCCAGCGTGGTGCTGGCGCTGCTCGCACCGTCCACGGACGGCGTGGAGATGATGATGAGCTGGTCGGCGAGGTCGAGCACCCCGCGCATCGCGCTGTAGAGCAGTCCGGTGCCCGAGTCGGTGAGGATCACCGGGTACTGCCTGCCGAGCACGTCGATCGCGCGCCGGTAGTCCTCGTCGTTGAAGGTCGTGGAGACCGCCGGGTCCACGTCGTTGGCGATGATCTCCAGACCGGACGGGGCCTGCGAGGTGAAGCGCCGGATGTCCATGTACGAGGTGAGGTACGGGATCGCCTGGACGAGGTCGCGGATGGTCGCCCCGGTCTCGCGGCGCACCCGGCGGCCGAGCGTACCGGCGTCGGGGTTCGCGTCGATGGCGAGGATCTTGTCCTGCCGCTCGCTGGCGAGGGTGGCGCCCAGCGCGGTCGTCGTGGTCGTCTTGCCCACGCCGCCCTTGAGGCTGATCACCGCGATCCGGTAGCAGGACAGCACGGGGGTGCGGATCTGCTGCAACTTTCGCTGCCGCTCCGCTTCCTCCTTCTTCCCGCCGATCTTGAACCGGGAGGGCGCGGCGGCCGTCCGGCCGCTCTTGGGCTTCTGCCGCTTGTTGTTGAGCAGTCGGTCGGAGGACAGTTCCACGGCCGCGGTGTAACCGAGCGGCGCGGCACCGGGGTTGGTCGGCTGCCGCTGGTCGTGCTGCACCGGCTGCGGCCAGGCGGCGCCGGTCCGGGGATCGACGGGCTGCTGGGCGGCCTGCTCGGGATGCGCAGGGGCCTGCGGGAAGCCGTAACCGCCGGACTGGGCGGGCGGGTGCGGGAAGCCGTAGCCGGGCTGGGGCTGTCCGGCCTGCGGCTGCGGGAAGCCGTAGCCGGCCTGGGGCTGTCCGGCCTGCGGCTGTTCGGGCGCCCCTCCGGCCTGCGGCTGTCCGGCGCGCGCCGCGGGATCGGCGGGCGTCGGACCGTACGGGGCCTGGGGTGTCGGGCCGTACGGGGCCTGCGGCCCCGGGACTCCGGGCTGCGGGAAGCCGTAGCCGCCCTGCGGCGGGTTGGGCGCCGGGGGCTGTGGGGCCGCGGGAGCGCCGCCCGTGTACGGCTGGCCGGGCTGCGGGGCAGGCTGGTTCCAGGCGGCGGGCGCGGGCTGCGGAGCCTGCGGCTGGAAGGCCGGCTGCTGCGGAGACTCCGCCGGAGCCTCGGAGGCGGGCGGCTGCGGGGGTGCCTGGCCGGGCGTGGGCTGCCCCGGCGTCGGCTGCACCGGCCACTGGGCGGCGGGCGTGGGCGCGGCGGGCTGGTACGAGGGCGGCAACGGCGGCAGCCCGCCCTGCGGCGCCGGCACGGGCGGCCAGGCGGGGGCGGCGTCCTGCGGCGCCGGGGGAGCGGGGGGTACGGCGCCGTCGTCCGGAGCCGTACCGGCGTCCGGGTTCCGGTCCTCGTCCGCGGCCGCCTTGACCGCGTCCGCGGGTCCGGCGCCGACGGCCTCCGCGTCCGTGTCCGTATCCGTATCGTCCGTATCGGTACTTGTGCCCGTACCCGTCGTAAGCGTCGTACCCGTATGCGGATCGAGGTCCGAGTCCGCGACGGCGTCGGTGGCCGCGCCCGCGTCCGCCGGGCCGGCGAAAACAACAAGCGAACCCGGCTTTCCTCCCTCGGCCTGGGCATCGGCCCCGGCATCGGCCCCGGTCACCGAGTCGCTCTCGGGCTGCCCGTCCTGGGGGTCGTCGCCGGTCAGGGCGTCGTCGTGGCCGTCGGCATCCGTGTTCTCGGCGTCGGCATTGGTGTCGATGTCGGCGCCCGGCGCGGTCGTCGCACGCACGGCCGCCGTGCCGTCGGCCGGCTCGTCCTCGTCGGCCGTCGCCCTGGCCGCCGACGCCTCCTCCTCACCGCCGCCCGATGCGGGCTCGGCGACCTCGGCCGCCGCGGAGTCCGCCTTGCCGACCGCGGCCAACCGCCTCGCGTCCTCGGCGATCTCCGCGATCTCGCGCCGCAGCGCGACCGAGGAGAACCGCACCGTGTCGCCGCTCTCCAAGTCGCCGTTGTCCGGCTGCTCCTCGTCGTCGGCGTCGGCGGCGGTGGGCGCCGGTACGGCGGGAGCCGCGGGCGCGGCCGTCGACCACTGCTGGAATCCCCCGGCGGGAATGGTCGGTACGGCCGTGGGCGACGCGGGATCGGTCTCCGGCTGCGGTTGCTGCTGTGGCCGTGGCTGTACCTGCGGCTGCGGTTGCTGCTGCGGCTCGAACCCGCTGCCCACGGGCAGCTTCGGCACCGCGGCGGGACCCCCGGCGGGTGCCGCGGGCGGCGCGAACGGTGCCCCCGGTCCGGTCGTCGGAGCGGGCGGGGTGAACGGCGCACCGGGCCCCGGAGCGGGCGGGGTGAACGGCGCTCCGGCCCCCGGAGCAGGCGGGGTGAACGGCGCTCCGGGCGCGGGAGTTCCGGGAGCCGAGGCTCCGGCGGGCCGCGCGTGCGGCGGCGGAGTCAGACCCGGAATCGGCGCACCGGGCGGGAACGGCGCACGCCGCGGAGGTGCGGAGGGAGAGGTACCGGGGCCCGGGACCCCACCCGCCTGCTCCGAACTCCCGGACACCTCCGACGAACTGGATGACCCGGACGGCCCGGAGGATCCGGGCGCCCCGGAACCGGACGGCCCCCCTGTTTCCGCCGCGTTCTGCGTGTACCAGGCGGGCGGTGCGTAGTCGATGGTGAATTCGCCGGTCGTCTCGAAGGCCGATTCCGCGTCGGGCTGGTCATCGCCGGGTGTGGCCCAGCCCCCGCGGATCCCGTCCCGATCGCTGCTCACAGTTCCTCCTGCTTGGTCGAGCACCCTCGCGCCGTGCCGTGGGCGACCATCTCGTGTCGTTCTCAGTCGTCCGTTGTCGTTCGAGGTAGTCCGATCCACCGGCCCTCCCCCTGAGGCGCCGACGTCCCGTCCACGGGTACCGGCAGCACGCCCACTCCCAGCCTAATCACCGACGCCCCCACCCCGGCAGGCCCGTCCACCCCTGAGCCTGCGCCCACTCCGTCACACACTGCCCTGAAGTGCCGTACACAGTCCGCGTATCGGTGAACAATCCGGGCGACAAATATGAACAAGCGCGACGGAACGGCGCGCTGGATGACATTCACCGGGTCTGAATCGACGTGCCCCGTAAGGAGATTGACGAACCGCGCGGGGTGAACGGGATGACATGAGAAAAACGTCTCGCCGCCGTTTTCGCGTCCGCCGGGGCGAACCCCGGTTGCGCGCCCGGGTACATGGCCGGTGGCAGCGGCGGCAGCGGTGCCATCCGGCGGGCCGAGCCGACGCGCGAATCCGGTGAGTGAATCCGGTGAGCGAATCCGACCGAGGGGACCCGACCGAGGGGACCCGATGAGGGGAGCGGCAGGCGATTCGTGCGCGGCAGAGGTCGCCACCGGCGAGGCGAGGTGAGACGACAAGGCGCGGCACGACGGAAGCCGGCGCGGCGCGAGCGACCTGACCCTACGGGGGAGAACGTGCGAGCGAGCTGACCCTACGGAGGAGAACGGGGGAGACACGCGCACGCAGGGAGAACGCGGCGCGGGGGACAGGCCCGGCGCACCGGAGGGACCCCCTGCGCGCCCCCACGCGCGCGTGCCCGGCTCACTCCGCCGCGGGCGCCCCGTCCGCCGTGGGTGCCCCGTCCTGCGGCGCCGGATCCAGGTCGAACTCCCCGTCCCGCGCGCCGAGCACGAACGCCCGCCACTCCGCCTCCGTGTACCGCAGCACGGTGTCCGGATCCAGGGACGACCGCATGGCCACCGCGCCGGCGGGCAGGTACGCGATCTCGACCCGCTCCTCGTGTTCCTCCGTACCGGGCGCGCTGAGCCACTCGACGTCCGAGATGTCGAGCGCGTACAGCTCGTCGCGCTCCCGTTCCTTGCGCGCCTTGATCTCCTCCGCCGTCTCCGCCATGCCGCAGCGACCCCTTCCCGACGTCCGTCATTGACCGGGTGCACCATGGACGCCCCGGGTACACCCTGATCTCTGCTGCAGCGATCGGTGGTCCAGGCGGTCCGGTGACCCGGTGATCCGGGCGTTCACCCTAGTGGCCCCCTGGGCGTCCGCGGAGCCTTCGAGGACCGCGGCACAGGCGCCCGTACGTGCCTGGTAACCTGAGTGACGACCGTCTGTGTGCGCACCACCGGAGTCCCTCACGGGCCCCGGAGGCCGCGCAGGACGGATCCCGCCTCCGAGTTGTGGAAGCTCCCCCGAGACTAAGACCGGGGGCACTCGCGGGCACTCACAGACAATTGGAGTACGCGTGTCGCTCGACGCCGCCACGAAGAAGCAGCTCATCAGCGAGTTCGGTACCAAGGAGGGCGACACCGGCTCCCCCGAGGTCCAGGTCGCCATGCTGTCGCGCCGGATCTCGGACCTGACCGAGCACCTCAAGACGCACAAGCACGACCACCACTCCCGTCGCGGTCTGCTGATCCTCGTCGGTCAGCGCCGTCGCCTGCTGCAGTACCTGGCGAAGAAGGACATCCAGCGCTTCCGCGCCCTGGTCGACCGCCTCGGCATCCGCCGCGGTGCGGCGGGCGCCAAGTAGAACGCCGTGAAGGGAGCGGTTCCCGGGACGATCGGGGGCCGCTCCCTTTGGTGTACGTGCGGAAACGTGCGGAGTGTCACTCACGCTTTGTAGTGTGGTGGCACAACGCAATACGGACGACACAGCAAGACAACGAAGAAGGAGAAGCGCACCTCGCCGCCGCCGGTCCTCGGTAGTGGCCCCCGGGGGAACGAGCCCCGGGTGCTTCGATCGAAGACCGGCCCGCACCAGACGGAGCGCTTCTCCGCAACCGTCCCCCTGCCACACGGGCAGCCGCGGGACGAAGACGACAAGTAACGGAGAAAACGCTAGTGGAGAACGAGACCCACTACGCCGAGGCCGTCATCGACAACGGCGCCTTCGGCACCCGGACCATCCGCTTCGAGACGGGCCGGCTGGCCAAGCAGGCCGCCGGTTCCGCCGTGGCGTACCTGGACGACGACACCATGGTGCTGTCGGCCACCACCGCCTCCAAGAACCCCAAGGACCAGCTCGACTTCTTCCCGCTGACGGTGGACGTCGAGGAGCGGATGTACGCGGCCGGCAAGATCCCCGGCAGCTTCTTCCGCCGTGAGGGCCGCCCCTCCGAGGACGCGATCCTCACCTGTCGGCTCATCGACCGGCCGCTGCGCCCCTCCTTCAAGAAGGGCCTGCGCAACGAGATCCAGGTCGTCGCCACGATCATGGCCCTCAACCCCGACCACCTGTACGACGTCGTCGCGATCAACGCCGCGTCCGCCTCCACCCAGCTGGCCGGTCTGCCCTTCTCCGGCCCGATCGGCGGCGTCCGCGTCGCGCTGATCCGCGGCCAGTGGGTGGCGTTCCCGACCCACACCGAGCTCGCGGACGCCGTTTTCGACATGGTGGTCGCCGGTCGCGCCCTGGAGGACGGCGACGTCGCGATCATGATGGTCGAGGCCGAGGCCACCGACGAGACCATCAAACTGGTCGAGGGCGGCTCCGAGGCGCCCACCGAGGAGGTCGTCGCCGCCGGTCTTGAGGCCGCGAAGCCCTTCATCAAGGTCCTCTGCAAGGCCCAGGCCGACCTCGCCGCCAAGGCCGCCAAGCCGGTCGGTGAGTTCCCGATCTTCCTCGACTACCAGGACGACATCCTGGAGGCCCTGACCCGCGCCGTCCGCCCCGAGCTGGCCCAGGCGCTCACCATCGCCGGCAAGCAGGAGCGCGAGGCGGAGCTGGACCGGGTCAAGCTGCTCGCCGCCGAGAAGCTGCTGCCGGAGTTCGAGGGCCGCGAGAAGGAGATCTCCGCCGCGTACCGTTCGCTGACCAAGTCCCTGGTCCGCGAGCGCGTCATCAAGGAGAAGAAGCGCATCGACGGTCGTGGCGTGACGGACATCCGTACGCTCGCCGCCGAGGTCGAGGCCATCCCGCGGGTGCACGGTTCCGCGCTGTTCGAGCGTGGCGAGACCCAGATCCTGGGCGTCACCACCCTCAACATGCTCCGCATGGAGCAGCAGCTGGACACCCTCTCCCCGGTGACCCGCAAGCGCTACATGCACAACTACAACTTCCCGCCGTACTCCACCGGCGAGACCGGCCGCGTCGGTTCCCCGAAGCGCCGCGAGATCGGTCACGGCGCCCTCGCCGAGCGCGCCCTCGTGCCGGTCCTGCCCACGCGCGAGGAGTTCCCGTACGCGATCCGCCAGGTGTCCGAGGCCCTCGGCTCCAACGGCTCGACGTCCATGGGTTCCGTCTGCGCCTCCACCATGTCGCTGCTCAACGCCGGTGTGCCGCTGAAGGCCCCGGTCGCCGGCATCGCCATGGGCCTGATCTCCCAGGAGATCGACGGCGAGACGCACTACGTCACCCTCACCGACATCCTCGGTGCGGAGGACGCCTTCGGCGACATGGACTTCAAGGTCGCCGGCACGAAGGAATTCGTGACCGCCCTCCAGCTCGACACCAAGCTGGACGGCATCCCGGCCTCCGTCCTGGCCGCGGCCCTCAAGCAGGCCCGCGACGCCCGCCTGCACATCCTCGACGTGATGATGGAGGCCATCGACCGGCCCGACGAGATGTCCCCGCACGCCCCGCGGATCATCACCGTCAAGATCCCGGTCGACAAGATCGGTGAGGTCATCGGCCCCAAGGGCAAGATGATCAACCAGATCCAGGAGGACACGGGCGCCGAGATCACCATCGAGGACGACGGCACGATCTACATCGGTGCCGCCGACGGCCCGTCCGCCGAGGCCGCCCGCGCCACCATCAACGGCATCGCCAACCCGACGATGCCCGAGGTCGGCGAGCGCTACCTCGGTACGGTCGTGAAGACGACCACCTTCGGTGCGTTCGTCTCCCTGCTGCCCGGCAAGGACGGTCTGCTGCACATCTCGCAGATCCGCAAGCTGGCCGGCGGCAAGCGCGTGGAGAACGTCGACGACGTCCTCGGCGTGGGCCAGAAGGTCCAGGTCGAGATCGCCGAGATCGACTCCCGCGGCAAGCTCTCCCTGATCCCCGTGATCGAGGGCGAGGAAACCGCCGGCGACGGCTCCGCCGCGGGCTCGGACAAGAAGGACGACGCCGACAAGTGACGTCGCGTAACGCCACGGCGACGGCCCGCATCTCCACGGAGACGCGGGCCGTCGCCCGTACCCAAACCCTGATCAAGGGCACCGGCGGCATCGGCACGGTCCGCAAGACCACCCTCCCGGGCGGCCTGCGCATCGTCACCGAGACGCTGCCCTCGGTGCGCTCCGCCACCTTCGGCATCTGGGCGCACGTCGGCTCCCGTGACGAGACGCCGTCCCTCAACGGCGCCACGCACTACCTGGAGCACCTCCTCTTCAAGGGCACCGGACGCAGGTCCGCACTGGACATCTCCGCCGCGCTCGACGCGGTGGGCGGCGAGATGAACGCGTTCACGGCGAAGGAGTACACGTGCTACTACGCGCGCGTGCTCGACACCGACCTGCCGCTCGCCATAGATGTCGTCTGCGACATGCTCACCGGTTCGCTCATCCTTGAGGACGACGTCAACGTCGAGCGCGGCGCCATCCTCGAAGAGATCGCGATGACCGAGGACGACCCCGGTGACTGCGTGCACGACCTGTTCGCGCACACCATGTTCGGCGACAACGCCCTCGGCCGTCCCGTCCTCGGCACGGTCGACACCGTCAACGCCCTCTCCGCGGACCGCATCCGCCGCTTCTACAAGAAGCACTACGACCCGACCCACCTGGTCGTGGCCGCCGCCGGCAACATCGACCACAACAAGGTCGTACGGCAGGTCAGGGCCGCCTTCGAGAAGGCCGGCGCGCTCCGCAACCCCGACGCGGTGCCCATCGCGCCGCGTGACGGCCGCCGCACCCTTCGCACCGCGGGCCGCGTCGAACTGCTCGGCCGCAAGACCGAACAGGCGCACGTCGTCCTCGGCATGCCCGGCCTGGCCCGCACCGACGACCGCCGCTGGGCGCTCGGCGTGCTGAACACGGCCCTGGGCGGCGGCATGTCCTCCCGGCTGTTCCAGGAGGTCCGCGAGAAGCGCGGCCTGGCCTACAGCGTGTACTCGTACACCTCGGGATTCGCCGACTGCGGCCTGTTCGGCGTGTACGCGGGCTGCCGCCCGAGCCAGGTGCACGACGTGCTGAAGATCTGCCGCGACGAACTGGACCAGGTCGCCGAGCACGGCCTGTCCGACGACGAGATCGCCCGCGCGGTGGGGCAGCTGAGAGGTTCGACGGTGCTGGGTCTTGAGGACACCGGCGCGCTGATGAACCGTATCGGCAAGAGCGAACTGTGCTGGGGCGAGCAGATGTCCGTGGACGACATGCTGGCCAGGATCGCGCAGGTGACCCCGGACGAGGTCCGTGACGTCGCCCGTGACGTCCTGGGCCGCCGGCCCTCGCTGTCGGTCATCGGCCCGCTCAAGGACAAGCAGGCGGCACGGCTGCACGACGCCGTCGCCTAGGACGTGTATCGCAACTCCCGCCGGGGGCGGACTCACCTCCGGTCCCATTCCTCCGGTTAGGAAGCAAGTACATGAGCAAGCTGCGTGTGGCGGTCCTCGGCGCCCGGGGGCGGATCGGTTCCGAGGCCGTACGGGCGGTCGAGGCCGCCGAGGACATGGAGCTGGTCGCCGCCCTCGGCCGGGGCGACAGCCTGGAGACGCTGACCGAGACCGGCGCCCAGGTCGCCGTCGAGCTGACCACCCCCGCCTCCGTGCTGGGCAACCTCGACTACTGCGTGCGCCACGGCATCCACGCCGTCGTCGGCACCACCGGCTGGACCGACGAGCGCCTCACGCAGCTGCGTGACCTGCTGGCCCAGTCCCCGCGGACCGGTGTGCTCATCGCCCCGAACTTCTCCATCGGCGCCGTCCTGACCATGAAGTTCGCGCAGATCGCCGCGCCCTGGTTCGAATCGGTCGAGGTGATCGAACTGCACCACCCCAACAAGGTCGACGCCCCGTCCGGGACCGCCACGCGCACGGCGCAGCTCATCGCCGAGGCCCGCAGGGCGGCCGGCACGGCCCCGGCGCCGGACGCGACCGCCAGCGCCCTCGACGGCGCCCGCGGGGCGAACGTGGACGGCGTCCCCGTCCACGCCGTACGGCTGCGCGGGCTGCTCGCCCACCAGGAGGTCCTGCTCGGCGGCGACGGCGAGACCCTCACCATCCGACACGACTCCCTGCACCACAGCAGCTTCATGCCGGGCATCCTGCTCGGCGCGCGTCGCGTGGTGTCCGCCCCCGGCCTGACCGTCGGCCTGGAGCACTTCCTCGACCTGGGCTGATCGAGGGGCCCACTCACATGCGCGCGAAGATCTCCTACATCGTCACGGCCGCCGTCCTGGTCTTCTACTTCGTCCTGGTCGGCAGCCGCGGCGTCATGCTCATCCAGTCCGGCACCGTCGTGACCGTCACCTTCGGGGCCGCGGTGCTGATCCTGCCGCTGATCGGCCTGTGGTTCCTGTGGAAGAACACCCAGTTCGTCCGCCGGGCCAACCAGCTCGCCGCCGAACTCGACGCCGAGGGCGGCCTGCCCGTCGACGAGTTGCGGCGCACTTCGGGCGGCCGTATCGACCGCGACTCGGCCGACGAGGTCTTCGCCCGCCGCAAGGCCGAGACGGAGGCGGCCCCGGACGACTGGCGCAGCTGGTTCCGCCTGGCCGTGGCCTACCACGACGCCCGCGACACCCCGCGCGCCCGCAAGGCGATGCAGCGCGCCATCACGCTGCACGGGACGACGCGCTGAGCGCGGGTCGATGCGCTGACCACTGACCGACGTGCTGAGCACAGGTCGATGCGCATGACCACCGGTCGACGGGCTGAGGCTCGCGCGCACGGGAATTCGGCGCCCAACGGGACGGGGCCCGGTCCGTACGGACCGGGCCCCGCTGTATGCCGTTCAGCTGCGCCGGTACTCCGCCGCCCATGCCTCGACCGTGTCGGCCGCCCGGTCGAAGGCCGGGATGCGCCCCAGGAAGTCCAGGGTGTGCGTGGTCAGCAGCGGCGCGGGGTCCTCGGCGGCACGGTCCTTGCGTACGACGATCAGAGCCTGCCCCTGCACCGTGCGCGGCAGCCCCGCCCAGCGCACCGGCTGCTGCACCGTGCGCACCGCGACGACCCGCTTCCAGGGCACGGTACGGGTGGCGAGGAAGGCCACGTGGCGCAGGCCGCGCGCGCTGACCCACACCCCCATGCGCAGCAGCCGCAGCGCCGCGGCGATGACGGCGAGCGCCACGGCGAACACCACCGCGGCGGAGCCCGCAGAACTGGTCAGCGCGATGATGACCGCGCCGAACAGCACGAACGAGGCGAGCAGCAGCCACAACGCGGCCACGCCCACCCGCCAGGGTCCGGGCCGGTAGGGACGCCGCCAGCGGCTGCGGTCGTCGTACGGCAACGCGATGTCGTCGGCTGCCTCGAAGGATCGGTCGGCCGTCAGGAAGGGCAGGGGCACGGCTGGTCCTCACTCGTCCATGCATGGGCTGTGCCCGGTGAGGCTATCCGCCGGTGTCCCCGCTCACCACCCGCGGGGGTCCGTAAGGGTGGGACCCCAGGACGCCGGGCCGGGATCAGTGACCCTGCGCGGCCTGCGACTGCGGTGTCTGCGTGGCGGTGTGGGTGGACAGCGCGGGCATGCCGAGGACCAGGGAGCCGACGAGCCCGGCGACGATGGTGAGCCCCAGCAGCCAGCGCCCGGCCAGCTGGCCGACGGACGCACGCTCACGGGGCGGGGGAGCGACATTGCTGCGGAACTTCTCGGCGTCGGAGAGGAAGCCGAACGGTACGGGTTCGCGCCTGGCGGCGCCTCCCAGCGGCAGCTGGGGGAGGGACATCGGATGTGTCTCCCATCGGAGGTCGGAGGGCGTCGGACTAACGACGGAGCGGCCTCACGCTCGAACGACTCGAAACGACTCGAACATGTGGTCCTCGCCCATAGAGACGACAGAACTCCATGAAAGGTGCCTGCTTGCCCCGAATTCCCAGAAGTTCTCCGGGGTTCGCCGAAGATGTCGCGGCCCGGCACCGAACGCCCCGGTGTCAGTGCCGGGCCGTAGAGTGGGCGCCGCCCGACAGACGTGATGGAAGGACCCGCCGAGCCGTGACCGACACCCCCGTCGAGGAACCCAAGCCCATCTTCCGCAGCGACGTCACCGTCGAGCTGGTCAAGCACAGCGCGTCGGACGCCGACGTACTGTTCGCCGCCCGTGTCTCGACGGCCGGCGAACAGTCCCTGGCGGAGTTGGACAAGGACCCCGAGCGCTCGAAGGGACTGATCAACTACCTGATGCGGGACCGGCACGGCAGCCCCTTCGAGCACAACTCGATGACGTTCCTCGTCAGCGCCCCGATCTTCGTGTTCCGCGAGTTCATGCGGCACCGCGTGGGCTGGTGCGTCGCCGGTGACACGGAGATCACCCTGGAGAGCGAGGCCGGCCAGATCCGCCGGCGGACCATCGCCGAACTGCACGAGCTGTGGCACCTGGGCGCCGAGGACCGGCTGCCGCCCTCCGCCGGCGGCGTGACCTGGCACAGCGGCGCGGGCAAGTGGACGGCGCAGGTCCGGCACGGCGAGACGGACCACTACCTCGGTCTGTACGAGAGCCGCGAGGCGGCCGACTCGGCCGTGACGGAATTCCGCGAGCAGCACCCGGCCACCCGTCTGCGGCGACTCGAACCGGTCCGCCGCAGCCACGTCCGCTGCTACGACGAGGAGACCCTGCTCGCCCGGCGGACCAGGATCGTCGACGTGATCGAATCCGGGGTCAAGCCGCTGATCGAGATCACGACGGCTTCCGGGAAGTCGCTCCGCTGCACCGTCGACCACGCCGTGTTCACACCGGAGGGCTGGCGCAAAGCAGGGGAGCTGGCCGTCGGGGACGCCGTGATGGCGGCCGGATCCGAGTCCCGTTCCGGGCACGCGGACGTCCCGCCGGGCCTGCAGCGCGGCATCGGCGTCTGGACCGCCGCACAGCGGCAGCGGCTGATCGGGGAGACCGGCACCTGCCACCGCTGCGGGCAGGACTTCCCGGGCGACCGGCTCGCCCTGGACCACGTCGTCCCGGTCGCCGAAGACCTGGCCAGAGCCCTTGACGAGAAGAACCTCGCCCCGGCCTGTGAGCCCTGCCAGGCCGCCAGGAGCGCCGAGGAGCAGACGGCGGCCCGGCGCGGCGACGAGATCGCCAGGGCCGTGCCCGACCCGATCGTCGCCATCGAGGACCGGGGCGAGGAGATGACGTACGACCTCTCGGTGGCGGGCCCCTGGCACAACTTCCTGGCCAACGGCATCGTCGTGCACAACTCGTACAACGAGGAGTCCGGCCGCTACCGCGAGCTGCAGCCGGTCTTCTACGTGCCCGACGAGTCCCGCAAGCTCATCCAGGAGGGGCGCCCCGGCAAATACCGGTTCGTGGAGGGCACGCAGGCCCAGCAGGAACTGGTCGGACGGGTCACCGAGGAGAGCTACCGGCACGCCTACGAGGCGTATCAGGAGATGCTCCGGGCCGGCGTGGCCCGCGAGGTCGCCCGGGCGGTCCTCCCCGTGGGCCTGTTCTCCTCGATGTACGCCACCTGCAACGCCCGGTCTCTGATGCACTTCCTCGGCCTGCGCACACAGCACGAGCTGGCCAAGGTGCCGTCCTTCCCACAGCGGGAGATCGAGATGGTCGGCGAGCAGATGGAGGCCGCCTGGGCCCAGCTCATGCCGCTCACCCACGCCGCTTTCAACGCCAACGGCCGGGTCGCACCCTGAGGCCGCACGCAGGTCCCGATCAGCCTGGTGAAGTGTCCGTATTGCGGCATTTAGAGAAGTTCATCTAGCCTGATCAAACGGACCCGGCACTGCTTGAACCCCCGAGCAGGCAGTGCCGGGCTCCACATTTGTCCTGACTTTCCCGGCACCCCCTAGGGCAGACCACACAGGGAGCACCGAGTAGCGTGTTACCCATGGCTCCGACCTCCACTCCGCAGACCCCCTTCGGGCGGGTCCTCACCGCCATGGTCACGCCCTTCACGGCGGACGGCGCGCTCGACCTCGACGGCGCCCAGCGGCTCGCCCACCACCTGGTGGATGCAGGCAACGACGGCCTGATCATCAACGGCACCACCGGCGAGTCCCCCACCACCAGCGACGCGGAGAAAACGGACCTCGTACGAGCGGTACGGGAGGCGGTCGGCGACCGCGCCCACGTCGTGGCGGGTGTCGGCACCAACGACACCCACCACAGCATCGAGCTGGCCCGCGCCGCGGAGCGCGCGGGCGCGCACGGCCTCCTGGTCGTCACCCCGTACTACAACAAGCCCCCGCAAGAGGGCCTGTACCGGCACTTCACAGCCGTTGCCGACGCCGCAGGACTGCCGGTCCTGCTGTACGACATTCCCGGCCGCAGCGGTGTCCCGATCAACACGGAGACCCTGGTCCGCCTCGCCGAGCACCCGAGGATCGTCGCCAACAAGGACGCCAAGGGCGACCTCGGACGGGCCAGCTGGGCCATCGCCCGGTCCGGCCTCGCCTGGTACTCCGGCGACGACATGCTGAACCTGCCGCTGATGTCCGTCGGCGCGGTCGGCTTCGTCTCGGTCGTCGGCCACGTGGTCACCCCGGACCTGCGCGCCCTGGTCGAGGCGTTCACCTCCGGCGACGTCCAGAAGGCCACCGAGATCCACCAGAAGCTGCTCCCCGTCTACACCGGCATGTTCCGCACGCAGGGCGTCATGACGGCCAAGGCCGCGCTCGCCCTCCAGGGACTGCCCGCCGGGCCGCTGCGCGCACCCATGATCGGGTGCACTCCCGAGGAGATCGCCCAGCTCAAGATCGATCTTGCCGCCGGCGGGGTACAGCTCTGACATCAGACTTGGCGCCACCCGAGCTTCACAACTGAATAGGCGGGCCACCGGTGCCCGCATCCACAACGACAACTGCTTCTGCACGAACGTCACGCGCGCCACGTGCCCACCGGTAGGTGGCGTGCGTGGTGAGGAGAGTCTTTTGAGTCATCCGCATCCTGAACTCGGCTCACCCCCGCCGCTTCCCGAAGGCGGCCTGAGGGTCACACCGCTCGGCGGTCTCGGCGAGATCGGCCGGAACATGACGGTCTTCGAGTACGGCGGCCGCCTGCTGATCGTCGACTGCGGGGTGCTCTTCCCCGAGGAGGAGCAGCCCGGAATCGACCTGATCCTGCCGGATTTCTCGTCGATCCGGGACCGCCTCGACGACATCGAGGGCATCGTCCTCACCCACGGGCACGAGGACCACATCGGCGGAGTGCCGTTCCTCCTGAAGGAGAAGCCGGACATCCCGCTGATCGGCTCCAAGCTGACCCTCGCGCTGATCGAGGCGAAGCTCCAGGAGCACCGCATCCGCCCCTACATCCTGGAAGTCGCCGAGGGCAACCGGGAGCGCATCGGACCTTTCGACTGCGAGTTCGTCGCGGTCAACCACTCGATCCCGGACGCCCTCGCGGTCGCGATCCGCACCCCCGCCGGCCTGGTGGTCCACACCGGGGACTTCAAGATGGACCAACTGCCGCTGGACAACCGCCTCACGGATCTACACGCGTTCGCGCGGCTGAGCGAGGAGGGCATCGATCTCCTCCTCGCCGACTCCACCAACGCCGAGGTCCCCGGCTTCACCGCGCACGAACGCGACATCTCCAACGTCCTGCGCCAGGTCTTCGCGGGCGCACGCAAGCGGATCATCGTGGCCAGCTTCGCCAGCCACGTCCACCGCATCCAGCAGATCATGGACGCGGCACACGAGTACGGCCGCCGGGTCGCCTTCGTCGGCCGTTCGATGGTCCGCAACATGGGCATCGCCCGCGACCTGGGCTATCTGAAGGTCCCGCCGGGCCTGGTCGTGGACGTCAAGACGCTCGACGACCTGCCGGACGACGAAGTGGTCCTGGTCTGCACCGGCTCCCAGGGCGAGCCGATGGCCGCCCTGTCCCGGATGGCCAGCCGCGACCATCAGATCCGGATCGTCGACGGCGACACGGTCATCCTGGCCTCGTCCCTCATCCCCGGCAACGAGAACGCGGTCTACCGCGTCATCAACGGCCTGACCCGCTGGGGTGCCAACGTCGTCCACAAGGGCAACGCCAAGGTGCACGTCTCGGGCCATGCCTCCGCGGGCGAGCTGCTGTACTTCTACAACATCTGCCGCCCGAAGAACCTGATGCCGGTGCACGGCGAATGGCGCCACCTGCGGGCCAACGCCGAACTGGGGGCTCTCACCGGGGTCCCGCACGACCGGATCGTCATCGCGGAGGACGGCGTCGTCGTCGACCTCGTCGA
The DNA here is from genome assembly GCF_042871185.1 of Streptomyces sp. NPDC006012. NCBI lineage: Bacteria > Bacillati > Actinomycetota > Actinomycetes > Kitasatosporales > Streptomycetaceae > Streptomyces > Streptomyces sp. NPDC006012. The sequence goes on from NZ_JBIAIE010000043.1 coordinate 36,537, forward strand.
GGGCAAGGCGAAGATCTCCGGCAAGGTGCAGGCCGGCTATGTGTACGTTGACGGCCTCTCGGTCGGCGATGTCGGTGAGCCCGCGCTGAAGGACCGCAAGATCCTCGGCGACGAGGGCATCATCTCGGTCTTCGTGGTGGTGGACTCGTCCACGGGCAAGATCACGGGCGGCCCGCATGTCCAGGCCCGCGGCTCCGGCATCGAGGACGCGGCCTTCGCCGACGTCGTTCCGAAGATCACGGAGGTGCTGGAGAAGTCGGCCCAGGACGGTGTCGTGGAGCCGCACCAGCTGCAACAGCTCATCCGGCGCACCCTCGGCAAGTGGGTCTCGGACACGTATCGACGCAGGCCGATGATCCTCCCTGTCGTCGTGGACGTCTGACCCGCAGTCAGCTGAGCCCGGGAGCGGGGTGCCTCGATTTGCATCGAGGCACCCCGCTCCAGTACGTTTACGGCCCTGCCCACGAGGGAAGCCCGGCCGCCGACTGTGCGTCCGAGCGCATCCCGAACGGGTCGGGAATTCCGACTCAGAATCTCTGATAAAGTCGGAACCGCCGGAAAGGGAAACGCGAGAGCGGGACTCTGGAAAGCACCGAGGAAATCGGACCGAGAAAAGGTCTGATAGAGTCGGAAACACCGAAGGGAAGCGCCCGGAGGAAAGCCCGAGAGGGTGAGTA
>NZ_JBIAIE010000044.1:0-36467 GCF_042871185.1 Streptomyces sp. NPDC006012
CTGGACCCAGACCCGGCGCAGGATCTCCACCTCGTCGAGCGCGCGCAGTGCTGCGGGGGCATCAGCGGCGAAGACCGCTTCCAGCAGGCGTGTCCCGTCCCGGCCGATCCGTGTCCCCACCTCCTCCCGCTTCACCCGGGCTCCGGGGAATCTGGAGTCCTCGGTTCTGGTCGCATAGTGCCGGAACCAGTCCGGCTCCGCGATATCGGTCAGCCAGTCCGGAGCGGCCTGGGCGAGCGCGTTCAGCGCCGCACGCAATGACTCGGCCGCCTGCTCCAGCCAGCACAGCTCACGGGCCGACGACAGTACGTGCGATGAGTCGGTGCGGGCTCGGCCTGCGCTCTTGAGCAGCCCTTTCCCGCGGGCTGCGGTCAGCACCCCGTCCATGACCCGGCGCCCCCCGGTCGGCCCCGGCCAGCCGGTCTCTGAACTCCGACAGCACCGAGAAATAGGAAGACGGCGCGGTCTAGCCGTGCCAGCTGTGCGGTGCCCGGAAGCCGGGCTCGCGCTCCAGGCGGCGCCAGCCCGCCTTGGCGCGGCCACGGTGCGCCGGGACCGGCTCGGAGCTACGGGCGGCGGCCCGGGCCAGCAGGAGCGCCGTTATCGCGGCGACCTCCTCGGGCTCGGCGTGGCCCTTCTCGACGCGGATGTCGGGATCGTTCATGTGTCAGTCTCCGTGAGAGAGGTTCCCGCGGGCCGGGCACGTGGGTCACCGCGGATCCACCGGGTTACTGCGGGGGGTTGCCGTGCTTGCGCGAGGGCAGGTCGGCGTGCTTGGTGTGCAGCATGGCCAGCGACCTGGCCAGCACCTCGCGGGTCTGGGCCGGGTCGATGACGTCGTCGACCAGGCCGCGCTCGGCGGCGTAGTACGGGTGCATCAGCTCGGCCTTGTATTCCTTGACCATCTTCTGCCGCATCGCCTCGGGGTCGTCGGCCCCGGCGATCTGCCGCCGGAAGATGACGTTGGCCGCGCCGTCGGCGCCCATCACGGCGATCTCGTTGGTGGGCCACGCGTACGTGAGGTCCGCGCCGATGGACTGGCTGTCCATCACGATGTAGGCGCCGCCGTACGCCTTGCGGAGGATCAGCGAGATCCTCGGTACGGTCGCGTTGCAGTAGGCGTAGAGGAGTTTCGCGCCGTGGCGGATGATCCCGCCGTGCTCCTGGTCGACGCCGGGGAGGAACCCCGGGACGTCCAGGAAGGTGACGATCGGAACGTTAAAAGCGTCACACATCTGGACAAAGCGTGCAGCTTTTTCGCTCGCCTCGATGTCCAGGACGCCCGCCAGCACCTGCGGCTGGTTGGCGACGATGCCGACGACCTGTCCGTCGATGCGGGCCAGCGCGCAGATGATGTTGCGCGCCCAGCGCTCGTGGACCTCCAGGTAGTCGCCGTCGTCGACGATCTCCTCGATGACCTTGGCCATGTCGTAGGGCCGGTTGCCGTCCGCCGGGACCAGGTCGAGCAGGGCGTCACTGCGCCGGTCGACCGGGTCGGCCGACTCGGCCCGCGGCGGGTTCTCCCGGTTGTTCTGCGGCAGCATCGACAGGAGGTAGCGCACCTCCGCGATGCAGGTCTCCTCGTCGTCGTAGGCGAAGTGGCACACGCCGGAGGTCTCCGCGTGCACGTCCGCGCCGCCGAGGCCGTTCTGCGTGATCTCCTCACCGGTGACCGCCTTGACCACGTCAGGACCGGTGATGAACATCTGCGAGGTGTCGCGGACCATGAAGACGAAGTCGGTGAGCGCCGGCGAGTAGGCCGCGCCGCCCGCACACGGGCCGAGCATCACGCTGATCTGCGGGATGACCCCGGAGGCCTTGGTGTTGCGCTGGAAGATGCCGCCGTAGCCGGCCAGCGCCGAGACGCCTTCCTGGATGCGGGCGCCGGCGCCGTCGTTGAGGGAGATCAGCGGGGCACCGGCCGCGATGGCCATGTCCATGATCTTGTGGATCTTCGTGGCGTGCGCCTCGCCGAGCGCCCCGCCGAAGATCCGGAAGTCGTGGGCGTAGACGAAGACCGTACGGCCGTCCACCGTGCCCCAGCCGGTGATCACACCGTCCGTGTAGGGCTTCTTGGCCTCCAGGCCGAAGCCGGACGCCCGGTGCCGGCGCAGTTGCTCGACCTCCTGGAAGGACCCCGCGTCCAGCAGCAGCTCGATCCGCTCCCGGGCGGTCAGCTTGCCCTTGGCGTGCTGCGCCTCGGTCGCCTTCTCGCTGGGACCCGCCAGCGCCTGCGCACGGATGACGTGCAGCTCGGCGACCCGCCCGCGCGCGTCCGTCGGTTCGCCGCCCGCCTCGCCCACGGCCTCGTCGGCCGTGTCACCCGTCGTCTCTTCCAAAACGGTCATGTAGTGACCTTACGAAGGACACCGAGGAAAGCGAGCCGTCGACTCCGTACAGTCTCCGACCCGTTTTCCTGGTACCCCTGAACAGATCCTCACGGTGATGCAGCCGTTCCGACTGCTCAGAGGCCGTGTCCGTTGTGGAGATGCCACAAAGACGTCACCGGAGCGCCACCTCACATTCGCGCCCGGCACATGCCATCCCCGGAGTGACACGGAGCCTCAAACGGCCGTCCGCGGCGAGCACCTCCACGGTGTCGTCGGCCCGCAGGACCGACCGCACCGGGTGGTCCCAGACGATCTCCAGCGGCTCACCCGTGCGCGGCGGCTCGCTCACGCAGAGCTTAGCGGTCCGGCCGTGCACCCGGACCAGCACGCTCGCGCCCGCCGAGGCGGTCAGCGGGCCCGCCGAGCCCGCCTGCCAGAAGTTGGCCGCGGTCAGCCCCAGGGCGGGCACCCGGACCGCCTGGCACCGGGCGTCGTTGGCGAGCACGGACAGCCGGCGCGGACCGGCGGCGCGGGCGACGACCTCGCGCAGGCTCGCGCCGGGCAGCAGGACGTAGGCGTAACCGGCGTCCACCGGGTCGGTGCCGTGCTCCAGCCAGAGGGTCTGCCAGCGCCGGGTGCGCCGTTCGGTGGTGCTCGTGCCGTTGATGTCCGACCAGGCCCCGGTGCGGTCCTCGCGCAGGGTGCGCAGCGCGCCGCCGTACGGCAGGATCCAGCCACCGTGGCCCTCCAGATGGGCCCAGTGGCGCCCGCGTACGAAGACCTGCGTGCCGTGCTCCCCTAGGTTCCGGTTGTCCACGACGGTCTCGACCGGGACGCCGTCGGCGCAGCTGATCCCCGCGCCCAGGCAGATCACCTCGTCGTCGAGGAAGAACCACGACTTGCGGGCCCGCAGGGTCGACCCGAGGCCCTTCAGGTGCTGTCCGATCGCGGCGTACTCGCCGTCCGTGACGCCCCCGACCCAGCGCACATCAGGTCTGGAGGCGCCCCATTCGCCGCCGGCCCGGTCGGCGAGGGGCCGGGTGGAGACGGTCGTGCCGGGCAGCCGGTACCAGTCGACCGTCGGCCAGAACCAGTCGGTGTACTGATCGCTCCGGTTCGCCCGTCCGTCCGTGCCGCCGGCCCACCAGTAGAGCATTCCGGCGCCCGTGTGCCAGCCCCGCGGGTTCTCGCCGTTGCCGCACTCGTAGTGCGTGATCCGGTCGCTGGCCATGGAGAGGGACGCCGTGAAGCGGGGCCGGCGGTGCACGGCCCGGTCCATGGCCGCGAAGAGGCGGTGGCCGACGGGTTCGGGCGCGGCGGGCACCGGCGAGCCGGCGACGGCGTGCAAACGCGCCAGCTCCGCGGTGCCGAACTGGGGTGCCGTCAGGAGCGGGGTGACGGTGTCCCGTTCGATCCAGCCCTTGACCAGCCCGTACCAGCGGTCCCGCGCCGCGGCGTCCGCCCCCGCCGCGAGCAGCGCCACGGCCGCGACGATCTGCTGCCCGTGGAAGTGGTCGCTGCGCATGACGTGCAGGTCGTCGTCCTTGAGGTAACCCCGGCTGATGGCCCGCCCGTTGACGCCGTCCATCATCAGCCCGTCGTGGATCAGCGGCGCGTAGGCGCGTTCGACGCTGTCGAGGACGTTCTGCCGGGCCGGGTCGGTCACCTCCCAGGCGGAGCCGGCCAGCAGCGCGAACAGCCGCCCGAGACCGTCCAGGAGCACCTGGCCGTACGTCCCCGAGTAGGCCACCCAGGTGTGCTGGACGTAGGAGCCGTCGGCGTACAGGCCGTCCCCCTGCGTGACGTGCGGGAAGACGGGTGAGAGCGCGTCCCGGGCGAGCGCGAGGCGGTCGCCGGAGCGGCCGAGGACGCCGCGCAGGGCGACCGAGCGGCACAGGTCGACGCGGTTGGCCCCGGTGGAGGTGCCGGAGTAGTCGGCGAGCAGGGTGTCCGGGATGAAGTGGTCGACGGCCGCGCAGGCGGCGGCGATCCTGGCCTCCCCCAGGTGGTCGTGGAGGGCGGCCGTGATGTCCAGGAGCAGGCGGGGGCTGCCGATCTGCCATTCCCACCAGTTGCCGTAGCGGGTGGTGGCGGGGTTGTAGACGGTGCCGGAGAGATGGTCGAGTCCGCGCAGGACGTCCGCGAGGAGGCCCGGGTCACCGGCGGATCCGGTGCCGTCCTGGACGTATGCCTGGGCCATCGTCCACAGACGGCTGTAACTCTGGGTGATGCCCGCGGGCGGGTCGAAGGGGTGGTCCGGCCACAGGCAGGTGGGGGTGGGCGCCAGGCCGGCGCGGAAGGAGCGGGCCAGTTCGCCGGTCGCGGCGAGCCGGGAGGCGTAGGGTTCGGCGGCCGGGTCGTAGCCGGTGCCGAGGGCGATGTCCAGCCAGCGTCGGCGCAGGCCCTCGTAGACGTCGGGGGCGCCGTAACTCCGGCCGTCCGGGCCGGCGGCGGGGCCAGGGGCCGGGTCGCCGCCGGTTCCTGCTTCCGCTGGCGAGCCGGTCGCCGCGGCCGCCGCGGCGAGGGCTCCGGCCAGAAACACGCGACGCGTGGGAGTGCTGTCCGCAGTCATGCCCTTGCGGTCTACCACCCCGTGATGCGCTGGGGAACCATGTGACGCACCGTAAAAGGAGCGACGCACCCGCAGGAGATGTTGAATATTGAAACGTATGGGTCTACAGTCGCCGTAAGGCACTCATTGAAACTTCAACATCAACGGATTCCCACGCCTCCAAGGAGCATGAGATGGGCCTCTTCGGTCGACAGAACGCCGACGGCAAGACCGCGGGCGGTGCCACGGTGAACCCCGAGCTGGCCGCGGTCACCGGCGACTACAGCATCGACCCGGCGCACACCGCGATCGGCTTCTCGGCCCGGCACGCGATGGTCACCAACGTCCGGGGCAGCTTCCAGGAGTTCTCCGGCACGCTGCACCTCGACGGAACCGACCCCGCCAAGTCGACCGCCTCGATCGACGTCGTGCTGGCCAGCGTCGAGACCGGCAACGCCGACCGCGACACCCACCTGAAGTCGGCCGACTTCTTCAAGACCGACGAGTTCCCGACGATGACCTTCCGCTCCACCAAGGCCGAGGCGCTGGGCGGGGACGACTACCGCATCACCGGCGACCTGACCATCCTCGGCACCACCAGGCCGCTGGTCATCGACCTCGAATTCAACGGCGCCGTCCAGGACCCCTTCGGCAACGAGCGCGTCGGCTTCGAGGGCAAGGCGGAGATCCTGCGCTCCGACTGGGGTCTGACCTGGAACGCGGCCCTGGAGACGGGCGGCGTCCTGGTCTCCGACAAGATCAAGCTGAACTTCGACATCTCGGCGGTCAAGAACGCCTGAGCCGTCGGTGCCGAGCGACGGCCGTCTCCGAGCGACGGCCGCCTCCGTCCGGCGGCCGGTCACGGCGCCCCGCGGCCGGCCATCGGAAACCCGCTACCGACCCTCTGACCGGGCGTGCCACCTGAGCGCGCCCGGTCACGTCTGTCCGGCCACGTCCGCTCAGGACCCGCCCCCGAAATCCCCTCCCCCGCCGTAGTCCCCGCCGCCTCCGTCGAAGTCCCCGAATCCGCCCCCGTAGTCGCCGGGGTCGAAGTCGGCCCCCGACACGTCCCCGCCCTGGTAGCCGGCTGCGCCGAAGTCGCCGTACCCGGTGCCGTAGTCGGCCGCGTACGTGGGAGCGGCCATCGCGCTGCCGAGGAGCGTGCCGACGAGCAGCCCGGGCAGCAGGCCGCCGCCGAAGTAGCCGCCCGCCCAGGGGCCATAGGCCGGACCCGCGTCCCAGTAGGGGCGGCGGCCGTGATCGGTGTCGACCTCGCGCGTCTGCGGGTCGCGGCCGTCCGCCAGCCGGGTGGCGTCGGCCGCGCAGACCGGTACCTCGCGGGCGCTGCCACCGGGCGGAGTCCAGGTCGCGTCGGCGACCGAGGGGCCGTGGCGGGGATCGAAGAAGCAGGGCGGGCGGCGCTCGGGAAGCGGCCGGCCCGCGCGGCGGGCGGAGAGTTGCGCCAGATCGAACCGGCCCTCCGCCAGCGCCTCGGTGACGGCGCGGACGTCCTCCGGTCTGCGGGCCGCCGCCATGTGCTGTTTCGCCTGGTCATAGGCGTCCAGCGCCCGTTCGTAGTCCGCGCGCATGGCGTCGTCGGACCCGGCCTCGGCCGGGTGGAAGTCCAGCCGGTCGAGTTCCTCGCCGAAGGCGGTGATGTCCTCGTCCACCACCACCCGCAGCCGCTCCAGGGCGGCCCGCTGCTCCTCCTCGCGGCGCCTGCGGCTGTGCCGCACCAGGGCGTACGCGCCCACGCCGCCGGCCACCAGGACGGCGGCCGTGGTGATCAGCGCGGTGGCGGAGGTCCCGCCGCGATTGCCGGACGAGCCCCAGGAGGCGGGGGCCTTGCCACCCACGTTGGCGAGGGCGCGGTCGGTGAAGTCGGTCAGCTGGGTCCTGGCGTCCTCGCCCTGGACGCTGCTGACCAGGTTCTGCACGGCCGTGCGCGACAACACCGAGGAGTCGGCGCGGGCGTCGAAGCGGTCGCCGAGGCGGACCGCGTACAGGCCGGTGACGCCGGTCGCGGTGCGCAGGTTCGTGAAGAGGTTCTGGGTGGGGAAGCCGTCGGGCAGGACCGCGATGAAGACGGGCTTGCCGGCGCCCTCGATCCGGTCGCGCAGAGCCCGCGCATCGGCCGTGGACAGCGATCCGGCGGCGGCCGGATCGACGTACACCGGGTTCTTGCGCAGTTCCGCGGCGATGGTCGAGACGCTGGTGGCGGCCGTGGCGCCGGGGGCGAGCGCGGTCATGACGACGAGCGCCAGCACGGCCAGCAGCACTGCCGGGAGGCTTCGGGTCCGTCGTACGGCCGTGGACGCGGCCTTCGGTACGGCCTTCATGGTTCGAAGCTACCCGAAGCGTCACATATTCAGTCATTCGGAACAATTCTCGTCGCCGGGCGGGCGCGCTGCCGGGCCGTCGCGGACCGTTGCGAACAGCAGGCCGTGCGGACAGCGGGCCGTGCGCCGGTGCACACCTCCCGGCACAGCCGTCCGACACGTGCCGCCCGACACCTGTCACCCGACAGCCGCCGTCCGGGGCGCGGCCGGTCCGCCCGGCCGCCGGGCGCGGGCCCGCGGCGTCCCCACCGCGCCGCGACCCGTCAAGTCTTCACGTCGCATCCGGTACGAGCCCAACTCCCGTCCCTCTCGGCCCCGTTGCCCCTTCAGATGGTGAACGCGCGCCCCCTTGACGCGCCCGCGAAGCCGTCATTTACTCACGGCTCGCACGCCTCCCATCCCCCACCTCCCGAAGGGTGGCGCTCCATGAAGAGATCGACGCGGGCCGTCCGGCTGCTCCTGGCCGGACTGCTCGGCACGGCCGGCCTCACCGTGGCGACCGCACCGGCCCACGCGGCGGGCGAACCGGTCACTGCCTGGCTGACCACGACCGACGACGCCGGCGGACGGCATGTCGTGCGCGGGCTCCAGGCCCAGACCCCGTTCGCCTTCCAGTCCGGCTCCGGTGGCAGCGGCGAGAACATCACCGTCGACGAGAACACCCGCTACCAGACCTTCACCGGCGGCGGCGCGTCCTTCACGGACACCGCGGCCTGGCTGATGAACAGCAGCGGGGCGCTGTCGCAGACGACCCGGGACGCGACGATGCGCAAGCTGTTCTCGCCGGCGGACGGCATCGGCCTGTCGTTCCTGCGCAACCCCATGGGCGCCTCCGACCTGGCCCGCTACGGGTACACGTACGACGACGTGCCGGCCGGGCAGACGGACCCGAACCTGACGCAGTTCTCGATCGCGCACGACCTCGCCGACGTGGTCCCGCTGACCAAGCAGGCGCTCCAGTTGAACCCGTCGCTGACGGTGATGGCCTCGCCGTGGACGGCGCCCGCCTGGATGAAGGACAGCGGGCAGCTCAACGGGGGCTGGCTGAAGTCGGAGTACTACGGGGCGTACGCCTCGTACTTCGTGAAGTACCTCCAGGCGTACCGGGACGCGGGCGTGGGCGTCGGGTACGTTTCGGCGCAGAACGAGCCGACCTGCTGCGCGGGCTATCCGTCGATGAGCTGGAACGGCAGCGGTCTCGCCTACTTCACCAAGAACGAACTGCTGCCCGAGCTCCAGGCCGCGGGCCTGTCCACGAAGGTGCTGGCGCACGACTGGAACTGGGACGTCTACGACTCCTACGCCGCCCAGACGGTGGACGACGCGGCGGTGCGCAGCCACCCCAACTTCGGCGGGATCGCCTGGCACGGCTACGGCGGTGACGTCGCCAAGCAGACCTCCGTGCACAACCAGTACCCCTCGCTGGACGCGTTCGGCACCGAGCACTCGGGCGGCACGTGGATCGCGAACCAGCAGCGCGAGGACATGCTCAACATCGTCGACTACACGCGCAACTGGGCGAAGTCGGTGACCAAGTGGTCGCTGGCGGTGGACCAGAACATGGGCCCGCACAACGGCGGGTGCGGCACCTGCACCGGTCTGATCACGGTCCACGACGGGGACAGCGCGAGCGGCACGGTCGACTACACGGTCGAGTACTACACGATGGGGCACCTGACGAAGTTCGTCCGTCCGGGTGCCCAGCGGATCGCCTCGACGGCGTCCGCGGCCGTACCCAACGTGGCCTGGCGCAACCCGGACGGTTCGAAGGCGCTGATCGCCTACAACGACTCGTCGGCCGCGCGGACGATCACCGTCAACTGGGGCGGGCAGCACGCCACCTACTCACTGCCGGGCAAGACGTCGGCGACCTTCACCTGGTCGGGTACCCAGTCCGGCAGCGGCGGCAGGTCGGGGGCGTTCGTGGGACTCGCCGGCAAGTGCCTCGACGTGGCGGGCGCGTCCAGCGCCAACGGCACGGCCGTGCAACTCTACGACTGCAACTCCAGCACCGCCCAGCAGTGGACGGTGCCGGACGACGGCTCGGTCCGGGCGCTGGGCAAGTGTCTGGACGTGACGTCGGGCTCGACCGCGAACGGGGCGAAGGTGCAGTTGTACGACTGCAACGGGTCCGGTGCCCAGCAGTGGTCGTACGACGCGTCGACCGGTGACGTGCGCAACACGGCGGCCGGCAAGTGCCTCGACGTGACGGACAACTCGTCGGCGAACGGGGCACGCGCGCAGATCTGGTCGTGCACGGGCGCCGCCAACCAGAAGTGGCGTCTGCAGTAGGACGGGCCGGGCCCCGCCGCTGACCGGGCGGGGGCCTCGGCGAGTCCGTACGGCTCGTCGAGGCCCTGCCCGGCTGTGTCCCCCGCACCGCCCGTACCGGGCGGGCGGCTCACTTCGCCGGCTCGACGCCCGCGCGCAGCAGACCGTAGGTGTACGCGTCCTCCAGGGCCTGCCAGGAGGCCGCGATGACGTTCTCGGCGACGCCCACCGTGGACCACTCGCCGACGCCGTCGGAGGTGGCGATCAGCACCCGGGTGGTGGACTGGGTACCGTGCCTGCCCTCCAGGATGCGCACCTTGTAGTCGACGAGTTCCAGCTTGGCGAGCTGCGGGTAGATCTTCTCCAGCGCCACCCGCAGGGCCCGGTCGAGGGCATTGACCGGACCGTTGCCCTCCGCGGTGGCGACGATGCGCTCGCCCTTGGCCCAGAGCTTGACCGTGGCCTCGTTGGCGTGGGTGCCGTCGGGACGGTCCTCGACGATGGCCCGCCAGGACTCGACCTTGAAGTACGTCAGCGGCCGGCCCTCGGCCTCGCCGCGCAGCAGCAGCTCGAACGAGGCGTCCGCGGCCTCGTAGGTGTAGCCCTTCAGCTCGCGTTCCTTGACCCGCTCGACGACCCGGCCGACCAGTTCGCGGTCGTCACCGAGGTCGATGCCGAGTTCCCGGCCCTTCAGCTCGATGGAGGCGCGGCCGGCCATGTCGGAGACCAGCATGCGCATGGTGTTGCCGACCTGTACGGGGTCGATGTGCTGGTACAGGTCCGGGTCGACCTTGATCGCGGAGGCGTGCAGGCCCGCCTTGTGGGCGAAGGCGGAGACCCCGACGTAGGGCTGGTGGGTGGCGGGGGTGAGGTTGACCACCTCGGCGATGGCGTGCGAGATACGGGTCATCTCGCGCAGCCGGCCCTCGGGCAGGACCTTCTTGCCGTACTTGAGTTCCAGGGCCGCGACCACCGGGAAGAGGTTGGCGTTGCCGACGCGCTCGCCGTAGCCGTTCGCCGTGCACTGCACATGGGTGGCGCCGGCGTCGACGGCCGCGAGGGTGTTGGCCACCGCGCAGCCCGTGTCGTCCTGGGCGTGGATGCCGAGCCGGGCGCCGGTGTCCGCGAGGACGGTGGCGACCACGGCCTGGACCTGTGCCGGGAGCATGCCGCCGTTGGTGTCGCACAGCACCACCACGTCCGCGCCGGCCTCGGCGGCGGCCCGGACGACCGCCTTCGCGTACGTGGGGTTCGCCCGGTAGCCGTCGAAGAAGTGCTCGCAGTCGACGAACACCCGGCGGCCCTGTGCGCGCAGGTGGGAGACGGTGTCGCGGACCATCTCCAGGTTCTCGTCGAGCGTGGTGCGCAGCGCCAGTTCCACGTGCCGGTCATGTGCCTTGGCGACCAGGGTGATCACCGGGGCGCCGGACTCCAGCAGGGCCCTGACCTGCGGGTCGTCGGCGGCCTTGGCACCGGCGCGCCGGGTCGAGCCGAACGCGACGAGCTGGGCGTGCCGGAAGTCGATCTCCTGCCGGGCGCGCGCGAAGAACTCGGTGTCCCGGGGGTTCGCCCCGGGCCAGCCGCCCTCGATGAAGCCCACGCCGAAGTCGTCCAGGTGCCGTGCGATGGCGAGCTTGTCGGCGACGGTGAGGTTGATGCCCTCGCGCTGGGCGCCGTCGCGCAACGTGGTGTCGAAGACGTGGAACGCGTCGTCGAGTTCGAGGGGTTCCGTCTCGGTCATGGTCTCAGGGCTCCTGTATCGGATCTCGGTTTTACCGGAATGTCCGGTTCCACCGTTCCCCCAATAGTCCCTCGCGCTGCGCCTCCGGCTGAAGGTGGGCCCGGAAAACGAAAAAACCCCTCGCGGGTGCGAGAGGTCTGCGCGCGGGTCGGGGACGACGGTGGCCGCCCGTACCTGGTCGTACGTGGCGGTCACTGCGGACCGGCGCGCCTGCTGCCAATAATCATGGCGAACGAGAGCACGGGGGCAGTCTGGCACATCCCGCCCCCTGCTCACCGCCCGTCTCAGGATGCGGTCGTCACGGGGGACGCGTCACGTGCGCCCACCCGGGTCAGATCCAGGTCCTTCGTCTCCCGCATGGTGACGTACACCACCAGGGAGACCGCGGCGCAGCCGGCCACGTACCAGTAGAAGCCGGACTCCACGCCCGCGTTCTTGAACCACAGAGCGACGTATTCCGCCGTACCGCCGAACAGGGCGTTGGCGACGGCGTAGGGCAGCGCCACGCCCAGCGCGCGCACCCCCGTCGGGAACAGTTCCGCCTTCACGCACGCGTTGATCGACGTGTAGCCGGTGACCACGACGAGCGCCAGCAGGGAGAGGCCGAGTGCCTGCCAGTAGCCTCCGGCGTGTTTCAGCAGCGTCATGATCGGCACGGTGAGGAAGGTGGAGCCGATCGCGAAGGTGACCAGCAGCGGGCGCCGGCCGATCCGGTCGGAGAGACGGCCCGCGACGGGTTGCAGGCAGGCGAAGACGATCAGCCCGGTGAAGGAGACCAGGGTGGCGGTCTCCTTGCTCAGGCCCGCGGAGTTCGACAGGTACTTGGTGAGGTACGTGGTGTACGTGTAGTACGCGACCGTGCCGCCCATGGTCAGCGCGACGACCAGGAACGCCTCCCGCCGGTGCCGCCACAGCGCGCGCAGTGTGCCGCGCTCCTTGTCGCCCGAGGCGTCCTCCGCGTACACCTCGGTCTCCAGCATGGAGCGCCGCAGGTAGAAGACGACCGCGGCGCCGAGCGCGCCCACCACGAACGGGATGCGCCAGCCGTAACTGTGCAGCGCGTCGTCGGACATGGTGCGCTGGAGGACGATCAGCAGGCCGAGGCCGACGATCTGGCCGGCGGTCATGGACACGTACTGGAAGCTGGAGGCGAAGCCGCGCCGGCCGGGGTCCGTCGCCTCGGTGAGGTAGGTGGCGCTGGCCGCGTACTCGCCGCCCACCGACAGGCCTTGCAGCAGGCGGGCGACGAGCAGTACGAGCGCGCCGCCGTAACCGGCGACGGAGTAGGTCGGCGCGACGGCGATGAGCACCGCGGACACCGACATCAGTGTGACGGTCAGGGTCAGCGCGGCCTTGCGGCCCTTGCGGTCACCCAGCCGGCCCAGCAGCCAGCCGCCGACGGGGCGCATGAAGAACCCGACGGCGAAGATGCCCGCGGTGTTCATCAGCTGGGCGGTGGGGTTGCCGCTCGGGAAGAACGCCCCGGCGAAGTAGGTGGCGAAGCTCGCGTACACGAACCAGTCGAACCACTCGACCATGTTGCCGGCCGAGCCGACCCAGATCCTCTTCCACTGCTCTCGTCCCATGCCCGTAACGTGCCGGGCGTTCGCAGATGCGACAAGGGCGACTCGGATTGTGTTCATTGCGTTCGCACGCGCGGGCGCACGCCAGCGCACGCACCGGCCACCCCCGCCCCCAAGGGGCGCAGGAAACCGCGCAACCGGCCACACCCCACCCGCGGACGAACGACACGCCGCCACACCCACTAAGGGACGCGGGCACCTGCGCAACCAGCCACGCCCCACCCGCAGAAGAACAGCAACCCGTCATACCCCGCCAAGCCAGCGCAGCGCAGCCGCACCGTCAGCCGAGCGGATGCATCCACCCATGCCGGTCCTCGGTGATCCCGCGCTGGACGTCGAGGAGGGCCTGCCGGAGTTCCAGGGTCACCTTGCCCGGCTCGCCCTCCGACTGCTTCCATTCGGCGCCCGCGCGCTTGACCGTGCCGACCGGGGTGATGACGGCGGCGGTGCCGCAGGCGAACACCTCGGTGAGGGTGCCGTCCTGCGAGTCGCGCTGCCACTGCTCGACGGAGACGGGGGCCTCCTCCGCCTCGTAGCCGAGGTCGCGGGCCAGGGTCAGCAGGCTGTCCCGGGTGACACCCTCCAGGATCGAGCCGCTGAGCGGCGGCGTGACGATCTTGTTGCCGTACACGAAGTACAGGTTCATGCCGCCGAGTTCCTCGACCCACTGGTGCTCGACCGCGTCGAGGTAGCAGACCTGGTCGCAGCCCTTGGCCGCGGCCTCGGCCTGGGCGAGCAGGGAGGCCGCGTAGTTGCCGCCCGTCTTGGCGTCGCCCATGCCGCCCGGCACGGCGCGGACCCAGTCCTCCGACACCCAGATGGAGACCGGCTTGAGACCCCCGGCGAAGTAGGCGCCGGCCGGCGAGGCGATGGTGAGGAACAGATACTCGTTGGCCGGTTTCACACCCAGGCCGACCTCGGTCGCGATCATGAAGGGGCGCAGGTAGAGGGATTCCTCGCCACCGTGCGCGGGCACCCAGTCCTTGTCCTGCCGGACCAGCAGGTCACAGGCCTCGGTGAAGGTCTCGACCGGGAGTTCGGGCATCGCGAGGCGGTGGGCGGAACGCTGGAAGCGCCGGGCGTTCTGGTCCGGGCGGAAGGTGGCCACGGAACCGTCGGGGCGGCGGTACGCCTTGAGCCCTTCGAAGATCTCCTGTGCGTAGTGCAGGACGTTGGTGGCCGGGTCGAGCGGGATCGGCGCGTACGGAACGAGCTGGCCGTCGTGCCAGCCCCGGCCCTCGGTCCACCTGATCGTCACCATGTGGTCGGTGAAGTGGCGGCCGAATCCGGGGTTGGCCAGGATCGCCGCCCGCTCCGCCGCGGGCAGCGGGTGGGCGGAGGGCTTGAGCTCGATCTTGGGCGTCGTCATGAGTGGTAGTCCTTCACCGGTTGTAGTGTCGGGCCGCGCTCACATCCGCATGGCCGGCGGCCAGTGCTAGGACGTCCGAGCATTCCCTCCTGCCGCGGCTCCGCGTTCGATTATCTCGCGGGGCCCGGACGGAAGGAATCGGGGTGAAAGCGGCCCAGAGGTCGATGGTGGCACCCGGCGGGGACAGGGGGAAGCCGCCGGGAGCCTGAGCCACCCGGCGGCTTGGTGCAGCGCGGCGGGGGTCAGCCGGCTACGCGTACGCGGAGCGCGTCGCCGATCTCCGAGGTGCTGCGCGCGGGGCCCGTACCGCGCTCCGCGAGGTCGGCGGAGACGGCGTCCTCGACGCGGGCCGCCTCGGCGTCGTGGCCGAGGTGGCGCAGCAGCAGCGCGACGGACAGGACGGTGGCGGTGGGGTCGGCCTTGCCCTGGCCGGCGATGTCCGGGGCCGAGCCGTGGACCGGCTCGAACATGGACGGGAACGCGCCGCTCGGGTTGATGTTGCCGGACGCGGCCACGCCGATGCCGCCGGAGACGGCCGCGGCGAGGTCGGTGATGATGTCGCCGAAGAGGTTGTCGGTGACGATGACGTCGAACCGCTCGGGCTGGGTGACCAGGAAGATGGTCGCCGCGTCGACGTGGATGTAGTCGGTGGTGACCTCGGGGTACTCCTCGGCCACCTGGTTGAAGACGTTCGTCCACAGGTGGCCCGCGAAGGTCAGCACGTTGTTCTTGTGGACCAGCGTGAGCTTCTTGCGCGGGCGGGCCTGGGCGCGGGCGAAGGCGTCGCGGACCACCCGCTCGACCCCGTAGGCGGTGTTCACGGAGACCTCGGTGGCGACCTCGTGCGGGGTGCCCTTGCGGATGGTGCCGCCGTTGCCCGTGTAGGGGCCCTCGGTGCCCTCGCGGACGACGACGAAGTCGATCTCGGGCTGACCGGCCAGCGGGGTGGCGACGCCGGGGAGCAGCTTCGACGGACGCAGGTTGACGTGGTGGTCGAAGGCGAAGCGGAGCTTGAGCAGGAAGCCGCGCTCCAGGACGCCGGAGGGGACCGACGGGTCGCCGATCGCACCGAGCAGGATGGCGTCGTGCTCCTTGAGCGCGTCGAGGTCGGCATCGGTGAGGGTCTCACCGGTGGCGTGGTAGCGCCGGGCGCCGAAGTCGTACTCCGTGGTCTGCAGCTTCACGTCCTGCGGGAGTACGGCGGACAGGACCTTCAGTCCTTCGGCCACGACCTCCTGGCCGATGCCGTCACCGGGGATCACTGCGAGATTGATGCTGCGAGACATGCGGGCACCCTACCCCTCGTCCCATGGAATGACATAGGACGTCCGTCATTCGGACATTGCCCGGCCGTCCGGACGAACGACGGGCGACCGGCGACCGGCGACCGGCGACCGGCGACCGGCGACCGGCGACCGGCGACGAGGAGTGTGCGCCACCCGGTGTTCACCCGCGCGCCCAGTGGATGCCGGCCCCCGCTGGGCATGTCTCCGTCATGGAGACCCCCGACTTCGGCATCCCGCCACGGCTGGCAAGCCGGATGAGCATGGCCGAACAGCACGAGTATCTGCGGACCCGGCTGTCCCGGCGCCGCACCCTGATGACGGCGGGCGCGGTCGCGGGCGGGCTGCTGACGGGCTGCTCGGGACCGTCCGGTCCGGCGGCCGCGCCGGCGTCCGGGGCCGCCACCGCGACCTCCCGGGTAGCGGGCGCCGCCATCGCCCCGTTCGGCCGCCACCTCGCGTTCGGCGCCGACCCCAGGACCCGGATGCGGATCTCCTGGCAGGTGCCGTTCGCGGTCCGCCGGCCCTTCGTGCGGGTCGGACTGCGCCCCGACGACCTGGGCCGCCGGATCGAGGCGGAGCTGCGCGATCTGCACACCCCCGCCCGGGCCGGGGTGCGTCCGGCGGTCGAGCAGTACTACCTGCACGCGGCCCTGGACGGCCTGCACCCCGGCACGACGTACTACTACGGCGTGGGCCATGACGGCTGGGACCCCGCCGCCGCAGCCCACCGCTCGGCCATCGCCACCTTCCGCACCGCGCCCGCCACCCCGGAGCGCTTCGTCTTCACGGCCTTCGGCGACCAGGGTGTGGGACGCAGCGCGAGCGCCAACGACGACGTCCTGCTGCGTCGGCGGCCGGCCTTCCACCTGCACGCGGGTGACATCTGCTACGCGGACGCGGCCGGCACCGGCAGCACGGCGGACGGCTACGACCCCCGCACCTGGGACCTGTTCCTGCAGCAGACCGAGCCGGTCGCCCGGTCGGTGCCGTGGATGGTGACCACCGGCAACCACGACATGGAGGCGTGGTACTCCCCCGACGGCTACGGCGGCCAGCTCGCCCGGTTCTCCCTCCCGGACAGCGGCTTCGATCCGCACGGGACGCCGGGTGCGTACTCCTTCGCCTACGGCAACGTCGGTTTCGTGGCGCTGGACGCGAACGACGTGTCGTACGAGATCCCGGCCAACCTCGGCCACTCGGACGGCCGGCAGACGGCATGGCTGGACCGCACCCTCGGTGCGCTGCGCGCGGCGCGGGACGTCGACTTCGTGGTCGTCTTCTTCCACCACTGCGCCTACGCCACCGCCAAGCACGCCTCGGACGGAGGGGTGCGGGACGCGTGGCTGCCGCTGTTCGCCCGGCACCAGGTGGACCTGGTGATCAACGGGCACAACCATGTCTACGAGCGGACCGACGCGGTGCGCGGCGGCGAGGTCGGCCGGGCGGTGCCGGTCGGCGGGTCCACGGATCCGGTCCGGGACGGGACCGTGTACGTCACCGCGGGCGGGGGCGGCCGGAACCTCTTCTCGTTCCCGTCCGGGGTCGCGGACAGCTACGAGGGACACGTCACCGCGCACGACGCGGTACGGAGCTTCCGCTGGACGGCGTCCCGGGCCACCGAGGCGGAGACGGTGGAGTGGTCACGGGTGCGCTACACCGGGTTCTCGCTGCTGAGCGTGGAGGCACTGCCCGGTCCGCGAGCACGGCTTGCGGTGTCCGCGCTGGCGCAGGACGGCAGCCGGATCGACCACTTCGAGGTACGGCGCAGCCAGTAGGGCCGCGCCGCATCCTCTGCGGACGCGGCTCCCGGCTGCGGGCCCGGCGACGCGCAGGCCCGGCCCGGCGGCGCCAGGCCCGGCTACCCACCGCGCGTCGTGTGGGATGTACGGGATATGTGGGATGTACGGGGCGTGCGGGCCGGGCTCAGTGGCCGGTCTCGCCGCCGTTGTCCCGGCGGTCGAGGGCGCGCTGCAGGGCCGCGGCGGCGTTCTTGCGGTCGGACTCACTCGTGCGGGACACGTGGCGGACTCGGCGGCGGACGGTCGTCTCGGCCATGGAAATCGACTCCTTCGGGACGCATCTGGAGTACGGGAAAAGGGGGTTGCGAGACGCCGGAGGGGCGGGGAGCGGCGCCGCAGGGATTGCCTGCACGGGCCCGGCTCACGACCGCCATTCGCTGGATCGAGCGAGACGTTCGGCTCCTACAAAAGTAAGGGAGGAGCACGCTCCTGTCTCTACAATTAGTCGGACTTCCTACTATCTGAGACGGCACACCTGGGCATACGGCTGTGACCTGCGGATTCACGCCCGAGCGTCAGAGCACGTCTCCGTCACTGCCAGTCGAAGAGGAGTTCGTGCCCGGGGTCGGGCGGCGCGGCGGCCGAGGGCCGTGGACAAAGGCCGCCCTCCTCGTCCGCGAGGCTCACGAACCCGTCCGGGGAGAGGGCGTGGACGCGGCCGGTCCACCGCCGCCGGCCGCGCGCCCCGTGGAGGCCGGCGCCGTCCTCGCTCGCCGACAGCGCGGGTCTCGCCCGCGGTGGCATGGAAACGGGCCGGGAAGCCTGGCGGGGGGGGTATAGGGCTTCCCGGCCCGAGTATCGGGGGGAACGGTCCGGGAAGCCTGGTGGGGATGTCTCAGGCTTCCCGGCCCGCGTTCCGGGGGGCTCGTCAGCCCAACTGCGGATGCTGCAGATACGTGGAGCCGGTCCGAGAAGCCCGGTGGGGATGTCTCAGACTTCCCGGACCGCGTTCAGGAGGGTGGAAACGGTCCGGGAAGCCCGGTGGGGGGGTTCCAGGCTTCCCGGCCCGCGTACCGGGGGGCTCGTCAGCCCAACTGCGGATGCTGCAGATACGTGGAGCCGGTCCGAGAAGCCCGGTGGGGAGGCCTCAGACTTCCCGGACCGCGTTCAGAAGGGTGGAAACGGTCCGGGAAGCCCGGTGGGGGGGTTCCAGGCTTCCCGGCCCGCGTACCGGGGGGCTCGTCAGCCCAACTGCGGATGCTGCAGATAGGTGGAGCCGGTCCGGGAAGCCCGGTGGGGATGTCTCAGACTTCCCGGACCGCGTTCGAGGGGCTCGTCAGCCCATGTGGGGGTACGTGTAGTCGGTCGGCGGGATCAGCGACTCCTTGATGGCGCGGGTCAGCGTCCAGCGCAGCAGGTTCTGCGGGGCACCGGCCTTGTCGTTGGTGCCGGAGGCCCGGCCGCCGCCGAAGGGCTGCTGGCCGACGACGGCGCCGGTCGACTTGTCGTTGATGTAGAAGTTGCCCGCGGCGTAGCGCAGCTTCTCCATCGTGTACGCCGCAGCCGCGCGGTCACCGGAGACGACCGAGCCGGTCAGGGCGTAGTCGGAGACGGACTCCATCTGCGTCAGCATCTCGTCGTACCGGTCGTCCTCGTAGATGTGGACGGCGAGGACCGGGCCGAAGTACTCGGTGCGGAAGACCTCGTTCTCCGGGTCGCTGCACTCGATGACGGTGGGGCGGACGAAGTAGCCGACCGAGTCGTCGTAGGAGCCGCCCGCGACGATCGTGCAGGACGGGTCCTGCTTGGCGCGGTCGATGGCGGCCTTGTTCTTGGCGAAGGCGCGCTCGTCGATCACGGCGCCGATGAAGTTCGCCAGGTCGGTGACGTCACCCATGGTGAGGTAGTCGACCTCGGCCGCGAACTCCTCCTTGAAACCGGAGTTCCAGATGGACGCCGGGATGTAGGCGCGGGAGGTCGCGCTGCACTTCTGGCCCTGGTACTCGAAGGCACCGCGGGTCAGCGCGGTCTTCAGGATGGCGCGGTCGGCGCTCGGGTGGGCGACGACGAAGTCCTTGCCGCCGGTCTCGCCGACCAGCCGCGGGTAGGAGCGGTACGTCTCGATGTTGGCGCCGATCGTCTTCCACAGGTACTGGAAGGTCTTGGTCGAGCCGGTGAAGTGGACTCCGGCCAGGTCCCGGTGGTTCAGGGCGACCTCGGAGACGGCGATGCCGTCGCCCGTGACGAGGTTGATGACGCCCTTGGGCAGACCGGCCTCCTCCAGCAGCTGCATCAGCAGGACCGCCGCGTGGGTCTGGGTCGGGGACGGCTTCCAGACGACCACGTTGCCCATCAGCGCGGGCGCGGTGGGCAGGTTGCCCGCGATGGCGCTGAAGTTGAACGGCGTGATCGCGTAGACGAAGCCCTCCAGCGGCCGGTGGTCGAGCCGGTTCCAGACGCCCGGGGAGTTGGCCGGGGGCTGCTCGGCCAGGATCTGGCGGGCGTAGTGGACGTTGAACCGCCAGAAGTCGACCAGCTCGCACGGGCTGTCGATCTCGGCCTGCTGGACGGTCTTCGACTGGCCGAGCATGGTGGAGGCGGCGATGGTCTCGCGCCAGGGGCCGGCCAGCAGCTCAGCAGCGCGCAGGATGATCGCGGCGCGGTCGTCGAAGGACATGGCACGCCACGCGGGCGCGGCGGCCAGGGCCGCGTCGACGGCGTCCTGGGCGTCCTGCCGGGTGGCATTGCGGAGCGTGCCGATGACCGCCTTGTGGTTGTGCGGCTGAACGACCTGGAAGGGGTCGCCGCCGCCCATCCGCCGCTCGCCGCCGATGGTGCAGGGCAGGTCGATCGGGTTGTCGGCCAGTTCCTTGAGCTTGGCTTCCAGGCGGGCGCGCTCGGGCGAGCCGGGGGCGTAGCCGTGCACCGGCTCGTTGACGGGGGTGGGGACCTGGGTCACAGCGTCCATGAGATCCGTAACTCCTTGACTTGAGCGGTGTGGTTCAGCCCTTGGTGATCATGCTTCGCACGAAGAACCGCAGGTTGGCCGGCTTCTCCGCGAGGCGCCGCATGAAGTAGCCGTACCAGTCGGTGCCGTACGCGGTGTAGACGCGCATGCGGTGGCCCTCGGCGGCGAGCCGCAGGTGCTCCTCGCTCCGGATCCCGTAGAGCATCTGGAACTCGTACTCGTCGAACTTCCGGCCGGCCTGGCGGGCGAACTCCTGGGCAATGGAGATCAGCCGCGGGTCGTGGGACCCGATCATCGGGTACCCCGTGCCGTCCATCAGCGTGCGCAGGATCCGCACATACGCCTTGTCGATCTCGGGTTTTTGCTGGTAGGCGACCTCGGCGGGCTCCTTGTAGGCGCCCTTGACGAGCCGTACCCGGCTGCCGCTCGCGGCGAGCCTGCGGGCGTCGGCCTCGGTACGGAAGAGGTAGGCCTGGATGACGCAGCCGGTCTGCGGGAAGTCCTTCCGCAGCTCGTCGTGGATGGCGAACATCGAGTCGAGGGTGGTGTGGTCCTCGGCGTCCAGCGTGACGGTCGTACCGACTTCGGCAGCGGCCTCGACGACGGAGCGCACGTTCTCCAGGGCGAGTTCGTGGCCGCCGGCCAGGGCCTGGCCGAACATGGAGAGCTTGACGGACATCTCGACCTTCGGGCCGAGCCCGAGTTCCTTGAGGTGGCCGATCAGGTCCAGGTAGGCGTCGCGGGCCGCGGCGGCCTGCTCGGGGGTGGTGATGTCCTCGCCGACGACGTCCATCGTCAGTTCGAGGCCCTTGGCGGACAGATCCCGGATGATCGGCACGATGTCGTCGACGGTCTCACCGGGGATGAAGCGGTCGACGACCCGCCTGGTCACGGGGGCGGCGGAGATCAGGCGACGCATCCGGTCGCTGCGCGAAGCGGCGAGAATCACGGGACCCAGCACGGAGCACCTCCACAGCAAAGCACCAAAGATGCCGTCAACCGACTGTTCGGGGTACGGCACGGGGAATCACCGTGAAACTTATGGATGCATCCGATCGTCAGCCATCGACAGCTGTCACGCATCCGCTCACCGCTTCTCAGACAGATGTATGAAGTTGACCGGTAAATGCGGGAGAATGCCCGGGTGACGGCGGATTACAAAGGTGACTACCAGGAGCTGGTGGACGAGATCTCGGAGCTGCTGGGGGCGCCTGCGACCCTGGAGAACCGGGACTTCGAGCTGATCGCCTTCGGGGCGTACGACAGCGAGGGCGAGCTGGACGCGTCCGCCCTCGATCCGGTCCGCACCCGTTCGATCCTGACCCGGCGCTCGACGGCGGCGGTCCGTACCTGGTTCGAGGGCTTCGGCATCACCCGGGCGACCGGGCCGGTGCGCATCCCGCCCACCCCGGAGGCCGGGGTGTACCGGGGCCGCATCTGCCTGCCGGTGCGCCATCGGGGTGTGGTCCTCGGCTACGTCTGGCTCCTGGACGACGATCCGGGGCCGACCGAACGGCAACTGGCCGCGGCGATGACGGTCACCACCCGGATCGGCGCGCTGCTCGCCGACGAGGCGCAGGCCGGGGCCGACCTGACCCGGGAACTGCGGGCGGTGCTGACCACCGAGCGGGGCTGGCGGCGGGAGATGGCGGTGGCGGAGCTGCGCACCGGTCTGGGCGGCCGGTCGGAGGGGCCTTACACGATGGTGTGCGTGGCGCCCTGGCCGTCGGCGACCCCGGACGACGCCCCATCGGTCCGTACGGTGCCGGGCGCGACCGCGCTGTGCACGGTGCCGTGGGGCGAGGGCGCCGCCTCTGCCCCCGAGGCGGCCGGGGACGCCGGGCAGGCGCTCGCGCTGCTGGTCCGGCTGCGGTCGGTGGACGTGCCGGCACCGGCCGTGTCGGCCGCGGGGCGGCTGCTGGAGCAGGGGGGCGGCAAGCAGCGGGGCGGTGCGGCGGGCGGGCGGCGGGCCGCGGGGATCGCGGCCGCGCGGACCGGGCTCGCCGGGCTGGGCGCCGCGTGGCTGGAGGCGGCCGGCGCGGCCCGAGCGGCGCTGGCCGAACCGGAGCTCGGGCCGGTGGCCGAGTGGGCGCGCATCGGCCCGTACCGGCTGCTGACCGCCCTGCCCCCAGAGGTGGCGCACGACCCGGCGGTGGCCCCGCTGCTCGTCCCCGCCCACCAGGAGCTGGCCCACACTGCCGAGGTGTTCCTGGACTGCGCGGGCCAGGCCTCCCGTACGGCCGCCCAGCTGGGCATCCACCGCCAGACCCTGTACTACCGGCTGTCCCGGGTCGAGCGCCTCACCGGCCTGGACCTGGACGACGGCGAGGACCGGCTGCTGCTGCACATGGCGCTCAAGACGGCACGCCTCTGAGCGGCGTGCGCCCTCGACCGCGCACGCCCCTGAACGGCCTACGTCACCGGCCTCGCGCCTCCGAACGGCACACATCCCCAGCCGCGCACACCTCCACGCGGCACACGCCCCCGGCGGTCCCCGCCTCCGGGCGCCCCCGCCCGCGACCTCCGGATGCCGCCGCCCGCGCCCGCGGACCGCGGACGGCCGGCGGTGCCCCCGGCGGCCGCGTCCCGGTCACGTCCGCGCGGCGGCCTCGATGATCTGCCGCAGGCCCTCGGTGACCGCGTCCGCGTCCGGGGCGGTCTTCGGGTCGAAGGTCCACTGCGCGATCAGGCCCGTCATCAGCGTCAGATAGAACCGGCCGAGCGTGTCCGCCGTCGCGTCGTCGACCTCGTCCTCCGGAACGTCCGTCAGCAAGGCGACCAGGCCGCGCCCGCCCTCCCGCTGGGCCCGGGCGAGATGGTCGCGCACCTCGGGGAGTTCGCAGGTGATGACCTCCATGCTGAGCCGCCAGACGGAGCCGGGCTCCCGCATGGTGTCGATGACGTTCGCCCACACCGCGCGGAACCGTTCGAGCGAGCCCGGCGCACCCGGCAGCGGATCCGCCGCGCCCCCTTCGAACGCGTCCGACATCCCCTCGACGAGCGCGACATAGGCCTGCGCAAGCAGCGCGTCCTTCGAACCGTAGTGGTAGCCGATGGACGCCAGGTTGGTCCCCGACTCCTTGACGATGTCGCGCGCGGTGGTGCGCATGAACCCCTTCTGCAGCAGGCAGCGCTTGGCGCCCTCCAGCAGATCCTCTCGGTGTCCCATGCGGTCACCCTACCGCCGATCCATACAACCGTCCTAGACAAACGGTTTATACAAGCGTTCTAGACAAGCGTGTAAGACGTGCGTACATTCCTCTGCCATGACGATTCCGACGAGCCCCGTCACGACGACACCGCCCCGGCCCGAGGCCACCCGCGCCGGACGCCGCGAATGGACCGCGCTCGGCGTGCTGATGCTGCCGCTGCTGCTGGTCTCCATGGACGTGTCGGTCCTCTACTTCGCCGTCCCGGCGATCAGCGCGGACCTCGAACCGAGCGGCACCCAACAGCTGTGGATCTTCGACATCTACGGCTTCGTCCTGGCCGGCCTGCTGATGACCATGGGCTCGCTGGGCGACCGCGTGGGCCGCCGCAGGCTGCTCCTGTGCGGCGCCGCCGCCTTCGGTGCCGCCTCGCTGGTGGCGGCGTACGCGGACAGCACCGAGACGCTGATCGCTGCCCGCGCGGTCCTCGGCATCGGCGGCGCCACCCTGATGCCCTCGACGATGGCCCTGGTCCGCACCATGTTCACCGATCCCGCGCAGCGCGCGAAGGCGATCGGCCTGTGGTCCGGTGTGATGACGGCGGGCATCGCGCTCGGCTCGGTGCTCAGCGGCGTCCTGGTCCAGTTCTTCTGGTGGGGCTCCGTCTTCCTGGTGAACCTGCCCGCGATGGCGCTGCTGCTGCTCCTCGGCCCGTTCCTGCTGCCCGAGTCGAAGAACCCCGAGGCCGGCCGCTTCGACTGGCTGAGCGTCCCGCTGTCGATGGCCGCGGTCCTGCCCGTGGTCTACGGCCTGAAGGAGATCCCGTCACAGGGCTGGCACGTCCAGTACGGCGCGTCGATCGCGGTGGGCCTGGTCTTCGCGTTCCTCTTCGTCCGCCGGCAGCGCACGGCGGCGTCCCCGATGATCTCCCCGGCCCTGTTCCGCGCCCGCGGCTACGCCCCCGGAGTCCTGCTGAACCTGGTCTCCTCGTTCGGGATCATGGGCTCGGCCTACTTCACCACGCAGTACCTACAGGCGGTCCTCGGCAAGAGCGCGATGGAGGCGGCCCTGTGGGCGCTGCTGCCCTCGGTGCCGATCGGCGCGGCGGCCCCACTGGCGGCGGCCCTGGTGCAGCGGGGCGTCGAGCGGGCCCACGTGGTGGCGGCGGGCTTCGCGATCTCGGCGGCCGGCTACGGCCTGCTGTCCCTGACCGGCGCCGACTCGCTGTGGCTGGTCCTGGCCGCCTGCGGGGTCCTGGCCTCCGGCATCGTCATGGTCATGTCCCTGGTGACCGACCTGGCGCTCAGCACCGCTCCGGCCGAGCGGGCGGGCTCCGCCTCGTCCCTGCTGGAGACCGGCGCGGAGTTCGGCGGCGCCCTCGGGATGGCGGTGCTCGGTTCCATCGGTACCGGCGTCTACCGCCATGGGATCCCGGACTCGGCCCCCGCCGCGGCACACGAGACGCTCGGTGGCGCGCTGGCCGTGGCGGGCCAGTGGCCGGGGCGCGCGGGGCAGGCCCTGGCGGCGACCGCGCGGGAGGCGTTCACCCACGGGATGCAGGCGGCTGCCGGGGTGGGCGCCGCGCTGCTGGCGGTGACCGCGGTGGCCGCGGCGGTGGCACTGCGCGGGAGCCGGACGGCCGACGCGTAGCCGACATGAAAGCGCCGGGCGGGCCGACCAAGGGGTCGGCCCGCCCGGCGCTTGCCGCTGAGCCCGGTTCGGCTCCCGCGCAAGGGGTTCCGGGCCCGGAGGCCGGCTCAGACCAGGTTCACGGACCGGGCCGACGTGGCCCCGATCTCCTCGGCCACCTCGGTCAGCACACCCGGCGCGACCGTGTCGTCCACGGTGAGCACGGCCAGCGCCGCCCCGCCGACGCCCGCCCGGGAGACCTGCATCCCGGCGATGTTGATGCCCGCCTCGCCGAGGATGCGGCCGACGGTGCCGACGACACCCGGACGGTCCTCGTAGCGCAGCACCACCATGTGGTCGGCGAGCGCGAGGTCTACGTCGTACTCACCGACGGCGACGATCTTCTGTGCGTTCTTCGGGCCGGCCAGCGTGCCGGAGACCGACACCTCCTCACCGTCCGCGAGCGTGCCGCGCACGGTGACGACGTTACGGTGGTCCGTCGACTCGGAGCTGGTCGTCAACCGCACCTCGACGCCCCGCTCCTGGGCGAACAGCGGCGCGTTCACGTACGACACCGTCTCGGCGACGACGTCCTCGAAGACGCCCTTGAGGGCGCTCAGCTCCAGCACCTTCACGTCGTGCTGGGTGATCTCGCCGTACACCTCGACGTCGAGCCGGACGGCGACCTCGCCCGCGAGCGCGGTGAAGATCCGGCCGAGGCGCTCGGCGAGCGGCAGACCCGGCTTGACGTCCTCGGCGATGACCCCGCCCTGCACGTTCACCGCGTCCGGGACCAGCTCACCGGCGAGGGCCAGCCGCACCGACTTGGCGACCGCGATGCCCGCCTTCTCCTGGGCCTCGTCGGTGGAGGCGCCGAGGTGCGGGGTGCACACGACCTGGTCGAACTGGAACAGCGGGGAGTCCGTGCACGGCTCCTTGGTGTACACGTCGAGGCCGGCACCGGCCACCCGGCCCTCCTTCAGGGCCGCGTACAGCGCCTCCTCGTCGACGATGCCGCCGCGCGCCGCGTTGACGATGCGCACGGTCGGCTTGACCTTGTGCAGCGCCTCCTCGCCGATGAGCCCCAGGGTCTCGGGGGTCTTCGGCAGGTGCACGGTGATGAAGTCGGACACTTCGAGCAGCTCGTCCAGGGAGAGCACCCGGACGCCCATCTGGGCGGCGCGGGCGGGCTGGACGTAGGGGTCGTAGGCGACGACCTTCATCCCGAAGGCGGACATCCGCTGGGCGACGAGCGCGCCGATGCGGCCCAGACCCACGACGCCGAGGGTCTTCTCGGCCAGCTCGACACCGGTGTACTTGCTGCGCTTCCACTCGCCGTTCTTCAGCGCGGCATTGGCCTGCGGGATGTTGCGGGCGGTGGCGAGGATCAGACCGCAGGCCAGCTCGGCCGCGGTCACGATGTTGGACGTGGGGGCGTTGACGACCATCACGCCGGCCTTGGTGGCGGCGGAGACGTCGACGTTGTCCAGGCCGACGCCGGCTCGTGCGACGACCTTCAACTTGTGCGCGGCGGCGATCGCCTCGGCGTCGACCTTGGTGGCCGAGCGGATCAGGATCGCGTCCACGTCGGCGAGGGCGGGGATCAGTTCGGCTCGGTCCGCGCCGTTGCAATGACGGATCTCGAAGTCGGGGCCGAGCGCGTCCACGGTCGCGGGCGACAACTCTTCGGCGATGAGTACGACAGGTTTCGAGCTCACGTGAGGTCCTCACAAGTCTGGGGGCACCTCCCATGCATTGACAGCTATGGGGGAGCGTGCGGACGGCCGTCCCGACGGCCGCAGGCGGAGGAGGGGGCTAGCCGCGGTAGACGCACGACACTGTGGGCCTGACGCGTTGTTGTCCAGCAGTGTAGTAGCGAGACCAGGTCCGCTCGGCGCCTTGGCGGAAGGATCACCCGTCCGGGGCCGGACGGGATGGGCAACGGGGCCGGAGCGATCCGCCCCGGCCCCGTGCGTGCTGCCTACTCCTCGTCGTTCACCCAGCTCATCAGCTTGCGCAGTTCGCTGCCCGTCGTCGCGAGCAGGTTCTCGGCGTCCTGCTTCTTGTACTCGTTGTACCGCTTCAGGCCGCCGTGGTACTCGTCCATCCAGTTCTTGGCGAACGAGCCGTCCTGGATCTCGGCCAGGATCTTCTTCATCTCGGCGCGGGTGGCGTCGGTGATGATCCGCGGGCCGGTGACGTAGTCGCCCCACTCGGCGGTCTCGGAGACCGACCAGCGCATCTTCTCCAGGCCGCCCTCGTACATGAGGTCCACGATCAGCTTCAGCTCGTGCAGGCACTCGAAGTAGGCGATCTCCGGCTGGTAGCCCGCCTCGGTCAGGGTCTCGAAGCCCGCCTTGACCAGCGCGGCCGTACCGCCGCAGAGCACGGCCTGCTCACCGAACAGGTCGGTCTCGGTCTCCTCGGTGAAGGTCGTCTTGATGACACCCGCGCGGGTGCCGCCGATGCCCTTGGCGTACGACAGGGCCAGCGCGAAGCCGTTGCCGGAGGCGTCCTGCTCGACGGCCACGATGCAGGGGACGCCGCGACCTTCTTCGTACTGGCGGCGCACCAGGTGGCCCGGGCCCTTCGGGGCGACCATGCACACGTCCACACCGGCCGGGGGCTTGACGAAGCCGAAGCGGATGTTGAAGCCGTGGCCGAAGAACAGCGCGTCGCCGTCCTTCAGGTTCGGCGCGATGGACTCCTCGTAGACCTGGCCCTGGATCGGGTCCGGCACCAGGATCATGATGACGTCGGCCTCGGCGGCGGCCTCGGCGACGGTCACCACGCGCAGGCCCTGCTCCTCGGCCTTCGCCCTGGACTTGGAGCCCTCGTGCAGGCCGACCCGGACGTCGACACCCGAGTCGCGCAGCGACAGGGCGTGTGCGTGGCCCTGGCTGCCGTAGCCGATGACCGCTACCTTGCGGCCCTGGATGATGGACAGGTCGGCGTCAGCGTCGTAGAACAGCTCGGCCACTTTGGGTTCTCTCCTTGGTGTGCAGGTATTGCTCCCACCGTATGACGGTGGGGGACGGGACGGTTCGGGGTCTCGGCATACGGGCGGCCGGTGTCACCCGACCACCCGAATGCGCCGTTGTGCCGGCCCGGTCGGGACCGGGCCGGTCACCGGGTCACGCCGACCGGTCGAGGGCGCGCAGCGAGCGGTCGGTGATCGAGCGGGCGCCGCGCCCGATCGCGATGGTGCCGGACTGGACCAGTTCCTTGATGCCGAACGGCTCCAGCATCTTGAGCATGGCCGACAGCTTCTCGCCGGACCCGGTGGCCTCGATGGTCACGGCCTCCGGGGAGACGTCGACGGTCTTGGCGCGGAACAGCTGGACGATCTCGACGATCTGCGAGCGCGTCTCGTTGTCGGCGCGCACCTTGACCAGCACGAGTTCCCGCTGGACGGCCTGTGTCGGCTCCAGTTCGACGATCTTCAGGACGTTGACGAGCTTGTTGAGCTGCTTGGTCACCTGCTCCAGCGGCAGCTCCTCGACCGCCACGACGATGGTGATGCGGGAGATGTCGGGGTGTTCGGTGACGCCGACCGCGAGCGAGTCGATGTTGAAGCCGCGGCGGGAGAACAGGGCGGCGATCCGGGTGAGGGTGCCCGGCGTGTTCTCCACCAGGACGGAGAGCGTGTGCTTGGACATGTCTGGTCTTCCTCGCTCAGTCGTCTTCGTTGTCGCCGAAATCGGGGCGGACGTCCCGGGCGGCCATGATCTCGTCGTTGGAGGTGCCGGCGGCGACCATCGGCCAGACCATCGCGTCCTCGTGGACGATGAAGTCGACGACGACCGGACGGTCGTTGACCGAGTTCGCCTCCTCGATGACCTTGTCCAGGTCCTCCGGGGACTCGCACCGGATCGCGTAGCAGCCCATGGCCTCCGACAGCTTGACGAAGTCGGGGACGCGGGTGCCGCTGCTCGGCTCCTTGCCCGTCGCGCCGGGGCCGGAGTGCAGGACGGTGTTGGAGTAGCGCTGGTTGTAGAACAGCGTCTGCCACTGGCGGACCATCCCGAGGGCGCCGTTGTTGATGATGGCGACCTTGATCGGGATGTTGTTCAGGGCACAGGTGGTCAGTTCCTGATTGGTCATCTGGAAACAGCCGTCGCCGTCGATCGCCCAGACCGGACGCTCGGGCCGGCCGGCCTTGGCGCCCATCGCGGCCGGCACCGCGTAGCCCATCGTTCCGGCGCCGCCGGAGTTCAGCCAGCCGGCGGGCCTGTCGTACTGGATGAAGTGGGCCGCCCACATCTGGTGCTGGCCGACGCCCGCGGCAAAGATCGTTCCCTCGGGTGCCAGCTGTCCGATGCGCTCGATGACCTGCTGCGGGGAGAGCGAACCGTCCGCGGGCTGGTCGTAGCCGAGCGGGTAGGTCTCGCGCCACCGGTTGAGGTCGTTCCACCAGGCGGTGCAGTCGCCCGCGTGGCCCTCGCTGTGCTCCTTCTGCACGGCCTGGACCAGGTCGGCGATGACCTCGCGGGCGTCCCCGACGATCGGCACGTCGGCGGCGCGGTTCTTGCCGATCTCCGCGGGGTCGATGTCGGCGTGGACGATCTTGGCGTGCGGGGCGAAGCTGTCCAGCTTGCCCGTGACGCGGTCGTCGAAGCGGGCGCCGAGGGCGACGATCAGGTCGGCCTTCTGCAGCGCGGTGACGGCGGTGACCGCACCGTGCATGCCCGGCATGCCCACGTGCTGGGGGTGGCTGTCGGGGAACGCGCCGAGCGCCATCAGGGTGGTGGTGACGGGCGCTCCGGTGAGTTCCGCGAGAACCTTCAACTCGGCGGTGGCCTTGGCCTTGACGACGCCGCCGCCGACGTAGAGGACGGGCCGCCGGGCGGCGGTGATCAGCTTGGCCGCCTCGCGGATCTGCTTGGCGTGCGGTTTGGTCACCGGGCGGTAGCCGGGCAGGTCCATGACCGGCGGCCAGGAGAAGGTGGTCTGCGCCTGGAGGGCGTCCTTGGCGATGTCGACCAGGACCGGGCCGGGCCGGCCGGTGCCGGCGATGTGGAATGCCTCCGCGATCACCCGCGGGATGTCCGCCGCCTTGGTGACCAGGAAGTTGTGCTTGGTGATCGGCATGGTGATGCCGACGATGTCCGCCTCCTGGAAGGCGTCCGTGCCGATCGCCTTGGAGGCGACCTGACCGGTGATCGCGACCAGCGGCACGGAGTCCATGTTGGCGTCCGCGATGGGTGTGACCAGGTTGGTCGCGCCCGGGCCCGAGGTGGCCATGCAGACGCCGACCTTGCCGGTGGCCTGCGCGTACCCCGTGGCCGCGTGTCCGGCTCCCTGCTCATGGCGGACCAGCACGTGGCGGACCCGGGTGGAGTCCATCAGCGGGTCGTAGGCGGGCAGGATCGCACCGCCGGGGATGCCGAATACGGTGTCGGCCCCGACCTCCTCAAGCGAGCGGATGAGGGACTGCGCGCCCGTGACGTGCTCGACGGTCGCGGACTGATGTCCTCCGGAACGGGGCCGCGGCTGCGGATGATGGGCCCCGGTGGCCTGCTCGGTCATCGGCAATCTCTTCTCGATGCTGAGGGTTTTTTGCGAGGTCTGTGCGGTTTTGGTCTGCTGTACGGCGGGTGCCCGTGCAACAAAAAACCCCTCGTGCCGTAAGGCAAGCGAGGGGAGCGCGCCGGTGAGGTCGCTGGGGGTTCCGGATCGTCTCCGGTGGATCCCAGTTCAGCCGACGCGCTGTCCAAGTACGAGAATTCGGGTGCGCATGGCACCGACCCTCCCTCCGGCACGCACCACGTGTCAAGTAAGTGGACGGGAGTCTCATTATGTGAGCGAGGGCCCGTACTCCGCAGGGGACGGCGGGCGCACGTCCTGTGTACATCCGCGCGTACACCTGCGCCCGCCTCCCCACATCTCGTTCGCTTTCACGGCACAACCGTCGGGGCCGAGGTCACCACCGTGCTCAGCCCTTCGGGTCTGAGCGCTCCCCCGCTCTCCACGCCGACACGGCCCGACGGCTCCCGCAGAGCGCCCGCGAACGCCGGTTCGGCCGGTCCGTGCGGCACCGGATAGGGGCCGGATCCGAGCGCCCGGCGCAGCCGGAACTCGTCCAGCGGCTCGGCGAAGGCCAGGCCCTGCCCATGCGTACAGCCCATGGCACGCAAGGCCACGACCTGCTCCGGACGGTCCACGCCCTCGGCCACGGACTGCAGCCCGAGGTCGGCGGCGATCCGCAGCAGCCCACTGGTGATCTTGTGCTGCCGCGCGGACTCGACGATGCCCTCGACCAGGCTGCGGTCGAGTTTCAGCACGTCGACGGGGAGTCTGCGCAGGGCCGTGATCGCCGCGTTGCCGTTGCCGAGGCCGTCCAGCGCGATCCGCACGCCCAGCCTCCTGAGCGCGCCGAGCCGACGCTCCAGCTCGTCCACGCTGACCTGGGCATCGGTGTCCGCCAGCTCGATCAGCAGCGAGCCCGAGGGCAGCCCGTGCCGGGTCAGCAGGGCCTCCACGGAACCGAGCGGCATCGACCGGTCCAGCAGCCGCCGCGCGGTCATCCGCACCGCCACGGGTACGGCGAGTCCGGTCGCCGCCCGCTCGGCGGCCCGGGCCACCGCCTCCTCCAGGACCCAGCGGTCCAGTTCCGAGGTACGGTCGCCGCCCTCCGCCACCCGCAGGAATTCGGCCGGTGTGAACAGCACCCCCTGGGAGGAGCGCCAGCGCGCCTGGGCCGAGACCGACATGACCCGGCCGCTGCCCAGGCACACCACCGGCTGGTGCAGCAGCGTGAACTCGCCGTCGTGCAGCGCGGCGCGCAGCCGGGTGGCCAGCTCCGCCTTCCGTACGACGTCCTGCTGCATCTGCGGCTTGTACAGCTCGACACGGCCTTTTCCGGCCGACTTGGCGCGGTACATCGCCAGGTCGGCATTGCGCAGCAGTTCGCCCGCGCCGAGGCCCGGTTCGGCGAACGCGACGCCGATGGAGGCGTTGACCCGGACATCGTTGCCGTCGATCAGATAGGGCTGCGAGAGGGTGCCCCGCAGCCGGTCCGCCAGCTCCAGGATGTCGTGCTCCCGGGCGCCGCGGTCGCGGGTGCCGTCCCCGATGATCAGGGCCGCGAACTCGTCGCCGCCCAGCCGGGATGCGGTGTCTGACTGCCGGACCGCCTCCTGGAGTCTGCGGGCCGCCTGGACGAGCAGTTCGTCCCCGGCCTGGTGGCCGATCGTGTCGTTGACGGCCTTGAAGCCGTCGAGGTCGATGAAGAGCACGGCCGTGCCGTGCAGGGCCGCGGCGCGGTCGGAGACACGGCGACCGGACAGCGCCTGCTGCACACGCCGGGTGAACAGCGCGCGGTTGGGCAGGTCGGTGAGCGGGTCGTGTTCCGCGTTGTGCTGCAGCTGTGCCTGCAGGCGCACTCTTTCGGTCACGTCACGGCTGTTGAAGATGAGGCCGCCGTGATGGCGGTTGACGGTCGACTCGACATTGAGCCAGCCGCCGTCGCCGGACCTGAAACGGCACTCGATGCGGGTGGTCGGTTCTTCCAGGGGGCTGGCGGCGAGGAACCGGCGCACCTCGTGCACCACGCAGCCCAGGTCGTCGGGGTGGATGATCATGGCCAGTTCGTTGCCCATCAGGTCGTCCGCCGGTCGTCCGTAGACCCCGGCGGCGGCCGGGGAGACGTACCGGAGGGTTCCGTTGGGCGCGGCGATCATGATCACGTCGCTCGACCCCTGCACCAGGGAGCGGAAGTGGTTCTCCTTCTGCGCCAGTTCCTGGGTGAGGGTGATGTTGTCGAGCAGCATGATGCCCTGCCGCACGACGAGCGCGAGCACCACGCAGCCGGCCGTCACCAGCACCACGTGATCGGGGCTGCGGCCGTTGAGGACGTTGTACAGGATGCCCAGGGTGCACACCGCGGCGGCCAGATACGGGGTGAGTGCGGCCAGGGAGCCGGTGAGCGGCCGGCCGGCCGGATACCGGCTGTGCTCGCCGCCCTGGCCGGGTACGGGCTGGTACGAATGGTCGGCGTACCGATGCCCCGGCGGATACGGATCGCCCACGCGCGCGTGGGCATCGCCGCAGGCCCGCTCGGGCTCGGACTGGCCCGGGCGCGGGGGTGCCGCCCAGGGGGCGTAGGCGAGCAGCAGCGAACCGGCGAACCAGCCCGCGTCGAGCAGCTGCCCGGAACGGTAACTGCTGTGCAGCAGCGGCGAGGTGAACAGCGCGTCGCACATCACGGTCAGGGCAAGCGCGCCGATCGCCGTGTTGACCGCCGTCCGGTTGCCCGGCGATCGCCGGAAATGCAGCGCGAGCACCATGCTGACCAGGGCGATGTCGAGGAGCGGATACGCCAGCGACAGCGCGGTGTGCGCGACGCTCGGCCCGTCGAACCTGGCGG
Organism: Streptomyces sp. NPDC006012; assembly: GCF_042871185.1. Classification (NCBI taxonomy): domain Bacteria; kingdom Bacillati; phylum Actinomycetota; class Actinomycetes; order Kitasatosporales; family Streptomycetaceae; genus Streptomyces; species Streptomyces sp. NPDC006012. The sequence goes on from NZ_JBIAIE010000044.1 coordinate 33,324, forward strand.
CCTGCGCCAGCGCGAGGCTCCACGACAGGGTGAGCAGCGAACCGCCGATCAGCCAGGCGTCCAGCGTCAGGCAGATCCAGCCCGCTCTCGACACCGGCCGTTTGGCGAGGACCAGCAGGCCCACGATCGCGGGCGGCGCGAAGCACAGGAAGAACAGGTCGGCGAAGCTGGGGCTCGGCATGGGCCGGCGCAGCACGACCTCGTACCACCCCCAGACCACGTTGCCGAAAGCCACCATCGCCGAGGAGAGGGCGAACAGCATCCAGGCAGGCCGAAAGCGGACACGGTGGCTGCGGGCGTAGAGCAGACACGAGACCGCGGCGGTGCCCGCCGCCGCGGCCAGCCCGAAGTCACCCATGATCAGCGCGATTTCGCTCGAACCCCAGTCGAGCGCGGAACCGACGGCGTAGCCCGCGCACAACAGGGCCAGAACAAGCTGATGGACCATGCTGATCCCGCCGCCGACGGCAGGCGGACGGGGCAGCGGCGCCCCTGCCGGTCGCTGCATCCGCAGCGACCCGGGCCGGGTGGTGGTCGTCACCGTGGGCGGCGAGGTCACCGGACCCTCCGGGTCCGTGTGGTTCCCGGGTCCCGGGGGTCCTGGTGGACAGGCCGGGTGGGCCCGCTGTGCCTGCGGTGATGGCTGGTGTGGTGGCCGCGTCTGTGCGCGGCCGTGCGCCAGGGTCGTCGGCGGCCCCGCCGCGTCGGATCGTTCGTCCATAGGCCGTGCATCGCCCGTCGCCCCCCTCACATCTCTGAAATGTCCATCCCCGGCGCCGAACGGTGCGCGGCGCAGCCCCTGTCGGGACGATACACCAGTCTCGTCACTCAGGGACATAGCACCTCTACGCTCAGTGACGAACAGTGAGATTCGGGCACCCCGCGCGTCCGGAAAACTGCGGAGGGTACCGGAAACGGATTACGCGACTGCTACGTAGGCCGTCACGCGCGCGTGGACCCGGTGGAGCCGACGGAACCCGCAGGGCCCGCCGAACCCGCGGAGCCCGTCGTGAGGATCACGTTGCGCAGCGGCTCCCGGTTCACGAAACGGGTCAACTGGTCCCTCAGCAGCCGCTTGGCGCGCGGCAGGAAAGCCGACGTGGCGCCGCCCACATGCGGGCTGATCAGTACTCCGGGCGCCTGCCACAGGGGGTGGTCCGGCGGCAGCGGCTCGGGGTCCGTCACGTCCAGGGCGGCGGTGATGCGGCCGCTCTCCAGCGCCGCGAGCAGTGCCGCGGTGTCGACGACGGGTCCGCGGGCGACGTTCACCAGCAGCGCCCCGTCCTTCATCCGCGCGAGGAAGCCGGCGTCGACGAGGCCCCGTGTGCTCTCGTTCAGGGGCGTGGAGAGGATCACGACGTCCGCTTCGGGCAGCAGAGCGGGCAGTTCGGTGAACGGATGCACCGGACCGTGCTCCGAAGTGCGCCCGGAGCGCGCAACGCGCGCCACCCGCGCGAGTTCGAAGGGCGCGAGCCGGTCCTCGATGGCCGCACCGATGGAACCGTAACCGACTATGAGCACGGTCTTGTCGGCCAGGGCCGGGTGGAACCCGCCACGCCACTCCCCTCTGTCCTGGCGGCGCACGAAGTCCGGGACGCCGCGCAGCGAAGCGAGGATCAGCGCCACCGTCAGTTCGCCCGTGCTCGCCTCGTGCACCCCCCGCGCGTTGCACAGCCGGACGCCCGGACGCAGGTGCGCAAGGCCCGGCTGCACGTGGTCGACGCCCGCGGACATCGTCTGTACGACCTGCACGGTGCCCATGTCCCGCATCGGACGGACGCACAGGTCGCTGGGCTGCATGTAGGGGACGACGTAGAAGGCGCAGTCGGCGGGGTCCGCGGGGAACTTCTCCTCCCCGTTCCAGAACAGGTAGTGGGGCCCGTCGGGAAGCCCCTCGATCTCCTCCGGTGGGATGGGCAGCCATACGTCTGCAGTCATGGTCCCGAGGCTATGTCAGGCTCGGCGGAGGCAGAGGTTAGGTTGGGGGCCCGAGAGGGAGGTTCACGAGCAGGTGGAGCGCAGGACGATCGGCGCGGGGGCACTCGCGGTGGGGGCCGTCGGTCTCGGCTGTATGCCGATGACCTGGGCGTACAGCGGGTCGCGGCAGCGCGGGGACGAATCGGTGAGGGCGGTGCACCGGGCCCTGGACCTGGGCTCCACGCTCCTGGACACGGCCGACATGTACGGCCCGTTCACCAACGAGCTGCTGATCGGCCGGGTGCTGAAGGAGCGGCGCACTGAGGCGTTCGTGTCGACCAAGGTCGGTCTGCTGGTGGGCGAGCAGCACATCGTGGCCAACGGCCGCCCGGGGTACGTGCGGCGGGCGTGTGACGCGTCGCTGCGCCGGCTGCAGACCGACGTGATCGACCTGTACCAGCTCCACCGCGCCGATCCGGAGGTTCCGGTCGAGGAGACGTGGGGCGCGATGGCGGAGCTGGTGCGGGCCGGCAAGGTCCGCGCGCTGGGCCTGTGCGCGGTGGGTGCGCGGGGCGGGCGCCGCTCGGGTGCGGGGCTGCACGACGCGACCCTGCGCCAGCTCCGGCGCGTCCAGCAGGTGTTCCCGGTGAGCGCGGTGCAGGCCGAGCTGTCGGTGTGGTCGCCCGACGCGCTGGAGGCGCTGCTGCCGTGGTGCGCGGCGCACGGCGTGGGCTTCCTCGCCGCGATGCCGCTCGGCAATGGCTTCCTGACCGGCACGCTGACCCCGGGCGAGGGCTTCGAACCGGACGACGTCCGGGCCCGCCATCCCCGCTTCACGGCCGAGATGATGGCCGCCAACCAGCCCATCGTCGCCGGGCTGCGCCGGGTGGCCCGGCGGCACGGCGAGCACGTCACGCCGGCCCAGGTGGCCCTGGCCTGGACCCTGGCGCAGGGCCGGCACGTGATCGCGGTGCCGGGTGCCAAACGGGAGCGCTGGGTGACGGAGAACGCGAAGGCACCGTCGCTGGCCCTGACCTCCCAGGACCTGACGGATCTGGCCCAGCTCCCCGCGGCCGTGGGTTCCTGGGACTGAGGGCCGCCCGCCGCCCTCGTCGCTCCCATCACCGTCGTCGCTCCCGGCTCCCGGCTCCCGGCTCCCGGCTCCCGGCTCCCGGCTCCCGGCTCCCGGCTCCCGGCTCCCGGCTCCCGGCTCCCGGCTCCCGGCTC
>NZ_JBIAIE010000045.1:0-33583 GCF_042871185.1 Streptomyces sp. NPDC006012
ATCGGTAAGCCGTGTGCGGGAAAACCGCACGCACGGATTGAAAGGGGGCGGAGGAACCGGGCCCGCAAGGGCACCGCGCCTCCAACTACCAATGACGACACCCCTTGCCGGCAGTGCCTTCGACTCGCTCCGCCTCGACGCCGTGTCCGACCAGGAGGCGCTGCGCCGGGTCTACCAACCTCCCAACGACGCGGCCGTGCGGAAGCAGATGACCGAACTCACCGAGCAGACCCGGCGGTTGATCGGCTGCTCGTCGCTGGTCCTGGTCGCCAGCTCGGACGCCGAGGGCAACTGTGACGTCTCCCCGCGCGGCGGCCCCGCCGGGTTCGTCACCGTCCTGGACGCACGGACGGTGGCGATACCGGACGCGACCGGCAACAAGCGTCTGGACACCCTGCAGAACGTCATCGCCACCGGACGGGCCGGGCTGCTGTTCGTCATCCCGGGGCGCACCACGACGCTCAGAGTGAACGGCCGGGCCTGCGTCTCCACCCGCCCGGAGCTGCTGTCGCAGCTGACCGCCGTGGGCAAGCCGCCGGCCAGTGCGCTGGTGCTGGGGATCGAGGAGGTCTACCCGCACTGCCCCAAGTCGTTGCTGCGCAGCGCGGCCTGGAAACCGGAGCAGTGGCTGCCGGTGGACGCCCAGCCGGCCTCGGCCGAAGTGACGCTGGCCCAACTGCGGATGCCGGAGCTGACGATCGCCGACATCGAGCAGACGGAGGCGGACTCGCTGAAGTACCGGTACGAGTAAGGGGCCGACCTGCGCTTGCTGCACCACCAGCGGGCCGATACCCCCAGGCCGGCTCGCTCCAAGATCAATCGCGAGGCAGCCCGCCGGGGTACGGGTACGTACCCGTACCCTGGCGGGGACCCGTGATCCCCACTCGGAACAGGCCCGAGACGGCACGAGATCGGTTCAGTTGACGACGACCGGCCGGCCGCTCAGCTCGACTCCTGCCTGACGCAACTGCGTGAGTGCGGTGTCGGTGGTGTCGGCGGCCACACCGGCCGTGTAGTCGAGCAGTACCTGCACCGTGAAGCCCGCGCGCACGCCGTCCAGTGCGGTCGCTTTCACACAGTGGTCGGTGGCGATGCCGACGACGTCGACGGCGCCGACCTGGCGGGCGCGCAGCCAGTCGGTCAGTGGAGTTCCGTCGGCGGTCGAACCCTCGAAACCGCTTTTCGAGGCGGAGTGCGCGCCCTTGAAGAAGACCTCGTCGAGAGATTCCTGCGCGGAGGCGAAGTCCGGGTGGAACTCGCTTCCCTCGCTGCCGGCGACGCAGTGCACGGGAAAGGAGTCCTGGAAGTCGGGGTGCTCGGAGAAATGGCCACCCGGATCGATGTGGTGGTCGCGGGTGGCCACCACGTACGCGTACCCCGTTTCGCCACGGCGGATCAGATCGGCGATGGCGGCGGCACGCCCCGCGCCGCCCTTCACCGGAACACTGCCGCCCTCACAGAAGTCCTTCTGCACATCGACGATGATCAACGCGCGGTTCACGTCAATTACCTCCTATCGGACTGATTCCCCGGTATGCTCCCGCCTCCCGCCGCGGATGGACGGGATGCGCGCCGGGCGGCTCACCCGACCGGTACACACGAGGCCGGGGGCCGGACAGGACCGAGTGCGTACTCATCGCTACGCGAGCCGCGCTTCTGCCGTTCCCGACCCCGCACGGTTACCTGTACTGGACGTCCCGCACTGCCGCGCCGACAGACAGAGCTGTCGCGAACTGCCTGTCACCACAAACCTGGTGAGCCGATGGCGGCCCCAGTTATGCTGCGCTGTTCTGTCAGGCCAGGGAGGATCGGCACCATGAGCGGCACCTCGTCAGTCTTTCCCGAGCGGATTGAACTCACAGGGGAAGGTCTCGTCCTGCGCGACTGGTCGGAAGCAGACCTGGCCGCGATGCCGGACTTGTTCGACCATCCCGACATCGCGTACTGGACGCCGATCGTGTCGCCCTTCGGCGAAGCGGCCGCTCGCGCACGGCTGGACCGGGACCGGCAGTTGCGGGCGGAGGGCAGGTCCATCCTGCTCGCCATCACCGTTGACGGCCGCGCGCCGCTCGGCGAGGTGATGCTGCGGCGAGTCCCCGAGGGCGCAGAGATCGGCTATGCGGTCGGCCCGGCGCACCGTGGTCAGGGGCTGGCTGCACGCGCGGTGCGGGTGATGGCCGGGTACGCCTTCGGGCAACTGGGTGTGGGGCAGGTGATCCTGGAGCTGGAGGCCGAGAACGCCGCAAGCGTCGCCGTGGCGACCAAGACGGGCTTCAGACTTCTTGACGTGCCGCTGATCGAGGGGGAAGAGAAGGGGCGGCCCTTTGCCCTGCAGACGTGGGGCCTGCTGTCACCCCGCACTGTGAGCGGCCGACTACGGAGGGCATCCTTCGTCGGGGCTTCGCGATCACGGTGAACGGCCCCGGCGACCGGTTCTCGGAACCGGCTCTCTCCTGGGCGGAGCGCTCGATCCGCAGGCCCGATCCGCCTCGGCGACCATGGAGAACAGGGCCGGCAGCTGGTCTTCGGGGGTGAGCCCCTCGGGAGACAGGTACTGCTCGATCCTCTGATCCGGTCCGGGCTCGTAACGGCGCGGACACTCCTCCACCAGTGCCGTCCTGGTGGGGAAGTGCTGGTACAGGGTGCGTGTGGAGACCTCGGCGGTCTCCGCCTGCACCGCGTCCGGCGAGCGGCGGTACAAGTGCGCCGCCACGCCCCACGCCTGCCGCTTGCCGACCTTCGCCGGCAGGCGTTTCTTCGGCCTGCGGGAATGGCCGGGCGCCGGATCCCGACGGCCTTCAGGACGCCCGGTGGGAGCGGGGTGTCTCCGTCGTCGGCAGCGGTGCCTGCGCGGCCCGTGTCACGTCGCCGACCAGTTCGACGACGTCCGGTCCGTACGCCTGTGAATTGACCACCTTCAGCAGCAGTACGAAGGAACCGGTGCCGTGTTTGCGTGCCAGCCGTTCGTGGTTGCGGGCGAGGTAGCGGGACGCGGCCTGGTTGGTGATCGCGCGTTGGCCGCAGAGCAGGAACACCGGCCGTGCCTCGCGCCGCTCGCCCGCGGTCAGGCGGGCCAGCAGCACGTACTCCGCGACCCCCGACTCCAGCCGGTAGCGCTCGCTGCCTATCTGGAAGGCGCCGCGGTCCGGGCCCGGTTCCGGCTCGATGTTCACCCGTACCCCGGGTAGCATCGCGGACATGTGGGCCAGCATGCGCCGGTTCGACCCCGGGCCGCCCACGCAGAATTCGGTGCGGTCGCCGAAACTCTGCTGGACGTTGTCCTGGGTCACCATCTGCAGGTGTGCGCCGCACTCCTTGATGAGCGCGGCCAGCTCCAGGAGCGCGAAGACGTCGAAGCGGTGGACCGCGGGCTCGGAGGTCGCCGGGTCGCGGTTGACGACGAGCAGCGCCTCGGAGTTCTCCGGAAGCCCGAAGAACGCCTGCTTGCGTCGCAGCCTGCGCCTCCACAGAGCGGTGCGGGCCAGCCAGCCGAGCCCGGCGCTGATGCCGGCCGCCAGCACGCCCAGGATGATGTTGCGTACGTCGTCACTCATGGGCGGGCATGGTAGCGGGCCAGAGCAAACCGGTGTTCGAGACGTACCTGACGGGATCATGACATTCGGATAAGCTGCGCGAAGGATCACTCGCTGGAGGTGCGAATGCGTCGCCCTGTCGCGCGCAAACTGTCGGTCCTGGCGGTCTCGGCCGCCGTCGTGTGCGTGGGGGCGGCCGCGCCGCCGGGCGCCGCGGGCGCCACCCCGAAGAAGGTCCCTGTGGCCGTCGGCTACGGCGGCGCGGTCGCCAGTGTCGACGCGGACGCCTCGGCCGCCGGTATCGAGGTCCTGAAGAAGGGCGGCAACGCGGTCGACGCCGCCGTCGCCACGGCCGCCGCCCTCGGGGTCACCGAGCCGTACTCCTCCGGCGTCGGAGGGGGCGGATACTTCGTCTACTACGACGCCAGGACCCGGACCGTCCACTCCCTCGACGGGCGCGAGACCGCGCCGCTCAGCGCCGACTCCGGACTGTTCACGGAGAACGGCAAACCCCTCGCCTTCGCCGACGCCGTCACCAGCGGCCTCAGCGTCGGCACGCCGGGCACGCCCGCCACCTGGCAGGCGGCCCTGCGGAACTGGGGCAGCCGGAACCTGGCGACGGTCCTCAAACCGGCCGAACGGCTGGCCCGCGACGGCTTCACCGTCGACGACACCTTCCGTTCGCAGACGGCCGCCAACGAGACCAGGTTCCGCTACTTCCCGGACACCGCCGAGCTGTTCCTGCCGAACGGGCAGCTTCCGGTCGTCGGCTCCACCTTCAAGAACCCCGATCTGGCTCGCACCTACGCGGAGCTGGCCCGCAAGGGCGTCGACGCCATTTACCACGGGGACCTGGGCCAGGACATCGTCACCACCGTCAACCACCCGCCGGTGGACCCGGCTTCGGGCTGGAACGCGCGTCCCGGCGACCTGTCCGAGAAGGACCTCGCCGCCTACCGGGCCAAGCTCCAGGCGCCCACGAAGACCTCGTACCGCGGGCTCGGCGTCTACTCGATCGCGCCGTCCTCCTCCGGTGGCACCACGGTCGGCGAGGCCCTCAACATCCTGGAGGGGACGGACCTCTCGAAGGCGACCGAGACGCAGTACCTGCACCGCTACATCGAGGCGAGCCGGATCGCCTTCGCGGACCGCGGGCGCTGGGTCGGCGACCCGGGCTTCGAGGACGTACCGACGAAACAGCTGCTGTCGCAGTCGTACGCCGACTCGCGGGCCTGTCTGATCAAGGACGACACGGTGCTGACCAGCCCGGTCGCGCCCGGCGACCCGCGCCACCCCGCGCCCTGCACCGCCGGGGGCACGGCGGCGCCGACGACGTACGAGGGGGAGAACACCACCCACCTCACGGCCGCCGACAAGTGGGGCAACGTCGTCTCCTACACCCTCACCATCGAGCAGACCGGCGGCAGCGCGATCACCGTGCCCGGCCGCGGGTTCCTCCTCAACAACGAGCTGACGGACTTCTCCTTCGCCCCGGCCAATCCGGCCGTGCACGACCCGAACCTGCCCGGTCCCGGCAAGCGTCCGCGGTCGTCGATCGCGCCGACGATCGTGCTCGACAAGCACGGCAAGCCGGTGGTGGCGCTGGGCTCGCCCGGCGGCGCGACCATCATCACGACCGTGCTGCAGACCCTGACCGGGTTCCTCGACCGGCACCTGCCGCTGGTGGACGCCATCGCCGCACCGCGCGCCAGCCAGCGCAACGCGGCCACGACCGAACTCGAACCCGGCCTCTACGACAGCAATCTCCGGACCCGGCTCGAAGCCATCGGACACGCCTTCTCGCGCAACCCGGAGATCGGCGCCGCGACCGGCGTCCAGCGCCTGCCGAACGGCAAGTGGCTGGCGGCGGCGGAGACGGTCCGCAGGGGCGGCGGCTCGGCCATGGTGGTGCACCCGACCCGGTGATCGACCCGTCCGCCGGCGGCTTCGGACGCGTCCGAAGCCGCCGGCGGACGGCTGCCGGACCTCCGCGCGTGCGCGCCGTTCCGGCGGCGGCCGTCCCGGGAGATCAGCGCTCCGTGAGGATGCGGGGCCCCGCCGTGGTGATCGCGACCGTGTGCTCGACGTGGGCCGCTCGCGAGCCGTCGTCCGTCCGCAGGGTCCAGCCGTCCGGGGCGGCGTGGTAGCCGTCGCCACCCCCGCCGATCAGCATCGGCTCGATCGCCAGGACCATGCCGTGCCGCAGTGGGAGCCCCCGGCCGGGGCGCCCCTCGTTCGGCACCGAGGGGTCCTCGTGCATCCGGCGGCCGACGCCGTGTCCGCCCCAGCCTTCCGGGATGCCGTAGCCGGCCGTGCGGCACACCGTGCCGATCGCGTGCGCGATGTCGCCGATGCGGTTGCCGACCACGGCCGCCTCGATGCCCGCCGCCAGGGCCCGTTCGGCGGTCTCCACGAGCCGGACGTCCGCGGGGCGGGGCCGGCCCACGATGAAGCTGATGGCGGAGTCGCCGACCCAGCCCGCGAGTTCGGCGCCGCAGTCGACGGAGACCAGGTCGCCGTCGCGCAGCCGGTAGCGGCCCGGGATGCCGTGCACGATCGCCTCGTTCACGGACGTGCAGACCACCGCGGGGAAGGGGACGGGCGCGGAGGCGGGGCGGTAGCCCAGGAAGGGTGAGCCGGCGCCCGCCTCGCGCAGCACCTCATGTGCCACCTCGTCGAGTTCCAGCAGGCTGACGCCGACGCCCGCGGCCTTCCGTACGGCCGTCAGGGCCTGCCCGACGACGCGGCCCGCCGCGTGCATCGCGTCGATCGATGAGTCCGTCTTCAGTTCCACCATGCCAATTACTATACCGGTATTAGAATGGCAGCATGGTGCGCACCCCTCTCACCCCGGAAGAACGCGAGCGCGGCGAGCGGCTCGGGCGGCTGCTGCGCGAGGCGCGTGGCAGCCGGAGCATGACGGAGGTCGCCGCCGAGGCGGGTATCTCCGCCGAAACGCTTCGCAAGATCGAGACCGGCCGGGCGCCGACCCCGGCCTTCTTCACCGTCGCCGCCCTGGTCCGCGCGCTCGGCCTGTCGATGGACGAACTGGCACAGGGCTGCGTACTGGTCGAGGTCTGAGGCCCGCGGGCGGTGTGGGGCTCGGTTTGGCGCGCGGTGGCCGAGGCGCGCGGGGGCGTCCGCGGCGGTGGCCCGCGACCGGAGAACTCCCTGTAGCCGGGGCGTAACACGGTTGGAGTTTTCTGTCGGCCTGAGTGCTCCGGTCCGTCAGGAGTTGGGCGATGGCAGTGGAGCAACTCCAAGGACAGATGGGGGAGTTCGCAAACTATCTGAACGGTCTGCTGGCCTGCCTGTACCGGCGCGACGGCTGGTGCGCGGTCTTCTGGCAGCGGGACCCGGACGGCATGCGGGCCTGTCTCGACGGCCGGGAGATCCCGCCGTGGGACGTGGTGGAGGCGCTGCTGCACGACCTGGCGGCGGGACATGGCCCCGGCGTCGCCGCGGCGCAGCGGGAAACCGCCCGGCTGCTGCACTCGGCCGCGCTCACTGCGTACGACACCCGGCCGGGCGCCCGGGGCACACTGCACGACCGCCTCGACGTGATGCTCCGCGAGCAGCGTCACGCCGCCGGGACCGGGCCCACCCGTCGGGCGGCCCAGGCGCAGGCGCCGCGGCAGCGCGCGGTTCGCCGGGGCGGGGGAGGACGACGGCGGGCCCGGCCCCGTGCCCCAGGTGTCCGGGCCGGTGCCGCCCGGGGCGGCGGTTCCCGACCGGCGCCGTGCGCCGCGGGGCGCCCGGTCCGCCGGGGCCATGGTGGCGGCCGAGCCGTCAGGGCCACGGGCGGAGCACGGCTGCGCGGTGCGGGCCGTACCGGCGAGGCGCACGCCCTGCTGGTCGAGGCCGCGCGGTGGCCGCCCGCCCGGCTTCCGCTGCTCGCCGCCGCACTGCACCGCGCCGGGCTCGGCGCCGACTGGGCCACCCTGCTGTGGGAGACCGCCTCCCTCCCCGCCGGCCGGCTGGTCGCCGCGGCCGACGCGCTCGTCACGGCGGGACGTGCCGCCGACGGGGAGCAGATCCTGCGCCAGGGCGTGGTGCGGCCCGCGGGCGAGATCGGCGCGGCGGTGCTCGGGCCGGCGGACGAGGGACGCGTCCGCGAGGTGCGGGCCCTGCTCGGCGCATACGTCCGCGTCCGCACCCCGCAGGAGGCGGCCCGCAGCGCCGCCGCCGACCCGCAGCGCCTCGTGCCGCTCCTGCTGGAGGCCGCGCGAAACGTCTCGGATGAGCGACACTGGGACCTGGTGCAAGCCCTCCGGGTGGCCGGATTCGCCGCCTGACCGGCCCGGCGGCTCACCCACTGGAGTGTGAAACATGATCGACTCCGCGGGGTTGACGACGATGGTCTTGGCAAGCCCGCTCCGGAGCCCTAGGTTCATCCCCCTACAACCCGTGTCTATCCGCGTAGAGGCTCTGACGTCCCGTCGAAGGAGCAGCTCATGGCCAATGTCGTACGCGCCGCCCTGGTCCAGGCCGTCTGGACCGGCGACACCGAGTCCATGGTCGCGAAACACGAGGAGCACGCCCGCGAGGCGGCCCGTCAGGGCGCCCGGGTGATCGGCTTCCAGGAGGTCTTCAACGCCCCCTACTTCTGTCAGGTCCAGGAGCCGGAGCACTACCGCTGGGCCGAGCGGGTGCCGGACGGGCCGACCGTGCGCCGGATGCAGGAGCTGGCCCGCGAGACCGGCATGGTGATCGTCGTACCGGTCTTCGAGATCGAACAGTCCGGCTTCTACTACAACACCGCGGCCGTGATCGACGCGGACGGCTCGTACCTCGGCAAGTACCGCAAGCACCACATCCCGCAGGTCAAGGGCTTCTGGGAGAAGTACTACTTCAAGCCCGGCAACGCCGGCTGGCCGGTCTTCGACACCGCCGTCGGCAAGGTCGGCGTCTACATCTGCTACGACCGGCACTTCCCCGAAGGGTGGCGTCAACTCGGCCTGAACGGCGCCCAGTTGGTGTACAACCCGTCGGCCACCTCGCGCGGCCTGTCCGCCTACCTGTGGCAGCTGGAGCAGCCCGCGGCGGCGGTCGCCAACGAGTACTTCATCGCCGCGATCAACCGGGTGGGGCAGGAGGAGTACGGGGACAACGACTTCTACGGGACGAGCTACTTCGTCGACCCCCGCGGACAGTTCGTCGGCGATGTCGCCGGCGACAAGGGCGAGGAGCTCCTCGTCCGGGACCTCGACTTCGACCTCATCGAAGAGGTGCGGCAGCAGTGGGCGTTCTACCGCGACCGCCGCCCCGACGCATACGAAGGGCTGATGCAGCCGTGAACGACCTCTACGCCCGCCACCGCGCCGTCCTCCCCGACTGGCTCGCCCTCTACTACGAGGACCCGCTGGAGATCACCCACGGCGAGGGGCGCCACGTCTGGGACGCGCACGGCAACCGCTACCTGGACTTCTTCGGCGGCATCCTCACCACGATGACCGCCCACGCGCTGCCCGAGGTGACCAAGGCGGTCAGCGAGCAGACCGGGCGGATCATCCACTCCTCGACTCTCTACCTCAACCGGCCGATGGTCGAACTCGCCGAGCGGATCGCCGAGGTCTCGCAGATCCCCGACGCCCGGGTGTTCTTCACCACCTCCGGCACCGAGGCCAACGACACCGCCCTGCTGCTCGCGACCGCGTACCGGCGCAGCAACACGATCCTGGCGATGCGCAACAGCTACCACGGCCGGTCCTTCAGCGCGGTCGGTATCACCGGCAACCGCGGCTGGTCCCCGACCTCGCTGTCCCCGCTGCAGACCCTGTACGTGCACGGCGGAGTCCGTACCCGCGGACCCTACGCCGCACTGAGCGACGCCGAGTTCATCGCCGCCTGCGTCGAGGATCTGAAGGACCTGCTCGGCCACACCCGGGCGCCCGCCGCCCTGATCGCCGAGCCCGTCCAGGGCGTCGGCGGCTTCACCTCGCCGCCCGACGGCCTGTACGCGGCCTTCCGCGAGGTGCTCCAGGAACACGGCATCCTTTGGATCGCCGACGAGGTACAGACCGGCTGGGGCCGCACCGGCGACCACTTCTGGGGCTGGCAGGCGCACGCCCGCAGCGGCCCGCCGGACATCGTCACCTTCGCCAAGGGCATCGGCAACGGCATGTCCATCGGCGGCGTCGTGGCCCGCGCCGAGATCATGAACAGCCTCGACTCCAACAGCATCTCGACGTTCGGCGGCACCCAGGTCACCATGGCGGCCGGCCTGGCGAACCTCGCCTATCTGCTGGAGCACGATCTCCAGGGCAACGCCCGGCGGGTCGGCGGACTGCTCATCGACCGGCTGCGGACGGCCACCGCACAACTGCCCGGCGTGCGGGAGGTGCGCGGGCGCGGCCTGATGATCGGCGTCGAGCTGGTACGGCCGGGAACCGACGAGGCCGACCCCGGCGCGGCCTCCGCCGTCCTGGAGGCGGCCCGCGAGGGCGGGCTGCTGATCGGCAAGGGCGGCGGCCACAACACCAGCGCGCTGCGCATCGCGCCGCCGCTGTCACTGACCGTCGCGGAGGCCGAAGAAGGCGCCGACATCCTCGAACGCGCCCTCCGGAGCGCGCAGTAACGGCCGGTCCGGGCGGGGCCGGGCCGGGCGGGCGGCTCGGCATCCCGGACCCCGAAAGAGAAGCGAGCAGCAGGAGAAGGCGGCGGGCGGGCGGCGAAGAAGGCCGGCGCAGGGTGCTGTGTGCTGTGCCGGTCCTGTGGCCACGGGGGCGCGGTACCGCGTGTGCCGTGCGGCCGTCGGTGCGCGGTACCGCGTCTGCCGCCCGGGATGTCGTGTCCGCCCTGCGTCTGCCGGCACCGGGCGCCGGGTCCGTACCGCGGGTGCGGGCGCGGTCTCCTGCGCGCGCCGCGCCCGGCCGTCCGGCCACCCGCGCGCGGGCCGGACCCACCGCCCATGACCTGCCTTTTCCACGACCGTCGTCAACGCCAGGAGAGGGAACATGAGCAGCCGTACCGTCATCCGCGGTGGACTCGTCGTCACCGCGTCCGACGAGATCCACGCCGACGTGCTGATCGAGGACGGCCGCGTCGCCGCCCTCGCGGCCTCCGGCACCGCGGCGGCCGAGGGCTTCACCGCCGACCGGACCGTCGACGCCACCGGGAAGTACGTCATCCCGGGCGGGGTCGACGGCCACACCCACATGGAGATGCCGTTCGGCGGCACCTACGCCTCGGACACCTTCGAGACCGGTACCCGGGCCGCCGCCTGGGGCGGCACGACGACCATCGTCGACTTCGCCATCCAGAGCGTCGGCGGCTCCCTGCGCGAGGGCCTGGACGCCTGGCACGCCAAGGCGGAGGGCAACTGCGCCATCGACTACGGCTTCCACATGATCGTCTCCGATGTGCACCCGGAGACGCTGAAGGAGATGGATCTGCTGGTGGAGGAGGGCGTGACCTCCTTCAAGCAGTTCATGGCGTACCCGGGTGTCTTCTACAGCGACGACGGCCAGATCCTGCGCGCCATGCAGCGCGCCGCCGGCAACGGCGGGCTGATCATGATGCACGCCGAGAACGGCATCGCGATCGACGTCCTGGTCGAGCAGGCCCTGGCCCGCGGCGAGACCGACCCCCGCTACCACGGTGAGGTCCGCAAGGCTCTGCTGGAGGCCGAGGCCACCCACCGTGCCATCCGGCTCGCCCAGGTCGCCGGGTCCCCGCTGTACGTCGTGCACGTCTCCGCCGAGGAGGCGGTGGCCGAACTGACCAGGGCCCGTGACGCCGGTCTGAACGTCTTCGGCGAGACCTGCCCCCAGTACCTGTTCCTGTCGACCGACAACCTCGCCGAACCCGACTTCGAGGGCGCCAAGTACGTCTGCTCCACCCCGCTGCGACCACGCGAGCACCAGGCGGCACTGTGGCGGGGCCTGCGCACGGGCGACCTCCAGGTCGTCTCCACCGACCACTGCCCCTTCTGCTTCACCGGCCAGAAGGAGCTGGGCCGCGGCGACTTCTCCAAGATCCCCAACGGCCTGCCGGGCGTCGAGAACCGCATGGACCTGCTGCACCAGGCCGTCGTGGACGGGCACATCTCCCGCCGCCGCTGGATCGAGATCGCCTGTGCCACCCCGGCGCGGATGTTCGGCCTCTACCCGAAGAAGGGCACCATCGCGCCCGGCGCCGACGCCGACATCGTTGTTTACGACCCGCACGCCGAGCAGGTCGTCTCCGCCGCGACGCACCACATGAACGTCGACTACTCGGCCTACGAGGGCAGGCGGCTCACCGGCCGGGTGGAGACCGTGTTCTCGCGCGGCGAGGCCGTCATCACCGAGCGGGAGTACACCGGACACGCCGGCCACGGCGTCTACACCCCGCGCTCCACCTGTCAGTACCTCACCTAGGAGTGGCGCTCATGGACTTCGGACTCGTCCTGCAGACCGACCCGCCGGCCTCCCGCGTCGTCAGCCTGATGCAGCGGGCCGAGCGCAACGGGTTCACCTACGGCTGGACCTTCGACTCCGCCGTGCTGTGGCAGGAACCCTTCGTCATCTACAGCCAGATCCTGTCGAACACCACGAAGCTGACGGTCGGCCCGATGGTCACCAACCCGGGCACCCGCACCTGGGAGGTCACCGCCTCCACCTTCGCCACCCTCAACGACATGTTCGGCAACCGCACCGTCTGCGGCATCGGCCGCGGCGACTCGGCGATGCGGGTGGCGGGCCGCAAGCCCAACACCCTGGCCCGGATCAGCGAGGCCATGAAGGTCATCAGGGCGCTGGGCCGGGGCGAGGAGGCCGACCTCGGCGGCACCGTCGTCCGGTTCCCGTGGATCGGCCCGGGCGCCGAACTCCCCGTGTGGATGGCGGCGTACGGGCCGAAGGCGCTGAAGATGGCCGGCGAGCAGGCCGACGGATTCATCCTGCAACTCGCCGACCTCTACCTCACCGAGAACATGGTCAAGGCCGTGCGGGACGCCGCCGTCGCGGCCGGACGCGACCCCGCGGAGGTGACGGTCTGTGTCGCCGCCCCCGCGTACGTCACCGCGGACGACTCGCCCGAGGCACTGGCGCACGCGCGCGAGCAGTGCCGCTGGTTCGGCGGAATGGTCGGCAACCACGTCGCCGACCTGGTCGCCAAGTACGGCGAGCACTCGGCCCAGGTCCCCGACGAACTCACCGACTACATCAAGGCCCGCCAGGGCTACGACTACGCCCACCACGGGCGCAGCGGCAATCCGGACACCCGGTTCGTGCCCGACGAGATCGTCGACCGGTTCTGCCTGATCGGCCCGGCCGAGGCGCACGTCGAAAAGTTGCGGGCGCTGCGGGAGCTGGGCGTGGACCAGTTCGCGGTGTACGCGATGCACGACGCGCAGGAGCAGGTCGTCGACCGCTACGGGCAGTACGTCATCCCCGCGCTGAACCCATGACCGACGACGGTCGGGTCGTCGTACCACCCGACCGGAAACGGCAGTCGACGGCACCCACAGGGCCACTTTCCCCGTCTCCCTCCCGTAGAACGGAGTGCCCATGACCGACACCGCGCCGCCTCCCGCCATACCCCCGGGCGCCGTCGAGCCGGCCGCCGACGCATACCCGGCCGGCAGCCGCTACGCCAACGACGACCTGCGCCCGGTTCCGCTCGCCGAACGCCGCTGGACCACCTACAACTTCGTGGCCCTGTGGATCGGCATGGCCCACTGCATCCCGTCCTGGACGCTTGCCTCGGGACTCGTCGCCCTGGGCATGGACTGGAAGCAGGCGGTACTGACCATCGCCCTGGCGAACGTGATCGTGCTGCTGCCGATGCTGCTGACCGGCCATGCCGGCCCCAAGTACGGCATACCCTTCCCGGTCCTGGCGCGCGCCAGCTTCGGCGTTCGGGGCGCGAACCTTCCGGCCCTCGTGCGCGCGGCGGTGGCGTGCTGCTGGTTCGGCATCCAGACGTGGATCGGCGGCCAGGGCATCTTCGTCCTGCTGGGGAAGATCTTCGGCGGCTGGGCGGGCGCCGCGAAGGTCGGCGGCTACCCGTGGACGCTGTGGCTGTGCTTCGTCGTCTTCTGGCTGATCGAACTCGCCGTCATCTACCGGGGGATGGACACCCTGCGCCGCTTCGAGAACTGGGCGGCGCCGTTCGTGCTGGTCGGGGCGGTGGTGCTGCTGATCTGGATCGCGCACAAGGCGGGCGGCTTCGGCCCGCTGCTGCACGAGCGGTCGACGCTCGGCTGGGGCGCGGGCTTCTGGAAGGTCTTCTTCCCGGGCCTGATGGGGATGATCGGTTTCTGGTCGACGCTGTCGCTGAACATCCCGGACTTCACTCGCTTCGGCAAGGGGCAGCGGGCCCAGGTGTGGGGCCAGACGCTGGGTCTGCCGACCACGATGACCCTGTTCGCGCTGATGTCGGTGCTGGTGACGGCCGGTTCGCAGCGGGTGTACGGGGTGGCGATCTGGGACCCGGTGGCACTGGCCGGCAGGACGGACAACGTCTTCGGGCTGCTGTTCGCGCTGATCACGGTCTTCGTGGCGACGATCTCCGTGAACGTCGCGGCGAACGTCGTCTCCCCCGCGTACGACCTGTCGCACCTGGCGCCCAAGCTGATCGGTTTCCGCGCCGGCGCGATCATCACGGGCATCCTGGGTGTGCTGGTCATGCCGTGGAAGCTGACGTCGACACCCGAGCTGTACATCTTCACCTGGCTCGGGGTGGTCGGCGGGCTGCTCGGCACGGTCGCCGGGATCCTGATCGCCGACTACTGGATCGTGCGGCGGACCGTGCTGCACCTGGCCGACCTTTATGTCGCCGGGGGCCGGTACTGGTACTCGGCGGGATGGAACTGGCGGGCCGTGATCGCCTTCGCGGTCGGCGGCGTCCTGGCTGTGGGCGGGTCGTACTCGACCCTGGACCGGACGGGGCACCAGGCCGGGCCGTTCCCGGTCGACGGGATCATTCCGTTCCTCAGGCCGCTCGCCGACTACGGCTGGGCGGTCGGGCTCGCGGCCTCCCTCATCGTGTATGTCGCGCTGATGGCGGGCAGGCAGCGGGACATGACGATGTCGCGGTGAACCGAACCTTCCCCCCCCCACTCGGTTCGGCTTTGTCCGGCCGTTCGGAATCCCCTGCGGCCGTATACCTTTTCCCGGCATTGGAGAGCGCGGATAGGGGGCTGGTAAGGGTAGGCGGCACGTTGTGGGTCCCGTAGCGTGTTGCTGGCTCGGGCGGTGGCCTCTGATTCCGTCGACGCGTTCTTCATGGTGGAGGGGAAGACATGGATTCTTTGGCCGAGGCGCTGTATGCGAATGCCGGTCCGGCAGAACTGGAGCGCGCGCCACTGCCCGAAGAATATCTTGCCGCCCATCTGCGCGTGGCGGATGTCGGGATGTTCGACGACGTCGCCGACAAAGACGTCCGCAAGTCGATGCACATCGACCGGGTGCCCATGCCGGATATCGCGCCGGACGAAGTCGTCGTGGCGGTGATGGCCAGCTCCATCAACTACAACACGGTGTGGTCGGCGACCTTCGAACCGGTGCCGACCTTCGACTTCCTCAAACGCAACGCCCGCCAGGGAGGGTTCGCGGCCCGCCATGACCTGCCGCACCACGTGGTGGGCTCGGACGCGGCCGGCGTCGTCGTACGGGTCGGCGCGGGCGTGCGCCGCTGGCGGGTCGGCGACCACGTCGTGGTGAGCTGCGTCCAGGTCGACGAGGAGGAGCCGGCCACCCACGCCGACGCCATGCTCGGCGCCCAGCAGCGGATCTGGGGCTTCGAGACGAACTTCGGCGGGCTCGCCCACTACGCGGTGGCGCGGGCCAGCCAACTGCTGCCGAAACCGGCCCATCTGACCTGGGAGGAAGCGGCCGGGATCCTGCTCACCGCCGCCACCTCCTACCGCATGCTGGTGAGCGACCGCGGAGCGCGCGTCAAGCAGGGCGACATCGTCCTCATCTGGGGCGCCACCGGTGGCCTGGGCGCGTTCGCCGTGCAGATGGTGAAGAACGGCGGCGGCATCCCGATCGGCGTGGTCGGCTCCGAGGACCGGGCCCAAGCGCTGCGCAGGCTCGGCTGCGACGTGGTCATCAACCGGAACGCCATCGGTCTCGGCGACGACGTTCCGCGCACCCCCGAGAACACCGTCGAACTCGGCAAGCGACTGGGCCGCGAGATACGGCGGCAAGTGGGCGAGGATCCGCACATCGTCTTCGACTACATAGGCCAGGCCACCTTCGGAATCTCCGTCTTCGTCGTACGCAAGGGCGGGGCCGTGGTGACCTGTGGATCCAGCACCGGATTCAATCACCATTTCGACAACCGCTATCTCTGGATGAACCTGAAAAGGATCATCGGAAGTCATGCCGCGAATCTACAGGAACAGGCGGAATGCATTCGCCTGTTCCAGCTCGGTCATCTCATGCCGACTCTTTCCAAGGTTTATCCGCTGGCCGAGGTCGCCGAGGCGACGCGACTGGTGCAGCAGAACCGCCACATCGGAAAAGTCGGCGTGCTGTGTCTGGCGCCTCAGGAGGGACTGGGAGTGACCGACCCCGAAATGCGCGCCCGGCTGGGCGTGCGGCGGATCAATCCGCTGCGGGAGGACTGAGATGGCGAAGGCACGCACCGGCATCCTCGCGACCGGGTCGTACGTGCCGAAGAACGAGGTCGGAAACGACGAAGTGGCCGCTCGGGTCGGCGTCACCCCGGACTGGATCGAGCGCAAGACCCAGATCCGCACCCGGCGCTACGCCGCCGCGCACGAGGCGACCTCCGACCTCGCGGTCCGGGCGGGCGCCGCCGCCCTCGACCAGGCGGGGCTGGGAGCGGACCGGCTCGACTACGTCATCGTCGCGACCTCCACCGGCGACTTCCCGCAGCCGCCCACCTCCTGCCTGGTCCAGGACGGACTGGACGCCCGCTCGGCCGCCTGCTTCGACATCAACGCCGTGTGCAGCGGCTTCGTCTACGCGCTCGCGCTCGCCGACAGCCTGGTCGCGGTCCGGCCCGACGCCCTGGCCCTCGTCATCGGCGCCGACGTCTACTCCCGGATCCTCGATTTCGACGACCGCAGGACCGCCGTGCTGTTCGCCGACGGAGCCGGCGCCGCGCTCATCGGCGCGGTACCGGCCCCGTACGGGATCGTCGGCGTCGAACTCGCCAGCCGCGGCGACGCCCACCGGCTCATCCGGGTCGAGGCCGGCGGCAGCCGCACCCCGGCGTCCGCCGAGACCGTCGCGACGGGCGGGCACTTCTTCCGGATGGACGGCCGCGGCGTCCGCGACTTCGTCGCCGACCAGGTGCCACGGGCCCTGTCCGGGCTGGCGGAACGCGTCGGCGTACCGCTCGACCTGGTGCGGCACTTCGTCCCGCACCAGGCCAACGGCGTCATGCTGGACGACCTCGTGGTCCGGGCCGGACTCGGCAACGCGACCACGCACCGCACCCTGCACAAATACGGGAACATGGGCAGCGCCTCCGTGCCCGTCGCCCTCGACGAGGCCAACCGGGACGGGGCGCTCAGCCCGGGTGACCTCGTGCTGCTCACCGGCTTCGGGGGCGGTATGTCCATCGGAGCGTCACTGCTGACCTGGGGAGCCGCCGCATGACCGGCACGAGCAGCGACCGGCACGAGGGGACCGTCAGCCGGATCGGAGTCGTCGGCAGCGGCGTCATGGGCATGGGCATCGCCCAGTTGTGCGCCGCCGTGGGACTCGACGTCGTCGTCACGGTCTCCTCCGACGCCTCGCTGGAGTCGGGCCCCGGAAGGCTGACCGCCGTACTCGACCGCGCCGTCGCCAAGGGGAAGATCAGCAAGGACGCGCGTCAGACGACCCTCGACCGGGTCCGGTTCACCCGCGATCTGGGCGAACTCGCCGACCGTCAGTTGGTGATCGAGGCGGTGACGGAGAACGAAGCCCTCAAACGCGAGCTGTTCGCCACCCTCGACAAGATCGTGCAGAGCCCGGACGCCCTGCTTGCGTCCAACACCTCGTCCATCCCCATCGTGCGGCTGGCCCGGGCCACCGAGCGGCCGGACCACGTGGTCGGGATACATTTCTTCAACCCCGCGCCGGCGCTGCCACTGGTCGAGATCATCCCCTCCGTGCTGACAGCCGACTCGGTCGAGCAGCGGGCCACCCGGTTCGTCACCGACGTACTCGGGAAACAGCCGGTCAGCGCCCCCGACCGGGCCGGGTTCATCGTCAACGCGCTGCTGTTCCCCTATCTGCTGTCCGCCATCAGGATGGTCGACGCCGGACTTGCCACCGCCGAGGTGATCGACCAGAGCATGGTCCTGGGCTGCTCCCACCCGCTCGGCCCGCTGCGCCTCGCCGACCTGATCGGCCTCGACACCACGGTCTCGATCGCCGAGGCCATGTACGAGGAGTTCAAGGAACCCCTGTACGCGCCGCCCGCCCTGCTGCTGCGGATGGTCGAGGGCGGCCTCCTCGGCCGCAAGTCCGGCCAGGGCTTCTACACGTACGCCTGAAACGGGCCGCTCCGAGCCGGGCCGTCGTTCGTCGGCACGGCACGGCACGCGATGACACGGCATCCCACGGCAACGCATGACATGAGATGGCACGGCACTGTCCTGGCCGGGGCCGGCCGTGCCGACAACGCATCGCATCACGGCGTTCGCGGCCCGTACCGGGCCGGCCCGGACCGTTCTGCTCAGTGTGTGCTCGCGCTGCCGTTCGGTACGCCCGTGGACCTGCGGCCCGGGCGGCCCGCGGGCCCGGCGGGACGGTGGGCCGCCACCTCGTTGAGCCAGTCGTCCGCGAGATGACGTTTCACCGCCCTGGTGGTGCGCGGCAGTTGGGAGTAAGCGACCTCGCGCACCAGCAGCTGCCGGAAGGCGTACTCGACCTCGCCGGGGATCGCGGTCCGCCGGCGCCGGTGCAGGAAATGCCTGCGCTCCAGGTGCGCGAGATGGCGGGCCACCTCCTCCCGGTCGCGGTCGCCGAGCGCAGCCACCGCGCCCACCCACACGGTGTCGCCCAGCACCGAGGCGTCCAGCAGTACGGCCTTCTGCACCGGCAGCAGTGTGTCGAGCCGGGCCGCTATCACCGTCTGCACCACGTCGGGCAGCGGCACCAGCTCCGTGCCGATGTCCGCGCTCAGCGCCTGGACGTACTCCTTGGCGAACAGCGGGTTCCCGCCCACCCGGGCGATCAGCTCCGCGTCCGCGGTGTTGCCGAGGCTGCTCATCAGCCGCGCGATCACCTGGTCCGGCAGCGGATCGAGGTTCATGATGACGGCGTCCCGCTTGCCGCAGGTCCACCGCGGACGTGCCTGGAGCAACTCGGGCCGGGCCGTCGCCAGGAGCATCAGCGGCACCGGTGCCAGCTGCTCCACGAACTCCGAGACGGCGTCCATCAGTTCCTCCGCCGCCAGGTGCATGTCCTCCAGGACCACCAGCAGCGGCCGCTGCGCAGCGATCTCCTCGACGAGCTGCCGCCAGGCCCGGAAGAACCGCCGGAACGCGTCGGGGGCGAGTGGATCGCCGCCCTGGCGCATCGACAGACAGGGGCGCACCGCGCACAGCAGTTCGGTGGCCGCCACGCCGTCGCCGACGAGGTCCTGCACCATCTGTTCCAGCTTGCGGTCCGCGACGCCGGGGCTGTCGCCGGGCTCGATACCCGCGTACGTCCGGATCACCGACACCAGGGGGGCCGCCGAGGTGCCTTCGCCGAAGGACGAGACACGGCCGCTGAGCACGGTGGGCACGACCCGCGGGACGTGTGCGCCCGGTCCGGCCCCGCGTGTGCGCAGGAACTCGGCGACGAGCCGGCTCTTGCCCAGTCCCGGTTCCCCGATCACCGTCACCAGATGTGGCCGCTGCCGACGGAGCATGTCCCCGAGCAGCCCGCTCAGGATCTCGATCTCACGCTCCCGGCCGAGGAACGGCGGGGCCGGTTCGGCCGGCGCACAGCCCGGCGCGGGGCTGGCCAGCCCCCAGGTGTCGCCGCCGTCGGCGCAGGCCTCGCCGACGATTCGCACCGTGCACTCGCAGACCTTCAGCTCGCCCGGTTCGGCGGAGTCCAGTAACCGCTGGCAGCGGTCCAGGACCTGACCGGTGACCTCCGTGGGCCCGGTGTGCTTCTCCGACTCGAAGGTGACGATCATCTCGCCGGTGGAGACCGCCAGCCGGCAGACGTGCGGTGCCTGGGCCACCCGGTCCCGGATCGCGAGGGCGGCGCGCACGGCACGCTCCGGGTCGTTCTCGTGCAACTGCGGCACGCCGAACAGGGCGAGCCAGGTGCCGCCCACGGCGGAGCGCAGTATCCCGCCGAACCGCTGCACCTCGCTGCGTACCACCCAGGTCAGTGCCTTGTGCAGGGCGTCCGCCTGCTCCGGGTCCTCGGGCCCCGCGAGCTGTGGGCGCTGCGCGCGCATCAGCAGCACGGACACCCGCTTGCGTTCGATCATCACGGGCATCCGGCCGACGGGTTCGAACGTGCCGAAGTGACCCGGGACCGACGGCGTGACGAGTCTGTTCGATGCCTTCGCGGTCCAGGGCGGACCGTTCGACGGTTCCGCGGCCCGCGGATAGGAGCTGAGCAGCCGCAGGTTGGAGGGGGCGGGAGCCGTCTCGTCCACCGGGTTGCCGCCGGGCAGCGCGAGTTCCGGCGCGTGGGTCAGTATGGCCCGCTCCATGTCGAGGAGTTCGGGGCCCGGGTCGAGCCCGAACTCGTCGGCCAGCGCCGCCCGGGTGCGCTGGTACGCGGCGAGTGCCTCGGGCTGCCGTCCGCACCGGTACAGCGCCAGCATCAGCTGGCCGCACAGCCGCTCCCGGACCGGGGTGCAGGCGGAGGCGCGCTCCAACTCGCCCACCAGGTCCCAGTGTTTGCCGAGCGCCAGCTCCGCCTCGGCGCAGTCCTCCAGGGCGGTCAGCTGCTCGTTGTGGACGACTTCCTGTTCGGGCCAGGCGATGCCCGCCTCCGTCAGGTCCGAGAGGACCGGGCCGTGCCACAGGGTGAGGGCCTTGCGCAGCGCCGTGGAGGCGGCCTGCCACTCCTCGGCCGCCAGATGTCGGCGCCCCTGGTCGGCGAGGATCTGGAACATCGACAGATCGACATGCCGTGGATTCACCGTGAGCAGATAGCCGGGCGAGCGGGTCTGGAGCGAGACGTCGGGGGCGGCGGCGAGGATCCGGCGCAGCCCGGCGACCGCGTTCTGCACCATCTTGCGACAGGTACGGGGGGCGTCGTGGCCCCAGACGGCACGGATGATGCTGCTGGTGGCGACTACCTTGTTGGCATTGAGAAGCAGGTAGCCCAGAACGGCCCGCTGATTGAGCCCGCCCAGTCGGACAGGCCCGTCGACGCCCGTGATCTCCATCGGGCCAAGGATCTGGAACCGCACAGCAACCCCCGTCCACTTGTTCCGCAGTGGATTCAGGTGAGTAGTCGACTCGGTCCGAACCCGGATGAGTGGCCTCATTGCCGCTCCCGGTGAAGCCGCAACAATCAGACAGCACCGTACCTCTGTCAACATCTCTTCGGACCGGGGGCTTGACAGACGGCCTGAAATCGCCCCCGCGTCCGTCCGATACCGGTGTGCGCCGTCCGTTCACTTCCCGCGGGCCAGCAACAGCGCCCCGTACAGGGAGGAGAGGCCGCCCAGGGCGGCGCCCGTGATCACCGGGCGCGGGCCGCCCGGGCGGGCCAGCTCCGCTGCCTGGGCGGCCACCTCGGGGACCAGACCGGGCAGACCTGCGGCGAACCCTCCCCCGATCACCACGAGTTCGGGGCGGGCCAGTTCCGCCAGGCTCTGTACCGCCGCGGCCAGCGCCGAGCAGGTCTCGCGCAGCGCGGTCGCCGCCCAGGGCCACCGTCCCGCCACGGCTTCCCGCAGGTCCGCGAATCCCACCTTCCGGCCGACGAGTTCGGATGCCCGGCCGAGGGTGGCGGGCCCGGACGCGAGCGCCTGCAGACAGCCGAGCCGCCCGCACACACACCTTGGCCCGAAACGATCGACCATCATGTGGCCGATTTCGCAGGAGCCCGCCGCGGGTCCCGGGAAGGGGCGGCCGTCGTGCACGATGCCCCCGCCGATCCCGGTGCCCACTCCGAGATAGACCACGTTCCGGCAGCCCGCCGCGTCCGCCTCGGCGAGCGCGGCGAGGTCACCGTCGTCCGCCATCCGGACCGCCGTCCCCGGGAACACCGCACGCAACGCGCCGCGCAGATCGAGACCCTGCCAGGTCGGGCGCCCCGGCCAGGCCGAGACCCGCCCCGCCTCGTCCACCGTGGCGGGCATCGCGACCCCCACCGAGGTGACGGGCCGCCGCCACCGGCGGAGCAGCGCGTCCGTGTGCCGGCGCAGTTCGGCGACGTCCTCGTCGGCGGATGCCGCGTGCTGCGGCCAGCGGAAGACCGACTCCACCGGATCCTGGCCGTCCGAACCGTCGGCTCCGTCCGCTCCAGCCGCTCCGTCGGCTTCCAGTCGCAGTGCCACCTTGCTGCCCCCGACGTCGATCCCCAGATAGCCCATGGCCCCCTCCGCCGCCCGCGCGAGCCGGGCGGTCCGGCCCCGCGACGGCTGCAGGATAAGTCGCCCCCGAACCCGCAGGTTCGCTGTTCACGGCAGTGTCCTCCCAGGTCAGGGGAGGTATAGGGGTTCCAGTCCGGATGCCTTGGTTCATAGCTTCGTACCGTCCTGCAGAGTGAGCAGAGAGGCAGCAACGCGTGATCACCCGACGATCAGTTCTCCAGCTGGGCGGTGCTCTGGCGGTGGCCGGCAGCATGGGAGCGGCGCCCGCCGCGGCCGGACGCAGGAGCTCCACCGCCGTGCCCTGGGACCAGCTCCGCGCCCAGCTGCAGGGCGATGTCGTCCTGCCCGCGGACAGCGGCTACGACGTCGCCAAGCAACTGGCCGTCGCCGAGTACGACGCGATCCACCCGCAGGGCATCGCCTACTGCGAGACACCCGGTGACGTGGCCACCGCCGTACGGTTCGCCCAGGACAACGCGATACCGGCCCGCACCCGCAGCGGCGGCCACAACTTCGCCGGCTGGTCCACCGGCGAGGGCATCGTCATCGACGTGTCCCGGATCAAGCACGTCCAGGTCACCGGCTCCACCGTCCGGGTCGGCCCCGGCGCGATGTCGGTCGAGGCACTGGCCGTGCTCAAGCCGTACAACAAGCAGATCGTCACCGGCACCTGCCCGACGGTCTGTCCCGGCGGGTTCCTCACCGGCGGCGGCATCGGGTACCAGACCGCCAAGTTCGGGCTGGGCAGCGACCGGCTGGTGTCCGCCCGGGCCGTCCTTGCCGACGGCAGCCTGGTGACCGCGTCCGCCACCCGGGAGCCCGACCTGTACTGGGCACTGCGCGGTGGTGGCGGCGGCAACTTCGGCATCCTGGTCGACTTCGAGGTGCGCCCCATCGACCAGCCGCGCGGCGTCTACTTCGCCACCACCTGGCCCTGGGACAAGGCGAAGGACCTGATCGAGGCGTGGCAGCAGTGGAGCCTGGCCGACGCGGACAACCTGGGCTCCTCGCTGGGCGTCCTGCTGCCCGACGCGGCTCCGGGCACCACACCGATGGTCACGCTCAACGGGGCCTACTGGGGCGCCCAGACGGATCTTGAGGCCGGCCTCGCCGCCCTGGCCTCCGCGACCGGCGTCCAGCCGCTGAGCCGGTCCGTCACGGAACTGCCGTACGACGAGGTGATGATGCATGTGTACGGCTGCGACCAGATCACCGTGAAGCAGTGCCACCGTGTCGGACAGAACGACGAGGGCACCATCCCGCGCGGCGGCGCCCTGCGCGAGCGGCACCGGCTGTTCGCCAAGCCGCTCACGGGTTCGGCCCTCGCCGCCACCCTGGCCGCCTTCGACGCCGACCGGTACGCCGGCCACACCCGCTTCCTCGGCTTCAACCACCTCGGCGGCGCCGCGACCAGGCCCGGCCGCACCGATACGGCCTTCTGGCACCGCGACACCCAGTTCCTCGTCGGCATCGGGGCCGCCCTGCCCAGCCCCACCCCGTCCGCCGAGGACGAGGCGGTCACCCGGACCTGGGTCGACCGGGGCTACGGCATCATCGACCCGCTGTCCACGGGCCACTCGTACATCAACTTCCCCGACGAGCGGCTGACGGACTGGCAACAGGCCTACTACGGCGGCAACTACGACCGCCTGGTCTGTGTGAAGAACGCCTACGACCCGGACAACTTCTTCAACCACCCGCAGAGCATCGGCAGTTGACGTGCACCGACGCCATGCCGCCCGACCCCCGGAAGGGGCCGGGCGGCACGGCACGTGGCGGTCAGGAAGGGACGGTCTCCAGCAGGGCGCGGGCCGCCAGACGGTAGCCGAACGAACCGAGGCCCACGATCACCCCCGCGGCCAGCGGCGCCAGCACCGATTCGTGCCGGAACGCCTCGCGGGCCCACACATTCGAGATGTGCACCTCCACGAACGGACGCGGATAGGCGGCCAGCGCGTCCCGCAGGCTCCAGCCCGCGATCATCAACGCACCCGGATTCACCACGGCACCCACCGTGTCCTGACTGTCGTTCACCGCCCGGACGAGCGCACCCTCCGAGTCGTCCTGCACGGAACGCACCTTCCAGCCGCGGGACTCGATTTCCGCGGCAACGGCCTCCTCGATATCGGCCAGCGTATCGGTTCCGTATATCTCCGGTTCCCGGCGGCCGAGAATGCCCAGGTTCGGCCCGTTCAGCAGGAGTACGCTGCTCAAGATTCACCTCGTTCGTAGAGCCGGTCGGCCCGCGTGATCGATGACGGAACGAGCCTATCCAGCACCCCTGGAACCCTCGCACCTGATCGCTCGCATAATTCCTGGACAAGGGGGCTGTAGGGGTGAACATAGGGGAGATGACAACGCCGTTCGGTGTTCGCTAGCGTGCTGGCAGCCGCCCGGTCCCAGCAATGGCCCAATTCTGTGCGCCAAGGATCCGGACGCTTCCCGGAACGGTTTTCCTCCCATGGAAAGACGGTGAATTAATGAGCGGGAATCCGCTGCAGGCCCCGGAATTCCCCGACTGGCCCCAGTACAGCGACGAGGAGCGGACCGGTCTGATCCGCGCCCTGGAGCAGGGACAGTGGTGGCGGATGGGCGGCGGCGAAGTCGACGCCTTCGAGCGCGAGTTCGCCGACTACCACGGCTCCGCACACGCCCTGGCCGTCACCAACGGCACGCACGCCCTGGAACTCGCACTCCAGGTGCTCGGTGTGGGCCCCGGCACCGAGGTCATCGTGCCGGCCTTCACCTTCATCTCCTCCTCCCAGGCCGCCCAGCGCCTCGGCGCGGTGGCCGTCCCGGTGGACGTCGACCCCGGCACCTACAACATCGACCCCGAGGCCGCGGCCGCCGCCGTCACCTCCCGGACGGCCGCCATCATGCCGGTCCACATGGCCGGGCACTTCGCCGACATGGACGCACTGGCCAAGCTGTCCGCCGACACCGGCGTACCGCTCATCCAGGACGCCGCGCACGCCCACGGCGCCCAGTGGCAGGGCAAGAAGGCCGGCGAACTCGGCTCGATCGCCGCGTTCAGCTTCCAGAACGGAAAGCTGATGACCGCGGGCGAGGGCGGCGCCGTCCTCTTCCCCGACGCCGAGTCCCACCAGACCGCCTTCCTGCGGCACAGCTGCGGCAGGCCGCCGACCGACCGCCACTACTTCCACCAGACCTCCGGCTCCAACTTCCGCCTCAACGAGTTCTCCGCCTCCGTGCTGCGGGCCCAACTGCGCCGCCTGGACGAACAGATCACCACCCGGGAGGCACGCTGGCCGCTGCTGGCCGGCCAACTGGCCGCCATCACGGGCGTCGTCCCGCAGAGCAGGGACGACCGCAACGACCGCGTCCCGCACTACATGGCCATGTTCCGGGTGCCCGGCATCGGCGAGGACCGCCGCAACGCCGTCGTCGACGCCCTGGTGGCCCGCGGACTGCCCGCCTTCGCGGGGTTCCGCGCCATCTACCGCACCCCCGGATTCTGGGAGACCGGCGCACCCCAGGAGAACGCCGAGGCCATCGCCGCCCGCTGCCCGAACTCCGAGGCCATCAGCGGCGACACCATCTGGCTGCACCACCGGACCCTGCTCGCCGACGAGGAGCAGGTGGGCCGGATCGCCGGCATCGTCGAGCACGTCCTGGCCACCACATGAGCCCCGTCCGGCCGGCGCGCACGCACCCCGGCCCGCCCCTGCGCGTGGCCGTCGTCGGTCTGGGCTGGGCCGGGCGCACCCTCTGGCTGCCCCGGCTGCGCCGTCACCCCGCCTTCGAGGTGACCGCCGTCGTGGATCCCAGCGAAGCGGCCCGCGCCGAGGCACTGGCGCAGGTCCCCGGCGCCCGGTCGCTGGCCGGCCTCGACGAACTGTCCGCGACGGCGGTGGACCTCGCCGTCGTCGCGGTCCCCAACCACCTGCACGCCGAGGTCGCCGCCCGGCTGCTCACCGGGAACACCTCGGTCTTCGTGGAGAAACCGGTCTGCCTGGACTCCGCCGAGGCCGACCTGCTGGCCCGCGCCGAACGGTCCGCCGACGCGGTCCTGCTGTCCGGCAGCGCCGCCCGCCACCGGGCGGACGTACGGGCCCTTGGCGAACTGGCCGCCGGCCTCGGGCCCGTCCGGCACATCGACGTCTCCTGGGTCCGGGCGCGCGGAGTGCCCGATGCGGGAGGCTGGTTCACCCACCGCACCCTCGCGGGCGGCGGCGCCCTGGTCGACCTGGGCTGGCACCTGCTCGACACGGCCCTGCCGCTGATCGGCCCGGGAGTCGGTTTCGACCAGGTCGTGGGCACCCTCTCCGACGACTTTCTCGGCAGCGCGAGTGCCGGGGCGGCGTGGCGGGGCACCCGGCCCGGGGACCCGGCGGCCGACGGCCCCGGCGACGTGGAGGACACCGCACGCGGCTTCCTCGTCGCCGCCAACGGCGTCTCGGTGGCCCTCCGCGCGAGCTGGGCCTCGCACGAGCAGTACGACGTCACCCGCATCACGGTCGAGGGCGCGGCCGGCACCGCCGCACTGCGCTGCACGTTCGGCTTCAGCCCCAACCGGGCGGGCGGCTCCCGGCTGACCCTCACCCGGGACGGCCGGACCGAACCGGTGCCCGTGCCCGAGGAGCCCATCGGCGCCGAGTACCTGCGCCAACTGGACGAACTGCCCGGGATGCTGGCCGACCCGGCATCCCGCGGCCGGGCCGCCACCGAGACCCGGCTGACCATCGGCGCGATCGAACGCCTCTACCGCTCGGCCCGACGCGCCGGCCGGCCGGCCATGCCGGCCGGACAGGGCGCCCCTTGAACCACCCCCCCGGTGGCCGCACGGAACGAGGAGACCTCATGGACGACGACAACAACCCTGCCCGGCCCCGCGGCCCGCTGCTCGACGAGCGGCGCGGACCCCTCGCCGTGGTGTTCGACATGGACGGCGTCCTCGTGGACAGCTTCGCGGTCATGCGCGCAGCGTTCACGGTGGCGTACGCCGAGGTCGTGGGGGACGGCCCGGCCCCCTTCGACGAGTACAACCGGCATCTCGGACGCTACTTCCCCGACATCATGCGCATCATGGGGCTGCCCCTGGAGATGGAGGAACCGTTCGTCCGCGAGAGCTACCGGCTCGCCCACGAGGTCACCATGTTCGACGGTATACCGGAACTGCTGGCCGACCTGCGCGGCCGCGGCATCGGACTCGCCGTCGCCACCGGCAAGAGCGGTGTGCGGGCCCGGTCGCTGCTCGACCGGCTCGGCATCCTGCCGCTGTTCCACCACGTCATCGGCGGTGACGAGGTACCGCGCGCGAAACCCGCCCCCGACATGGTCCGGCGCGCGCTCGACCTGCTGGACGTGCCGCCCGGCAACGCGCTGATGATCGGCGACGCCGTCACCGACCTGCAGAGCGCCCGCGCCGCCGGGGTGTACGCGGTCGCCGCCCTGTGGGGCGAGACCGCCGAGGCCGAACTGCTCGCCGAACAGCCCGACGCCGTACTGCGCAGCCCGGCGGAACTGCACGCGCTGCTGCCCCGGGTACCGGTGCACTGACCCGCCGGCCCGGCCGGACAGCAGCGAGGGGCCCGCTCGTCGTCCTCGATGAGCGGGCCCCTCGCTGCGTGCCCGGGCAGACCGGCCCTCAGACCGGCTGCGGAGTCCGGGCGAGCAGAGCGGAGACGGACTCGGGCAGCGCCACCCCGGTGCGCAGCGCCGTCCGCAGGGCATGCGCCGCCAGCGCCTCGTCCGCGACGCCGACGCCCAGCCGCCGATGCGTCAGATGGGCGTGGTCGAAGAGCAGATAACTCACCGGCGCCGTCGCCGTACACCCCTCGACCAGCGAGCGCACCGTGAGCGCGTAACGCTCCCAGTGCCCGGCGTACTCGGCTCCGGCCCACCGCAGCCCGGCCAACTGGCCCACCGCCCGCTCCAGCGCCGACCGGCGCAGTACGGACAGCTCCGCGCGGCGCCGCGCCGGCAACTCGTTCGACCAGTGCTGCCAGCACTGGAACAGGAACGGGACCCCTTCCTCCGGCGCGAGCAACTCGGTGAGCTGCGCCAGATGCAGAAACGGAACGCTGATACCGGAGACCGATTCCAGCGGCCCGCACGCCGCACGGGCCCGCAGCAGACCGAGCGTCAGATCGCTGGATGCCGTGGCCAGCCGCGCGGCGAGGTCCACCGTGGCGTGATCGAGATATTTCGACATGGGCGGTTCATAGTGGTCCCAGACAACCGTGCGGCCGCGTTCCGCGGCGGCCCGGTCCAGATCCTTCCTGGCGTCCTGGAGAATCCCGGGCCGGGAAAACAGCCAGAGCCCGAGGTGCGGACCCCCTCGGCCCTCCAGGGGTTCGAAGTACCAACGTGCGTCGGTGTCCGCGGAACGCACCTGGTCGACCAGTTCGGAAACCAGCGAGGGAAATAACGCTCGCTCCGTACCCGGCACCGAGGCGGGGTGTTCGAGAAGGCGGACGAACAACCAATTGCGCGTCATGCGCCCGAGCCTAGTGTCGCTGTCACCCTCATTCCACGCACCCCGGATGAAAGACCACCCGCCCAGGAATTTAGGGATGCCGTAGGGGGTGGCACAGGGGTCATAGGAGCGGATTGCCGATCCAGACTCTCCAGTGGCACGCACGGCCGCGGAGGAAAGCTCCCGGTTCGGCCCGCACCGTTTTCGGCCGGGCCCCCGGCACATGATGTCTGCCCGCAGACAAGGGATGTGGTGACATGCTGCGCACCGAACTCATTCGGCCGCTGCCCGAGCTGCTACGCTCGCACGCCGAAACCCACGGGGACAAGGTCGCCTTCCACGACGCGCGGCGCAGCGTCACGTACGCCGAACTCGAACTGCGCACCCGCAGGATCGCCGGACACCTCGCCGACCTGCGGCTGCAACCCGGCGACCGGGCCGCCATCCTGCTCGGCAACCGCGTGGAGACCGTCGAGAGCTATCTGTCCGTCGTGCGCGCGAGCGCGGTCGGCGTACCGCTCAACCCGCGGGCCACCGACGCCGAACTCGGCTACCTCCTCGACGACAGCGGCGCCCAGGTGGTCATCACCGACGAGGCGCACGCCCCGCAGCTGGCCCGGCTGGTCGCCGACCGCCCGGGGCTGCGGATCGTCGTCACCGCCGAGGCGGGCATACCGGACGACGCGCCACTCGGCACGGTGTCCTACGAGACCATGGCCGCCACCGAACCCCTCGCCCCGGCCCGTGACGACCTCGGCCTCGACGACATCGCCTGGACCCTCTACACGTCCGGGACCACCGGCCGCCCCAAGGGCGTGATGTCCACCCAGCGCAACTGCCTGTGGTCCGTGGCCGCCTGCTACGTCCCCGTCCCCGGACTCTCCGCCGCGGACCGGGTGGTGTGGCCGCTGCCCCTCTTCCACAGCCTGTCGCACATCGCCTGCGTCCTCGGCGTCACCGCCGTCGGCGCCACCGCGCACATCCTCGACGGCTTCGCCGCGGACGAGGTGCTGGACGCGCTGCGCGCCGACTCCGCCACGTTCCTCGCCGGCGTGCCGACCATGTACCACTATCTCGTCCAGGCCGCCCGTGAGAGCGGCTTCGAAGCACCCGCCCTGCGGATGTGCCTCGTCGGCGGCGCGATCACCACCGCCGAACTGCGCCGCTCCTTCGAGGAGTCCTTCGGCGCACCGCTGCTGGACGCCTACGGATCCACCGAGACCTGCGGCTCCATCACCATCAACTGGCCGGTCGGCGCCCGCGTCGAGGGCTCCTGCGGGCTGCCCGTGCCCGGGCTCGGTGTGCGTCTCGTCGACACCACGACCGGTCTCGACGCCGCGGCCGGGGCCGAGGGCGAGGTGTGGGTGCGCGGCCCCAGCGTCATGGCCGGCTACCACAACCAGCCCGAGGCCACCGCCGACGCCTTCAAGGACGGCTGGTACCGCACCGGCGACCTGGCCCGCCGCGACGCGGACGGCTACTTCGTCATCACCGGCCGGATCAAGGAACTCATCATCCGCGGCGGTGAGAACATCCACCCCGTCGAGGTGGAGGAGGTCCTGCGCACCGTCCCCGGCGTCGCCGACGCCGCCGTGGTCGGCAAGCCGCACGACGTGCTCGGCGAGGTACCCGTCGCCTTCCTGGTCGCCGGACCCGAGGGCATCGACCCCGAACAACTGCTGGCCACCTGCCGGGAACGGCTCTCGTACTACAAGGTCCCCGAGGAGCTGTACGAGATCGACCGCATCCCGCGCACCGCCTCCGGCAAGACCACCCGGCACGTCCTGCTCGACCTGCCCGCCCGGCTGCGCGCCGTGGGGGCGGGGCGCTACGAGTCGCTGTTCCGGCTCGACTGGGTCCCGCTGCCCTCCGTACCGGTACCCGGCGCCCCCGCCCCGTCCCGCTGGGCCCTGCTCGGCAGCGACCCCTTCGCGGTCGTCGACGCACTCCGGGCAGCCGGCCAGTCGGTCCACACCGGCACCGGGACTGACACCGGCACGGACGCTGAGACCGGGACCGACGCGGCCGAGGTCACCCTCCTGTCCTCGGACATGCGGCCGTTCGCCGGCGCGGGGGACGCGGACCAGGACGGCGGGCAGACGGCTGATGCCGTACGGACCGCGGTCGACGGGCTCCGGCGCAGCATCGAGGACTGGCTCGCCGCCGACCGCCGGAGCACCGACCGGCTCGTCGTGCTGACGCGCGGCGCGATCGCCGTCGGCGGTCCCGAGGAGCACCAGGAACCGGGCGACCTGCCCGCCTGGGGCCTGGTGCGCTCCCTCCAGGCCGAGCGCCCCGACCGCCTGATCCTGGTGGACCTCGACACCGCGGACACCTCGGCCGCCGCCCTGCCGTCGGCCGTCGCCTCGGGCGAACCCCAACTCGCCGTCCGCGACGGGGTGTTCCTGCGGCCCCGGTTGATCCGGGTGACCACCGAGGGCGAACCGCAGCCGTCCGACCCCGCGGCCTTCGCGGGCGCCACCCTGGTGACCGGCGCCGACGGAACCGTCGCCGCCGCGGTCACCCGCCACCTGGTGACGGCGCACCGCGTCCGCCGACTGCTCCTGCTGAGCCCGCACGGCACCGCCGACCCCACCGCCGCCGAACTGGCCGGTGAACTGCGGGCCGCGGGCGCCGAGGTGACCCTCGCCGCCGGTGACCCGGCCGATCCCGACTCGCTCGCCACGGCCCTCACCGCCTACGAACACCCTCTGACCGCGGTCGTGCACACGACCGGCGCCGCCTCCACGACCGACCTCGGGCGGGCCGTCGAGGGCGCCCTCAGCCTGCACCACGGCACCGCCTCGGCCCCGCTGTCCGCGTTCCTCGTCCTCACCGCGTCGCACGGGCTGCTCGGCACGGCAGGACGCGGCACCGAAGCCGCCGCCGACGCCTTCCTCGATGCCTTGACACGTCACCGGACCGCCCGCGACCTGCCCGCGCGATCCCTCGCATGGGGCCCCTGGGACAGCAGCGAACTGCCCGCGCCCTCCGGCGTCGGTGTGCTGCCACTGGCGGAGAACCTGGCCATGTTCGACGCCGCGCTCGCCACCGGCGGCGCACACCTGGCCGTACTCCACCCCGAGCCGGCGTCGCTGGGCGCCGCCGCCGTCCCGGCCCCGCTGCTGGGCCTCATCGACGCCCAGCCCAGGACGGCCCGGCCCGACGCCGCCGTCACCACCGATCTGGGCCGCAGGCTCGCCACCCTGTCCAGGTCGGAGCAGGACCGCACACTCCTGGACCTGGTGCGGGCCGCGGTCGCCGAGGTGCATCCGGACGCGCCCGCGGCCACCGCCCCCGAACGGGCCTTCAAGGAACTCGGCTTCACCTCCCTGACCGCGGTTGCGCTGCGCAACCACCTCACCGCCGAGACGGGGCTCGCCCTGCCCGCCACCCTGGCCTTCGACCACCCCACCCCCGCCGCCGTCGCCCGCCACCTGCGGGTGCGCCTGCTCGGCGGCGAGAACACCGCGGTCGCCACCCGCCCGCGCCCCCTCGCGTCCGCCGAGCCGATCGCGATCGTGGGGATGGCGTGCCGGCTGCCGGGGGGAGTCACCTCGCCGGAGGAGCTGTGGGAGCTGGTGGCCGAGGGGCGGGAGGGTCTGGTGGACTTCCCGGCCGATCGAGGCTGGGACCTGGACAAGCTGTTCGACGCCGACCCCGACCGGACGGGCACCTCGTACGTCCGCAAGGGCGGATTCCTGGACACCGTAGGTGACTTCGACGCCGACCTGTTCGGGATTTCGCCGCGGGAGGCGTTGGCCATGGATCCGCAGCAGCGGTTGCTGCTGGAGGTGTCCTGGGAGGCGCTGGAGCGGGCGGGGCTCGACCCGACCTCGCTCAAGGGCCGCGACGTGGGTGTCTTCTCGGGTGTGATGTACCACGACTATGCGAGCAAGCTGGACGAGGTTCCGGAGGGTCTTGAGGGTTTTCTGGGGACGGGCAACTCGGGCAGTGTGGCCTCCGGCCGGGTGTCCTACACGTTGGGGCTTGAGGGCCCTGCGGTCACGGTGGACACGGCCTGCTCCTCCTCGCTCGTCGCAATGCATTTGGCCACGCAGGCCCTGAACAACGGGGAGTGCTCCCTCGCACTGGCCGGCGGCGTGGCCGTCATGGCCCAGCCCACCTCGTTCGTGGAGTTCTCGCGGCAGCGGGGGTTGGCGCCGGATGGGCGGTGCAAGGCGTTCGCGGATGCGGCGGACGGTACGGGGTGGGCCGAGGGTGTGGGTGTGGTGTTGTTGGAGCGGTTGTCGGATGCGCGGCGTCATGGGCGTCGGGTGTTGGCGGTGGTGCGTGGTTCGGCGGTGAATCAGGATGGTGCGTCGAATGGGTTGACGGCGCCGAATGGTCCGTCGCAGGAGCGGGTGATTCGTGCGGCGCTTGCGAGTGCGCGGTTGTCGGCGGCGGATGTGGATGCGGTGGAGGCGCACGGTACGGGTACGACGTTGGGTGATCCGATCGAGGCGCAGGCCGTGCTGGCGACGTACGGTCAGGGGCGGTCGGTGGAACGGCCGTTGTGGCTGGGGTCGTTGAAGTCGAATATCGGTCATGCGCAGGCGGCTGCGGGTGTGGCTGGTGTGATCAAGATGGTCGAGGCGATGCGGCGTGGGGTGTTGCCGCGGACGTTGCATGTGGATCGGCCGTCGTCGCATGTGGACTGGTCGTCGGGTGCGGTGGAGTTGTTGACCGAGGCGCGGGAGTGGCCGCAGTCGGACGGGCCGCGGCGTGCGGGTGTGTCGTCGTTCGGGGTGAGCGGTACCAACGCCCACGTCATCCTGGAACACGTCCCGGACACCGCCGGGGAGCCGGAGGAGCAGCCCGTCCCCGAGACCCTTCCGCTGATCGTCTCCGGCCGTGGCCGCGCCGCGCTGGCCGGCCAGGCGCAACGGCTCGCCGCGTATGCGCGGAACACCGAAGGTCTGTCCGTGCCGGGCATCGGGCGGTCGCTCATCGCCGGCCGGGCACAACTCGACGACCGTGGTGTGGTGTTGGCGGGGTCGCGGGGTGAGGTGGTTTCGGGGTTTGAGGCGTTGGGTGGGGGTGTTGCGTCGTCGCAGGTGGTTACTGGGGTGGCGGATGTGGAGGGGCGTCGGGTGTTTGTGTTTCCGGGTCAGGGGACGCAGTGGTTGGGGATGGGTGGGGAGTTGTTGGGTGTGTCGGG
>NZ_JBIAIE010000046.1:0-32267 GCF_042871185.1 Streptomyces sp. NPDC006012
CCCACAGACCGTCAGGAACCAGCCGCTGCGACAGATCGACACCCACAAGCAGCAATGATGCCCCAACTCACCGCATCACCACATGAGACATCCTCATAGCCACCGGGAGCACCATCTTTATCCCCAACGCCTTCTGGGACGCCTGGTACAGCACATCTTCGCGTTCTGGGTAATTCAGCGTGTCATCGGCTGGAAGTGTTGCGAGGGCACTACCGCCCACCGCGTCCTCCAGCTCAACACGACGTGCCTGTGCACGAGCACAAGCCCATTTCCAGCAGATGCGCTCCAGGCGCGTCCTACTGCCGCGGCGCTGTGACGTCGCGGTAATGATCAGCACTCAGAGAGATAACGTCCAAGCAGCGATAAGAACTGCCCCGAACTCATCCTTCGACAAGCTTCTCCCCCTCCAAAACATCGCGAGGCTCAGCCTCGCTACGAGTCCCAATGCCCTCGGTAGCCCCTTGAACACCTCGGTTTTAGACCAGAGCATCCGCCGAATGGATCACCGCCCAGTCGGCCCGAGCCGACGCAGGCTCCGCCGACGCCGCCTCCGGTCGCTGAGCCGGACACCGGCACCGGCACCGGCACCGGCACCGAAGAGTGACGCGAGGCGTCCGCCCTGCGGAACCGTCGCACCCTTGCCGCGGCCCGGATCAGGGTTCGCCTGTGTCACCCGAGCTGAGCGGCATGCCCTTCCCTCAGGGCGTGGGCTAGCTTGGCAGGGGCTGCCTGCCCCGGTTCGAGCGTGCTGAAAGTGAGGCCTCAGGTGCACATCGCCCCCCTTGATCCCGACGATCCCGCCGAGCTGGGCGGATACGAATTGCTCGGCCGGATCGGGCAGGGCGGGATGGGCCAGGTGTACCTGGGCGAG
Organism: Streptomyces sp. NPDC006012; assembly: GCF_042871185.1. Taxonomy (NCBI): domain Bacteria; kingdom Bacillati; phylum Actinomycetota; class Actinomycetes; order Kitasatosporales; family Streptomycetaceae; genus Streptomyces; species Streptomyces sp. NPDC006012. The sequence goes on from NZ_JBIAIE010000046.1 coordinate 872, forward strand.
TCGCCCGGCGGGGAGCCGGCCGCCGTGAAGGTGATCAAGCCGTCCGTGGTCGACTCCGAGACGCGGACCAGGTTCGCGCAGGAAGTGGAGATCCTCAAGACGATCTGGGGAGCCAGGATCGCAGCCCTCCTGGACGCCGACCCGGAGGCGGAGCGTCCGTGGCTGGCGACCGAGTACGTCGAGGGTCTCGATCTGAGCCGTCACGTGGCCGCCCACGGTCCGCTGCCCGCGCTGCTGACGGCGGCGCTGGGCGCGACCCTGGCCGAGGCGCTGGCCACGGTGCACCGGCAGGGTCTGCTGCACCGTGATCTGAAGCCGGCCAACGTGCTCCTCGGGCCGAACGGACCGAAGGTGATCGACTTCGGGCTCGCGGTGTTCGCGGAGTCCAGTGTGTCGCTGACCGCGCCGCACATGGTCGTCGGCACACCCTCCTGCATGCCGCCCGAGCAGGCGAACGGTGAGAAGCCTCTGACGCCGGCGGTCGACGTGTACGCGTTGGGCGCGGTCCTGCTGTTCGCCGCCTCGGGCCATCCGCCCTACCGGGCCGACAACATCCACCTCCTCTTCCACCACGTCGTCGACCCCGCGTTCGCACCGGATCTGTCCGGAGCCCCGGACGAGCTCGTGCCGCTGCTCACCGCCATGCTGGCCCACCGCCCGCAGGACCGGCCGGATCTCGCCGAGGTCGTACGGCGTTGCCGCGCACTGATCGAGTCACAGGGGCTGAAGGTCGCCCAGGCACGCCGCAGGCTCACGACGTACACGGCCGCTCCGACCCACGTCCTGGACGACCTCCTCGCCGTCGGCCGTGTGTCCGGGCCGGGGGTGCGCACGGCGCCCGGGACGGGCGGGACTCCCCTCGCGGCCGCGCCGGCCCGGCCTGACGAGCGGGAACGGGATGCGGCGGGCTTCCGGTCGGCCCGGCGAGGGCAGGACGGCGTCCCGACGGGCCCCGAGGTGCCATCGGCCCGCGTCCCGGCGGGCCCGAAGCTGCCGCCGGACCCCGTCCAGGCGGGCCCCCAGACGCCACCTGGCTCCGCCCCCGCCGGCCCCGAGGCACCACCGGTGCCCGCTCCGGCAAAGCCGCCCTCCGATCCCCGTCTGCTGTTCCGCCGTGTCGAGGTGCCTCCGGAGCCGCTCACCGACGCCCGTGGCGCCTCCGCGTCGGCCACCCGGGAGCCGTCCAGGGCCGGGGCCACCACCGCCGGTTCGGGCCAGGACCCGACCGCCGGGAAGTCCGCCGCTCCGTTGTCCCCGCGCCGCGCGTCCGGGCGCGGCGGCGCGGACCGGCCTCCCCTGCGGAGTTCGGCGCAGGCCCGGACCACCGCACGGCGGCTGCGCGAGGCGTATGCGGCCAGTACCCCCTTCTGACCCGTAAGCCCCTCATACCCGCGATAATGAGCGGGCCCTCACGAGGGCCCCGCCCACGCACGCCACGCACGACCGAATCGCCTCAGGAGGCCACGGGTGACCGCCGTCCAGATCAGCGCGGACCAGACCGGCGCCACGAGCGGCCGGGACCAGTACCCGGCGGGTGCCCTGGTGGTCGTGCGAGACGAGGAGTGGCTGGTCAAAAGCTCGATGCCGACGTCGGACGACGGCACACGCATCGAGGTCGTCGGGGTGTCGGAGTTCGTCCGTGACCAGGAGGCCGTGTACTTCTCCGGCCTGGACCGTATCGAACTGCTCGATCCGGGCGCGACCATGCTCGTTCGGGACGACTCCCCGAACTACCGCCGCTCCCGGCTGTTCCTGGAAGCGGTGCTGCGCCGCACCGCGCTGCCCCAGTCGGAACAACGACTGGCGCTCGCCGACTCGTTCCTGATGGACCCGCTGCCCTACCAGCGGCGCCCCGCCCAACTGGCCCTGTCCGGTGCCAATCTGCGCCCGCGGCTGCTGATCGCGGACGTGGTGGGCCTCGGCAAGACCCTGGAGATCGGCCTGACCCTGGCCGAGCTGATCCGCCGCGGCCGGGGCGAGCGGATCCTGGTGGTCACCCCGCAGCATGTGCTGGAGCAGTTCCAGCACGAGCTGTGGACACGGTTCGCGATCCCGCTGGTGCGGCTGGACTCGGTGGGCATCGAGCGCATCCAGCGGGAGATCCCGGCCGGCCGCAACCCGTTCACCTCGTTCAAGCGGGTCATCGTCTCCATCGACACGCTCAAGAACACCGACCAGTACCAGCACCATCTGGAGCAGATCCGCTGGGACGCGGTCGTCATCGACGAGTCGCACAACCTGATCAACCGCGGTTCGCTGCGCAACCAGCTCGCGCGCACGCTCGCCCCCCGCACGGACGCCCTGATCCTCGCCTCCGCGACCCCGCACAACGGCGACGCGAAGTCCTTCGCCGAACTGATCCGGCTGCTGGACCCGGTGGCGATCCGCGACCCGGAGAACTACCGCGCGGCCGACATCGCGCACCTGTTCATCCGGCGGACGAAGATCAGCCCGGAGGTCCGCGAGCAGATGAAAGGCCAGTGGGCGGACCGGGGCCCGTCCCGCTCGGTGCACTGTCCGGCCGGCCCCGCCGAGGAGAAGATCTTCGAGGAGCTGGCCGCGGTCTGGCTGCCGGGTGACGGCGGCGCCTCGGTCAGCGCCGTCCCCCTCTTCCCCTACACGCTGCTGAAGTCGTTCCTGTCCTCCCACGCCGCGCTACGGGCCACGGTCTCCGCGCGGATCAGGACGCTGGAGAAGAAGGAGGACCGGCGCGGTACCGAGGCCGAACTCGCCGCCCTGTACCGGCTGTCGGAGTTGGCCGCCGGTCTCGGCGAGACGGACTCCGCGAAGTTCGCCGCCCTGGTGCGGCAGTTGCGCGAGGAGATCGGGGTGGGACCCGGTTCCGAGGCGCGGGTCGTGGTGTTCTCGGAGCGGGTCCAGACCCTGGAGTGGCTGGCCGGGGTGCTGCCCGCCGCTCTCGGGTTCCGGGGCCGCGCGGCCCGCGACTGCGTCCGTGTCATGCACGGCGGGCTCTCGGACGAGCAACAGATGGCCCGCGTCGAGGAGTTCGGCCTGGCCGACACACCCGTCCGGGTCCTGCTCACCGGCGACGTGGCCTCCGAGGGCGTCAACCTGCACCGGCAGTGCCACCAACTGGTGCACTACGACGTGCCGTGGTCGCTGATCAGGATCGAGCAGCGCAACGGCCGTATCGACCGCTACGGGCAGGCACATCCGCCGGAGTTCCGGGCGCTGATCCTGACCAGCGAGGTGGCGGGCGCCAAGGACGACACCGTGGTCGCCGAGCGGCTGCTGGAACGCGAGGACCAGGCACACCGCTCGCTGGGCACGGCTGAGGCAGTGACCGGCCTGTACCGGGCGGAGGCGGAGGAGCGGTCCCTCATCCAGGACCTGCTGAGCGGCAGGACCGTCGACGAGTCCCTGGACACACACCGCTCCGCCGCCGACGGCCAGGACGCCGGTCTTGAGGACTTCCTCGCGGACTTCTTCGGCTCGGTGGACGCGACCGCGGAGACGTACGGAGCCCCGCGGGACGACGAGCACGACGCGCCGACCGTGGCCGGAGCGCTGCCGTCGGCTCGCACCGACGACGCGAGCCCGGTCCTCCCCCGGCTCTTCGACTCCACCGCCCACTTCGTGGACGAGGCGCTGCGGGAGGTGTACCCGGACGCCCGCGACCGGCTGGACCTGGACCGCGAACAGCAGTCCGGGCTGCTCTCCTTCCGCCCGCCGGCTGAACTCGTCCACCGTCTCAAGGCGCTCCCCTCGGACTACCTGCGCGAGCAGCGCCTGCGGGAGCGGCTGCTGGTGACCTTCAACCGCCGTCTCGCCGAGCACTCACTGCAACGCGCCCGCCAGTCGTCCACGTCGAGCTGGCCCGAGATCTCCCTGCTCACGGACCTGCACCCGGTCGTCGACTGGCTCACCGACAAGGTCCTCGTCGGACTCGGCCGCCAGGAGGCGCCGATGATCACGTCGAACGTGGCGGAGCCGGTCTACCTGGTCCAGGGCGTGTACTCCAACAAGCTGGGCCGGCCCACTGTCGTGAAGTGGATGGGCGTGACCTGGCGGGAGACCGCCACTTCGACGGAGCAGGGGAAGAATGAGCTCACCTGGGAGGGCCTGGCCGTCGACGACATGGTCTCCCTGCTGCGCCGCGCCGGTGTCGGCCCGGCCATGGCCAACAAGCGGGGCTACCGCGATCCCGAGCCCCTGCGTGCCGCCCTCCCCCGGGTGCTGGAGACGGCCGAGGCGTTCCTCAACGCCCACCGCGACGCCTGGGACGAACCGCTGCGCCGTCCTGTCGAGGAGTACAAGCTGCGGCTCGGCGCCTGGGAGCAGCCCACGCTGGACGGGGAACGCACCCGGGAACGCCTCGCCGATCTCGCCGATTCGCTGCTGACGACGGGCCGGCCTCTGCTGCGGGTCCTCGCGGTGCTGGTACCCGACACCGAACCCGCCGACGGCCGCGGGCAAGGCGACGAAGCCCCGCCCGTCTCCCTCGCGGCGGTGCCCTCCCCCTTCCGCTACGTGCCCTCGAACGCCGCCGCCCTGTGACCCCGGTCTGTGCCCCTCTGAGAGAAGCCCTGTCATGACGTACGACTCCCTGGTCAACCGTGGCGACTACTTCTCGGCTCACTACCTGGCCGAGGTGCTGCCGAAGGATCTCAAGTCGGGCCTGCTCCAGAGGTGGAAGGAGCGCGAGGAGGCGACGAAGCCGCCGGCCGGTGACGACGGCGGAACCGAGGAGGAGACGTCCGCCGCGCCGACGCCCGGCCGCGCCGAACTCCCGGTGACCCCGCGTGCCGGACTACGTGCGCTGCGCCGGGGCTACTTCCGCGCGCGGTCCTCCTTCGCGCTCCCCGAGGACGAGGACGGCATCATCTCCGTCCGCGACACCGACGACGACTTCCTGACCTACCGGGCGCCGAAGTGGCGGGAGCAGGTACGGGCGCTCAACGCCGAGGTGCTGCGCGCGCTCGGCTACGACGCGAAGCCGCGCGTCCTGCCCGTCGAGCGCGCGGGTCAGCGGTACGAGGTCCCGGTCGCCCACGCCGAGAAGGGCCTGGTCGCGCTGGACTGCGGCTGGGCCGCCGAACCCGACGCTGCGCTCGACCCGAAGGGCCGGGGACGCCTGCTGGAACCGGTGCCGCTGGACGGCCCGACCCCGGTGGAGACCGGCTCCAAACTGGCCTCCTTCCTGTTCGCCTGCGCGGAGCCGCCCCGGTACGTGCTGCTCCTCGGCGGCGGGGTGATCGTCCTCGCCGACCGCGCTGTGTGGGGCGAAGGACGCTATCTCGGTGTCTCCCTGGACACCGCGCTCCAGCGCAACGACACCCGGGCGGGCGGCGAACTCGACACCGTGGCCGCGCTGTTCGGCGCGGACTCGCTGCGCACGCCGGAGGAGGGCGGCGAGAACCCGCTGGCCGAGCTGGTCGGCAAGTCGGCCAAGCACGCGGTCGGCGTCTCCAGCGAACTCCGCGACGGCCTGCGCAAGAGCGTCGAACTGATCGCGAACGAGGTACTCCAGCGGCTGCACGGGCAGGGCGTACGCCCCGAGGACATCGGCGAACTCCCCGACCTGGGGCGCCGGTTGACCCGGGAGTCGCTGCGCTACCTCTACCGGATCCTGTTCCTGCTGTACGCGGAGGCCCGTCCCGAGCTGGGCATCCTGCCCGCCGACTATCCCGAGTACCAGCAGGGCTACGGGCTCGGCCGGCTCGGTGAACTCGTCGCCGAGCGGGAGCCGGTGGGCGACACCGCGCGCAACGGCTTCTACCTCTACGAGTCCCTGGACCTGCTGTTCCGCAAGGTGCAGGACGGCTACCGCCCGCGCCGCACGCACGGCGTGGAGGCGGCCGCCGACGACACGGCGGGCGAGAAGACCAGCGAGGACGTCGGCCTGCGCTTCGAGCCGCTGCACAGCAAGCTGTTCGAACGCGACGCGATCCGCCTGATCGGCGCGGACAGTCTCCCCGACCCGCGCCACGACTCGGACGAGGCCCTGGCACGCGGCGAGTCCGTCCGCTGCCTGGACACCCGGCTGCGCAACGCCACCCTCCACCAGGTGCTGCACAGCCTGATGATCACCCAGGGGAAGCGGGGGGAACGCGGCGGCTTCATCTCGTACGCGCAGCTCGGCATCAACCAGCTGGGCGCGGTCTACGAGGGCCTGATGTCGTACAGCGGCTTCATCGCGGGCGAGGAGTTGTACGAGGTCGCCAAGCACGGCGACCCGAAGGACGGTTCCTGGCTGGTCCCCAAGTCGAAGATCGCCGACTACGACGACTCCGTGTTCGTACGACGCCGGGACCGGATCACCGGTGAGGAACTCCGCGTGCGGTACGCGCCGGGCTCGTTCGTGTACCGCCTCTCCGGCCGCGACCGGCAGACCTCCGCGTCGTACTACACACCCGAGTCGCTGACGCGGGTCACCGTGCAACTGGCCCTCCAGCAGCTCCTCGCCGACACCACGGAGGCGAAGGACCTCCTGGACTGGCGGATCTGCGAACCCGCCCTCGGCTCGGGCGCGTTCCTCAACGAGGCGATCAACCAGGTCGCCGCGGAATATCTGCGGCGCAGGCAGACCGAGCTGGGCCGGTCGATCGACACCGACCAGTACGCCGTCGAACTCCAGAAGGCGAAGGCGTACATCGCCCTGCACAACTCCTACGGCGTCGACCTCAACGAGACGGCCGTGGAACTGGCCGAGGTGTCGTTGTGGCTCAACACCATGCACCCCGGCATGGAGGCCCCCTGGTTCGGCCTGCACCTGCGGCGCGGCAACTCGCTGATCGGCGGCCGACGGGAGGTGTACGGGGCCGACCGGCTGAAGAAGGGCGGCTGGCTGGGGACCACTCCGGAGCGCTTCCCGTTGGCGGAGGCGGTAGGCGGCGCGTCGCTCCCGGAAGGCTCGGTGCACCACTTCCTCCTCCCGGCGAAGGAGTGGGGCGCCGTCGCCGCCGAGAAGGAGGCCAAGGCGCTGGCTCAGGCGGAAGCGAAGGCGCTGGCCGCGTGGCGGAAGACGGTCACGAAGTCACCTACGGCGAAGCAGACGGCCCGGCTCCAGGGGCTGGCCCGCCGTGCCGAGTACCTGTGGGGTCTGGTCGTACGACGGCTGGAGCTCTCGGAGCGGGACATCTCCCGTCGCATCCGGGTGTGGGGAGCGGAGGACGACTGGCTGCGCCGGCCGGAGGTCGCCGTGCAGCGGGACGCGGTGCTGGCCGAACTCCAGGCGGAGGACACCCCTTACTGGCGTCTCAAGACGCTCATGGACGCGTGGTGCGCGCTGTGGTTCTGGCCGGTACAGAGCGCGGCGCTGCTGGACGGTACGGACGAGCGGTACGCGCGGGCGAAGGCGCTGGCCGCGCGGGCGGCGGAGTTCGAGGTGGTGAGCACCGAGGGCGGTGAGGAGACCGGCGCCGACAATGTCCTGCTGGCCTGGGAGGCGGATGCGCTGCCCGGTTTCACCGCCGAGCCCCGGCAGATGACGCTGACGCGGGACTCGGTGTCCCGCCGCCGCACCGGCCGCCGCGTGGAGCAGATCAAGGGTGAGCGCCGCGACGTCATCGCCCTCGCCGACCTGGACGACTGGATCGACTTCGCAGAGGCGCTGCTGGGGACGCAGGATGTGCCGGAGGAGTCGTTGGTCTCGACGTTCGAGACGCTGGCCGACCTGTCCGTGTACGAGGACGAGCTGCCCGAGTGGATGGGCATGGACCGGTTCCAGTCGCTGGAGGGGCGGTTCCTGTGGGCGGGCGCGGCGAGGGATGTGGCGAGGGCACAGGGGTTCTTCCACTGGGAGCTGGAGTTCGCGCAGGTGTTTGCGCGGGGTGGGTTTGAGTTGCAGGTGGGGAATCCGCCTTGGGTGCGTCCAGAATGGCAGGAGGACCAGGTTCTGGCCGAGTTGGAACCCTGGTTCGTGCTGGCCGAGAAGCCCAGTGCGGCGGACTGGCGACTACGCAAGCAGGACGTGCTGGACAACCGAGTCGACAGCAGGAGCTTCCTCCTCAGCGAGCTGACAGTCGTTGCAGGTGTCATCGCTGGATTGAGCAGCCCAGCAGTTTATCCGCTCCTCGTCGGCACGAGAGGTGATCTTTATCGTGCATTCATGGCTCAGGTATGGAAGCACACCGGACCACACGGCAGCGCAGGCATGATCCACCCGGATACACACCTCAGCGGTGTACGCGAGGGTGCCATCCGAGCTGCGGCGTACCGGCATCTCCGAGTTCACGCGCACTTCGTTAACTCAGCAAACTGGGCCTTCGAAGATCTCCATCGTTCTTGGGAATTCGGGATGCATGTCTACGGCGCGTCGCAGGATCCTGACTTCCTGCACGTCAGTGAGCTTCGTGGCGCCGAGGTCTTGACCTATTCTCTAGCCCACGACGGTGAAGGCGCGACGCCTGGGATCAAACACAACGGCTCGTGGGACATCCGTCCGCACCGCGATCGCGTAGTCCATGTCAACTCTAAGCTGTTGGCCAGTTGGCAGGCTCTCACAGGCTCGACAGATGACGCGACACAAACCCCCCTGCTGTACACCGTCCTCGTTGGCGAGCAAGGTGCGATCGAGGCACTGGCTGCCTATCGCAGCATCCTGGCCGATTACAGTCCGATGATCTCAGGTGGATATAACGAAACCAACGCCAAGAAAGAGGGGATAATTCGTTGGGAAACCCAGACCGTCCCCGAGCTCTCAGATGTCATCCTCCAGGGACCGCACCTCGCATCGGCACTCCCCTTCTCGAAAGAGCCGAGAATCCCGTGCCGAAACAATAGGGACTGGGACTGGCTCACTCCGACAGGCTTGCCCGAGGGCTGCGTCCCCGTGACCAATTATCTGCGGGCCACGGACAAAGATAAATACCTTGCAGCGCAGGACTCCTGGCGCGGAAAGCCATCCACCTCGTACTTCCGATTGGCCTGGCGGAGAATGATTCCCTTCGCCAACAGCCGCAGCCTGCACGCAGCGCTCATCCCGCCTGGACCAGCCCATGTACACACAGTGCAGTCGATGGCTTTCGATGACGGTCAACTCACCGCCCTCAGCTCGGGGTTCTGGGCAGCACTTCCCCTGGACTACCTACTGCGCATCACAGGCCGCTCCGATCTTCAACCTGGCGAGGCCGTCAAGATGCCCGCCGCTGACCCAGCGCATCCCCTTGCGCCCGCCCTGCTCCTCCGCACCCTCCGTCTAAACGCCCTCACCACCCACTACGCCCCCCTCTGGAGGGAACTGTTCGACCCCCTGTGGGCTCGCTACGAGGACTGGGCTAAACCCGACTGGCCTTACCTCAAACCCCTGGCCGCTGGGCTCAAGCAGACCTGGGAGTACGGCACCCCCCTCCGCACCGAGCACGAACGCCGGGCCGCCCTCGTAGAACTCGACGCCCTCGTCTCCGTCTGGCTCGGTATCACCGCCGACCAGCTCGCTGCGATCTTCAAGTCGCGCTACCCCCAGCTCTACGACTACGAGTCGGCAACCTGGTTCGACGCCAACGGCCGCAAGATCGCCGCCGACTTCAACACCTACGGTCACGGCCAGACCAAGCAGGACTACCTCGACCTCATGGCCCACTTGGAAGACCCGGAGCGCACCCCACCCCCCGAGGGCTACAAGGCGCCCTTCTACAAGGCCGACCGCGAGGCCGAGATGCGGGCGGCTCACGCGCACTTTCAGGCCCGGCTGGACGCTGAGATCGCCGCCGGGCGGTGGACACCCCCCATCCGCGAAGCCGTACAGGCGTAGTCGGCGGGCCCTGCCGGACACAGGTCTACCCCTGGCACGTGGCCAGGGGCAGACCCAACGCCCTACCGGACAGCGAAGCCGACGAACGCGGTCCACGCCTCCGCATCGACCGCAAGACCGCGGCGGGCTATGTCCTTGGAGTCGCGTACGTGTACGACGTGAGGGCAGACGGCGACCTCGACGCACTCACCTCCATCGCCAGTGCTGTAACTACTCTTGAACCAAGCCAGTCCGGACTCAAAGCTCATGTCTCTCCCAGCAACTTCTCTACGTATGCCAGTGACTCACTCGGCGTGAGGGCCTGTGCTCGGAGAATCCCGTAACGGGCCTCAAGCTCCCGGACCTTCGACTGCCCTGAGTAGAGGCGGCTGTCACCTTGCACCTCCGCATAGGCGATCCTCCGCCCTTCAGGTGTATCGATCAAGGTGAACGGGCCGCCCAGTGCGCCGTGGTCCTCTCGACTGACCGGCATGACCTGGATCTCAACGTTTCGCTTATGGCCGATAAGCAGTACCTGCTCCAACTGGCCCCGCAGTACTTCTTTACCCCCAAGGGGCCTCTGGAGCACGGACTCTTCCAAGACGAAGCTCATCAGTGGCGCGGGCTTGCGCGCGTAGATCTCCTGCCTCGCCAGACGTGCACTCAGCCCTTGCTCAATCCGATCCTCGTCAAGCAGCGGGCGGCGGATGGAGAACACAGCGCGGGCGTACTCCTCGGTCTGCAACAGGCCCGGGACGGCATACATCGCGTACACATGTAGCTCAAGCGCCTCCCCCTCCAACCGAGCCGCATCCCGAAAGAACGCCGGATACTGCGCCCGAGCCACCTCCTCCTTCATCTCCTGGAGGACCCCGCCCGCGTCCAGCACCTCATCCGCCCGATCGATGAACCTCGGCGGAGCCACCCGGCGCCCCTGCTCGTACGCGGCGATGGTGGACACCGAATACCCCGTCAGCGAGCCGAACTCGGGCCGCTCCAGGCCCGCCCGGACCCGGAACCGCTTCAACTGGCGCCCGAAGACCCGCAGAACGCCTGAGCCGGCGTCGGGTTCAGGCTGCCGTTCGTCCCCGTCAGCGTCGCCACTCTCCGACGCCTCGTCCACCAGTCCCGTCGGTTCACTCATCCCCGTACCACCTCCCCCGGCCAACGCGCTCCCGCGCCCGCCGTCACGCTCCGTCCCGCCTACACCCGCGTACCACACGCCTACAGCGACTCTCCGTGTGCGCGCCGTATCTGGTCACGCTAGGACCGCACCGGCAGCGTGGGCCACATGAACAGCAGAACTTCCCCCACACGGCGAACTCCCGAAGCCGAGACCGAAGCCGAAGTCGATGCCGACACCGAAGCCGCAGGCGAATCCGAGCCCCGGACCGAGACGTCCTCCGGCCCCCTCCACGAGTTCGCGATGGCCTTCACCTCGTCCCCGCGTGGCGCCCGCCTCGCCCGCAGGCTGGTCTCCCACCGGCTCGACACGTGGGGGCATCCGTACGACCACCGGGTCAACGACACGCTCACCCTGATCACGGCCGAGCTGACCGCCAACGCCGTACGGCACGGGCACGGCCACGGACGGGACTTCCATGTCCGGCTCACCGAGAGCACCGACTCCCTGCGCGTCGAGGTCACCGACACGCGGACCGAGCGCGTGCCGCTGCTCTCCGACCGGGAACCGCCCGGCGACGCGGAGTCCGGCCGGGGCCTGATGATCGTGGCGGGGCTGGCGACCCGCTGGGCGGTCGCCCCGCGCGTGGGTGCCCCGGGGAAGACCGTGTGGGCGGAGTTGTGTCTGACGCCGGACACGCACGCCCCGGCCATCGTCGACCCGTTTCACGCCATCGGCCGGGACGGCGGCCCCTCTTGGGCGTCCGGTGTCAGTGGCGGCCACTAGTCTCGTTCGCCCGGCAAGGAGCCGGTGAATCCACGGGGAGTACGAGACCGCCATGCCCGACAACCACTCCGGATATCTGATCTCCGTCGTCGACGAGGATCCGCTGCGCGCCCGCAAGGACGCACGCGAACTGCTCGCCGCGCTCGGCGAGGTGGATCCCACGGCCAGGCTGGACCTGCCCGAGCCCCTCCGTCTGACCGGGGTCGGCGACAAGGGCGGGCCGTCCGCCGAGACCGTCGGGCTGCTGCTGAGCGCCGGTTCGTTCGTCGTCGCGCTGGTGCAGACGTGGCTGGCGCGGATCCCGCAGCGCACCATCGTGGTCAAGCGGCCCGACGGGGCGACCCTGAGCATCACCGGCAAGGAGGCCCGCGAGGACGACACGCTCATCGAGCGGTTCCTCGCGGACGACGGCGACGCCGACGGCACCACGGCGACGACGGCGGGCTGAGCGGCGATGACCGACAACGACCGGCACGCACTGCTCGTCGGCGTCTCCACCTACGACAGCGAGACGTACGCCGAACTCCCGGCCGTACGCGCCGATCTGCACTACATGCGGGCGGTGCTGGAGAACACCGAGATCGGCATGTACAACGAATGCGCGCTGGCCGCCGAGCCGACGCGCGCGGAGATGCTGCACGCGGTCGAGACGTTCCTTGAGGCACGGCAGCCGAGTGAGACCGCGCTGCTCTACTTCAGCGGGCACGGCGAGTTCTGCGAGCAGGACGGCCAGCTGTACTTCCTGACCCGGGACACCGACCCCGCCGACCTGCCGGGCACGGCCGTACCGGCGGAGTTCCTGGAGCGGATGCTCCAGTCGTGCCGGGCCGCCTCCAAACTGGTCCTGCTGGACTGCTGCTCCAGCGGGTCCGTCGTCCAGGGCTGGACCGCGAAGGGCCCGTCGGGGGAACCGGACCGGACCGCGCCGAGCACCCTGCTGCGGCCGACCGGCGTGTACTTCATCACCGCGTCCGACGCCCTCCAGGCGGCCTCCGCGATGGCGCCGCCCGGGTCGGGCCTCGGCACCTCCCGGTTCACCGGGGAGATCGTCGAGGGGCTGCGCAACGGCCGGATCAAGGAGGGCGGCTGGATCACCCCGGACGACCTCTTCGACTACCTGACCGCCCAGATGACCCGCGACGGCGTACCGGAGGAGCAGCGGCCCACCAAGTCCACGATCAGGGCGACCCGGAGCCTTCCCTTCGCCCGGTCGGTGGCACGGCCGGTGCGGCTCCCCGCGCTCCCTCACAACGCCGCCGGAACCGTCCGGCGCTCCCCCGCGCTGCTGAAGGCCCGGGAGCTGGCGGAGGCGGACGAGCGGGACGGCGTCGACCGGCAAGGACTGCTGCGGTACTACGCGGACTGCCTCACCGCGCAGGCGGCGGCCGGAATGCGGCCCGAACGGGACGGCGGCCGGAACAAGAAGTACTTCCTGCTGACCCAGGGCGAGGAGACCATCCAGTCAGGGCGCGGACCGCACATCGTCGCGCCCGGAGCGCTGCCCCGGCCTCAGGAGGGGCGGCCCGGCACGGACACCGAGGCGGGGACGCGGCAGGAGTACTGGTACGGCTATCCGGCGATCACGCTGCCCGCGCGGGACGCGGGCCGGGGGCGGCGCGCGACGGTGGAACTGGCGCCGCTGCTCATCCAGCAGATGGAGCTGGCGCCGGACGAGGAGGGCCGGGACGTGCTCCGGCCCAGCGGTGTACCGTCCCTGCACAGCGGGGTCGTGTCGGAACTCCTGGACGCGGGTGACGCGGCCGACCTGGTCGCGCGCTGGCAGCCGGCCTGGCAGGAGGGCAACGACGCCCAGATGCTGCGCGCCGTAAGGGAGTTGCTGGACGAGCTGGGGCTGCCGGAACTCGAACCCCTGGATCCGTCCGCGCTGAGCGACCGCACGGTGATGCAGGCGCTGCGGCCCGGCGCGCACAACGCGGCCGTGCTGCTGGTGCCTTCGGGCGCGGAGGCCATGGCCACCCAGGCGCTGGTGGAGAACCTGCTTGAGATCTCCACGCGGACGGCGCAGATCGCGGGCACCGCCCTGGACGCGCTGCTGAACGGCGGGGCCCGGCGGGAGCCCGCGCCTGGTGCCGTCGCGGCGAGCCCGGTGACGCCCGTCGCTCCGGGACCGTGCAACGAGAGCCAGGAACTGGTGATCTCGTCGGCGATGACCCAGCCGCTGACGGTGGCGTCCGGGCCGCCCGGCACGGGCAAGAGCGAGGTTGTCACGGCGGTCGTCACCACCTGTGTGGCCGCGGGTCAGTCGGTGCTGGTGGCCTCCACGAACAACGAGGCCGTGAACGTCGTCGCCCAGCGCTGCGACGACATCGCGCCCGGCCTGCTCATGCGGACGGGCAACGCGGAGGCCCTGGAGCGGGAGGCGGCCAAACTGGAACGACTGCTCGCCGAACCGGCCGGGGCGCCGCGGCGCGGGTCGGCCACAGTGGGCGGCGAGCTGCGCAACACCCGGGGAACGGCGGACCGGCTGCGGGCACAGGCGGCACACCGCGTCGGCGAGGAAGGACAACTGCTGGAACTGTTCCGCGACCGGGAGGAACGGGCCGCGGCCCTGGAGCTGTCCCTTTCCCTGCTCGAAGGGGCTTGGGCCACAAACGCCGACGGCGTGGCATCGCTGGGCCGCTGGGCGGAGCGGGCCCGGAAGGCGGCCGGGGCCCGCTGGTGGCAGCTGGGGGCATGGCGGCGCGGGCGGGCGCTGGGCGCGCTCGTAGCGGCGGTGACGGAGCGCCCGGACGGGGCAGGACCGGCATGGCCGGAGTGGGCGACGCGACGACCCGTGCCTCCCGAACTGCTGGACTCCCTGGCCGGGACCGTGTCCGTGGAGCGGGAGGTGCGGGAACTCGTCCACCGGCACGGGGAATGGGACGAGGAAGGGCTCAAGCAGTCCCGGCTCGCGACGGCGGAGGCGCTGTCCGGGCTGTCGGCGGAACTGTCCCGCGCGTTGTCCGCCGAGGCCCTGGACCGGGCCAAGGGGCCCATGAATCAGCGGCTCCAGGCGCTCCGCCGCCGCTCCGGCTACCAGCGCAGCCAGAAGAACCTGATGACGCGGATCAAAGGATGGGCCGTCAGCACCCATTCGGTGCGACAACTCGAACTCACCCCGCAGCTGTTCGACCTGGTGGTCATCGACGAGGCCAGTCAGTGCTCCATCCCGTCGGTGCTGCCGCTGCTGTTCCGGGCCCGCCGGGCACTGATCATCGGCGACCCCATGCAGCTCGGGCACATCCCCGGCGTGTCACCTCAGCAGGAGCGTCAGGCACGGGTACGGGCCGGGCTGAGCGCCGCGCAGCTGGAGCACCACCGCCTCACCTACCACGTGTACTCCTCGTACCACGCGGCCGAACAGCACGGCGACAGCGCGCTGCTCCTCGACGAGCACTACCGCTGCCACCCGCGGATCGCGGACGTCGTCAACGGCCACTGCTACGGCGGCCGGTTGCGGGTGCTGACCGACGTGCGGCGGCAGGTGGCATCGCACGACCCGGTGGGAGCGGCCGACCCGGCACCGGTACTCGGCTGGGTCGACGTACCGTCCGGGGAATCGGCGCGCGGCGGCGGGGGGCAGTCCTGGCGCAACGCGGAGGAGGCCGCGGCCGTCCGGCGCGTGGTCGACGGACTGCTGGCGGGGCTTCCGCAGGGCGCGACGGTGGGAGTGGTCACGCCGTTCCGGGCGCAGAAGGAGACGCTGGCGCGGATATGGCGGGACGACGACCGCGTCCGGGTCGGCACCGTCCACACCTTCCAGGGCGGACAGCGGGACGTGATGGTGCTCAGCCCGGTGGCGGCGCACAACACACCGCCCCGGACGACGCACTGGGTCGCGAGCCAGGTCAACCTGTGGAATGTGGCGGTCACCCGGGCCAAGTCGCAGCTGATCACGGTGGGAGACCGCGCCTTCTGGCAGGACCAGAGCGGCCTGCCCGCCCTCCTCGCCGCGCGTTCGGCGCCGCTGGGAGCGGGCTACGACGGCACGACGGCCGACGCCGGCCCGCCCGGCCCGGTGACCGAGGCCCGCGCGGACCTCACCGACCGCCTGCAGCGGTACCTGGCCGGACGGGGCATCACCGATCTGGAGCGGGCCGTGCTGGTGGGCGGACACCCGGTGGACCTGCTGTTCACCGACGCCGGCGAGAACACGGCGGTGCTGATCGACCCCGGCCCGGGGTCCGGCACGGACCCCGCGCGGCATCTCCGGCTGACCCACGCACGAGGCGACCTGCTCACCGGCCTGCCCTCCGGGGGGCACGGGGCCAAGCCCTGCCCCGTGAGCCGGACGGTGCGGGTGCCCGCGTGGCAGATCATCGCGGGCGACACCGCGCTGGCACCGCTGTTCGACTGAGCGCCGGACAAGGCGGCCGGGCCCGGACAGCCAGGCCCGGCGGCCCGCTCAGCGGCCGGGCAGGCTCCGCATGACGTGCGTCATGTGCTGGAGGTTTCCCGCCCGCAGCCACTCCGTGGGGCCGCCCACGCCCTCGCTGGTCGAGAGCGGGCCGTGCGCGCAGTCGCTCAGCCATTCCTCGCCCTGTCCGGCCCCCGCTCCCCGGAACTCGGGCAGTTCGACGATCCGGCGGGCCGCGCTGCGGTTGACGGCGATCCGGTCGGGACCCCGGGTCAGCGTCTTGAACAGGAGGTATGAGCTGTCGGTGGTGTAGCGGAGCACGCCCCAGGGCGGCCCGCCCTTCCTCCCGGGTGCCGGGGCCTGCGCGAGAGCACTCGGGGGCTGCACCCCGTAGTCGCCGTAACCGAGCAGCGGAGCATAGGCGCCGCCCGTGGCGCGCACCTCATGCCACATGCGCCACTCCGCCCGCGCCGCCTCACACCATCCTTCCTCCAGCATGTCGGCGATGACCCGGGGAAAGCCCCCTCCGAGCAGAGCGGCGCTCCGCCAGACCGCCATGGGCATCAGCGCGTCGAGGCCGCGCAGTGCCTCCTTGCCCGCGTCGGGCCGGTCGTCGAGGACCGCGCCCATGTCGAGCAGCAGATCCACGGGCACCTCAGGACCGGTTCGGGCCAGCAGGCGCCGGACGCCCTCCCCGAGACCGTCATCCCACTCCCCCGTGACCCGCACCCGGACACCCAGGCCGCGCAGGCTGCGGCGGGCCGTCTCCACGGCTCCCGCCTGCTGCGCCCCGGTCCGCTCCGGCCCGGTCACTGGACGCAGCCGCCCCAAGTCGCAGTAGACGGACAATGCTTCGACGAGGGCGGTGGTCTGCGCGTCCTCGCCGAAGGGAGCGTCGATCCATCCGCCGTGACGGCTCACGGCGCTCACCGGACCGACGTACTTGCCCACCAGTGTGGCCAGTGTCTCCGGGGTTGCTCCGGGCAGCGGTGGCAGGTTCCACAGCGGCCTGATCGCGGCCCGGACGTCCGGCCACAGCAGCCGGCAGGCCGCGGCGGCGTGCGGCCGTGTCGGCAGAACGGGAACATAGAGCGGTCCGGACATCGTGGCTCCCCCTCGGCACCGTCCGTGCGCGTCCCTTTCCACCAGAGTCCGTTCGCCTCGAAGCACTTGAAAAGAGAGCGTTTTCGGCCCGCATGGCCGATGTGTTCAAGTACCTGGTGACGGTGTGACGTAAGTTGTACGCTTCGTGATGCTCGGTGGTCGGACGCGCCAAGTGGACGATGCACATGGGGAACTGAGCGGCACTCAGCGGCCTGCCTCGGGACCGTCCGCCGTGCGCCGACCAGTTCGCTGACCGGGCGCCGCGGCCCGGCCGTTCCACGATGGGCGCGAGGCGTGAACCACCGGATACTCGGTCTGACCGTGCGGAACTTCCGCACCCTCACCGACGTGAAGCTGCCACTCGGCCCGCTGACCGTCCTGTCCGGCCCGAACGCGGCCGGCAAGTCGAACGTGCTGCAGTCCTTGGAGTTCCTCGGGGATGTGGCGGAGACGGGTATCGAGCAGGCGCTGGAGAAGCGCGGCGGATTCGACGTCCTCGCCTTTCGCGGCGGACGGAGCCCGGTGTCACGTATCACCGTAGGGGTCGAGGGGCTCTGGTCGGACTTCGCCTCGCAGGAGACACCCGACCGCTACGAGCTGAGCGTCTCCCGGCCCCGGCTGCCCGAGGGTTCGCGCGAACGCTACGCGATGTACCGCCGCGAGCGTTTCGTGCAGCATCCGGCAGAGGGCAGCGAGACCTCGATGGAGTTGACGGGCGGCTCCGTGAAGGTCGACAGCGGCCTGCCGGGAGACCACACCGACGGCACGGCCGACGTCGGGCGCATGGCGTCAGTCCTCCACCAGGGACCAGCGCCCGCGCTGCCGGACAGCGCGCCTTCGGCTCGCGCCGTCACCGATGTGAAGCGGCACCTCTCCCAGATCCGGGTGTTCGACCCGGACGTACGCGAGGCACGGAAGCCCTACGGCATCAGCGAGTCGGGGCAGTACCTCGCGAGCGACGCCTCCAACCTCGCCGACTTCCTGCGGGGACTGAAGGAGCGGGAGGACGGGGAAGCCTGGGAGATGCTCCTGGAGGACGTCAGAACCGTCGTGCCGCAGATCCGGGACATCCATCTCGTCACACCGCCCGACTTCGTGTCCTACCGGACCGCGGTGGAACTGGAGGAAGAAGGTCTGCGCGGCCGGACCCGGCTGACGGAGGCATCCTGGGGCACGGTCCGCATCCTGTGCATGCTCGCGATCTTCCACGATCCCAACCCGCCGCTGCTCACCTGCATCGAGGAAGTCGATCACGGAATCCATCCGCACGCGCTGGAGCTGCTGGCCGAACGCCTGCGCGAGGCCAGCGAGCGCAGCCAGTACCTGGTGACCACCCATTCCCCGGTCTTCGTGAACAAGCTGGACGCCGACGAATGGGTGCCCTGCGGCCGTCGTGTCAACGGCGCCTCTGTGATCCCCGACCGCATGCCGGGCCGAATTCGGGAGGTCGTGGAGGAGTCCGAGCACGAGCCTCTCGGTGATCTCTGGTACTCCGGTTCGGTCGGAGGCTCGCTGTGAGCCCGCGCCGTCCGGGCAGGAGACCGTCGGTGATCGTCGTAGCCGGTGAGAGCGGCAACGATCGCAGTGTCCTCAAGAAGCTGATACCGGCCCTGTACCGCGGGAAATGCCCAAGGATCGAGGAGATCCGGGACGAGATCAAACTGGCGGCTGCCATCAACCAGCTCAGTCCCCGGGTCGAAATAATCCGCAAGCGGGCGCTGGCCAAGGCCAAGGACTGCGACGCCGAGTTGGCCGGCATCGTGGTGCACGCCGACATGGACGCTGTGACCGACCAGGGCTACGACAGAGTCCGCGACCGGGTCACCGCCCAGCTTCGTGCCGGGCTCCCCTGCAACTCCGCCCTGGCCCTCGCCGCGGTCGAGATGGAGGCATGGCTGATGCAGTTCCCGGACGCGTTCCCCAAGGTGCACAGGGGCTGGGCGATGCGCCCTCAGGACTGCGTCCGTGATCTGGGCCTCCTGCTGGACCCGAAGGAACATCTGAAGAGGCATCTCGGAAGGCCGACCTACAAGGAATCCCACTCCCCGAAGATCATGGACGAGGCGGTCCGGCACGGCCACGTGAGCACACGCCCCAGCGGCAACAACCGCTCGTTCCGCGACTTCGCCGACGAACTGGCGGGCTGGAAGTAGCCGGGGCGGCTGTGACCAGGCCCGGACACCGACCGGCAACCGTGTCGGCCACCCGCTATACGGTGGTACCGATCACCAGGGCACCGGCATCGCAAGGGGGACCGTCGTGAAGCCCACCATGGCCGCCGCGCAGCTCCGCGGCAGTCTGACGCAGTACCTCACGACGACGTACGCCCTCGCCGACGAGACCACGCGCGGCGCCCTCGAACGCTTCCTCGGGCACCCCGAGACCGGCATCTTCCGCGGGCCCTACCTGCGGATCCGGACACCGTTCCATGTCGCCGACGACGGCTGGCAGCGCGACCTGGAGTGGTCGGCGGGATTCCCCGGGTTCGCCCCGTGGCGGCACCAGGCGAAGGCGTGGGCCCGGCTGTCCACGCTGCACGGACCCGCCCGGCCGACCCTGGTGACCACCGGCACCGGCTCCGGCAAGACCGAGTCCTTCCTGATCCCCGTTCTGGACCACTGCCGCCGTCGGAAAGCCGAGGGCGTGCGCGGGATCAAGGCGGTGCTGCTCTACCCCATGAACGCGCTCGCCACCGACCAGGCGGGACGCATCGCCGATTACCTGGCGCGTCCGGAGCTGGCCCAGGTCACGGCGGGCCTGTACATCGGCGACCGGCCCGACACGGACTTCCGGCGGGTGATGACACGGCGTGAGGAGATGCGCCTCTCGCCGCCCGATGTGCTGATCACCAACTACAAGATGCTCGACCTGCTGCTCCAGCGCGGCGAGGACCGGGCTCTGTGGGAGGGCGCCGAGCCCGCGTACGTCGTGCTGGACGAGTTCCACACGTACGACGGCGCGCAGGGCACCGACGTGGCGATGCTGCTGCGCAGGCTCGCCGCCGCCACCGGCGCGGCCCGGCCGGGCCGCCCCCTGGGGTCGATCTGCCCGGTGGCGACCTCGGCGACCCTCGGCGAGGGAGCGCCCGCGAAGGAGGCCGGGGGCATCCTCGACGTGGCGGCCAGGGTGTTCGGGATGCCGTTCGCGGCTGACGCGGTCATCGGCGAGGAACGGATGACCGCCGAGGAGTTCACCGGCGCCGTCGACTACGAACTGCCCGAGCCGCCGACCCCGCAGGAGGTCGTCGCGGTGTCCGGCGGACCGGACGTCGAGGCCCGGCCCGACCTGCTGGACCTGGACGCGCTCGCCACCCTGCTGCTGGACCGGTCCGGCCTGGACGCCTTCCGCGTCGGACGGCTGCTGAAGCGGCACGACTTCACCCTCGGCGTCCTGTCGCTCCTGGACGGCGAACCGCTGGACGAGTGGACACTGCGGGACCGGCTGGGCCGATTCGGCTACTCCTGGGGCCGCACCGCGCGCGAGAACCCCCGGCTGGCGCTCCAGGCGCTGTCCCGGTTCGTGGCGCTGCTGTCCGCCGCCCGCGACCCGGACTCCGACGAACGCAGGCCCCGGCCGCTGCTGCACATCGAGGCGCACCTGTGGGTGCGGCCCGTGACACGCGTGCTGCGCGGAGTGGGACCGACCCCCGAGTTCCGCTGGTACGAGGACGACCGGACCGCGGCGCGCCGGGCCGCGCTCAACGCCGCGCCGTCCGGCGAGGAGGATTCCGACGCCTCCTCCGGGAGCATGCCGTCGTATTCGTCCAGCCGCCGCCCGGAGCCCCTGCCCGGCTCCGACACCGCGCCGCGCCCCGCCCAGGTGCACCTTCCGGCCGTGTACTGCCGCAACTGCGGTCGCTCCGGATGGGCCGCCCTGTCCCCCGAGGCCGACCCGCAGCAGCTCGTGACCGCGCAGGACCGCATCTGGCGGGCCGGCGTCGGCCGGGACAAGCGGCGGCTGCGCTACTTCATCGCCGCCACCCCCGGCGAGCGACGGCGGACGCTCGACGCGCTGAGCGGCGCCCGGCCCTCGGACGGCGGCGTGGACCCGCTGTCCGTCGTCGTCCTGGACGGCGGGCGGGGCACCTACCGGCTGCCCACCACCGCGGACGACGGGGAGCTGGTCGACGCCTGGTTCGCGCTGGCCGTGCTCGACCGCAAGAGCGCCGACAAGGCCGCGAAGGACGACCGGTGCCCGGCCTGCCAGACCGACAACAGCATCCGCTTCCTCGGTACCGCCCAGGCGGCCCTCGCCTCGGCGGCGGTCACCCAGCTGTTCACCGGCGGCGACATCGCGCTCGTCCCCGAGGAACGCAAGACGCTGCTGTTCAACGACTCCACGCAGGACGCCGCGCACCGGGCGGGATACGTCGCGAACGCCTCGTACAAGTTCTCACTGCGCTCGCTGCTCGCGCACAACCTGGACGAATCAGGGGCTCCGACCGCGCTCAACGACCTGATCGGCTTCGTCCTGGAATCGGTGGACGACCCCGAGGCGCTGGCCGCCGTGGTGCCTCCCGACCTGCACGACGAACCGGGAGTCGACCGGCTGCTGTCCGGCCGGGGCACGGGCGACGCGCGGACCTGGCGGCTGATCGGGGAGCGTCTGGCCTTCGCGACGGTCATGGAGTTCGGGCTGCGCAGCCGCATGGGCCGCACCCTGGAACTGACCCGGACCGCGGCGGCCGAGGTGATGCTGGCCGACCCCGACGGCGTCACCGACCTGGCACGGGACGTGCACCTGGCGCTGCCCGGCCAGTTGCTGGCCGTGGGCGGGCTGCCCACCCCCGAACGCTACCTCGCCTATGTCCGGGGCCTGCTGGAACGGCTGCGGCTGCGCGGCGCGGTGCGCCACCACTGGCTCGACACCTGGATCAGGGAAGCCGGCACCAACCGCTTTCTCATCTCCGGGCGCAGACCCGACGGCATGCCTGCCTTCCCCGAGGGCGTCGCTCCGCCGCGGTTCCTGCTCGACGGGCAGAAGGACGGATCCGAGTTCGACGCGGTCACCGGCCGGCTCGGGTGGTACCAGGACTGGACCCGCAGATGCCTGGACCTGGACGCCGCCGGGGCGACCGAGTACCTGCGCCGGCTGCTGCCCCACCTCGCCGACGCGGGTGTCCTGTCGACGCGGACCACCCGCGACCGGCAGACCCGGGTGTACGGGATCCAGCCGGGTCACATCCAGGTCCGCCTGCTCGACGATGCCGTCGTCAACAAGGCCTTCGTCGCCTGCGAGGACTGCGGCTGGCAGCAGGTCGTCGTCCCCGAGCGGCGCACCCGCTGGTACGGCCATCCCTGCCCCCGCTACCGGTGCAGGGGACGGCTCACCGCGCCGCAGCGCGACATGTCCTACGCCGGGGCCGAAGGCATCCGCCCCGACAGGCCCGTGCGGGAGCGGGACTACCGGCGGGACTACTACCGTCGCCTCTACCTGACGGGCGGCACGTTCCGCGTGGTGACGGCCGAGCACACCGGCATGCTCACCCGTCCTGAACGCGAGCGCGTGGAGCGCGCCTTCAAGGCGGGCACGCACTACACCGACCCCAACGTCCTGTCGTGCACCCCGACCCTGGAACTCGGCATCGACATCGGCGACCTGTCGGCCGTCCTGCTCGGCTCGCTGCCCGCCGGACCGGCCAACTACGTACAGCGGGCCGGGCGGGCCGGACGACGCACGGGCAACGCGCTGGTGGTCGCGTTCGGCGGACGCAGGGCGCGCGACCTGTACTACCTGGACGAGCCGCGGGAGATGATCGCCGGGACCATCCTGCCGCCGGGCTGCTATCTGTCAGCCGTGGAGATCCTGCGCCGCCAGTACACCGCCCGGCTTCTTGACCTGGCGGCCCGCGGGGAACTGCGGACCTCGGACGGCGAGACCCTGGCACCCGTGCCCCGGCTGTCGTCCGCCCTTTTCGGCACCAGCGGATGGTGCCAGGATCTCGCGGACGCCGCGCAGACACACGGGGCGCGCCTGGTGGAGGAATTCCTCGCGCTGTTCCCCGCCGACGGCGGCCAGGACACCGATACGGAAGGCGTCTCCGAGCACGCGGCGGACGAACTGCGCGCCTACGCGACCGGTGGAATCGTCCGGGTGCTCCAGGAGGCCGAGGAGGACTGGACCGGCCGGCGCGAGGAGGTGCGCCGCAGAATCGCGGCGATCGACGAGGCGGCCGGGCAGCTGGCCCGCTCCGACGACTCACAGGACCGGGAGCGGCGCGAGCTGCTGGCCGAGCGCCGTGCCGCCGGGGACCTGCTGCGGGAACTGAGCCAGTCCGCCGCGCACGCCACGCTGGTCGACCTCGGGCTGCTGCCGAACTACAGCCTCACGGACACCACCACCCTGCTGGAAGCAACGCTGTACTGGTCGGAGACCCCCGACGAGGAGGACACACCGCAGGAGGAGGGAGCCCGGCCGCACGGTGCCAAGGTGTACCGCAGTGAGACCCGGGACTACGAACGGTCCAGCGCGCTCGCCCTGACCGAACTCGCCCCCGGCAACAGCTTCTACGTCAAAGGTTACCGGCACGTGGTGCGCGCCCTCGACATCGGCGGTCCCGACCGGCGCGCCTGGTCGGTGTGGCGGCTCTGTCCCGCCTGCGGTTACGTGCGGACCGAGAACGCCGAGCGTGACACGACGCCGTGCCCGCGCTGCCGTGGCCGGGAGATCGCTGACGCGGGCTGCGTCCAGTACGTCCTGCGCCCCCGGCGGGTGCTGTCCCGCGACAAGCGCGAGGACGCCAGGGTGCGCGACGACCGGGACGAACGCGACCGCAGGCACTACGCGACCCTCACCACCGTCGACATCGACCCCGGCCGCCTCGTTCCCGGATCCTGGCGGCACGACGAGGCCGTTTTCGGCGTGGACTTCACCCGCCACGCCGTGATCCGGACCCTGAACCTCGGTCTCGACCGCGAGGACGGCAGCAGCACGGTGCCTCTCGCCGGGGAGGACGTCCGCCTCAATCCGTTCTACGTCTGCACCTCGTGCGGCGGCGCGACCGCGGACGGCAGACCGGTGGTGGACGTTCCCCAGCACGCGCTCACCGAATCGGGGGCGACGAGTGCCCCGGCTTCCGCGCACCATCTGCTGTGGTGTCCGCGCCGCCGGGTCCGCGGCGCCGCGGCGGGCACGGCCGGAGCGCGGGGAGCGGGCCAGGACGTACCCCTGCTGCTGGCCCACGAACTGACCACCGAGGCCGTCCGCATCCTGCTGCCCGCCTCGGTGGCCCGCGTCAAGGAGCGTCTCGCGTCGTTCACCGCCGCCCTGTTCGCGGGGATCGCCGCCCGCTACGGCGGCGATCCCGACCACATCGACATCGCCGAGGCGACCATGCCGGACAACGCGGGCGACCCGGAGGCCGACTGGCCCCGGCGCTTCCTGGTCGTGTACGACCGGCTGCCCGGCGGCACCGGATACCTGCACCGGCTGGCCTCCTCGGACGGCTTCCGGGAAGTCCTGCTCAGGGCACGCGACGTCATCGAGCACTGCCCGTGCCGGGAGAAGGGCCTGGACGGCTGCCACCAGTGCCTGCTGCGCCGGGTGCCGGCCTCCGACTACGACAAGGTCAGCCGCAACGAGGTCCGGCAGATGCTGGACGAGCTGCTCGGTGCCGACGGAGAACGCTGGCGCACCTCACGGGTGACGACCACCCAGGACATCCCGCTCCAGCGGCAGGCCGAGAGCGACCTTGAAGTCCTGTTCGTCGAAACGCTGCGGGACTGGGCGAAGCTGCCGGAATCGAAGGCCACGGCGAACGCCTACACCACCTCGGCCGGCACCTATGCCCTGGACCTCAGGCTCACGGCACCGGACGGGTCCACCGTCAGCTGGCGTGTCTCCCAGCAGCGCGCGCTGGAGGACACCCGGCCCGACATACTCCTGGAGCGGCTGGACTCCCCCGGTCCCCGCGTCGCCCTGTACCTCGACGGCTACGCGTACCACGCCACCCGCGAACACGACCGGCTCGCGGACGACGCCAGGAAGCGCACCAGGCTCCGCGCCGAGGGGCTGCGGGTGTTCCAACTGACCTACCACGACGTGACCGCATGGCGCCGCCGGATCAACGACCCCGGATACACCGGGACCGACACGGACACCTCCGTCTGGACGCCCTACGGCACCACCGGACAGCAACGCGCCCGCGACTACTACGACCGGGTGGGCCGCGGGCTGCCCGGCGAACTGGCCGGGACGATGTGGATCAACCCGGCGCGGACGCTCCTGGCCTACCTGCGCTCGCCGGGTCCCGAACGCTGGCGGCGGCGGGCCGAGGCGGTGGCCGCGGGCATGAGCGGGGCGGACGGGACCCGCGGTGCCGCCCTCACCGGCGCCGAGGCCGCGACCGGTATCAGGGAGGCGCTGCGCGGGGGCGCACCCGCCGGGACCACAGGGCCGGTGCGGGTGCTGTACGGCTGCGACGCGTCGGGCTGCCGCCTGGTGCTGGCCGCCGACGGCAGACGGACCCCACCCGTGTGGACTGGTCTGGCCGTCCTCGACGACGGGGGCGCGGCCCTGGAGGAGGGGCCGGCACACAAGCGGCGCTGGCGTGCCTGGCTCTGGTGGGGCAATGTGCTGCAGTTCCTGGAACACGGCGGCGGTGACAGCGCGCAGCTGACGTCGAGCATGATCGACGGCTTCCGTCCCGAGGTTCTCGCCGTGACCGGCGGAGAGGGCTGGCTGACGTCCATGCGTGTCCCGGTCGACCGGGCCGAGCAGGAGCCCTCCGCCGTGGGAGTGGCCGCCGTGTCGGCCGTCCCCGCCGACATCGGGGACGAGACGGCCGCACGGGAGACGGAGGTGGCCGAGCAGCCCGGCGGCACGGGACCCGGACGAGATCCCCGCTGGGACCGGGTCATCGAGTTGCTGGACCCGGAGGAGCCGGAACTCACCACGCTCGCGCGCACGCTGGCATCGGCGGCGGTGCCGGTCCCCCGGGACGGCTACGAACTGGACGGTCAGGGCTGGCAGGCCGAACTCGCCTGGCCGGACGTCCGGATCTGCGTGGTCAGGGCTCCTCGCCCGACCGGCGACGAGCCGGACTACGAGGCCGAGGACCAGAAGCACGCCTTCGCGGCGGCCGGCTGGACGGTCCGCACGGCGGACGAGTGGGACGGCACGGAACTGATCGCCCGGCTCGACGGCCGGGACCGGAACGAGAACAGCACCAAAGACGGGGAGCCGAAGCGATGACCACCTCCGGCGTCACACTGCGCCTGCTCGACAGAGCCGACAAGGAGATCCTCAAGCTGCCCCGCACGGTCAAGGGCGCCTTCTTCGACTTCCAGCACAAGTTCAGGACCAACCCGCACACCACGGGTCTCAAGCTCCAGCAGCTCAAGGGCGAGAACCGCCTCTGGTCGGCACGCGTCAACGACGACTACCGGGCCCTGCTGCTGCGGCTCGCGGACGACGACTGGCTGATCGTCTCCGTCAAGCACCGCAAGGACGTCTACAACCGGCTCTCGTACGGCGTCAACCAGGTCACCGGCGGCATCGAGTACGTCGATCTGGAGGTCGTGGAGGACAGCGTCCTGGGCAGGCTGCCCGGCGCGACCGCTCAGACGCAGCCCACTCCCGAATCACCACCGTCGGCGCCCTTCCCGGAACCGCTGTTCACCGCCTGGTCCGACCGTCAGCTGACCGAACTCGGTGTCGCGGAACCCCTGTTGCCCGTCATCCGTACGCTCACGACGGAGGACCAGCTGCTCGGGCTCGTCGAGTACGCGCCGCAGCTGACCGGCGAGGTGCTGATCGCGCTGTTCGACGGCGCGTCGTACGAGGACGTACTCGACCAGGTGACCAGGCCGGTGGCAGCCACCGAGCCGGTCGACCCGGACGACCTCGCGGCAGCCGCCGAGCGGCCGGCGACGGTCGTCACCACCACGGACGAGGACCTCCGCGGAGCGCTGGAGAGCGGTGACTTCGGCCGGTGGAAGAGCTTCCTGCACCCCACGCAGGCCAAGCTCGTCGAGCGCCGCTACAGCGGCCCGGCCAGGGTCGGGGGCGGGCCCGGCACAGGCAAGACCGTCGTCGCGCTGCACCGGGTGCGCCACCTCGTCCGGCAGCTCTCCCCCGGGAACGACAAGCCAGTCCTCCTCACCACCTTCAACAAGAACCTCGCCGCGGACCTGCGCTCCCGGCTGCTGGAGCTGGGCGGTGACGAACTGCTCAGCCGGGTCGAGGTGAGTCACGTCGACCAGCTGGCACTGCGTGTCGTCCGCGAGGCCGAACCCGGCAACGGCAAGCAGGCCATCGACGACGGACAGGCCGTACGCGAGTGGCGCGCGCTGCTCGACGAACTGGGCGAGGACACCTGGGACCCGGAGTTCCTGCACGAGGAGTGGACCCAGGTCATCCTCGGCCAGGCCGTCGGCAGCCGCACCGACTACTTCCGGGCCCGGCGGGCCGGGCGCGGCAAGAGCATCGGCCGCGCCGAGCGGGCCGAGATCTGGCAGCTCGCCGAACGCTTCACCCAGCGGCTCGACCGGCTCGGACGGCAGACCTGGGACCAGATCGCGGAGCGCGCGGCACGCCTGGAGATGGGCCGCGAACAACGCATCCGGAACATCGCACGGCAGCGGGAGGAAGCGGGTGGCCTCGACAACGTCCACCTCCAGGACGGCTCCGGTGGCTGGCTGCGCCACCGCTACCGCCACATCGTGGTGGACGAGGCCCAGGACCTGCGCCCCGCCCACTGGAAGATGCTGCGCGCCATGGCCCCCCGCACGTCGGACGACCTGTTCCTCGTGGGCGACACCCACCAGCGCATCTACAAGAACCAGGTGACGCTCGGCAGTCTGGGCGTCAACATCCGCGGCCGGTCCGCGAAGCTGACCCTCAGCTACCGCACCACGCGGCAGATCCTGCGCTCGGCCCTCGGAGTCCTGGGCGAGACGACGTACGACGATCTCGACGGCGGCGCGGAGACCCTCGCCGGTTACCGGTCCGTGCTCAACGGCGGGCTCCCCGCCGGGCACGCCTTCCCGGACTGGGACGCCGAGCGGGAGGGCGTGGCCGCTCTGATCACAGGGTGGGACGCGGACACGGACACGACTGTCCCGCACGAGCAGATCGCGGTGTGCGTCCCGACCAACCAGATGGCGACCGAGATGGGGTACACGCTGAAGCTGCACGGCATCGACGCGGTGGAGATCCGCTCCGACGGACCGAACGGCTCCGCCGGCGTGCACATCGGCACGATGTTCCGGTTCAAGGGGCTGGAGTACCAGCGGATGATCATCGCAGGCGTGGCCGACGGGCTCGTCCCGCGTGAGGACGTGAGCCGACTGCGTGACCGCGAACCCACCCGCTACCGGCAGGAGATCCAGCGGGCGAGGTCCCTGCTCTTCGTGGCCGCGACCCGGGCCCGCGACAGCGTGGACGTCTTCTGGCACGGTAAACCCAGCCCGTTCCTCGACAGCTCGTGGGTGGAGACGGAGCATGAAGTTTCCCCGTGATCTCGGACACGTGATCGTTATGCCGCGAGGGCGGGCTGGTGCCGCTGCCTGGTCTCGGTCGGGGTGAGGTAGCCGAAAGTTCGGTGCTTGCGCAGGCGGCGGCGGTTGTAGAAGGTCTCGATGAAGGAGAAGACCTCGGCGCGGGCGGTGGCCCGGTCGGGCCAGATGCGGGTGCCGATCTCCTCCTTGAGCAGGGCCCAGAAGCTCTCCGCGGCAGCGTTGTCGAAGCATGATCCGATGCGTCCGCAGCTCTGCCGCAGTCCCAACATCCCTATTCGGTCCCGGAACTGGGCTGACGTGTATTCACTGCCGCGATCGCTGTGGATCACGCAGCCGGGCTCCAGTCCGCCCCGGCCGTGGGCCATGTCGAGGGCGTCGACGACGAGTTCGGCGCGGTGGTGGTCGGCCATGGCGTAGCCGACGACCTCGCGGGTGGCCAGGTCCAGCCAGCAGGCGAGGTAGAGCCAGCCTTCGGCGGTTGGCAGGCAGGTGATCTCGCCGACCAGTCTGGTCCCGGGCCGCTCGGCGTGGAAGTCGCGGCCGATCAGGTCCGGGGCCGGCTTCGCCTTCGCGTCCGGCCGGGTCAGCGAACGCCTCTTGCGCCGGGTGACACCGCGGATGCCGCGCTCACGCATCACACGGGCGATGCGCTTGCGGTTCACCCGCCGGCCCAGGCGGCGCAGTTCGGCGTGGATGCGCGGGACACCGTAGGTGTGGCGGGAGGCGATGTGCACCGCGGTGATCTCGTGCGCGAGCGCGTCGTCGGCGGCCTGCCGCTCGCGGCGGGCGGCCTCGCCCTCGCACCATGCGTAGTAGGAGGAGCGGGCCACGTTCAGCACCCGGCACAGCAGGACGACCGGGTACGTCGCCTTCTCCGCATGGATCAACCGGTACAGCTCGCTCACCGGTCGTTCTCCTTCACGAAGAAGGCAGTCGGTCGGGTGGCCCGGGGGAATTTCACCCCCGGGCTCCCACAGATCCCGGCGTGACAGTCTCCCGTCACCGGGCTCCTATTATCCTGGTCACCAGATCGAGTGGACCCATTTCCAGTGGGCGAAGAAGAGCGGATACGCAGTGGTGACCTGCTTCCATCGCCGGTGGAATTTCTTGAAGGTCTTCAGCCGTCGATACTTCTTGCGGACCCAGCGCATCAGGTAGTAGTTGATGCGCTTGAGGAGGGGATACAACTCGGTGCGATAGAAGGCACCGTAGTACTGCATCCAGCCGCGGATGATGGGATTGAGCCATCGCGCGAACTCGCCGAGGGTGTAGCCGATGTGCATGTGGAGCCGCCAGGAGCGGACTTCTGTGCTCATCTTCTTCAGGGCGTCCTTGCTGGGAGCCGGAAGGAAGGATGTGAAGATCTTCCCGTTCCGGTCTCGTGCTGGACGGCGCTGGAACGTGAATCCGAGGAAGGTGAACGACGTTGCCGCGACACCGTCGTGGCGTCCCCCTCTTCCGCAGTACACGATCCGGGTCTTGGCCGGGTGCAGTTGCAGGCCGACCTCTTCCATCCTGTTCCCGATCGCCGTCAGGACCTCACGAGCCCGGCGTTCGGAGTCGCAGTGCACGACTGCATCATCCGCATAGCGTTCGAACTGGACGTCCGGGAAATTCCAGGAGAGCCACAAATCGAATGCGTGGTGCAGAAACAGGTTCGCCAACACGGGAGAAACCGCCGATCCCTGTGGGGTTCCGCGGTCTCTCTGCCGCAAGCTACCGTCGGGAAGTTGCAGTGGAGCGGCAAGCCACCGCTTCACATACAACACGACCCATGCGGCATCGGTATGGGTTTCCACCGCCTTGATGACGAGGTCCCAGCGGACGCTGTCGAAGAATTTGGAGACATCGAGGTCGACGGCCCACTTCTTCTTCCAGCACCGCCGCCGGCACGCTTCGACCGCGTTCAGAGCCGACCTGCCTGGCCGGTAGCCGTAGGAGTCCGGATGGAACACCGGTTCCACCCGCTTCTCCAGATGAGCGGCCACCACCGTCTGGGCGATTCTGTCCGCGACTGTAGGCACACCGAGCAAACGGACCCCACCGTCATGCGGCTTCGGGATTTCCACGCCTTTCACCGGAGGGGGAAAGTAGCTTCCCGAAGACATCCGATTCCAGATCTTATAGAGATTCCCCTTCAGATCCTTCTCGAACTCCTCGATCGTGCAGCCATCCACCCCCGGAGCACCCTGATTGGCCTTAACCTTCAGGTACGCCTCCCAGACCTCCGTCTTTGGTATCTCGAACGACTTGATCTGTGACTTCAGCTCGCCCACGCAGCTCCTCCCAGGGAATTCCTGGTTGACCGAACAAACGAACCACGGACAATCCGGTCCCTTCGCTCCGCTCCCACCGCGCCCAGCAGAAGGTTCACCGCTACTACGAACCGGTCCGCCAACACACTCCGCATCGGTACTCAGTTCCTCACGGGTTGTCCGCTTGGAAGGCTCCCTTTCACAACACTGCGCGAAGAGCGCGGGGTTGAGGCATCGAAGTGTGTCTTCCCACGTTCCGCACGAAAGCAGCAGACCAGATTCACGTCGCCTCCACGCCGGGCACCATCTGGCCAGTAAACGGGTTTCCGCCAGACTCATCCCGGGCCAAAAAGTAACACCCGGTTCTGATGCCATTTCATCAATAACGACGCGTCAACAGCGATCCCCTATAAGGGGACTGCGCTCCGTCTCCCTGATCCCCACCTGACGCCTCACGGACGCCTTTTCCACAGTCGCTCACCACGGTCGCGTCACCGCTCCCGCAGCATGTGACGGTTTGAAGCCCCCGTTATGTTCTTCGCGGTCCTGCAAGAGGGCCGCTGGCCTCCGGGCCCGGCATGACTGTGTCCCCCTGTCGAAGGCATGACCTGGGGGGTG
>NZ_JBIAIE010000047.1:0-30180 GCF_042871185.1 Streptomyces sp. NPDC006012
GGGTAGGCGCTGAGCGCCGCGGTCAGCCCGCCGTAGGTGTAGAACGCGTTCCGGCTCGGGAACATCTGGTTGAACTGCGCCTCACTGACCACGAAGCCGGACGGGTTGCCGCCCCCGCCCCCGCCCGCCGGTGCGTTCCACTTCTGGTTGGCGCCGCCCGAGCAGGTCCAGATCTGCAGTCGGGTCGCGTTGGCGCTGTTGTTGTCCCGGACGTCCAGGCACTTGTCGGCGGCGGGGTTGACGATGTCGTGGGCGGCGGTGACCACCCATTGCTGGTTGGCGCCGCCCGAGCAGTCCCAGAGCTGCACCGACGCGCCGTCCGCGGTGCTGCGCTCGGCGACGTCGAGGCACTTGCCGAGCGCGCGCAGAGTTCCGTCGCCGGGGTTGGACCAGATCTGGGCGTTGGTGCCGTTGCAGTCGTAGAGCTGTACGGCGGTGCCGTTGGCGCTACTGGCACCGGCCACGTCGACACACTTCCCGGCGAGCCCGGTGATCCGGCCGTCGGCCGCCCGGGCGTCGGTCGTGGTGAACAGGGTGGCGAGGAGGGCGACGAGGGCGGCGCCGATCAGGGCGCGGACCGGGGCGGCGCGTCTGAGGGGCAGGGGTCTGGCGTGGAGGATGGCCATGGTGAACGCGGCTCCTTGACAGGGGGGAAGCGGAATACGGACGCGCCCGCCGGGCCGTCGGGCGGCGTCGGCGAGCGGATCTGGCGCGGTCATGGCTGAACGGACGGTGGCATGACAAGTAGAAGGCCGGTCGGGAAGGCCGGCCCAGGAGGGTGGTGCGACAGCTGTGGGGTACTAGGTCCAGACCATGACAGGCAGCGGTGGAGCCGTCAACTACCCTGCGTCGACTGGCCTTTCGCTGGTGGGGGGGGGTGAGGCCGGGGCCCGATTCGCCGGTGCCTGGGGAGGCGCCCGACGCCGCCGGTCCCCGGACGGCGCTCCGTCGTGCCGCGGCGGGTTGCGGCCCTGGCCGGCCGCGACCCCATGATCACCTCGCGGACCGCACGCCCGGCGCGTGGATCCTCGCGCTGCGACGGCCGCGGATCTGCCCTCCGGGTCAGGTGGAGGCCATGGGCCGACCACGCGGCCCGGTCCGAACTCCCTCACGCGGGCCCGTCCGGAAAGCGGGGGCGCGGAGGAGAGACGGATGCCGTGAATTACGCGTATATGCCCCTGTCCGTGCTCGGTATGATCCGAGTCAGTGGCCTGAGCGCGCGGCGGTGTGACGCGACGCGGTCGTGGACGATGGGACGTGGACGGATGGAGTTGGAGCTGCGGCATCTGCGCGTGCTGTGCGCGCTCGCCGACGCCGGGAGCGTGGGTCGGGCGGCGTCCGTCCTCGGCTACTCGCAGCCAGCCGTGAGCACGCAACTCCAGCGGATCGAACGCCACCTGGGCGAGCCGCTGTTCGAGCGCGGCAGCGCAGGAGTGCGCCCCACCCCGTACGGCGCCGAGGTCGTCGCCCAGGCACGGGACGTCCTCGCCCGCGCCAACGCGATCGGACGCCGCGCCCCGGCCGACACCGCCGGAGCGGGCCGGACCCTGCGCCTCGCGGCCACCAACTCACCCATGCTGTCCGGGACGGTGTCCCGGCTCCGTACCCGACTGCCCGCGGTGTCCCCCGCGGTGAGCAGCGTGTACGCCTCCTCGCGCATCGTCGAACTCCTGGAGGAGGGCGCGGTGGACGCGGGCATCGCCGCCGACTACCCCGGGATGGAACTGCGGCACTCCGCGGCCGTCGCCCACCGCGGCATCGTCACCGAGCCGGACTTCGTCGCCCTGCCCGCCCGGCATCGGCTCAAGGATGCGGACCAGGTCTCACTCGCCGACCTCGCCGAGGACGCCTGGTTCGTGACACCCGACGACGGAGCCGGCTGGCCCGGCGTCTTCTACACCGCCTGCGCGGCGGCCGGCTTCACGCCCCGTACCGCGCACGAGTTCCTCGGCGACCAGGCACAACTGCTCAGCATGATCGCCGAGGGCCTCGGGGTGTCCGTCGTGCAGGCGACCGTCCGGCCGATCCCGCACGTCGTGATCAAGCCGTTGGCCGGTACACCGCTGTGGTGCCGGTACGTGCTGGCCTGGCGGCGCACGGCGGTCGACGAGCACCTGGCCGAGGCGCTGCACCAGTGCGCCACCGCCGCATACCGTGAACTGGCCGCACAGGCACCGCACTTGCGGACCTGGGCGGCACGTACCTGGAACGTCACCGGGCCCCCGGAGCCCGGTCGCGGCCCACACGGCGCCACGGCCGGGTGAAGGGACCGTTCGACCGCGACCCGGACCGCCCTTTCGACTCCCCGGTGACCGGGGGCGGGGGAGCGGCCGGGCGTCCCGGTCAGAGGTTCACGGTCCGCATGCCCGCCTCGTCGTAGCGTTCCCCGGACACCTCGGGGAGTTCCGCGGCGATGCGGGCCAGGTCGTCCGCGGTCAGCTCGACGTCGACCGCCGCCGCGTTCTGCTCCAGATAGCTGCGGCGCTTGGTCCCCGGGATCGGCACCAGGTCGTCGCCCTGGGCCAGCACCCAGGCGATCGCCAACTGTGCCGGGGTCACGTCCTTCTCCGCGGCGATCTCCTTCACCTTGGCCGCGAGACGCAGGTTCGCCTCCAGGTTCTCGCCGGTGAAGCGGGGGCCTTGGCGGCGGAAGTCGCCCTCGTCGAGGTCCTTCGGGGAGGAGAACCGGCCCGCGAGGAAGCCGCGGCCGAGCGGGGAATAGGGTACGAACCCGATGCCCAGTTCCCGGCACGTGGGCAGCACCTCGACCTCCGGGTCGCGTGTCCACAGCGAGTACTCGCTCTGTACCGCCGTGATGGGGTGCACGGCGTGCGCGCGGCGGATGGTCGCCGCACTCGCCTCGCTCAGGCCGATGTGCCGCACCTTGCCCTCGGCGACCAGTTCCGCCATGGCGCCGACGGTCTCCTCGATCGGCACCCTGGGGTCGACCCGGTGCTGGTAGTAGAGGTCGAGGTAGTCGGTGCCGAGCCGCTCCAGCGAGCCGTGGACCGAACTGCGTACATGCTCGGGTGAGCCGTCCTGACGGCCGACCGTGCTCATGTCGCCGGGCACGGCGTCGTCCATCCGGTAGTTGAACTTCGTCGCGATCACATACTGGTCGCGACGGCCCTGGACCGCGCGGCCGACGAGGGACTCGTTGGTGAGCGGTCCGTACACCTGTGCGGTGTCCAGGAAGTCGATGCCCAGGTCCAGCGCCCGCTGGATGGTCCGCAGGCCCTCGTCCTGGTCGGCGGAGCCGTAGAAGGCGGACATGCCCATGCAGCCGAGGCCGAGGGCGGACACCCGGAGATCCCGCAGATTGCGCTGTTCCATCTGACTGCCGGCCTTTCCTTGGGGGTTTGATCTTCGCTGTCCGGGACGTTAGGGGCTGGAGTGCGCTCGAAGTCAAGGCCTCGGAGCGGCGACGGCCGCAGGGCCCGAACGTCTTGCCGCGGAGGGGCGTGCGCCGGAGGAGCGCCACGGGTGTCGGGACCCCGGACGGGTACCCCGGACGGAGACCCCGGACGGCCGCGCCGAGATGAACGGACCGGGCCCGTACGCGCCTCCATCCTGCCTTTCCTGTCCGTGCGCCGCACTCCGGCCAGGGCTCGGGCCAGGCACCCGGTTTCGAATGTTCGTACGAGCGGATCGTCGCGCACATGACCGTCGCGGCTGCCACACTGACCGGGATGACCGTCGGCCACGACCTGACGGACGGTGGTGGTGAGCGCCATGACCAGTCAGCACCAGGACCGCTCCGCACCGGACCCACCTGCCGACCCCCGCGGCGAACCGTTCCTCCCCACCCGCTTCACCGCCCCCGGCCGGCCCCCCACCTTCCTGCACCGCGAACGCCTGGCCCGGTACCTGGACCAGGGCCTCGGCACGCCACTGACGTTGGTCGACGGGCCGGCCGGAGCCGGCAAGACCCTGCTGGTCGCCGACTGGGCCGCACGCCTGGACCGGCCGGTCGCCTGGCTCACCGCGGAACCCGCGGACCGGGCTCCCGGACTCTTCTGGGCCTACCTGCTCCAGGCCCTCAGGACGGCGGGGCTGCGGCCGTCGCCCGGCATCGGCTCCCCGGCACACCCCCACAGCGTGGACCGGGGCCTGCTGACGCGCCTCGCGGCCGACCTGGGCGACCGCACCGACCCCGCGATCGTCGTCGTCGACGAATTCGAGCGCGTGCCCAGCGCGGACATCGCGGAACAGCTGGAATTCGTACTGCACCACGCGGCGGCGGGCCTGCGGCTGATCCTGGTCACCCGGAGCGAACCGCTGCTTTCGTTGCACCGCCACCGGGCAGCCGGCACCGTCACCGAGATCCGCGCCGCGGAACTGGCCCTCACGCCCGGAGAAGCAGCCGCCCTGCTGGCCGCGCACGGTCTGCGGCTCAGCGAGGAGGGCGGGCACGCCCTGGTCCGCCGCACCCGGGGCTGGGCCGCCGGACTGCGCCTGTGCGCCCTGGCCGCACGGCAGAGCCCCGATCCCGAGCGGTTCCTCAAGGAGTTCGAGGCCGGACACAGCGTCGTCGCCGACTATCTGCTCACCGAGGTGCTGCGGCGGCAGCCGGCCCGCACCCAGGACCTGCTGCGGGTGAGCGTCGTGGAGCGGTTCCGGCCGGGGCTGGCGGACGCGCTGACCGGGCGGCGCGACGCCGAACGGATCCTGGCCCGGCTGCGGCGGGAGAACGCGTTCGTCGAATCCCTCGCAGGGACGTGGTACCGACTGCACCCGCTGTTCGCCGAGATCCTGCTGGCGCACCTGCGGGCGCGGCACCCCGGTCTGGAGGCCGAACTGCACCGCCGGGCCGCACGCTGGCTGAGCCGTTCCGGGTCGCTCAGGGAGACGCTCGCCCACGGGGCGGCGGCCGGGGACTGGGAGTTCACCACCCGCGCGCTCGTCGACGACCTCGCGATCGGCCGGCTGTTCACCGGCCGGCGCCCCGACGACCTGGGCGCGCTGTTCGCCCGGATGACCGCGGGCACCGACAGCCCGGCACAGGAACTCGTCCTCGCGGCCCGCCAACTGGCCGACCGGGACCTCGGTCACGGGCTGGCCCGGCTGCGGCACGCCGAGGAACTGCTCGACGCCGCCACCGACGGCCACCCAGCCGCCGGAGACGACCGCCCATCCGCCGCCGACCTGGTGCCCGCCCGGCTCGGCCACGCCCTCCTGGAAGCGTTCGCCGCCCGGCTCACGGGCTGTCCCGAACGGGCCGAACGGGCCGCCCGGATCGCCCGCGACCTGCGCCGCTCCGTCCCCGCCGAGCGTCTGGACCGGCACCCCGAACTGCTCGCGCTGCTGCTGACCCACGTCGGCTCGGCACGGCTGTGGGCCGGACGCACCGACGCCGCGCGTGCCGCGCTCACCGAGGCACTCGGCTGCCCGGACGGCGTCACCACGGCACTGCCGCGCGAGGAGTCCCTCGGCCACCTCGCGCTGATCGACTGGCTGGCCGGCTGGAACGCCCGGGCCGAGCAGCAGGCGATCGCCGCACTGCGGGCGGCAGCCCGGTACGGCCTGTCGCCGTCCGCCTGCTCCGCCACCGGCGGCCTGGTCCTGGCCGCCGTCGCCGTCGAACGCGACGAACTGGACACGGCACAGGCCCTGCTCGACCGGATCACCGCCGCCGGCGGCATGGCCGACCCGGTCGCGGAAGCGGCCAGGACGCTCGTGCGGGCGCGGCTGTCGCTCGCCCGCGGCGAACCGCGGGCCGCCCTGGCCGCCACGGAGAACGGCGTCACGGCCGTCGGCGCCTCCCCGTGGGCGCAGGACCACGCCGCGCTGGTCGCGTCCGCCGCCCTGCTGGCCGACGGTGATCCGGAGGCGGCGGCCGAGGCGCTGGAGCCCGTCGCGGCGCGGCGGCCCGCCTGTGCCGTCGCGGCGGCCCGGGCCCGGCTCGCGGCGGGGGACCCCGCTACGGCACTGGAACTGCTCGACGCGTTGCCGGCCGGTGGTCCGGACGGTCCCGCGCTGGCGGTGCGGGCCATGCTGGTGCGGGCCGAGGTCGCTCACCGGGCCGGTGACGTCACCGCCGCCCGCCGCCTGGTCGCCGAGGCGCTGCGTGCCGCGCGCCGCGAGCGCCTGCGCCGGCCGTTCCGCGAGGCCGGCGCGTGGCTGTCGCCCCTGCTCGCCACGCGACCCGCCCGTGACTGGCTCACCGCCCCCGGCGATCCCGTGAACAGCGGCCTCGCGAACAGCCGCCTCGCGAGCAACGGCGCTGGAAAAAGGGGTCCCGGAAGCAGCAGACCGGTGGACGGCGGACCCGCGCCAGACGGAGCCGCCCGCCACGGAGCCACCCGTCAGGAACCAGACCGCCAGGAACCCGACCGCCGGTTCGCACCGGTCGTCGAGGAACTGAGCCCCCGCGAGCGCGACGTACTGGGCCGGCTCGCACAGCTGATGTCCACCGAGGAGATCGCGGCGGACCTGTACGTCTCCGTCAACACGGTCAAGACCCATCTCAAGAGCGCCTACCGCAAGCTAGCGGTCAACCGGCGGGCGGACGCGGTGCGCCGGGCCCGCGAACGCGGTTTGCTCTGAGCGGCCGGGGCCACCGCGGCCCACGCATGCGCGGACCGCGCCGGGAAGTGGGCCGCGGGGGTGCCGGTTCACCTGTGCCGGGTGAGGCCGGGGCGGGCGCGGGGCGGGACGATCGCGGGAGAACGGACCGCCGACGGGAGACGAACGGATCACCGACGGAGATGACTCCGTGGAGCACTACCGGTGGAGAAGAACGCACCACCGTGGACACGAGCAGGCCGTCGGCGGAGACGAACGGACCACCGGTGCCAAAGGGGAGTGGTCCGCCTGCGTACACGACACCCGCGGGGAGAACGGCTCATGCGGTACGAGATCCGCATCGACGGACAACTGTCGACGACGCTCGCCGAGGCATTTCCCGAACTCGACCACGTGGTCGTGTCCGACCAGACCCTGCTGTTCGGGCCGGTCGTGGACGAGGCGCACCTCTATGGACTGCTGGCCCGGTGCCAGTCGCTGGGCCTGCACGTCCTGGAGATGCGCCGAGTCCCGGAATGAAGGGCCGCAGACAGGCCGAGGTCGAAAGGGCGTGCGGAAGGGCCCGACCCGACGGCCGGGCCAGGACCGAACCGCCTCGATCCATCCTCGATCCATCGGGGCTGTGCGCCATCAGGGCTGCGCGGTCCTGGATCCTCCCGCCTTCTTCCTGGCGGTACGGGACTTCCCCGCCGCCTTGGCCGCCCTGGAGCCCGTGGCGTTCCCGGCGGTCCCGGACCTCGCTGTCTTCGTCGCGGCCCTGGACGTCGCGGCCTTCTCGGGGGAGCCGGACCCGCCCGTCTGCCGGCGGTTCCCGGCCTTCGGCGGATGGGCCGGCACGCTGGAGGCGGCGTACGGGTCGGGCTCCGCCCCTTCGGGCGCCTCCCGCTCCAGCTCCAGCCGAACCTGGGCGAGTTCACGTCGGGTGGCGGCGCTGACCCGCGGGTACTGGGGGTCGATGTCCCGCAGGGTGCGGACCAGCACCGCGGCGGCACAGGCCCGCGCGAACCACTTGTGGTCGGCCGGGATCACGTACCAGGGCGCCCACGGGGTGCTGGTGGCGGACAGCATCTGTGAGAACGCCTCCTGGTAGTCGTCCCAGCGCTCGCGCTCGCGGACGTCGGCCGGGGAGAACTTCCAGTTGCGTTCGGGTACGTCGATGCGTTTGAGGAAACGGATGCGCTGCTCCTCCTTGGACAGGTTCAGGAACAGCTTCACGATCCGGAAGCCGTTGTCGCAGAGATACCGTTCCCAGTCGTTGATCTCCCGGTAGCGCCGCTCCCAGACGTCCGGACCGCGTGTCTCGGCGGGCAGCCTCTGCCGGGCGAGGTTCTCCGGATGCACCCGCACCACCAGCACTTCCTCGTAGTGTGACCGGTTGAAGATGCCGATCTCACCGCGGGCGGGCAACTGGCGGGCGTAGCGCCACAGATAGTCGTGGTCGAGTTCCTCGGCCGAGGGCACCTTGAAACCGGCCACCTGGACGCCCTGCGGATTGATCCCGCTCATCACATGCCGGATCGTGCCGTCCTTGCCGCCCGCGTCCAGCGCCTGCAGGCAGACCAGGACGCCGAAGGTGTCCTGCGCGGCCAGGCGCCGCTGGTAGTCGGCGAGCAGCTCGACACCGGCGCGCAGCAGTTCGACGCCGTCCTTCTTCTTCCGGATACCCGCCTTGTAGCCGGGGTCGAAGTCGTCGGCCAGACACACCTTCGAGCCGGGCTCGACCCGCAGTGGCTCGATGAAGTCCGTGCTCCGCCGGACCTTGTCATCCGCCATCGCCCGTACGTCCCTTCTCGCCGGGCACCGCCGTGGGTCCCCGTGTCCCCGCAGGATCTCCGGACCGGCCGCTCGCGGCCTCACCCGCTCCGGGTGAGGCCGGGACCGCGGGCGGCCGGCCCGCGCAAGGCGGCCGGGTGCTCCCCACGTCGGCGGGTACGGTCCGGCCGGGGCGCGGCTCAGCCCGGCCGGCCGGTGGCGGGGTCCTCCCCCTCGGCACCGGTGGCGGCGGCGATCAGCCGGTCGATCAGCGCGATCAGCACGTCCCGGCTCGACTGGCGTTCCCGCGCGTCGCACAGCAGCACCGGGGTGTCCGCGGGCAGCGCGAACGCGTCCCGGATGTCGTCGGGTGTGTACGGATGCCGGCCGTAGAAGCCGTTGACGCCGACCACGAAGGGGATGCGCCGGCGCTCGAAGAAGTCGATGGCGGCGAAACTGGTCTGCGGCCGGCGCACGTCGACCAGGACCACGGCCCCCAGGGCACCGATCGCCAGGTCGTTCCACATGAACCAGAACCGCTGCTGTCCGGGGGTGCCGAAAAGGTACAGCACCAGGTCCGATCCGATGCTGATCCGGCCGAAGTCCAGGGCGACGGTGGTGGCCCGCTTCCCTTCGATGCCGTCGAGGTCGTCGACGCCCAGCCCGGCGGCCGTCAGCGTCTCCTCGGTGCGCAGCGGGGCGATCTCACTGACGGACCCGACCATGGTCGTCTTGCCGACGCCGAACCCTCCGGCGATGAGGATCTTGACGGTGTCCGGAGCGGCGATCGCCCCGGCGGGGGCCGTACGGCCGGTCTTGCTGACCATGAGGCGGGATGCCTTTCGTCGAAGCGGGAGAGCCGGCCTGACGGCCCTGCGGCCCGGGCCGGCCCGACGGCCCTGGGTGCGGCGAGCGTGCGCGCCGGGCGTCGAGACGCTGCGGAGATCCAGCAGAAGGTCTCTAGAGCCGGCCGAGGCCTTCGCGTACTTTTCGCAGCAGCCCCAGGTCCGCTGCCCCGGCGCTGGAGACGGGGTGCGGCCGGTGGGTCGTGATCCGGCTCTCCTCCAGCAGGTCGCAGAGCAGGATGACGACCACGCTCACGGGAAGGTCGAGGTGGGCGGCGAGTTCCGCGACGGCGATCGGCCGGGCACACCGCTTGAGGATGCGGGCGTGCTCGGGCTGCAGCCGGTCCGCCCAGGCGGGCTGCGGATCGGTCGCGGTCACCGTCGTGATGAGGGTGAAGTCGGCGCGGCTCGGCCGGGTCCGCCCGCCGGTCAGGGTGAACGGTCGTACCAGGCGGCCCGCCGCGTCGCCTCCGTTCACCTCACACGCCGCGGTCGGCCGCGGCGACGACGCCCGCGCGCGGCGCCGCGCTCAGGTGCTCGCCGATCTTCTTCACCAGCATGTTCATCTGGTACGCCACGACGCCGACGTCCGCGCCCTGGCTGGTGAGGACCACGAGGTGGGCGCCCGGACCGGCGGAGGTCATGATCAGGTAGCTGTTGGCCATCTCGATGAGCGCCTGGCGCACCGGGCCGCCCCGGAAGTCCATGCTGACGCCCTTGCTGAGGCTCATCAGGCCGGACGCGGTCGCCGCGAGGCGTTCGGCGTCGTCGCGCAGGAATCCGGTGGACTTGCTGACGACCAGTCCGTCCTCGGACAGGACCACGGCGTGGGCCACCTCGGCGACCCGCTCGACGAGTCCGGTGAGCAGCTGATCGAGCTGAGTGTGCGTGGCGGGGATGGGGCGGGTCATGTCAGCGTCCTTGGTGAGCGGTAGGCGGGCGGAGTCGGGTACGGAGATCCCCGTTCTCGGGCGGGGGCGCGGGCGGCTCTGCGCCGTCCGCACGGGCCTGCAACGTGCCGCGCTGGAACCCGCCGAGGGAGGAGGCGGCGCGTTCCGCGGTGAAGTCGTCGGGACGGCCGTCCCCCTCGGCTGGCGGCGCCTCCTCGCGCAGTTCCAGGACCAGACTCGTCTGCGGCACCCGGCGCGGCAGCGGGGTGGGACCGCCCGCGCCGTCCTGTGTTCGGGAAGCTTCGGCGGGCCCGGCCGCCCTGGCGTGCCGGGCCCGCGGGACGATGGCGGTCGCCTTGCCCGAGCCGTTCACCGCGCTGTTGCCGGCGCCCTGGCGCGTGCCGTGACCCGCGTCGTCCTCCTGCGGACCGCGGGCCGCACGCCCGGGCTCGCCGCGGCTCTCGCGTACGACGATCTCGTCCGGTATCAGGACGATGGCCATGGTTCCGCCGTACGGCGACGGGCGCAGCGTGACGGTGATCCCGTGCCGTACGGCGAGCCGGGCGACGACGAACATGCCGAGCCGCAGGTCGTCGGCGAGTCCCACCACGTCGAACTCGGGCGCCTGCGACAACTGCGCGTTGAGCGAGGCGTAGTCCTCCTCGGACATGCCGAGGCCGCGGTCCTCGATCTCGATGGCCAGTCCTTTGGCGACCGTCGAGGCCCGCACCCCGACCGGGCTGGGCGCGGGGGAGTAGGCGGTCGCGTTGTCGATGAGTTCGGCGAGCAGGTGGACCACGTCCGCGACCACGGGCGGGGCGAGGCTCGCCTCCTCGTCGGTGCGCACCTCCACCCGCCGGTACTCGGCGACCTCGCCGACGGCGCTGCGCAGGATGTCGACCAGGGAGACCGGCTCGGTCCAGCGGCGCCGGGGCTGCTCGCCGCTGATGACGACGAGGTTCTCCTCGTAACGGCGCAACTGGCTGGCCGTGGAGTCCAGTTCGTACAGGGCCTGGAGGATGTCCGGGTCGTTGTGCTGCCGCTCCAGCGCGTCCAACTTGCTCAGCTGGAGGTTGACGAGATTCTGGCTCTGCCTGGCGATGCCGAGGATGACCTTCTGGAACCCGCGCCGGGCGTCGGCGAGTTCGACCGCGGTGTGCACGGCCGTGCGCTGCGCCGTGTTGAACGCCTGTGCCACCTGGCCGAGTTCGTCCCGCCCGTAGTCCAGCGGCGGGGCGGCCGAATCCACGTCGACCCGCTCGCCCCGCTCCAGCCGGGCGACCACCTCGGGCAGCCGCTCCTCGGCCAGGCCGAGCGTGGCCTTCCTGAGCCCGTGCAGCCGCCGGGACAACGAGCGGGTGATCCGCCAGGACATCCCGGCGCACAGCAGCAGGGCGACGAGCCCGCCGACGCTCAGCGAGCCGGCCGTGACCAGCAGGTCGTGCGCCTTCGCGGTGCTGCGGTCGAGCAGTCCGGACGTCTGACCCTGGATCAGGCCGGAGTAGTCGTCGCTGACCCCGGTCAGCGCGGCGTTCCACTGTCGCTGCGCGTCGGGCAGCGCGATCCGCCCGTCGGCCGCGGGCCGGGCGGAGAGGATCTTGTCCTCGACGCCCTCCAGCGACTTCCAGGCGTTGCTCTGCAGGATCTGTTCGGCCTCTGCCTTGGCGCTGTCGCGCAGCCCGGGCATCACCTGGTCCTCGATCAGCCAGCGGCGGGTGTTCACCAGTTCGGTGAACACCGCCCAGCGGTCGTGGTCCAGGTGTCCGGACGACCAGGCCATGGTCAGCAGCGCGTCCTCCTGGGAGGCCTGTTCGGCCGCGTGCTC
Organism: Streptomyces sp. NPDC006012; assembly: GCF_042871185.1. Taxonomy (NCBI): domain Bacteria; kingdom Bacillati; phylum Actinomycetota; class Actinomycetes; order Kitasatosporales; family Streptomycetaceae; genus Streptomyces; species Streptomyces sp. NPDC006012. The sequence continues at coordinate 11,838 of NZ_JBIAIE010000047.1, forward strand.
GACGGCGACGAGCGGCATGGCCTCCGAGGTGAGTTCGCCGTCGTCGACCTGGGACAGCCCGAGGAAGGCGTGGATCTGGTCGTCGATGATCGTGCTGTACTGGTCGAGCACCTGCTGGGCGGTGATGTCGGTGGGGTCGTCGACCTGGCTCCGGTAGTACTCCAGGCTGCCGACCGACCCGATGACCGAGTACATGCGGTCCTTGATCCGGGACGGTGCCTTGCGGATCTCCTTCGCCTGCCCGACCAGTTCGGTCACGGCCGCGTCCGTCTGCTTCCGCTGGGTGTCGAGCGCCGCCCGGGAGCCGTGCGGAGAGGCGAGCCAGGCGGCGGACAGCCGGCGTTCCCGCTGGAGCGCGAGGGTGGCCTCGGTACCCATGGCCCCGGTCGACCGGCTCAACTGCGCCTGCGACCGCAGCCGCAGCCCCTCCGAGAACATCTGGGTCGTGGTGGCGCCCCAGATGACGGCGAGGGTGACGCTGGGCACGAGGGCCAGCAGGATCAGGGAGAGACGTATGGAGCCTAGACGGCGCCGGGCGCCTGTCCGTGGAGACATCGTCGTCCTAGGGGCGGTCTTCGTCGGGCGGGGGGAGAGTCTGGGGAGGGGACGGGTGAGGGCGGGCGCGGCGGGTGCTGGGTGGCCCGTGCGGCACGAGGGGTGCGCGAGGATGTTATCCGCACGTGTGACCCCAGGTGCCGCACATGCTCGAATCGTTGGCACGGACCTGGGGGGAACCGGCCGGTCAGCGCGTCCCGTTGGCGGCGAACCGCGCCACGTCGGCCACGTTCGCCCTGGTCACGAAGGCGGGTCCGGTGAGCACGGGCGACTCCCCGCCGCCGCTGATGTTGCCGTTGGTCCGGTACAACCAGAGGGCGTCCACGGCGAGATAGCCCTGGAGGTAGGGCTGTTGGTCCACCGCGAACTGCACATCGTCGCTCCGCACGGCCTTGACCAGGTCGTCGTTGAGGTCGAAGGTCGCGACCCGGGCCCGGCTGCCGGCCTCCTTCACCGACTTGACCGCGGCGAGCGCGAACTGCGCGCCGTTGGTGACCACTTCGTCGATGCCGGGTTCCTGCCGCAGCCGGGCGGCCACGGATTCGGTGACCGAGTTCATGTCGGTGCCGTCGACGTAGGCGATGGAGGTCTGGCCGGCGAACGTCTTCTTCACCCCGGCGCAACGCGCCTCCAGGGCGATGTTGCCGCGCTCGTGGATCACACACAGGGTGCGCTTGGCCTTGAGGCCGTTCAGCTTGTCGCCGACCGCCCGGCCCGCCACACTTTCGTCCTGGCCGAAGTACTCCAGTGCGCCGCTGGACTTCCAGTCGTCGATGCCGGAGTTGAGGGCCACCACGGGGATGCCCGCCTTCTTCGCCTCGGAGACCGGGGCCTTCATCGCCTCGGGCTTGGCCAGCGTCACGGCGATGCCGTCGACCTTGTCGCGGATCGCGTTCCGCACCAGCTCCGCCTGCCCGGGGCCGTCGGGGTCGTTCGCGTACGTCAACTCGACGTCGTCCTTGGCCGCGGCGTCCTCGGCTCCCTTGCGCACCCGGTCCCAGAAGGCGTCCCCCCGGTCGCCGTGGCTGACCATGGCTATCCTCAGCCGGGCGGTGCGCGTGGCGCCGGTGTCGGCGGCCGGCCGCGTGGTGCCGGAGCCGGAGCAGCCGGTGACCAGCAGGCAGCCGGCCGCCGCGGCGGCGGTCAGCACCGCCGTACGGGCCGGTCTGCCGGATGCGGGACGTGGGGGAGACGTGTTCATGGGGGTGCGGCACCTCGCTGTGCGGCCGAGCCTGGGGGACGGGAGCGCGGTCCTGGTGCTCGGGACTGGCCCGCCCGGCCCGCTCTCCCCGCTGGAGCCAATCGTGTGTGACCGCGGGTAGTCAAGTGTGCCAATGGTGTGAGGTGTGGTCGGTGCCACATCGTGATGCGTGAGCGCGGTAAGGACCGGAAAAGTCGATGCCGGATGCGGCACCGAGTGCCGGGGTGCTCGTGGCGAAACGGTCACGGTCCGTACACGTGAGAGGCGCTCGCCGCCGAGTGCACGGTCGCGGATGCGCGGACCCGGACCCCCGGGCGACCGAAGGCGGCCGTCGGCGGGAACGCCGCCGACGGCCGCCGGAGCATGCCGGAGCACGGCGACGCCGCGGGCGCACCGTCACGCCAGGGGATCCTGAGGCCGGGGGCACACCGCGACACCACCGGTACGACGGAGCCGGGGCGGGTCGTCGGCGGTCCGGGAGGCGGGCGTGGCTAAGGGGCGGTGGACGCAGTGGTGGCCTCACCCTCGCCGCCGGTGTTCGGCTGGCAGGTGGGGCACAGCTCGTGTCGTCCGTCGAAGGTGACGACGGTTCCCCAGCCCAGGCAGTGCTCGCAGTCGCGGGCAAGGCTGAGGTTCGGGTGGGGAGGCAGGAGGGGGCTTTGTCGGGCTCCGTGTGCCATCACGGGGAGCGGCTCCTCGAAGTCGCGGTCGCGGTTGCTCTATTTTGTCCCTTTTGTTCTTTCCTGTCAGTGACGAATGTCACCGAGTGCCAGAAAGACTCAGCCGAGGCGTCCGAGCCGGGCTTCCTGCCACAGGTCGACACCGCCGTCGGTGGCGTACTTGTCGATCTCGGCCAGCTCCTCGGCGTCGAGGTCGGCGTTCGCCAGCGCGGCGACGTTCTGCTCCAGCTGGTCGACCCGTGAGGCGCCGATGACCAGCGAGGTGACGCGCCGGTCGCGCAGGGCCCAGACCAGGGCCAGCTGTGCCAAGGTCTGCCCGCGGCGGTCCGCGATCTCCTGGAGGGCGCGCAGCCTGCGCAGCATGTCGTCCGTGAGCCAGGTGCGGTCGAAGGACTTGTCCTGGGCGGCCCGCGAGTCCTGGGGGACGCCGTCGAGGTAGCGCCCGGTGAGCAGCCCCTGTGCGAGCGCGGTGAAGCCGATGATGCCGAAGCCCTCCTCCTGGGCGAGGTCGAGCAGGCCGTCGGCCTCGATCCAGCGGTTGAGCATGTTGTAGGACGGCTGGTGGATGAGCAGCGGGGTGCCCAGCTCGCGCAGGATGGCGGCCGCCTCGCGGGTGCGCTCGGCGTCGTAGGAGGAGATGCCGACGTACAGCGCCTTGCCCTGGCGCACCGCGGTGTCCAGCGCCCCCATCGTCTCCTCCAGCGGCGTGGTCGCGTCGAGCCGGTGGGAGTAGAAGATGTCGACGTAGTCAAGGCCGGTGCGGCGCAGCGACTGGTCCAGCGAGGCGAGCAGGTACTTCCGCGATCCGCCGCCCTGTCCGTACGGGCCGGGCCACATGTCCCAGCCGGCCTTGGTGGAGACCACGAGCTCGTCCCGGTACGGCGCGAGGTCCCGCTTCAGCAGCCGCCCGAAGTTGATCTCGGCGGAGCCGTACGGAGGGCCGTAGTTGTTCGCCAGGTCGTGGTGGGTGATCCCGAGGTCGAACGCGCGCAGCGCGATCTCGCGCTGGGTCTCGAACGGCCGGTCGTCGCCGAAGTTGTGCCAGTAGCCCAGGGACAGGACGGGCAGGTCCAAGCCCGAGCGTCCGGTCCGCCGGTAGCGCATGGGGCCGGCATAGCGGTCGGGGCTCGCGACGTGGTTCATCGGTCTTCTCCGGGAGAGGGGCACGGGGCGGCCCGTGCTTACGGGCTCCCGTCCACCCTGCGCCGCCGGGATCGCGAAGTCCAACCGTACGATCGCATCGGATTCAGCGCGGGTACTTCTCAATCCCGGGGTCCCCGCACGCCGCCGCGCCGCGCCGGTGCCGGGACCGGGGCGGCGCGGCGGCCGGGGTCAGTTCCACAGGGACAATGTCGTCACACGCTCGTGTCCCGCCGGTCGGGAGTCGGTGTAGGTGAGGACGATCCGCGTGTAGTGGTTCAGCTCCGGATTGCGCTGCCACTGTGCCGGGTGGTCGAGCCGGACGGTGACCGGGTACTCGCGGAACGTGCCCGCCGCGCAGTACGGCTTGCAGTCGTTGACGAGGTTGATTCCTTCGGCCGTCGCCGAGTTCTGGCCCCACTGCGACCAGCGCAGCCCCGCGAGGCGGCTGTTGCCGTCGCCGCAGGCGAGGATGAAGTCGCCGGGACGTACGTCGGAGTTGGAGAAGCAGTCCACGAGGACGGGTGTCGCACTCTGCCGAGCCGGGTGGCCGGCCGACGGCGCCGACGGGGCCGCCGCAGCCGTGGTCATGCCTCCCGCGAGCAGCGCGCCCACCGAGAGCATGATCGCCGTACATCGCACTGTATTGCGCATAGTCGCTCCCGCCAGCCTTGCTGCGCACTCGCGGCCACGCGACACCGCGCTGCCTCGGGCGCAGCTGCCTCTGCAACGACGCTACGACCGTCCCGGGAGATCCACCACTCGCACGGTGCGAGGGCCCGTGGCGCGCGGTGTGCGGGTGTCGTCGGCCGGCTGTGCCGCCGGCGGGGTCCGCGCTCGCGCGCGGCCGGCGCGGGCCGTCCAAGACGGCCCGCACCGGACTGGCGTTACTTGCGGTAGCCCAGGATGGTCATCATGCCGGACTCGGAGTGGTACTGGTTGTGGCAGTGCAGCATCCACAACCCCGGATTGTCGGCGTCGAAGTCGGCGACCAGCTTGCGGTGCGGAAGGACGATCGAGGTGTCCTTGCGGGCGCCCACGCCGTTGAGGCCGTCCACGGCGAACGTGTGGCCGTGCAGGTGCAACGGGTGCCACATGTCGGTGGCGTTGATGAGGATGAGGCGGACGCGCTCGCCCTGCCGGATCGCATGGCGCTGGGTGACCGTGTAGGGCTTGTGGTCGAAGCCCCAGCTGTAGTCCTTCATGTTGCCGGTGAGCCTGATCCGCAGGATCCGGTCGGGCTTGCGCCGGGACAGGGCGACGGACTCGTGAGGGTCCATCCGGCGGGCCGGCACCAGCTCGCGGTCGAGTTCGGCCGGGTGTACGTCGCTCCGCGGCGCGGACGCCTTGGCGCTGGTGCGCAGCAGCGCCATGGCCCTGCCGTTCTTGCCCTCGGCGATCGCCATGAACGGGAACACGCCGTCCTTCGCCGTGATCAGCACGTCGTAGCGTTCCGCCATGCCGAGGATCAGCGCGTCGGTCTTCGTGTGCTGGACGGGGTAGCCGTCGGTGTGGGTGACGGTCATCCGGTGGCCCCCGAGGGCGACCCGGAAGGCGGTGTCCGAGCCGGCGTTGATGATGCGCACCCGGATGCGTTCGCCGGGGCGGGCCCGGAACACCGACGGATTGCCGGGGAGCCGGCCGTTGGCGAGGTAGTGGGGGTAGGCGACGTTGCCGCCCACGCTGTGCAGGATGCGGCTGCGGGTGCCGTTCAGGATGCGGGACGGGCCCTTGGCCTTGGTGCCGGGCGCCGGAGGCGGCGGGGCGGAGGAGCCGTGGCCGGAACCGGGGCCCATGCCCATTCCCTTGTCCATGCCCATGCCGTCCATGGACATGGCCTTGCCGTGCCGGAGCTGGGTGAGGACCCCGTCCGGGGTGGAGCCGCTGACGCCGTCGACCCAGTCGTCGAGGACGATGAGCCACTCCTTGTCGTAGTGCAGCGGCTCCTTCGGGTCGTCCACGATGAACGGTGCGTACAGGCCGCGGTCCGGCTGCATGCCGGAGTGGGAGTGCAGAAGATAGGTGCCGGGGTGGCTGACGGTGAACCGGTAGAGGAAGTCCTCGCCGGGTGCGATGGCGTCCTGGGTCAGGCTCGGCACGCCGTCCATGTCGCAGCGCATGCGCACGCCGTGCGAATGGAGCGTGGTCTCGGCGGGCAGGTGGTTGGCGAGTCTGAGGCTGAGGACGTCACCCGCGGTGACGCGGACCAGCGGGCCCGGCAGCTCGTCACCGTAGGCCCAGGTGCGGACTCTTCGCCCGTCCAGGTCCACCGTCGTCTCGGATGCGGTCAACTCGAACCGGCGCACGGGGCCGGAGCCGCGTTTGCGCTCGGCGGCGTGCACTTCGGGACCGGAGGGGTCCACATACCCCTTGGGTCCTGGGGGCACGAAGCCGTGGCCGTCGACCTTGGCGGGCGCGCCGGCTTCTGGTCGGGACTGCGGATGCGAGCCGTTTCCGGTGCAGGCCGACAGGAGTCCCGAGCCGACGGCCGCGACCGAGGCAGTGAGCAAGGTACGCCGCGAAGGTTTGTGCATGAATGAATAACACACGTTTTAGGCTGATATGTCCGGTATCTTGACCGGCGCGTCTTGTGGCGTCGGGGTGGATGGGGCGTTCCCGGCCGCAGAGACGGCCGCTGTCAGTGCCGGGTGCGACCCTGCACACCATGGATGAGCAGGAGTTCATGCGGGGGCGGGTGTACGGGGCGGATCACGATGACGCGGGCCCCCGGCCGGACCGTGCGTATGCGGAACTGGTCGGCGGCCCGCTCGACGGGCTGCTCCTGGACGTCACCGGCCGGGCGCCGGGCGAGCCGGTGGCACTGCTGACCGAGATGGGCCGCTACGGCTCCGGCGGACGGTCCCTGTACACGCCCCGCCCGCCCGACGGCCGCCGCTACGACTGGCACGGCGACGCCCCCTGACGACGACCGTCCGCTCACGGACCTGCGCCCGCCCGGCGGCTGAGCCTTTGCGACCGGTGCCGTCCTGGCGGCCTCGCGTCGTACGGCCGGGGAGGAGGCCGACCGGGGTCCGGGCGGACGCCGAGCCCTGGCCGGCGGCCACCTCGCCCCGGCCCGTACGCCGGTCGCCCTCGCTCTCGCCAGTGCTGTAGAAATCTCTCCTGAAGGTGATCACTCGGATCGCTTTCAGGAGGTGATCACTCGGATCACTCGACCGCCGTGCCGTCGGGCGCGGCCGGCCGCGTGAGCGGCCCGCGCGAAGGAGCGGAAGCAGCACCATGCCGGACCAGTCGGACCAGTACCTCCACGCGGCCGGTCAGGCGCCGCTGTCCGCCCGGCACGAACTGGCGCGACGCTGCCGAGCCGTCACGGACGCCCGCTGGTTCGCCCTCACCGTCTTCGCGGTGATCCTGGCGAACGCGGCCCTGCTGGGCGTGGAGACCTACCCCGGCCTCGTCACCGGCTGGCGGCACTGGCTCAGGCTCGCCGAACACCTCTGCCTGGCCGTGTTCACCGTCGAGATCCTGCTGCGCCTGGCGTCCCACGCGGACCGGCCGCGGGAGTTCTGGAAGGACCCCTGGAACGTCTTCGACCTGGCGGTGGTGGTGTGCGCCTTCCTGCCCGCCGTCCGGGAGAACACCACCGTGCTGCGCCTGCTGCGGCTGGCCCGGGTGCTGCGCACCGCGCGGTTCCTGCCCCAACTGCGCATCGTGCTGGTCGCGGTGGGCCGCAGCCTGCCCGGCACACTGAGCTTCCTGCTCGTCGGCGGCCTGCTGCTGTACGTGTACGCCATGGTCGCCTGGGTCTTCTTCGGCACCTCCGACCCCGAGCACTACGGCTCCGTCGGCCGGGCGGTCCTCACCCTGTTCCTGCTGATGACACTGGACGGCATCGGGGACGCCGTACGGGCCGGCCTTGAGGTGTCCCGCTGGAGTCTCGTCTACTACGCCTCCTATGTCCTGCTGGCCTCCTTCGTCCTGGTCAACGTGTTGATCGGCGTGGTCCTCACCTCTCTCGAAGAGGCCCGCGAACTGGAGCGGGACGAGCCGCCCGCCCCGAGTCCGGTCCCCGGCGGCCCGCAGGAGCGCCGGCAGCTCGCGCAACGCATCGCGACCGCCCGCCGAGCCCTCGACGACCTCGAACGCGAACTCGAACGCGACCTCGCCCAGGCTCGTCCGGCGGAGGCGGGCGACCCGCCCCTGCCCGCCCCGTCCGGACGGTCCTGACACCCGGCCGGACGGGGCGGGGACGAGGCCGCGCGGGCGGCCCCTGGGCGGTCCAGGGTTGTCAATGTGATGTTCGCCCCCTTCAGAGGGTGTCGGTACGCCCCTAACGTGGCCGCATGGCACGGCAGGGGAGCGGCCGACACGATGGTGTCCGTCGCAGACAGGCCGAAGGGGTCGATGATGTTCCGCAAGGTTCTGGTCGCCAACCGTGGTGAGATCGCGATTCGCGCATTCCGCGCCGGTTACGAGCTGGGCGCGCGCACGGTCGCCGTGTTCCCGCACGAGGACCGCAATTCACTGCACCGGCTCAAGGCGGACGAGGCGTACGAGATCGGCGTACCCGGGCATCCCGTACGGGCGTACCTCTCGGTCCAGGAGATCGTGGCCGCGGCCCGCCGGGCGGGCGCCGACGCGGTGTACCCCGGCTACGGCTTCCTGTCCGAGAACCCGGAACTCGCCCGGGCCTGCGAGGAGGCCGGCATCACCTTCGTCGGGCCCGGTGCGGACACGCTCGAACTGACCGGGAACAAGGCACGTGCCGTGGCCGCCGCCCGCGCCGCCGGCGTGCCCGTGCTGGGCTCCTCAGCTCCCTCCAGCGACGTCGACGACCTTCTCCGGGCCGCCGAGGGCGTCGGCTTCCCGCTGTTCGTGAAGGCGGTGGCGGGCGGCGGCGGGCGCGGGATGCGCCGGGTCGCGGAACCGGCCCAGCTGCGCGAGGCGATCGAGGCGGCGTCCCGGGAGGCGGCGTCCGCGTTCGGCGACCCCACCGTCTTCCTGGAGAAGGCGGTCGTCGACCCGCGCCACATCGAGGTGCAGATCCTCGCCGACGGTGAGGGCAACGTCATGCACCTCTTCGAACGCGACTGCTCGGTGCAGCGCCGCCACCAGAAGGTCATCGAACTGGCGCCCGCGCCCAACCTGGACCCCGGGCTGCGGGAGCGGATCTGCGCCGACGCCGTGCGCTTCGCCCGCGAGATCGGCTACCGCAACGCCGGCACCGTCGAGTTCCTGCTCGATCGGGCCGGCCACCACGTCTTCATCGAGATGAATCCGCGCATCCAGGTCGAGCACACGGTGACCGAGGAGGTCACCGACGTCGACCTGGTCCAGGCGCAGATGCGGATCGCCGCCGGGGAGACACTCGCGGACCTGGGACTCTCGCAGGACACCGTGACCCTGCGCGGCGCCGCGCTGCAGTGCCGCATCACCACCGAGGACCCGGCCAACGGCTTCCGCCCGGACACCGGCCGGATCAGCGCGTACCGCTCGCCGGGCGGCTCGGGCATCCGCCTCGACGGCGGCACCACCCACGCCGGCACCGAGATCAGCGCGCACTTCGACTCGATGCTGGTCAAGCTCACCTGCCGGGGCCGGGACCTGAAGGCCGCGATCGTCCGGGCCCGGCGCGCCGTGGCCGAGTTCCGCATCCGCGGCGTGGCCACCAACATCCCCTTCCTCCAGGCCGTTCTGGACGACCCGGACTTCCAGGCCGGGCGGGTGACGACGTCGTTCATCGAGGAGCGTCCGTACCTGCTGACCGCCCGCTCCTCGGCCGACCGCGGCACCAAGCTGCTCACCTACCTCGCCGACGTCACGGTGAACATGCCGCACGGAGAGCGCCCCGACCTGATCGACCCCGTCACCAAGCTGCCCCCGCTGCCCGCGGGCGAGCCGCCCGCCGGTTCCCGGCAGCGGCTGGTCTCGCTCGGCCCGGAGGGCTTCGCCCGCTGGCTGCGCGAGTCCCCGGCGCTCGCCGTCACCGACACCACCTTCCGCGACGCCCACCAGTCGCTGCTCGCCACCCGGGTGCGCACCAAGGACCTCCTCGCGGTCGCCCCCGTCGTCGCCCGCACCCTGCCCGAGCTGCTGTCCCTGGAGTGCTGGGGCGGCGCCACCTACGACGTCGCGCTGCGCTTCCTCGCCGAGGACCCCTGGGAACGTCTCGCCGCCCTGCGCGAGGCCGTACCCAACATCTGCCTGCAGATGCTGTTGCGTGGCCGCAACACCGTCGGCTACACCCCGTACCCGACCGAGGTCACAGACGCCTTCGTGCAGGAGGCCGCCGCCACCGGCGTCGACATCTTCAGGATCTTCGACGCGCTCAACGACGTCGGCCAGATGCGGCCGGCCATCGACGCCGTGCGCGAGACCGGCACGGCGGTCGCCGAGGTCGCCCTGTGCTACACCGCCGACCTCTCGGACCCCTCCGAGCGGCTGTACACCCTCGACTACTACCTGCGGCTGGCCGAGCAGATCGTCGCCGCCGGCGCCCATGTCCTAGCCGTCAAGGACATGGCGGGCCTGCTGCGTGCCCCGGCCGCGGCCACCCTGGTCACGGCGCTGCGCCGGGAGTTCGGCCTGCCGGTGCATCTGCACACCCATGACACGGCGGGCGGTCAGCTCGGTACCTACCTCGCGGCGATCCGGGCGGGCGCGGACGCGGTGGACGGGGCGGTGGCGTCGATGGCGGGCACCACCTCGCAGCCGTCGCTGTCGGCGATCGTCGCCGCCACCGACCACTCCGAACGGCCCTCCGGCCTCGACCTCCAGGCCGTCGGGGATCTGGAGCCGTACTGGGAGAGCGTCCGCCGCGTCTACGCCCCCTTCGAAGCGGGCCTCGCCTCGCCCACCGGACGCGTCTACCACCACGAGATCCCCGGCGGTCAGCTGTCCAACCTGCGCACCCAGGCCGTGGCGCTCGGCCTCGGCGACCGGTTCGAGGACATCGAGGCCATGTACGCCGCCGCCGACCGGATCCTGGGCCGTCTGGTCAAGGTCACCCCCTCCTCCAAGGTGGTCGGCGACCTCGCCCTGCACCTGGTCGGCGCCGACGTGCGGCCCGTGGACTTCGAGGCCGCCCCGGACCGGTACGACATCCCCGACTCCGTCATCGGCTTCCTGCGCGGGGACCTGGGCACCCCGCCCGGCGGCTGGCCGGAGCCGTTCCGCAGCAAGGCGCTCCGGGGCCGGGCCGAGGCGAGGCCCCCGCGGGAACTGACCGACGAGGACCGCGCGGGCCTGGAGAAGTCCCGGCGCACGACGCTCAACCGGCTGCTGTTCGCCGGCCCGGCGCGGGAGTTCGAGGCCCACCGTCAGACCTTCGGCGACACCGGTGTGCTGGACAGCAGGGACTTCTTCTACGGGCTGCGCCCCGGTGCGGAGTACGCCGTCGACCTGGAGCCCGGGGTCCGGCTGCTGATCGAGTTGCAGGCGATCGGCAACGCCGACGAGCGCGGCATGCGCACCGTGATGGCCAGCCTGAACGGCCAGCTGCGGCCGATCCAGGTGCGCGACCGCGCCGCCGCCTCGGACGTACCGGCCACGGAGAAGGCCGACCGCGCCAACCCCGGCCACGTGGCGGCGCCGTTCGCGGGTGTGGTGACGCTCGCGGTCGCCGAGGGCGAGGAACTGGTGGCCGGGGCGACGGTGGCGACCATCGAGGCGATGAAGATGGAGGCCGCGATCACCGCCCCGAAGGCGGGCCGGGTGTCCCGGCTGGCCATCAACCGGATCCAGCAGGTCGAGGGCGGCGACCTCCTGATCGAACTCGCCTGAGCTGCTCGATCCGCTCGGCCGTCGCCGTCCGCGTACGGCGGCGGGCGGCGGAGCCCTCGGAGGATTACTAACAATTGGTTGAACAGTCCAGACTGATAAACCTACGCTGACTCATCATGGACGAGGAGGACACCGACCGCGGGTACCGCGGCGCCCCAGAGGACACCGCCGGACTCGCCACCGCGCTGCGGCTGGCCGTGGCGCGGATCACCCGCCGGCTACGCCAGGCGCATGCCGTGGGCGACGTCTCGCTCTCCGGGGTGTCCGTCCTGGCCCGCCTCAACGCCGCGGGCCCCGACTCACCCGGCACGCTCGCCGAACTGGAGCGCGTCAGGCCGCAGGCGATGGCGGCCACGCTGGCCGCGCTGGAACAGCGCGGAATGGTCCACCGGGCCCCCGACGCGGCCGACGGGCGCCGCGCCATCGTGTCGATCACCGACGAGGGCCGGTCCGTGCTGGCGGAGCGTCGCTCGGAGTCCGTGGGCCGGCTGACCCGTGCCCTCGACGAGTTCACCCCGGACGAGCGCCGACTGCTCCTCGACACCCTGCCGCTCCTCGACCGGCTGGCGGAACGGCTGTGAACGGGCACGGTGACCCCCGGGGCAGTCGTCCGGCCGCGGGCCAGGCACCCATGGACGCCGGTCGGCGCGGCGGGCCCCTGGCCCGGCTCGGCCGCGCCAGGAACACCCCGCCGGGGCCCGGTTACAAATGGGTCGCCCTGTCCAACACCACCCTGGGCGTCCTGATCGCCACGATGGACGCCTCCATAGTGATCATCTCGCTGCCCGCGATCTTCCGCGGGATCGGCCTCGACCCGCTCGCCGCGGGCAACATCAGCTATCTGCTGTGGATGATCCTCGGCTACCTCCTGGTCTCCGCGGTGCTGGTCGTCGTCCTCGGCCGGCTCGGCGACATGTTCGGCCGGGTGCGGATCTACAACCTCGGCTTCCTGATCTTCGCCGGCGCCTCCGTCGCGCTGTCCCTCGACCCGTTCCGGGCCGGCGCGGGAGCCCTGTGGCTGATCCTGTGGCGGATCGTGCAGGCATTCGGCGGCTCGATGCTCACGGCCAACTCGGCCGCGATCCTCACCGACGCCTTCCCCGCCCGGCAGCGCGGCATGGCGCTGGGCATCAACCAGATCACCGCCCTCGCAGGCCAGTTCCTCGGCCTGCTGGCCGGGGGGCTGCTCGCCGTCGTCGACTGGCGGGCGGTGTTCTGGGTCAGCGTCCCGGTGAGCGTCACCGGCACCGTCTGGTCCTATCTGAGCCTGCGTGAGACCGCGTCCGGCAAGCGCGGCCGGGTGGACTGGCTGGGCAACCTCACCTTCGCCGGCGGCGCGGGCATCCTGCTCGCGGGCATCACCTACGGCATCCAGCCCTACGGCGGCAGCGCCACCGGCTGGGGCAACCCCTGGGTGCTGACGGGTCTGTTCGGCGGTGTCTTCCTGCTGCTGGTGTTCTGTGTCGTCGAGACGAGGGCCGCCGAGCCCATGTTCCGGCTCTCGCTGTTCAAGGTACGCGCGTTCGCCGCGGGTAATCTGGCGGCCCTGCTCACCGCGATAGCCCGCGGCGGGCTGCAGTTCATGCTGATCATCTGGCTGCAGGGCATCTGGCTGCCGCTGCACGGGTACGACTTCGAGGACACCCCGCTGTGGGCCGGCGTCTTCATGCTGCCGCTGACGCTGGGCTTCCTGATCGCCGGTCCGGTCTCCGGCCTGCTCTCGGACCGGTTCGGCGCCCGGCTGTTCTCCACGGCGGGCCTGGTCCTGGTGGCGGGTTCGTTCGTCGGCCTGCTGGTGCTGCCGGTGAACTTCGACTACGGCACGTTCGCCGCGCTGTTGCTGCTCAGCGGCCTCGGCCAGGGCATGTTCTCCGCGCCCAACACGTCGTCGATCATGGGCAGCGTGCCGCCCGAGTACCGGGGCGTGGCCTCGGGCATGCGTTCCACGTTCCAGAACTCGGGTACGGCGCTGTCCATCGGCGTCTTCTTCTCACTGATGGTCTCGGGCCTGGCGTCGTCGCTGCCGAAGGCGCTCGGCGGCGGCCTCCAGGCGCACGGCGTACCCGCCGGGACCGCGGACCAGATCGCCTCGCTGCCCCCGGTGAGCACCCTGTTCGCGACCTTCCTGGGCGACAATCCCATCGGGCACCTGCTCGGTTCGAGCGCTGTGCTCGACCACCTGACCGCCGCTCAGCGCGCGGTCCTGACCGGCCACACCTTCTTCCCCGAACTGGTCTCCGGGCCCTTCCACCACGGACTGACCATCGTCTTCGGCGTCGCCGCGGCCATGGCCCTGGTCTCCGCGCTCGCCTCGGCGCTGCGCGGCCCGCACGAGCCCGCCGGCGCACACCGTCCGGCGAACAGTCCGGCCGGCTCGCGCGAGGCGGAGCCGACCGGGGACGAATCCGCCGCACAGGCCGACCCCCTCAAGTGACCGGCCGCCGATCCGGTGGACCCGGATCGGCGGGGTCCGACGGCCCAACGCCGCCCTCTCGTGGCGTCCGCCGCGGCAACCAGTGCGAGAGGGCACCCAGCATCTTGTTTCGTATTACATCTAAGTGCATAATGCGCTTATGTATAAGCAGGTTATGGATCCAGCCGACGAGGCGTCAGGGGAGGACCTGATCATCGCCGTCGAGCATCTGGTCCGCCACGTACGCCGGAGCGCCACCGCCGGCGGGCTGAGCACGACCGCCTCCGCCGTGCTGGGCCGGCTCGACCGTGAAGGCCCCCAGCGGCTGACCGAACTGGCCAGAGCCGAGGCGGCCTCGCAGCCGAACATGACCCAGTTGGTCACCCGGCTGGAACGGGCGGGCCTGGTGCGCCGCGCCGCCGACCACAGCGACGGCCGGGGCGTGCTGGTGGTGATCACCCCGACCGGCCTCCAGGTCTGCCGGCAGCGGCGCGCGGAGCGTGCCCGGGCGCTGCAGGAGCTGACCGCGCACCTGACCGAGCCGGAGCAGCGCGCGGTGGGTGTCGCGCTGCCCGCCCTTGCCCGGGTCATCGAACTCCAGGACCGTCAGACCCCGTCCTGACCCTGCCCGGCACACCTGCTCCGGGCACCCGTGCCCCCGCACCGGTCCGCCCGCACGAGTCCAGCCGAGCCGGTTTCTCCCGCACGCATTCCCCTGAACCACTTCCCCTGCACGAGTGGTCCCGCACCTGTACTCCCGCGTCCGTCACCGTCTCCCGGAAGAGAAGCGCACATGAGTGCATCCGTCGGCAAGGCCGTCAGTCCCTTCAAGCAGCCCAAGGCCGTCTGGGCCGTCGCGTTCGCCTGCGTGATCTCGTTCATGGGCATCGGACTGGTGGATCCGATCCTGCCCGCCCTCGCATCGAGCCTGCACGCCTCGCCGAGCCAGGTCTCCCTGCTGTTCAGCAGCTACCTCATCGTGACCGCGGTGGCGATGCTCGTCGTCGGCTGGTTCTCCAGCCGCTTCGGAGCCAAGCGCACGCTCGTCGTGGGCCTGGCGATCATCGTCGTCTTCGCCGCGCTGGCCGGCACGTCCGGCTCCATCAACGGCATTGTCGGCTTCCGGGCCGGCTGGGGCCTGGGCAACGCCCTGTTCATAGCCACCTCGCTGGCCGTGATCGTCGCATCGGCCAGCGGAGGTTTCGGCGGCGCGATCATCCTGTACGAGACCGCGCTCGGCCTCGGCATCGCCGTAGGACCCTTGCTGGGCGGGGAGTTGGGCGCGATCAGCTGGCGCGGCCCGTTCTTCGGCGTCGCGGTGCTGATGGCCGTCGCCCTGGTCGCCACGCTGGCCTTCGTGCCCGCCCTGCCCAAGCCGGAACGCCGCAGCTCGCCGCTCGACCCGATCAGAGCCCTGCGCCACCGCGGGCTGCTGACCATGGGCATCATGGCGCTGCTGTACAACTGGGGCTTCTTCACCATGCTGGGTTACGCGCCGTACCCGATGGAGCTGGGCCCCCATCAACTCGGCCTGGTCTTCACCGGCTGGGGCCTGCTGGTGGCCGCCTTCAGCGTCTTCTTCGCCCCGCGCCTGCAGGCCCGCTACGGCACCGCCCCCGTCCTGTACGCGAACCTGGTCGGCCTCGGCATCGTGATGGCCGTCATCGCCGCCGGAGTCGGCGACCCGACCGTCGTGATCGTCTCGGTCGTCGTGAGCGGCGCCTTCATCGGCATCAACAACACCCTCACCACCCAGGCGGTCATGCTCGTCTCCCCGGTCGAACGCCCGGTCGCGTCCTCCGCGTACGGCTTCGTCCGCTTCATCGGCGGCGGTCTCGCCCCCTACGTCGCGGGCAAGCTCGCCGACGCCACCGATCTCAGTGTCCCCTTCTACCTCGGCGCCGCCACCTTCCTGCTCGCCGTTCCGGTGCTGGCCAGCGGCCACCGCCTGCTGCGTGCCGCCGAGACGGACTCCGGCGGGGGCGAGCCGGTGAGCCCGGTCCTCACACCCGTCGGCGACGCGCGGACCGGTGGCGGCCGGCCGGTGATCGTCGCCGTCGGCGCGCACGACGGTGCGGCCGCCACCGTCGACACCGCGGCGCGGCTGGCCCGGGAGACCGGCAGTCCGCTGGAGGTCGTCCACGTGCAGCAGACCGCCGTCGTCGAGGAACAGGCCGTCGACACCGAGACCGCCGACCAGGCGCGCGCCGCGGTCACCGCCCACCTCGACCGCCTCGCCGCGCTCGGCGTCCCCGCGACGGGCCAGATCCTCGGCAGCCTCGGCGACCACGCCGCAGCCGGCCGCGCCCTGGCCCGGCACGCCGCCGACGTGGGCGCCCGCGCCATAGCGGTCGGCCGCTCGCCGCGCGGGCCGCTCGCCCAGTTCGCCGACGGCAGCCTGACCAGCGCGCTCGCCCAGGCCGCCGACTGCACGGTCGTCCTCGTCGCCCCCGACGCGCAACCGCGGCCCCTGACCTCGGACACGCTGGTGGAGCTGCGCGCCGAGGCAAGCTGATCCACACCGCCACCGCCCCCACCCTGGCCGCCGTCGGCGGCCGCGTCCGCCCCGGGGTCCGCCTTCACGGCCCGGCCACCGGGGCGGACCCCGGCCGGGACCGACGCGCGCCGTGCCGGGCCGTGACGTACGCCCGGGAAGGTATGCGGGGTTACTCCCGTCGGCAGACGCCGCGGCGGCCCGCGCCCGGCACGGTGATGTCCATGAAACTGAGCCGCCGGCCCCGCCGGGCCCTCCTCGTCGTCCACGTCGTCACCTCCGCGGGCTGGCTCGGCCTCACGCTCGGGCTGCTCGCGCTGGGGATCACCGCGGCGACCGCCGGACAGCATGCGACCGTGGCGGCCTCGGTCCGGTCGATGCAACTCTTCGCCGACTGGCTGCTGCTTCCCGTCGCCTTCGGCACGCTCCTGAGCGGTCTGGCGCTGTCCCTGGGCACACCACGGGGTCTGGCGCGGTACCGCTGGGTGTGGACGAAGTTCTGGCTGACCCTGGCCACCACCGCCGCGACGGCCTTCGTCCTGCGCCCCGGGGTGAACTCGGCGGTCACGGCCGTCGCCGGCGGCGGACCGCTGCCCGACGCCGGCGAGGTCCTGTTCGGGCCGTGCGTGTCGCTGTCGGCCTACGTCTTCATGACGGTGATCTCCGTGCTCAAGCCATGGGGACCGACCCGGCGCGGCCGCCGGCCGCGCGGGGCCGCCCGCGCGGCCGGAGCGCCCCTGCGCACCGCCGCGCCGGAGGTCCCGGCCTGAGCCCACGGCTCACCGGGGCCGGGCCGTTTTTTCGCTGTACGGCGGCCCGGTGCGCCGGCTCACGGCGTGACCGTGATGTTGGTCAGCCCCGCGCCGCCCGTCACGGTGTTGCTGCCGTAGACGGTGGTCTTGCAGCCGGACGACAGATTGGTGACGTCGATGGCCAGCCGGTTGGCGCCGCTCGCGCCGGTGAGGGTCGACCGGTTGTTCCGGAACACGGTGCCGCAGCCCCAGCCGGACTGCTGGGTGTGGGTCTGGTAGCCGTCGTTCGTGGTGTTCTTGCCGGTGTTGTCCTCCACGAGGACGTCGTTGCCCTTCACGTCGACCCATGAGTCGTCGTAGTTGGCGCCGGTCAGACCGCTGCCGTCGAAGGTGTTGCCGACGATCCGGGCCCCGGTCGTGCCCTCCTTGATGTCGATGTTCTCGCCGCCGACGCCGGGTCCGATGGTGTTGTCCAGGATCTGGATGCGGTCGCTCTTGTCGGAGAGGGTGTTCGCGGTGCCGACGTAGACGCCCTCACCCATGCCGCGGCCGTCCTTCCCGGTGTCGTAGATGCGTGAGTTCCTGAGCACGCCGTCCGTGCTCGACGTGCGGAAGTGGACCCCCTCCATGTCGAGGTCGTGCACGGTCACGCCGTCCACGACGACACCCCGCGCGGAGTCGATCATGATGCCCTTCTGGCCGCCGGTCACGGTCACCCCGCTGACGGTCCAGTACGAGGCGCCGTTCAGGTGCAGGCCGTAGCCGCCACCCGCGGTCAGGACGGCGTTCGCCGAGCCGGTCAGGGTGATGCGGGAGCCGGCGGACGCCGTCGTGGTCGCCTTGAAGTTGCCGGTGTAGGTGCCGTCGGCGAGGTGGATCGTGTCGCCGGGCGCGACGGCGGCCAGGGCCGACTTGAGCTGGGCCGCCGTGGTGACCTCGATCGTCGACGCGCCGGCGGCGGTGGACGCGGTGGCCGCGGGGACCAGGGCGCCGGTGACGGCGGCGACGGTGAGCAGGGAGGTGAGCAGCGTGCGGGAGCGCGTGCGCATGTGGGGGTACCTTCCTCTGTCCCTGGTGATCGGTGGTGATCGGTCCGGAGCGGGTGTCCTCGGTGAGGACGGTCAACGCATTCTCATGTATGAATAACGGGCGTGCATGTGAACGCGAGGTCAGGGCAGAACGTACGGAATGGTTGTGCGCACGTCAAGAAGGCTCCGTGGGTCTCCACGGCACACGGCGGTGGGCGGCCCCCCCGGGGGCCGGGCCCCCCCCGCGCCCCCGCCCCGGGCCCCCCCCCCCCCCCCCCGGGCGGGGGGGGGGGCGGGCCCGGGGGGGGCCCCGCGCCCCCCGGGGAGCAACTACGAC
>NZ_JBIAIE010000048.1:0-25400 GCF_042871185.1 Streptomyces sp. NPDC006012
AACGCCCGGTTACATTCCGAACCCGGAAGCTAAGCCTTACAGCGCCGATGGTACTGCAGGGGGGACCCTGTGGGAGAGTAGGACGCCGCCGAACTTCCTTTAGAGCTCTGGCTCTTGGGCTACGCAGCCCGAGGGCCAGAGCTTTTTTGCGTTGAGGTAGGGTCAGGGAGCATCGTTGGTTCGTTTCCCACAGGAGGCCCCCGGGTGGAGGTCCAGGAGACCCGTATCCAGACTGACCGGGTTCTCACCATCCCGAACATTCTCAGCATGGCACGCCTCCTCGGCGTACCCCTCTTCCTGTGGTTGATCCTCAGGCCCGAGTTCGGGGGGCCCAAGAGCGACGGCTGGGCGCTGTTGGTGCTCGCGCTGAGCGGAGTCAGTGACTACCTCGACGGCAAACTCGCGCGACGCTGGAACCAAGTCAGCAGCCTTGGTCGGCTTCTCGACCCGGCTGCCGACCGGCTCTACATTCTGTCGACGCTGGCCGGCCTCACATGGCGTGAGATCCTGCCCATCTGGTTGACGGCCGTACTAGTGGCGAGAGAGCTGGTTCTGCTGGTGATGGTGGGCATCCTCAGGCGCCATGGTTACCCTCCGCCGCAGGTGAACTTCCTGGGCAAGGCCGCGACCTTCAATCTGATGTACGCCTTCCCGCTGCTCCTGCTCAGTGACGGAAGCGGTTGGATCTCGTCACTCGCTGCTATTTTCGGATGGGCGTTCGCAGGATGGGGTACAACGCTGTACTGGTGGGCAGGAGTGCTCTACGTGGTGCAAGTCCGCCGTCTAGTCCGCGCGGACGCCATGGCCGATTGAGCTCGGCGATTGTCCGGACGTAGCGGCTCGATGGCCCGTGACGGCAAAGTGCGGGACAATCTTGACGGGTGAAGTCGGCTAGACCGTCATCTCTTGGAGGAGGACGCTTCCGACATGAAGGCCGTCGTGATGGCCGGTGGTGAAGGCACTCGTCTTCGCCCGATGACCTCAAGCATGCCCAAACCGCTCCTGCCCGTGGTGAACCGCCCGATCATGGAGCACGTCCTGCGGCTGCTCAAAAGGCATGGGCTCACTGAGACCGTCGTCACCGTGCAGTTCCTGGCCTCGCTCGTCAAGAACTATTTCGGTGACGGCGAGGAGCTCGGAATGGAGCTCACTTACGCCAATGAGGAGAAGCCACTCGGTACCGCCGGAAGCGTCAAGAACGCTGAAGAGGCATTGAAGGACGATGCGTTCCTGGTCATCTCCGGCGACGCCCTGACCGACTTCGACCTCACCGACCTGATCAATTTCCACAAGGAAAAGGGTGCGCTCGTCACGGTGTGTCTGACGAGGGTGCCCAATCCGCTGGAGTTCGGGATCACCATCGTCGACGAAGAGGGCAAGGTCGAGCGATTCCTGGAGAAGCCGACCTGGGGGCAGGTCTTCTCCGACACGGTGAACACGGGCATCTACGTCATGGAGCCCGAGGTCTTCGACTACGTGGAGGCCGACGTTCCCGTCGACTGGTCCGGTGATGTCTTCCCGCAGCTGATGAAGGAAGGCAAGCCGGTCTTCGGATATGTCGCCGAGGGCTACTGGGAGGACGTCGGAACGCACGAGTCGTACGTGAAGGCGCAGGCCGACGTCCTTGAGGGCAAGGTCGACGTGGAGATCGACGGATTCGAGATCTCCCCCGGGGTATGGGTGGCCGAGGGCGCGGAAGTGCATGCGGACGCCGTGCTGCGCGGGCCGCTCTACATCGGTGACTACGCCAAGGTGGAGGCCGGCGCCGAAATCCGGGAGCACACGGTCGTCGGGTCCAATGTCGTGGTGAAGAGTGGGGCGTTCCTGCACCGGGCGGTGGTGCACGACAACGTCTACATCGGCCAGCACAGCAATCTGCGTGGCTGTGTCGTCGGCAAGAACACCGACATCATGCGCGCGGCCCGGATCGAGGACGGCGCGGTCATCGGCGACGAGTGCCTGATCGGTGAAGAATCGATCGTTCAGGGCAATGTGCGGGTCTACCCGTTCAAGACCATCGAGGCGGGTGCCTTCGTCAACACGTCGGTGATCTGGGAGTCCCGCGGGCAGGCGCACCTCTTCGGCGCCCGGGGCGTGTCCGGGATCCTCAACGTGGAGATCACGCCGGAGCTCGCCGTCCGGCTGGCCGGCGCGTATGCGACGACCCTCAAGAAGGGGGCGACCGTCACCACGGCCCGCGATCACTCGCGTGGTGCGCGTGCCCTCAAGCGTGCGGTGATCTCCGCGCTGCAGGCCAGCGCCATCGACGTACGGGACCTGGAGAACGTGCCGCTGCCGGTGGCGCGGCAGCAGACCGCGCGAGGCAGCGCCGGCGGCATCATGATCCGGACCTCGCCGGGGGTGCCGGACTCCGTCGACATCATGTTCTTCGACGGCCAGGGCGCCGACCTGTCGCAGGGGAGCCAGCGGAAGCTCGACCGGGTGTTCGCCCGGCAGGAGTACCGGCGGGCGTTCCCCGGAGAGATCGGTGACCTGCACTTCCCGGCCAGCGTCTTCGACTCGTACACCGGGTCGCTGCTGCGGAACGTCGACACGACCGGGATCGCCGAATCGGGGCTCAAGGTCGTCGTGGACGCCTCCAACGGCAGTGCGGGCCTGGTGCTGCCCAGCCTGCTCGGCAAGCTCCGGGTGGACTCGCTGACCATCAATCCCGGCTTGGACGAGGCCCGGCCCACGGAGACCGGTGACGTGCGCAGGGCGGGGCTGGTGCGGCTGGGCGAGATCGTGGCGTCCTCCGGGGCCGCGTTTGGTGTCCGGTTCGACCCCGTGGGCGAGCGGCTGTCCCTCGTCGATGAGAAGGGCCGCATCATCGAGGACGACCGGGCGCTGCTGGTGATGCTCGACCTCGTGGCCGCTGAGCGGCGCAGTGGCCGGGTGGCGCTGCCGGTGACCACGACCCGGATCGCGGAGCAGGTGGCCGCGTACCACGGCACCCAGGTCGAGTGGACCACGACGTCTCCCGACGACCTCACGCGCGTGGGGCGTGAAGAAGGGACGATCTTCGGCGGTGACGGCAAGGGCGGGTTCATCGTCCCGGAGTTCAGCGGCGTCTATGACGGTACGGCGGCCTTCGTACGGCTGATCGGGCTGGTGGCCCGGACGCAGCTCACGCTCAGCCAGATCGACGCACGGATCCCACGGGCACACGTCCTCAAACGCGATCTGGCCACTCCGTGGGCCGTCAAGGGCCTGGTGATGCGGCGGGTCGTCGAGGAAGCGGGAGATCGCTTCGTCGACACCACGGACGGGGTCCGGGTGGTGGAGACGGACGGACGCTGGGTGATGGTCCTGCCCGATCCGGCCGAGGCGGTCACTCACCTGTGGGCGGAGGGACCGGACGACGAGTCCGCCCAGGCCCTGCTCGACGAGTGGTCGGCCGTCGTGGACAGCGCCGGACGGTAAAATCCACAGCACGCGCGCGTGCCGGACGAGTGTCCCCCAAGGGGGCCTGTCCGGCACGCCGGTGGGGCCATTCGGAGGAACTGCTCGCGACGTGCGACGATGTGCGGCATGCCGCAGCAACCCCCCGTTCGGAGCACACCGGCCGTGCGGCCTGTGCGCCCGGACGCCTCCATGTCGTTGATCACCAACGTCATGGACCACAGCCTCGACGACGGGTACGCCGAGGCAGCTGCCCTCCGGAAGTCCCAGGGCGCGGGGGGCGGCATGCCGAAGACCCTGCGGGCGAAGCTCGGCCTGGCCGGCGGTCTGGTGCTCGCCGCGCTGGTCGTGACCGTCGGAGCCGCACAGGCGCGCGTGGCGGCACCGGCGATCGCGAAGGAGCGGCAGGAGCTGATCGACCGGATCGACCGGGAGACGGAGACCGCGGACAAGCTGGAGAGCAGCGTCGACCGGCTGCGTGACGACGTGGGCGCCCGGCAGCGGGCCGCCCTGAGGCAGAGCGGCGGCAGTGAGATGGCCGATCTGGTGGGCATCCTGTCGGGGGCCGCCGCGGTGCACGGCCCCGGGGTGAAGCTCGTCGTGAACGACGCCAAGGAAGCCAGCTCGGGCGGTGACGGAAACCCGCGTACGACCGCCGGGTTCTCGGACACCGGCCGGGTGCGCGACCGTGACATGCAGCGTGTCGTCAACGGCCTGTGGGCGGCCGGCGCCGAGGCCGTCTCCGTCAACGGGCAGCGGTTGACCGCCCTGTCCGCGATCAGGGCCGCCGGCGACGCGATACTGGTCGACAACAAACCGCTGGTGCCGCCCTACACGGTGCTGGCGGTGGGGGACGGGAACGGGTTCAGCGCCAGGTTCCAGAACGGCGCCGACGGGCTGTATCTGCACGCCCTTGAGGAGAACTTCGACGTTCGGGCCGATATCTCGGTGGTGAACGACCTCCAGTTGCCCGCAGCACCGAGTGTGATCGTACGTACAGCACAGCCGAGCACTGAGAAGGGCACATCGTGATCGCGGTACTGGGCCTCGTCGTGGGAGTCGTGGCCGGCCTGTTGGTTCGTCCGGAGGTTCCGGCGGTCGTCGAGCCGTATCTGCCGATCGCCGTGGTCGCGGCGCTGGACGCCGTCTTCGGCGGCCTGCGGGCCATGCTGGACGGCATCTTCGACGACAAGGTCTTCGTGGTGTCGTTCCTGTCGAACGTGGTCGTGGCCGCCCTGATCGTCTTCCTGGGCGACAAGCTGGGGGTGGGCGCGCAGCTCTCCACGGGCGTCGTCGTGGTTCTCGGAATCCGTATCTTCTCCAACGCCGCGGCCATCCGGCGGCACGTGTTCCGGGCGTGAGGCCGATGACCGATCCGAACGAGTGGCCGGAGTACCGGCTGCGCAGGGCGCTTCCCGAGGAGGTGCCCGCGCCGGGGCCCGAGGCGGGGCAGCCGCGACCAGTGGAGACCACGCCGGAGCTGACCGGTCGGCAGCGGCTGGTCAACGGCCTGTGGCCGCCAAGGGTCTCCCGGGCCCAACTCATCGTCGCCCTGCTGCTGTTCGGCCTCGGCTTCGGCCTGGCCGTCCAGGTGGCGTCCAACAGCGACACCGACAGTGCGCTGCGCGGCGCGCGCCAGGAGGATCTCGTACGCATCCTCGATGAACTCGACAACCGTACGCAGCGTCTTGAGGACGAGAAGACGGGACTCGAACAGCAGCGCCAGGAGCTGGAGAACAGCTCGGACCAGGCCGAGGAGGCACGCAGGCAGACTGCCGAGAAGGAGCGGCAACTCGGCATTCTGGCGGGCACCGTGGCGGCGCAGGGCCCCGGCATCACGATGACGATCAGCGACACGAAGGGGACGGTCAAGGCGGACATGCTGCTCGACGCGATCCAGGAGTTGCGCGCGGCCGGCGCGGAGGCGATCCAGGTCAATGCCGTACGGATTGTCGCCGGCAGCTATCTCACTGACTCCGGCGACGGCGTGAGCGTGGACGGGAACAAGATCAACGCTCCCTATCGTTTCAAGGTCATCGGCAAGCCGCAGGATCTCGAACCGGCGCTCAACATCCCCGGAGGCGTGGTGCAGACTCTTGAGAAGGAGCAGGCCACCGTGACGGTCGAGCGTTCGGACAAGATCATTGTTGACGCCTTGCGACCGGCGAAGGAGCCTGACTACGCTCGGTCGTCCTCGCGGTGAATCGATGGTGCATACGGGAGGTCCGGCAGGGGCATGAGGTTGCGGGGGGTCGGCGCATCGAAGGGTCGGTGCGTGGTGGAAACTGTTTGGTGGATACGGACGTTGTGAGGATGTCCGGGTCGACCGGTGTATGGAATCAGGGTTCGTCCTGCCCCACGGGCGGGTCTGTTTCGGTCAAGGGGAATCGCCCGTGAAGTTGTTTGCGAAGTTGTTCGGCAAGAGCGCGCGAGAAGGCGGCGGCAGCGCGACCGCTCGCCATCGCGCACAGCCTGACGCAGAGGGCCAGCGCCCGATGTTCCGGGACCAGGTGGCTGGCCCGGGCGGTGACATTTCCGGAGGTCAGGGCGCGCCGTCTGTTGACCCTGCCCAGTCCGGCGGCATAGGTTTCGGGCAACCGTCAACCTCAAGTACGGGTGGAGGGTTTACCTCTGACCCGTACGCGTCCAACGCCCCGGTGGGGCAGCCGCGGCAGGAGGATCCGTCCATGTCGATCCTGGTATGTACGAGGTGCGGTAACCGGAATGCGGAGAACGCCCGGTTCTGTTCCAACTGTGGTGCGCCCCTGCGTGCGGGCGTCGCCCCCGAGCGGGCGTCGGAGACGACGTCCACGATCTCCATCTCCGGTCTTGAGGCGTACGACGCCGAGGTCACCGGACAGACCCTGACGCCGTCGCTCTCTCCGGAGGCGCAGGCGGCTGTCGACGCGCTGCCGGTCGGTTCGGCGCTCCTGGTGGTCCGCCGCGGCCCGAACTCGGGCAGCCGCTTCCTGCTGGACGGGGACCTGACCACGGCCGGCCGTCACCCGCAGAGCGACATCTTCCTGGACGACGTGACGGTCTCGCGCCGTCACGTGGAGTTCCGGCGTGGTGCCGACGGTTCGTTCACGGTGGCGGACGTGGGCAGCCTGAACGGCACGTATGTCAACCGGGAGCGGATCGACCAGGTCGGTCTGTCCAACGGTGACGAGGTGCAGATCGGTAAGTACCGGTTGGTCTTCTACGCGAGCCGGCACGGTATCTGACCGTTCCCCCGGACCCGGTCCGGGGGGACTCCAGGGAAGGTCCATGCTTCAATCACCGCGCGGCGGTGCCGGGCACGGTACCGCCGCCAGGGACAGCGGGCTGATGAGCATCGGTGCGGTGCTGAATGTGCTGCGCGGCGAGTTCCCCGAGGTCACCGTCTCCAAGATCCGCTTCCTGGAGTCGGAGGGCCTCGTCGAGCCGCAGCGGACCCCCTCGGGGTACCGCAAGTTCAGCGCCGGGGACGTCGAGCGTCTGGGCCATGTCCTGAGGATGCAGCGGGACCATTACCTGCCGCTCAAGGTGATCCGGGAGCACCTCGACGCCATGGAGCGCGGCGAGGCCGTACAGCTTCCCGTGGTGGGGCGCCAGCGGGACGGTGAGGACGTCCTGGAACCCGTCGAGGGGCCGGCAGCGGCCCGGATCGGGCGTGCCGAGCTGCTGGCGGCCGCCGAGATCGACGAGGACGATCTCAAGGAGTGGGAGTCCTATGGGCTCGTCGCTCCACTGGAGGACGGGGTGTACGACGCGGAGGCGGCCACCGTGGCCTCCCTCGTGGCCGAGTTGGGGCGGTTCGGGATCGAGCCGCGTCACCTTCGGGTGATGAAGGCCGCCGCCGACCGCGAGGCGGGCCTCGTCGACCAGGTGGTGGCCCCGCTCAAGCGTCATCGGAACCCACAGACCAGAGCCCATGCCGAGGCCCGTACGAAGGAGCTGGCGGCGCTCACCGTCAGGCTGCACACGGCGCTCGTGAAGATCGCGCTGGGCGTTCGGCTGCCCTGAACGGTGCGGCCTTCCGCCGGTGAACCGCGCGGCGTTCCGTCGGCCGGATCGTGCACCCGTTCTCTGCCCGACTACCCAAACGTCCCGGGCACGGCCTAGGGTTGCTGTGTGAACGAGCTCGATGTCGTAGGTGTCCGGGTCGAGATGCCCTCCAACCAACCGATCGTGCTCCTGCGTGAAGTGGGCGGCGACCGGTACCTCCCCATCTGGATCGGGCCGGGGGAGGCGACGGCGATCGCCTTCGCCCAGCAGGGGATGGCTCCTGCGCGGCCGCTGACCCACGACCTGTTCAAGGACGTGCTGGAAGCCGTCGGCCAGGAGCTCACCGAAGTGCGCATCACGGATCTGCGTGAGGGCGTCTTCTACGCGGAGCTGGTGTTTGCCAGCGGCGTGGAGGTCAGCGCCCGCCCGTCCGACGCCATAGCGCTGGCCCTGCGCACGGGCACGCCGATCTACGGCAGTGACACGGTGCTCGACGATGCGGGCATCGCCATTCCGGACGAGCAGGAGGACGAGGTGGAGAAGTTCCGCGAGTTCCTCGACCAGATCTCGCCGGAGGACTTCGGCACCAGCAGTCAGTGAGCCGCCGTTCGGGCCGGCGCCGGGCTGGCTTCACGGCCCGTGACGAGCCGTTGCCGGGGCAATTGCCAGGGGCCTTTGAGAGCGTCCTTCGGACCCCCGCGAACGCATTCGGCTAGCCTTTCCCCGCGGTGGGGTACGGGAAACCACTCCTAGGGTGATTATCACTCGGCGTGCCGAGTGTGGCGATCGTTGACGCACCCCTGGTGACTGCCTACCGTCGTGAAGGCAGGTCAAGGACGGAGGTCGGCGTGAGAAGCAGCGGCGACGGTACGGCTGGGGGTGCCCCCGGACGCGGTTTCGGGGAGAGCGGTCCGTTCGCTCCCTCGAACGCACGGCTCCGTTCCAGTGAGGAGTCCCCCCATTCGGGCAGCGGCGCGGCCGATCACGCCCCGCAACGGCCGACGGCCGTACCCAGCGGCGGAGGGGCGGCGCCCATGACGTCCGAACAGATCGGTTACCGGGGGCCCACGGCCTGCGCGGCGGCCGGCATCACCTACCGGCAGCTGGACTACTGGGCCCGCACGGGCCTCGTCGAGCCCAGCGTGCGACCCGCCTACGGATCAGGTACGCAGCGGCTCTACAGCTTCCGGGACGTCGTCGTCCTGAAGATCGTCAAGCGGTTCCTGGACACCGGCGTGTCGCTGCAGAACATCCGCAGCGCCGTCCAGCACCTCAGGGAACGCGGTTTCCGTGACCTGGAGCGCATGACGCTGATGAGCGACGGCGCGACGGTCTACGAGTGCACGTCGCCGGACGAGGTCCACGCCCTGCTCCAGGGCGGGCAGGGCGTCTTCGGGATCGCCGTGGGCGTGGTCTGGCGGGACGTGGAAAGTGCCCTCTCCCAACTGCACGGAGAGCGCATCGACACCGGGGAGACCCTGGTCGGGCACAATCCCGCGGACGAGCTGGCCAGGCGGCGCAACCGGGCTGTCTGAGCTGCCCGACCGGGCGGTGTGAGGGTGTGGCCGGGGCGGTCCGAGCGGCCTTCCTCACGGGGAGGCCGGGGCCGTGTCGCCGTGCGGCGGCGGGGCGATGTCAGTGCCGTGGTGCAGCATCGGAGATGTGCGAAACGTGCCCACGATCCTGCATCTCGACATGGATGCCTTCTTCGCCTCGGTGGAGCAGGCGTCCAAGCCGAGCCTGCGCGGGAAGGCCGTCGTCGTGGGCGGGCTCGGGCCGCGCGGGGTGGTCGCCACCGCCTCGTACGAGGCACGGACCTTCGGGGTCCGCTCGGCGATGCCCATGGCCCAGGCGCGTCGGCTGGCCCCCAATGCCGCCTACCTCGTGCCGCGCTTCGGACTGTACCGGTCGGTCAGCGAGCAGGTGATGGCGTTGCTGCGGGCGCTGTCCCCGCTGGTGGAGCCGCTGAGCCTGGACGAGGCGTTCGTGGACCTGGAGGCCGGGGGGACGGCCTGGGACGAGGAGTCGGCGCGGCTGGCCGGGGTGAAGCTGCGCGCGGACATACGGACCGGCACCGGACTGACCGGGTCGGTGGGGCTCGCCGCCTCGAAGATGCTCGCGAAGATCGCCTCCGAGCAGGCCAAGCCGGACGGCCTGGTGCTGATCGAACCGGGCACCGAGCGCGCGCTGCTCGCCCCGCTGCCGGTGCGGACCCTGCCGGGGGTGGGGCCGGCCACCGGTGACCACCTGCGGCGAGCCGGGATCTCGACGGTCGAGGAGCTTGCCGAGGCCGGTGAGGACGAACTGGTGCGCCTGCTCGGCAAGGCCCACGGGCACGCGTTGTACGCCATGGCGCTGGCGCACGACGAGCGGCCGGTGGTGGCGGAGCGGGAGACCAAGTCGGTGTCCGTCGAGGACACGTACGACGTCGACATCCACGATCGTCTCCGGGTCGGCCTGGAAGTGCAGCGGCTGGCCGACCGGTGCGTGCGGCGGCTGCGCGGTGCGGGGTTGTCGGGGCGGACCATCGTGCTGAAGGTGCGGCGGTACGACTTCTCCACGCTGACCAGGTCGGAGACGCTGCGGGGGCCCACGGACGATCCGGTGGTGGTGCGGGAGGCGGCGACGCGGCTACTGGAATCCGTGGACACGACGGGCGGGGTGCGGCTGCTCGGCGTGGGCGTCTCCGGCCTCGCCGACTACACCCAGGAGGACCTGTTCGCCCAGGCGGCGGTGGAGGCGGCCACCGCGGCACCGGAGGAGGCCGCGGCCGAACCCGTCGAGGAGCCCTCGACGGAGGCCGAACGGCACTGGGTCGCTGGGCACGACGTGCGGCACACCGAGTACGGGCACGGGTGGGTGCAGGGCAGCGGTCTCGGGCGGGTCACGGTGCGATTCGAGACTCCCGCAACGCAGCCGGGCCGGGTGCGGACGTTCCGGGTCGACGATCCCGGTCTGGAGCCCGCGGAGCCGTTGCCGTTGGTGTCCGGGGAGCTGAGGGCGGTGCCGGGAACGGATGACGGGTGATGCGGAAGGGACGGGGCATCGGGCCGTACAGGGGTGAGGCAGCGGGCGACAGGGGCCCGGGGCGGCGGCGTCAGGTCTCGTCCTGGCCCGCCAGCCTGCCGAAATCGTGGTCCGGGCGCGGGGACGGCGCGGCCACGTCCAGGCCGTAGTGGTGGTAGAGCTGGAGTTCCTGCTCCGGGGAGAGGTGGCGGCCCACGCCGAAGTCAGGGGCGTCCTTGATGAGGGCGCGGTCGAAGGGGACGCGCAGACTGCCCTCGATCAGCTCGCTCGGCTCCAGGGGGACGAAGGCGTCCCGGGAGAACAGGCCCGTCCGTATGGCCGCCCACTCCGGCACTCCCGTGGCGTCGTCGAGGTACACCTCGTCGATAGTGCCGATCTTGGTGCCGTTGCGGTCGAACGCCTTGCGGCCGATCAGGTTGCGCGGATCGATGTCGGTCTGCACGGGCCCTCCTCATTGGTCGCAATCCTTCGCAAGCACTGCCTGCACATTCGTGAGCACTACCTACAAAAGAGCAGAAACGAGGCGGCGGCCACTCGAAGGTCCGGCCGATGGCGTCGCTGGTAGGCTGGCAAATGGCTGCTGATCCCGTGCGGGAGAGTCCTCCGGACATCGTCCGAGGCGCCGAAGGAGCAAATCCTCCCCGGAATCTCTCAGGCACACGTACCGCACGGGCGAGGTCACTCTGGAAAGCAGGGCGGGTGCCGACGGTTCCCGCTCTCACCGACGGGGAAAGCCGTGACGCCTCGGGTGCCACGGTGAAGCTCTCAGGTCGAGATGACAGAGGGGGAGGCCGTCGGGGTGCCCGCGCCGGGGCGCCCCTCGAAGGTCGTCAGACCAGGAGGCCTCCGCAATGACCGCCCATCGCACTCCGCTCTCCGAGCTCGAACAGGGCACGCCCTTCGAGCAGCGGCACATCGGGCCCGACCAGGAAGCGCGGGAGAAGATGCTCGCGCAGGTCGGCTACGGCTCGCTCGACGAGCTGACCGCCGCCGCGGTGCCGGACGTGATCAAGAACGCCGACGCGCTCGATCTGCCGGGCGCCCGCACCGAGGCCGAGGTGCTGGCGGAACTGCGTTCCCTCGCGGACCGCAACCAGGTCGTCGGTTCGATGATCGGGCTCGGTTACTACGGCACCTTCACGCCGCCCGTCATCCTGCGCAACGTCATGGAGAACCCGGCCTGGTACACGGCCTACACGCCCTACCAGCCGGAGATCTCCCAAGGGCGGCTCGAAGCCCTGCTGAACTTCCAGACCATGGTCGCCGACCTCACCGGACTGCCCACCTCCGGTGCCTCCCTGCTCGACGAGGGCACGGCCGCGGCCGAGGCGATGGCCCTGTCCCGGCGCATGGGCAGGAACAAGAACGGCCTCTTCCTGGTCGACGCGGACACGCTGCCGCAGACCGTCGCCGTGATCCGCACCCGCGCCGAACCCGCCGGGGTGGAGGTCGTGGTCGCCGACCTGCACGCGGGCATCCCGGCCGAGGTCGCCGAGCGCGAGATCAACGGCGTACTGATCCAGTACCCCGGCGCCTCCGGGGCCGTACGCGACATCGAGCCGGTCATCGAGCGGGCGCACGAGCTCGGCGCGCTCGTCACCGTCGCCGCCGACCTGCTCGCCCTCACGCTGCTGAAGTCGCCGGGTGAGCTGGGTGCGGACATCGCCGTCGGTACGACCCAGCGCTTCGGTGTGCCGATGGGCTTCGGCGGGCCGCACGCCGGCTACATGGCCGTGCACGAGAAGTTCGCGCGCAGCCTGCCGGGCCGCCTCGTCGGCGTCTCCGTCGACGCCGACGGGCACCGGGCCTACCGGCTCGCCCTGCAGACCCGGGAACAGCACATCCGGCGGGAGAAGGCCACCAGCAACATCTGCACCGCGCAGGTGCTGCTCGCGGTGATGGCGGGCATGTACGCCGTCTACCACGGTCCCGAGGGGCTGCGTGCCATCGCGCGACGCACCCACCGCTACGCGGCGATCCTCGCGGCGGGTCTGGCCGACGGCGGTTTCCGGACCGTCCACGGCACCTACTTCGACACGCTGACGGTCGAGGCCACGGGCCGCGCCGGACAGATCGTCGCCGCTGCCCGGGACAACGGCGTCAACCTGCACCTCGTCGATGCCGACCACGTCTCCATCGCCTGCGACGAGACGACCACCCGGGCCCGGCTCGACGCCGTGTGGGCGGCCTTCGGCGTGCAGGGTGACGTCGAGGTGCTGGACGCGGCCACCGTGGACGCGCTGCCGCAGGAGCTGCTGCGCGCCGACGAGTTCCTGACCCATCCGGTCTTCCAGCAGCACCGGTCCGAGACCTCGATGCTGCGTTACCTGCGCAAGCTGGCCGACCGGGACTACGCGCTGGACCGCGGCATGATCCCGCTGGGTTCGTGCACGATGAAGCTCAACGCGACCACCGAGATGGAGCCGGTCACCTGGCCCGAGTTCGGCCAGCTGCACCCGTTCGCGCCCGCCGAGCAGGTGCAGGGCTACCTCACGCTCATCCATGAGCTGGAGGAACGGCTCGCCGAGGTCACCGGGTACGACAAGGTCTCGCTCCAGCCGAATGCCGGTTCGCAGGGCGAGCTGGCCGGTCTGCTGGCCGTGCGCGGTTATCACCGGGCCAAGGGCGACGACCAGCGCGTCGTCTGCCTCATTCCGTCCTCCGCGCACGGCACCAACGCCGCGAGCGCGGTGATGGCCGGGATGAAGGTCGTCGTCGTGAAGACCGCCGAGGACGGCGAGATCGACGTCGCGGACCTGCGGGCGAAGATCGAGCGGCACCGCGACGAGCTGGCGGTGCTGATGATCACGTATCCGTCGACGCACGGCGTGTTCGAGGAGCACGTCGCCGACATCTGCGCCCAGGTGCACGAGGCCGGCGGCCAGGTGTACGTGGACGGCGCCAACCTCAACGCGCTCGTCGGGCTCGCCAAGCCGGGGCACTTCGGCGGTGACGTCTCGCACCTCAACCTGCACAAGACGTTCTGCATCCCGCACGGCGGCGGCGGTCCCGGCGTGGGCCCCGTGGGTGTCAGGTCGCACCTGGCGCCGTACCTGCCGAACCACCCGCTGCAGCCCGCCGCCGGTCCGGAGACGGGCGTCGGCCCGATCTCGGCCGCTCCCTGGGGTTCGGCCGGGATACTGCCCATCTCGTGGACGTACGTCAGGCTGATGGGCGGCGAGGGGCTGAAGCGGGCCACTCAGGTGGCCGTGCTGGCTGCCAACTACATCGCCAAGCGCCTGGAGCCCCACTACCCGGTGCTCTACGCCGGTCCCGGCGGCCTGGTGGCGCACGAGTGCATCATCGACCTGCGGCCGCTGACCAAGGCGACCGGTGTGAGCGTGGACGACGTGGCCAAGCGGCTGATCGACTACGGCTTCCACGCGCCGACGATGTCGTTCCCGGTGGCCGGCACGCTGATGATCGAACCGACCGAATCGGAAGACCTGACCGAAATCGACCGGTTCTGCGAGGCGATGATCGCGATCCGTACGGAGATCGACAAGGTCGGCGCCGGTGAGTGGCCCGCGGACGACAACCCGCTGCGCAACGCCCCGCACACCGCGGCCGCGCTCGGCGGCGACTGGGCGCACGCCTACAGCCGCGCGGAAGCCGTCTTCCCCGCCGGTGTCTCGGCCGCCGACAAGTACTGGCCGCCGGTGCGCCGGATCGACCAGGCATTCGGCGACCGGAACCTGGTCTGCTCCTGCCCGCCGCTGGACGCGTACGCGGACTGAACCGAGCGGGCGCGTGAGCGTGTGACGGGCTCCCGGCCGAGGTCCGGACAGGAGCCCGCACACGTGCGATGCCGGCCTTCGACGCCGCCGGCGCAGGAGGACAGGCCGGATGACGTCCTCAGGCCGTCGCCAGGGACACCTCGGTCGACTTGATCAGGGCGAAGACGGGCGAGCCGGCCACCAGGCCCAGATCGCCGACGGACTCCTCGGTGATGGCCGAGGTCAGTTCAGCGCCCTCGACCGCGATCTTCACCGCGGCCATCGCGCCGCCGGTGGCGATGCCGGTGACGGTGCCGGGCAGTTGGTTGCGGATCGAGACGCGCCCGACGGGGGCGGTGGCCAGGGCGACCTCCGTCGACTTCACCAGGGCGCGCACGGCTGAGCCCGCGGTCAGGCCGAGATCCTCGGCGGCCTCCAGGGTGATCGCGGCGGTCAGGTCCTGACCGCCGGAGAGATGGACCTTGACCGTGGCCATCGCCTCGCCCCGGATGACGGCGGTGACGGTGCCGGGGAGCTGGTTGCGGATGCTCAGGCTCATGGGACGGCCTCGCAGAATATGGGGGTTTGGGGAATTACGGGCCCCTGACGGTCCCCACCGTAGCCGCAGCCGGTGCCTCAGGCCGGGTAGGCGTGGGTCTGCGTCGCCTTGACCGTCGCCCAGACCGGGGCGCCGGGCTGCAGGCCGAGCTCCGCGGCGGCGACCGTGGTGAGGTCGGCGGCCAGGGGCAGCTCACCGCCGAGATCGGCGCGGATCTGATCGCCGTGCGTCTCCAGGCCGACCACCTCGCAGCGCCAGAGGTTGCGGGCGCTGGAGCCGCTGGGGCGCTCCCCGTGGAGGGTGACGGCGCTCGGCGGGAAGGCCACGAAGACCGGGCCCGACAGATCCTCGGTCGTGGTGATGGCCGGGCCGTCGTCCAGTCGTACCGTGTGGCCGTCGGCCCGGCCCCGGTAGAGGTTGAGGCCGACCAGTTGCGCGATGTAGTCCGTGCGCGGACGGCGGGCGATCTCGGTGGGCGAGCCCTCCTGGACCACGCGGCCGTGCTCGACCACGACGAGCCGGTCGGCCAGCACCATGGCGTCCAGCGGGTCGTGCGTCACCAGGACCGCGACCGCCTCGAACTCGGCCAGGTGGCGGCGGAGTTGGGTGCGCACCTCCAGCCGGGTGCGGGCATCGAGGGCGGCCAGCGGCTCGTCGAGCAGCAGCAGCCGGGGGCCGGTGGCCAGGGCCCGGGCCACCGCGACCCGCTGGGCCTGGCCGCCGGACAGCCGGCGCGGCTTGGCCGCCGCGTGCTCCGTCAGACCCATGCGCTCCAGCCACTCGGCGGCCAGCGCGCGCGCCGCGGCCTTGCCCGCGCCCTGGCAGCGTGGGCCGAAGGCCACGTTGTCCAGGGCGGACAGGTGCGGAAAGAGCAGGTAGTCCTGGAAGACGACGCCGACGGGACGCGACTCCGGGGCGGTGCGGTCGAGGGCGACGCCGTCCAGGTGCAGATGGCCGCCGGTGAGCGGATCCAGCCCGGCGAGGGCGCGCAGCGCCGTGGTCTTGCCGGCACCGTTGGGGCCCAGCAGGGCGACGACGTCACCGGGCGCGGCCCGCAGGGCGATGTCGAGGCGGAAGGAACCGCGGTCGACGACGAGCCGGGCGTCGAGCCCGTCACCGCGGGTGCCTTCGGCGACGAGGCCGGCCGTGGTGTCGTCGATGTCCGTCATGGGGTGCACTTCCAGGAGTCGGGCGGGTGGCTGAAGGGGGCCGGGAGGGGCGGGCTCCGTGCCGGCCCGGGCACTGCCGGCGGGTTCCGGGGCCCGGCCGACGGACGGACGCCGCGGGGCGGCCGGGGCCGGGGGTGGCTCGGATGGGGTCGGTGGCCGGGGTGGCTCGGGTGCGGTCGGTGTCGAAGGGGGCTCGTACCGGCGATCGTACGGCTGTGGGCTTCGGGGACGTACGCCCGATCGCCGTATCCCCGGACCGTACGCCCTCGCGTGCCCTGTCTCCGTAGGGCCCGTACGGAGTCCCGCGCCCGCTCTCCGTGCGGTCCGACGGACCGTGCCCCGCCCGCCGTGCCGGCCGGAGCCGTGCGAGGCGGTCGGCCGGGTGGTGACGGGCGGGCCGGTCTCCTCACGGTGTCGTCAGCCAGCGGTCCCGCAGGCCCGCCAGTACCGCGATCGAGACCGCCAGCAGGACCAGGCTGAGGGCGATGGCCGCGTCGGGGTCGTTCTGGAGGGCGAGGTAGACCGCGAGGGGCATGGTCTGGGTGCGGCCCGGGAAATTGCCGGCGAACGTGATGGTCGCGCCGAACTCGCCGAGCGCCCGGGCCCAGGCCAGGACCGCGCCCGCCGCGATACCGGGTGCGATCAGCGGCAGGGTGACCCGACGGAACGCGGTGAACCGGGAGGCGCCCAGGGTGGTGGCCGCCTCTTCGAAGCGCGGGTCCGCGGCGCGCAGCGTGCCCTCGACGCTGATCACGAGGAACGGCATCGCGACGAAGGCTTCGGCGATCACGACGCCCGTCGTGGTGAACGGCAGGGTGAGGCCGAACCAGGAGTCCAGCCACTGCCCGACCACGCCGTTGCGGCCGAGGGCGAGGAGCAGGGCCACGCCGCCGACCACCGGCGGGAGGACGAGCGGCAGGGTGACCAGGGCGCGTACGAGACCGCGGCCGGGGAAGTCCGTGCGGGCCAGCAGCCAGGCCAGCGGCACGCCCACGACCAGGCTCACCGCGGTCGCCGCGGTCGCGGTGACCAGGGACAACTGCAGCGCCTGCCACACCTCGGGGCTGCTCAGCAGGTGCGGCAGGTTGCCCCACGGGGCCCGGACGAGCAGGGCGAGCAGGGGCAGCAGCAGGAACACCAGGGCCACGACGCCGGGGACCAGGAGCGGCAGCGGTACTCCGCGCCGGCCCGGCGGGCGGGCGCCTCGGCGCCGCGGTCCGCCCTCGGGAGCGCGGGCCGCGGCGCCGGATGCGTCGAGCGGGGTCACGGCTTGAGGAACCCGGCCTCGGTCAGGACCCGCCGGCCCTCGGCGGACTGCACGAGCGCGATGAACGCCTTCGCCGCAGCGGCGTTGGGCGCGTTCTTCAGCAGGGTGATCGGGTAGTCGTTGACGGCCCCGGCCGACTCGGGGAAGTTCACGCCCTCCACCTTGTCACCCGCGGCCTTCACATCGGTCTGGTAGACGACCGCCGCGTCGGCCTCCTTCAGCTCCACCTTGGTCAGGGCGCTCTTGACGTCCTGTTCGTAGGAGGCCGGGGTGAGCTTGAGCCTGCTCGCGTCCAGGGCCTTCTGGGCGGCGGCGCCGCAGGGGACGGTCTTGTCGCACAGGACGACCTTCAGACCGGACTCGGTGAGGTCCTTCAAAGAGGAGATCTTGTCGGGGTTGCCCGGCAGGGTGGCGATCGCCAACTGGTTGCGGACGAAGGTGGCCGGAGTGCCGACCGCGTCGTTCTTGTCCGTCACGGTCGCCATCGTCTTGGCGCTGGCGGCGGCGAAGACATCGGCCGGAGCGCCGCCCGTGATGCTCGCGGCGAGTGTGTCGCTGCCCCCGAAGTTGAAGCTGACCTTGGTGCCCGGGTGCTGCTTCTCGAACTCCTTGCCCAGCGTGGTGAAGCTCTCCTGCAGCGAGGCCGCCGCGAACACGGTCACCGCGCCGGACAGCTTCGGCGACGACGAGGAGCCGGCCGAGGAGCCCGCCGCGGCCGACGACGAGTCGTCCGAGGACGAGCAGGCGCTCAGCGCCATCAGGACGGCGGCCCCTGCACCGGCCACCTGCAGCAACCGACGGGTCCGGCGCTTCGAACGGGTCATCACGGTTCCACTCCTCTTGGGTGCTCGGACAACTGTCGCGCCCAGCTGCGGCCCTACTGCTGCCGTGCCGCGATGATACTGCCGCATCTGCAAGGTGTAAGTCTTCTGTCTCATCGCATGAGCTGGGGCAATGCCGAACCAAAGTATGCATGTGCGTTTGTAGGGGGCCGCGCCACGGGTACCGTCCTCCAGGAGGTGGTCGCTCGTGACGCTCGCCGAACTCACCCTGACCGGCGACCTGGCCCGGCCGGTTCGCCTCACGGTGCCGGATCTGCTCGGCTGGCCGCAGCACCGGATGCGGGTCAGCTTCGAGTGCGCCACCAGCGGAACGCAGCACCACCGGTTCACCGGCCCGCTGCTCTACGACGTCCTGTCCGACGCGGGGCCCGGCTTCGATCCCGTACGGCGCAAGGACCGGCTGCGCTTCCTCATCGCGGTGAACGGCGCGGACGGGCACCACGCCCTGCTGTCCTGGGCCGAGATCGACCCCGATTTCGCCCATGAGCCGGTGCTGCTCGCCGTCAGCATCGACGGCACCCCGCTCGACCGGCACGGACCCCAGCTCGTACTGCCGCAGGACCGCTGCGGGGCGCGGCACATCAGCGGCATCAACGGGATATGCGTGGACGGCCACTACCGCCGCGCCGCGGAGCCGGTGGCCGCCATGTAGTCTCCCTGGGGAGGCCATGCATGCTGCTGCGTCAGCTGGAATATCTCGTCGCGCTCGCCCGGGAGCGCCACTTCGCCCGCGCGGCGGCCACCTGCTTCGTCTCGCAGCCCTCGCTGTCGGCCGCGATCCGCCGCCTGGAACACGAGCTGGACGTACCCATCGTGCGGCGCGGCAGGCGGTACGAGGGGCTGACGCCCGAGGGCGAGGTGGTGCTCGCCTGGGCGCACCGGATCCTCGCCGAGCGGGACGCGCTGCGGCAGGAGCTGTCGGCGCTGCGCGGTGGACTCACCGGCACGCTGCGGCTCGGCGTCATTCCGACCGCACTGCCCGTCGCCTCCCTGCTGACCACTCCGTTCTGCGAACGGCATCCGCGTGCCCGGGTCACCATCGAGTCGCTGTCGTCGGCCGACATAACCCACGGACTCACGGAGTTCGAGCTGGACGCCGCGATGACGTATCTCGACGACGACACCCTGCGGCACGTGCGCCGCTATCCGCTGTACGAGGAGCAGTACGTACTGCTCACCCCGCTCGACGGTCCGCTCGGCCAGGTCGCCACGGCCCGCTGGGCGCAGGCCGCCGCGCTGCCGCTGTGCCTGCTGGTCGGACGGATGCGCAACCGGCGCATCATGGACGAGTTCTTCGCGGCCGACGGCGCCGTCGTGGCCCCCGCCGTCGAATCGGACAGCGTGGCCGGGCTGTACTCCCATCTGCGCGGCGGCCGTTGGTCGAGCGTGATCTCGCACACCTGGCTGCACATGTTCGGCGTACCCGAGGGGATGCGCGTGGTGGCCCTCGAAGGGCCCACGCACGGGCCGCGGGTCGGACTGGTCGTCGCCCGCAGCGAACCGCAGTCCGTGCTCGCCGAGGCGTTGGTGGAGGTCGCCAGGGGGGCCGGGGTGCAGGATGCGCTGGACGAACTGCTGCGCGCCTACCTCAGCGGCCGCGACCGGTAGCCGGGAGCTGTCGGGGTACAGCGAGGTTCGCTTCGGCCAGGGCCGCCGTTCACACGCGGTCGATGTGCACGTTCGTCGACTTCACCCGGGCAGTTGCCTCCATGCCGACCTCCAGACCGAGTTCCTCGACCGCCTCCCGGGTCAGCAGCGAGACCAGCCGGTGCGGGCCCGCCTGGATCTCGACCTGGGCCGCGACGTCACCGAGCTTGATCGCGGTGACGATCCCCGGGAAGGCGTTGCGCACGGACGTGTACGAGGTGTCCTCGTCGCCCGTGCCCGCGGTCCGGGCCAGTTCGACCGAGAACGCGGCGAGATCCCTGCCGTCGATGAGCCGCCGCCCGGCCTCGTCGCGATGGGTCGTCACCCGGCCCGCGTCGGCCCAGCGGCGGGCGGTGTCGGGGCTCACGCCGAGCAGCCGCGCCGCCTGGCCGATCGTGTAGGACTGCATGCCGGTCACGATAGGGCTACGGGCCGGGAACGGCGCAGTTGGGGCGGGCCGACGGGGACGACGCGATACAGCGGCGCGCGGGTGCGGACCTCCGGAGGCGGCGGTGTCCGGCCGACGTGGGCACCGGGGGCAGCCGTGTGCACGGCCGGACGGCGGCGGCCGGTTCCGGCCGGGGCGGTGGGTCAGGACATTCCGGATGCCTTGAGTACGGCCCGGGCCCCCTCGTCGTCGATCGCCCGCTCCAGCCGGTGCAGCACGTCCGCGCCCTGGAGCAGGGTGCCGTTGTGCAGTGAGTGGCGCAGCCCGGTGCCGACCTCGTGCCAGAGGAACGGATTGGCGGCGAGGACCCGGGTGTCGAGTTCGAGGCGCCCGCCGTGGACGTCGCGGAAGACCAGCTGCGAGGCGGCGCCCTCGTACTGGCGGACCCCCACCAGCGCGTCCGTGCGGACCGTCCGCCGGGACAGCGGACCGCGCACGGACAGCCAGCCCCGGCCGGCGGCGACCCGGGGCGGCAGCAGGAGCAGACCGATGGTGGCGGAGAGCGCGAGCCACAGCACCGCGCGCGCCGGTGTGAAGGTGCCCGCCGCGCAGTCGGTGAGGACGGTCAGGGCACCGAAGACGACTGCGCAGACCACGGCGAACCGGGCGCTGCCGCGCCAGTGGCGGTCGCCGGCCGGGGCAGGGGGTGCGCCGCGTTCCATGCATCCGAATCTAGGCCGCTCGGGCGGCCGGGACATCTCGTGCTGATGGGGCTCTGACGCCGGCCGGGTACTTCTTGACGGTGCTCTGACGTGGGCGTTCCCGTCAGCCGGTGTGGACGCGCGGGCGTCGGCTGCGGTCCGGCTCGGCCTCGCGCAGTACCTCGCGGGTGACCGGGGCGACCTCACCCTGGCCGAACATGAAGAAGCGCAGGAAGTTGGCGAGGGGGTTGCCCTCGGTCCACTCGAAGTAGATGTGCGGGGTGCAGCGCGTGACGTCCCGGACGTGGAGCAGGAGCGCGGCGAGGGCGTTGGGGATGGAGGCGGACTCCAGGGTCAGGACGCGGTAGCGGTTGTGCAGGACCTCGCCGTGCACCGTGAGACCGGCCTCGAACTCGGACGGGTCGGTGACCGTCACCTCGACGAAGACGAAGTCCTCCTGCTCGGGGAAATCGTTGTCTTTGCGGATCTGCTCGATCTTGTCGCGGTACTCGGCCCTGTCGCGACGGTCGGGCTCATTGGCGATGAAACGTATCTTCCGGCTGGCCATGTCCCTGACGAAGCGAGCCGCCATGTCGTCGAGGGTCACGCTCGTCACGCGCAGTTCGAAGGCCCGGGCCAGCCGGGACAGCAGCGAGACCAGGATGATGCCGGCGATGAAACAGGCGCCGATCTTCACACCGTCCGGACGCTCGATGACGTTGGTGACGGTCGTATAGAGGAAGACGGCCGAGATGACGGCGAACGCGATGGTCCACTTGCGCTGCCCGGCCTTGCGCGCGGCGATGGTCACCGCGATCGCCGCGGAGCTGATCAGCACCAGCACACCGGTGGCGTAGGCGCCGCCCTGCGCGTCCACGTCGGCGTTGAAGATCCAGGTCACCAGGAAGGCGATGAGGGTGAAGACGATGACCATCGGACGCACCGCGCGCGCCCAGTGCGGCGCCATGCCGTAGCGGGGGAGATACCGCGGCATGAGATTGAGCAGCCCCGCCATCGCGGAGGCGCCGGCGAACCACAGGATCGCGATGGTCGAGATGTCGTACACCGTGCCGAAGGCGTTGCCGAGGTACTCGTGCGCGAGGTAGGCGAGGGCGCGTCCGTTGGCCTGGCCGCCGGACTTGAACTGGTCCGCCGGGATCAGCAGCGTGGTGATCCAGCTGGTGGTGATCAGGAAGCAGCTCATGATCAGGGCAGCGGTGGTCAGCAGCTTCCTGGTGTCCCTGATCCGGCCGGTGGGCCGCTCCTCGGTGTCGGCGGGATCGCCCTGGACGTGCGGCATGACGGCGACCCCGGTCTCGAAACCGGACAGGCCGAGGGCGAGCTTGGGGAACACGATCAGGGCCAGCCCGATCATGACGAAGACATTGCCGTGCTGCGCGGTCAGGGCGCCGGACCAGTCGGTGATGGCATGGCCGGCCGTGGCGACGTGCCACAGGCCGTCGACCACGACGACGAGGTTCAGTACGAGATAGATGCCCACCAGCGTGACGGCGACCCCGATCGCCTCCAGGAAGCCCTTGAGGAACACCGCGCCGAGCAGGGCGACCAGGATCAGCGTGATCACCATCTGCTTGTCGTGCAGGGCGCTGTGCAGATGCGGGTTCTCGATCAGGTGGGTGGAGGCGTCGGCGGCCGACAGGGTGATGGTGATCAGGAAGTCGGTGGCCGCGAAGCCCAGCAGCGTCAGGACGAACAACTTGCCCTTCCAGAACGGCAGTAGCCGCTCCAGCATCGCGATCGAACCCTGGCCGCGCGGGCTCTCCTCGGCCACGCGCCGGTACACCGGCAGGGCGCCGGCCAGCGTGACGATCACCAGCACGATCGTCGCCAAGGGGGAGAGCAGACCGGCCGCCAGCGCGGCGATACCTGGCTGATAACCGAGGGTCGAGAAGTAGTCCACACCGGTCAGGCACATCACCCGCCACCACCGCTGCCCCTTGTGGGCGGGCTCCGGTTCGGCGTGGGGTCCGGTCAGACCGCCCTTCCTGCCCATGTCGGACAGGCCCTCCAGCATCCAAGCGCGCAGCCGCCCGGGAGGAGGGTGTTCGGTCGTGGCCATCGGGGGGTGCTCCTGACGTGCGGCTCAGCCCTGGTTTTCGGCCATCATCCGGACGGCTGCACCAGCGTAAGCAGAGAGTGACGCGGGAGCCTGTGGATCAGTGGGTCCGGGGCATCAAGCTTGCGTTAAGAAACACCTGGCGGGCCGCGTCGGCGCGGCCCGGGTCGGGGCGGTGCCCGGCGTTCGCACGTTGGGCTGTATGGCGCAAGCGGCGGTCGCGCGGGGCGGGGGTCCGGCACGCGCCTCCGCGCCCTGCTCAGCCGCCCAGTTCTGGGCCTGAGCACGCTCGCCGGCCGGGCCGTGGGGTCGCGCGAAGGCGGCCCGCGGAGCCGGTGAGGGGGACGAACGAAGGCGCGGGCCCCGCTGCTCCGGCATGCTCGACGACATCGTCAAGCCCCCGTCAAGGGCTGTCCGTGGCGCCGTATGGAATCCGTCAGCGGGAGGCTGTCTCCGGCAAAGGGAGTTCTCCCGGATTCGCCCCTGTTCCGCTTCGCACCGTTCCGGGAGTTCGTGATGGCCGACGTGGCTTTCGTCGTCACCGTGATCGTGCTGTTCGCGCTGGTGGCCCTTGTCGCCAGGGGGGTGGCGAAGCTGTGACCGCCGAGAACGTCATCGGTCTCGTCGTCGCCGTCGCCCTGCTGGTCTATCTCGTCCTCGCCCTGATCTTCCCGGAGAGGTTCTGAGCGCGATATGGGTCCTGTGCCGGCCGCTGTGCTGCAGTCACTCGCCCTGGTGGGCGTCCTGGCGCTCGTCCACGTTCCGCTCGGCTCCTATATGGCCCGGGTGTATTCCACCGACCGGCACTGGCGGGCGGAGCGGTGGGTCTACAGGTCGATCGGAGTGAATCCGGATACGCAGATGCACTGGCCCGCGTATCTGCGCGGGGTACTGGCATTCTCCACGGCCGGTGTGCTGTTCCTGTACCTGTTGCAGCGGGTGCAGGGGGTGCTGCCGGGTTCGCTGGGTTTTTCGTCCGTGAATCCGGCGCAGTCGTTCAATACGGCCGCGTCGTTCGTGACGAACACGAACTGGCAGTCGTACTACGGCGAGCAGACCATGGGCCATGTCGTCCAGACGGCGGGTCTCGCCGTGCAGAACTTCCTCTCCGCCGCCGTGGGCATGGCGGTCGCGGTGGCATTGGTGCGTGGTTTCGCCCGGGTACGCACCGGCGACCTGGGGAATTTCTGGGCCGACTTGGTCCGGGGCACGCTGCGAATCCTGTTGCCGTTGGCGGTGGTGGCCGCGGTGGTGCTGGTGGCGTGCGGGGCGATCCAGAATTTCTCCGGAATTCATGAGGTCGGACAGTTCGCCGGGAGTTCGCAGCAGTGGGGCGGGGGTGCGGTGGCCTCACAGGAGGCGATCAAGGAGCTGGGGACCAACGGCGGCGGATACTTCAATGCCAACAGTGCGCATCCCTACGAGAATCCGACGCCGTTCTCGGACCTGTTCGAAGTCTTCTTGCTGCTGGTGATTCCCGTCGCGATGACCCGGACCTTCGGCGTGCTGGTCGGTTCGGTCCGGCAGGGCTACGCGATCCTCGCGACGATGGCCGTGATCTGGGTGGGGTTCGTGGCGCTGATGATGTGGACCGAGTTCACGCATCAGGGTCCGGCCCTGGAGGCGGCAGGGGCGTCGACGGAGGGCGCGGAGGTCCGTTTCGGGGTCGGCGGCTCGTCGGTCTTCGGGGTGTCGACGACACTGACGTCGACGGGCGCGGTCAACTCCTTCTTTTCGTCGTTCACCGGGCTGGGCGGCGGGATCGCCCTGCTCGGGATG
The DNA here is from genome assembly GCF_042871185.1 of Streptomyces sp. NPDC006012. Lineage (NCBI taxonomy): Bacteria > Bacillati > Actinomycetota > Actinomycetes > Kitasatosporales > Streptomycetaceae > Streptomyces > Streptomyces sp. NPDC006012. The sequence continues at coordinate 24,562 of NZ_JBIAIE010000048.1, forward strand.
ATGCTGGGCGAAGTCGCACCGGGCGGTACCGGTTCCGGCCTGTACGGGATTCTGATCGTGGCGGTGATCGCGGTGTTCATCGCGGGTCTGATGGTGGGGCGTACGCCTGAATACCTGGGCAAGAAGATCGGCGCGCGGGAGATCAAGCTTGCCGCCTGCTACATCCTGATCACTCCCGCGCTGGTGCTGGTTTTCGCGGCGGTGGCGATGGCGTTGCCCACCCCGCGGCATTCGCTGCTGAATCCGGGTGCCCACGGGTTCTCGGAGGTGCTGTACGCATATACGTCGGCCGCGAACAACAATGGTTCGGCGTTCGCGGGGCTGAATGCGAATACGGACTGGTTCAACACGACGACGGGTCTGGTCATGCTGCTGGGCCGTTTCCTGCCGATGGTGTTCGTGCTGGCGCTCGCGGGTTCACTCGCCGGGCAGAAGCCGGTTCCGGTGACCGCGGGGACCTTGCGCACCGAGAAGCCACTGTTCGCGGGGCTGCTGGTGGGCGCGGTTCTGATCATCACCGGCCTGACCTATTTCCCGGCGCTGGCGCTGGGGCCGCTGGCTGAGGGGCTGGCGTGATGAGGGCTCAGGTACCGGAGGAGGGCCCGAAGCAGGAAGGGCCCGAGCAGGAGGCTTCGACGTCCGCCTCCGCCACTGCGACCAGGGCGCCGCACAGCGACGTACCCACCGGGCACAAGCCTGTCGGAGGACGGGTCGGTGCGGGTCTGTTCGATCCCCGGCAACTGGTCAAGTCGCTGCCGGAGGCGTTCCGCAAGCTCGATCCGCGGGTGATGATCAAGTCGCCCGTGATGTTCGTGGTGTGGGTCGGCTCGCTGCTGACC
>NZ_JBIAIE010000049.1:0-24553 GCF_042871185.1 Streptomyces sp. NPDC006012
ACCGCAGAGACCCACACACCTGAACAGGCCCAAGCACGCCAGACGATCAAGGACTGCGAGCGACGCCTCGCCCGCTACCAAGCCGCCCTCGAAGCCGGAGCCGACCCCGCCGTCGTCACACAATGGATCAACACAGCGCAGCAAGACAAAGAGGCAGCGCAGAAGACACTCGACGCGCTCCCCGCCATCACGCGGAAGAAGGAATCCCCACTCGACGGGCAACAGATCCGAAAGATGGCTGAGAGTCTTCGAGACATTGCGCAGCGCATCCACACAGCCGACGTCGACAAAAAAGGCCCACTCTACGACGGCCTAGGCATCACCATCAGCTACGAACACACAACGAGGACCGCGACCGTAGGGTCGAGACCCTCATCCGCGTATCGTCAGTGGTTGTGTCCGAGGGGCGAGTCGACCACTACCGATACGCTTGTCGTCGCACAAGGACGACTGTAACAAACAGGATACCGCCGACCACTCGGCTCGGACACCGACAAGCCATTGCGGGACTGGTCAACGACTACTCCGATTGAACTCGTAGTCGCCCGAGGGGATGACGTTCCTTGATCCCTGCGGTACGCCATGGTGGTGAGGTATGCGCAGGCGGGTGGGTACACGCCCGAGGCGCAGGCGGCCCGGGAGCGGTTGAGGCTGGAGGCTGCCGAGCGGTTCGAGCGTGGGGATGCGACTGGGGAGATCGCCCGGGACCTGAGGGTCGGGGAGCGGTCGGTGCGTCAGTGGCGGCGGGACTGGACACTGGGCGGGGTGGAGGCGCTGCGCTCGAAGGGTCCGGTGTCGGTCGAGCGGCTGTCGCCTGGTCCGTGGGAGCGGCTGGAAGCGGAGTTGCGGCGGGGGCCGCTGGCGCATGGCTTCGAGGACGACCAGCGCTGGACGTTGAAGCGGATCAAGCTGTTGATCGGCCGGATGTTCCATGTGGGGTACACGGTGCAGGGGGTGCGGAAGCTGCTGCGCAGGCACGGCTGGACGTGTCAGGTACCGGGGCGCCGGGCGGTCGAGCGGGACGAGGACGCCATCGAGGTGTGGAAAGAGCAGGTGTGGCCGCAGGTAAAAGCACCGCGGCGGACCTGGGCGCCTACGTCTGCTTCGAAGACGGGACAGGAAAGGGCCTGAGTCCGCCGAAGGGACGCACGTGGGCACCGCGCGGCGCGCGCCCGGTGGTGCGGGTGCGCGGCAGGGGGCGGGGCCGGGTGAACGTTGCCGGCGTGGTCTGCTTCCGTCCCGGCCACCGTGCCCACTTCTTCTACAAGTTGCACGTCTACCACGGGCGCAAGGGCGAGCCCAAGAGCTTCTCCTGGCAGGACTACCGCGACCTGATCGTGGCGACCCACCTGCAACTTGGGGCTCCGGTCGTGTGGTGCTGGGACAACCTCAACGTGCACCTGGTGCAGGAGCTCTACGACTTCGCCGAGGAGAACAAGGCGTGGTTACGGGTGTTCCAGATGCCCTCGTACGCTCCCGAGCTCAACCCCGCCGAAGGCGTCTGGTCGCTGCTCAAGCAGTCGATCGCCAACTTCGTCGCGGCCGACCTTCGCAAGCCTCACCCGCATCGTCAAGCGCAAGCTCAAGAAGATCCAGTACCGTCCCCATCTGATCGACGGCTGCCTCGCCGGGACCAGGCTGACCATGGACGCGCCGAAGATCGAGTGACCGGCGACTACGAGTTCAAGCCGAGTACCACTCCACGCAGACTTAGAGGATGTCTCATGTGGTGATGCGGTGAGTTGGGGCATCATTGCTGCTTGTGGGTGTCGATCTGTCGCAGCGACTGGTTCCTGACGGTCTGTGGGAACTAGGGTGCGTTTCGAAAGTGCTGGTCACAGCCACTCGTTGATGGCCGCGACCAGCACGGTCGCCTCGTAGCGGACCGCCAACTTGTCGTACCTTGTGGCCACCGCTCGGTTTCTCTTGAGGCGATTGATCCCGCACTCAACCGCGTGGCGCCCCTTGTAGTCGGCCGGGTCGAACTTCGGCGGACGGCCCCCGCGGGAACCGCGCTTCTTGCGTTGGCGATCTGGTCGCGCTTCTCCGGGATCGTGCAGCGGATACCCCGCTTACGCAGATGGGCGCGGTTCGCGCGAGAGCCGTACGCCTTGTCGGCACGAACCTTGTCAGGCCGGGTGCGCGGGCGGCCCGACCTTGCCGCTTGGTGTGCACCGGCGGTCGTCCGGGCTTCCTCCCGACCGGGAGCAGCGGCTCCAGCTTCGCCCACTGCGCATTCGTCAGATCGTGCCTTCCCACAAAGTGGATCTTGACACATCAAGATCCACTTCTGAAACGCACCCTAGGTCGTTCACCTGAGTGTTCGCCAGACGTTGAGGCGGCCTTCGTCTGATCATGTGCTCCGACCAAGGTGCACCGATCAAGACGAAGGCCGTGAAGGTGAGTCTGCTGCCTGAAGCCGGTCCCGGGGAAGCGTTCGCGCAAGCGTCAGGCGAAGGAGGAGCCCGACTGTGCCCCGGTGGCCTCGCCATGGGTACGCCGCAGGCCTTCCCCATGGCCTCCCAGACGGCGATACGAGACCCCCTGGAAGTTCCCCACCACCCACGGTGGGTGAGCGCCACGCCCGGCCCAGATCCGCCAGGTTCGAGCCGGTGCCCGGTGTCGAGGGCTTAACAACGTCGGTTCCTCGCGTACTCCTCTTCGCCACGCTCGCCGGACCCGAGCCATCTGGCAGTTCTGGCCCGTCCCGGCTTTGTCGAGGCCGCTCCCGCCCTCCCCGGCACCACCCGGATCAGGCTGCCTCCAGCTTCACCCTCCTGCTGCGACAGGACGGCGGTGGCGGTCTTTCACCCCCACTCGAATCACAGCGCCTCACGGCGCAACATACCGCTCAGGCACGTCCCGCCAGGGAGCACCGGCGCGAGTGCGCCAGCGTATGCCGTCTATCAGATGTCGCTTGGTGCGGACCGGCGGCCGTCCGGGCTTGCTTCCGACCGGGAGCAGCAGCTCCAGCTTCGCCCACTGCGCATTCGTCAGATCATGCCTCCCCGTGAAGTGGATCTTGACACGTCGAGATCCACTTCTGAAACACGCCCTAGTGCCGCATCAGGCAACGTTCGCCCTGTTCACGACCTCGCGGAGGCGCTCGTCGGCGGCGTGTTTGTTCCGCCAGATGATGTAGCGGGCGGATCATGCTGCCCTGCTCCTTGTGGCTGGCGTGGTCGGTGCCGTCGAGCGCGAAGTAGCGCAGCGCGGTGAACTGGGCCTCGATGCGTTTCAGCCAGGAGCTGTTGGTCGGGGTGTAGGCGAACTCGACGTTGTTGGTCGCGGCCCAGTCGCCGACTCGGGTGTCCTTCTTCGTGGTCAGGTGCGGGGAGAAGTTGTCGAGCACAATCGCGATCCGGATCTTTGGCGGGTAGAGGCTGCGCAGGTAGCGGCAGAACTCCAGGAACCTGGTCCGGTTCTTCTTCGGCTTGATGTGGCCGTAGAGCTTGTCCCGGGCCAGGTCGTAGGCGGCGAAGAGGTGGCGGACCCCGTGGGGGCGGGTGTAGGTCGCCCGTCGGCGGGGCCTCGGTTCCCGGTCGGGGTCCTTGTGCTTCCCGCCGTGCTCGGCCCACTGCCGGCCTGGGTGGGGCATCAGGTTGAGCGGGCCGAACTCGTCCAGGCAGAAGACGACTTCGGGCTCACCGTCCTCGGGTATGACCTCGCCGTCGGCGATCGCATAGAGGTGCTCGACGCGGGCCTTCTTGGCGGCGTAGTCGGTGTCGCGGGAGGTCTTCCAGGTCTTTATGCGTTGAAAGGAGACGCCCTCCTCGCGGAGCAGGATGCGCAGGCCCTCGTGGCTGATGTCGTCGACCACCCCCTCGGCGACCAGGAAGTCGGCCAGCTTGGCCAGGCTCCAGGTCGAGAACGGCAAGCCGTGCTCGATGGGCTTGGACTTGGCGATCTTCTTGATCTCGCGACGTTCCGGGAGGGTGAAGGTCCTTGGTCGGCCGCCCTTGTACTTCGGGTAGAGCGCCTCGAAGCCGTCGGCGTTGAAGTTGTGGATCACATCCCGGACCCGGTCCGGGCTGGTGAACGTCACCTCGGCGATCTTCGCCACGGTCATGCCCTGCGCCGACAGCAGCACCATCTGAGCCCGCCGCCAGGTCACCACCGACCCCGTGCCTCTGCGGATGATCCGCAGCAAGCGCTTGCCCTCATCGTCATCAATCTCCCGGACCTGCACACGTTCAGCCACCCGCACAGCTTGACGGAGATCGCTGTCCGGCACGTGCACGCCTCGCGCCCCAGCACGGCCACGAACCGATCGTCTACTGGTCGGTGATGGTCTTTTCAAGGAGGAACGCGAGGATCGACTCGGCATGTGTCCACAGCAGGGCGCCGCCGATCCCTGGCACGACGTGGTGATGAGCACCGGGCACACGGGCAGCGAGCAGTGCTCCGTTATCGGGCGAGTGGCCGGTGTCCTGCTCGCCGTACCAGATATCGACGGGGACATCGATCTCATCGAGGGCGAACGGCCACCGCCCCATCGCCAGGACCGTGTCACGGGCGTAACCAGCGGCACCTTGAGCAAACCCCTCGTCCAAGGCCCTGCGATAACCAGCCGCGAAATCGGGATCCTGGTACACGGCAAGGTCGCACCCTGGGCTCCCGGCCATGACCATGTCCCACATCGCATCCGCAGTGAAGCCGGCGAAAAACTTCTCGGCGCCAGCCGGATCGGACTCAGTCCACTCGACGAGACCACGCAGGTTCGCGTTCAGAACTGAAGCGAACTCCGGCCTGGCGACCTCGTCCGTACCGGAGACGATGGCCAGTGCCGAGGCGACCCCCTCCGCAGCGCAGGCGAGAGCGAATGGCGCACCTTGCGAATTCCCGACCACAACCGGGTGTCCCAGCCCCCGCAGCACACAGAGTTGACGCATATCTCCAGCGAAGTCAGAGAAGGTCCGCCCAGGGGCGGGCGTCGAGACACCAAGACCCGGACGATCCACAGATACAAGACGCACTCCGAGCGCCTCAACAACGCCTGCGCCGAACCCGAGCCACCGGCTCGTAGCCGCACCAGGACACAACAGAACAGGCACCCCGTCCAGTGGCCCCCACTCGGCCCAGCCGAGCAGCCGCCCATCAGGCAGATCACTCTCACCCAGCCGGGCAGGAACGTCGGTGTATCCAGTCATGATCAACATCATGGCCATAGACAGGATGTCCCGCACCTGACTTTCACCATGGCCTCGGTCAGGGCAAACATTATCTGATGCGGCACTAGCCTCGCCGTTGTTGAGATGAGGCCGGAAGCGGGGAGGAAATACGAAAGTGCCTTCTGAGCTGGGACGATGAACCTTTTCGAGGGGTTCTGTCGGTCCAAGCGGTAGGCACTTTCTGCGTGCAGGGTATTGGTTCTCGTCCCAAGCTCCATGTCTCCGCCGACGGTTCGGGGGTGGTCGGGCACGCGGGCGCACGTCTGCTGGCGGATCTTGCCGATGCCACCGGTCTGACCACCGCCTACTCCACTGCGCTCAGGCCGCTGCGACCGCGTGGCACCGGGCACGATCCAGGTCGGACCGCCACCGATTTCGCGATCAATGACCGCGCGGTGACGGCGGAAGAGGCGTTCACCAACCGGCAGGCGCAGTGGGATCTGGTGGCCGATGCCCTCACCGAGCACCTGCGGCAGATCTCCTCTCCCGCCTTCGACGTCGAAGACCTTGAGGCGCCGCGGAACAATGTGATCGTCCTGCACGGCGTCGGCGGGATCGGCAAGACCACCCTGTCCCGCAAGATCGAGGCAGCTCTCGACGACGCCGGACAGCGCCCGCCCCAGTGGGGTGAACCCGGATGGCCGGACGGGCGGATCCTGCCGGTGCGGATCGACCTCGCCCGCGCCGCCGGCACCGACTTCGAGCAGCTGGTGCTCACGATCCGGCTTGCCCTCGCCGGCCGTGTCGGGCGTCCGCTGCCCGCCTTCGACCTGGCCCTGCGCCGGTACTGGGAGGCGGCCCATCCAGGCGAGCCGATCGAGGAGTACCTGCGCCGCGGCGGGCTGGCCGCCCGGTTCGGGCAGGCCCTTCCCGAACAGATGCAGTCCGCGCTCGGTGAGGCGGCCTCGATGCTCGCGCTGCCCGGCATGCTCGGACCGGTCGTCGGCCAGGTCACCGGCGCACTGGTGAGGGCGCTGCGCGAGCGCCGCCAGACCGTACGCGCGCTCGCCGGATGCGCGCGGCTGGCCGACCTGCTGGAGGCCGAGCCCGATCTCGACGCCCTCTCCTACTACCCGCACCTGCTCGCGTGGGAGATCGCCCGCCTCCCCGGCCGTAAACGCGTCATCCCCGTCATCCTGCTCGACACCTTCGAGGACGTCGGCGACCGGACGCGTCGTGACCTGGAACGGCTGATCCAGCGCGTGGTGTGGCTGATGCCCAACGCCCTGTGGGTGATCACCGGGCGCGGCCGGCTGCAGTGGGCCGACGAAGGCCTCCAGGGCCAGCTCGACTTCACCGGGCCCGAGTCATGGCCGGGCCTGGCCGCCATCGACACCCCCTATACCCGCGCCCCGCTGCCCACCACCGGCGGCGGCCGGCAGATCCTGGTAGGGGATTTCGCCCCGGAGGACTGCGACGACTACCTCGCCCGCCGGCTCTCCCGCGACGGACAGCCCCTCATCACCGACGACCTGCGCGCTGTGATCACCAGCCGCAGCCATGGCCTGCCGCTCTACCTCGACCTGTCGGTGATGCGTTTTCTGGAGATCCGCCGCACCGGACGCACCCCCACGCCCGGCGACTTCGACCACGACTTCCCGGCCCTGATCTCCCGGACCCTGGCCGATCTGACCCCGGACGAGCGTCACGTCCTGCGTTCGGTCAGCCTCCTGGACGCCTTCGACCTCCCCCTGGCCACCCGGACCGCCGGCCTCGCCCACGAGGCACCGGCGATGCGGCTGATCGAGCGCCCCTTCATCCGGGACAACCCGTTCGGGCTCTGGCCGTACCACCTGCACACACTGATCCGCTCCACCATCCGCGGCGCCGACGACCACACCGACGACCGCTGGAGCCCCGCCGACTGGCAGCGCGCTGCCGAACGGGCCTTCCACGCGCTCGGCCAGAAGTGGCGCGACGGATCCGACCGCGACCGGCTCCTCCTCGTCGGCTGCCTGCGCCAAGGCCTGCGCCTGGCCGACGCCCATCGCCTGGAACTGGGCTGGCTCACCGACGCCGCCTGGGCCTACATCAGCGACTCCGCCTGGGAACCGATCGCCCCACCCGATGGCGGGACCGGCCTGGACACGGCCGCCGACGCCCTGGTCGAACTCCTCAGCGCCCTCACCCGCCGCCAGCACGAACACCGCGCCCGCACCGTCGCCCGGCTGACCGCCGTGCTCGACACCCGCCTCCTGCCCGCCGAACTCGACGAGATGGCCCTGTACTACCGGGCCAAGGCATACCGCGACACCGGACACAGCCAGGAATCACGCCGCGGATACCAGCAGGTCGCCGACGGCAACGGCCGCCTGGCCCCCGCCGCCCGGCGCGGCCTCGCACATTCCGCCCGGCTCGCCGGCGACTTCCCCACCGCACACGCCACCGCACAGACCCTGGGATGGGAAGGACGCCACCAGCGCGTCCTGGGCGACCTGCGGTGGCTGCAAGGAGAACCAGAACACGCGGCCGCCGCCTACCTCGCCGGCCGCACAGAAGCCGAACAGCACGCCAAAACCGGCGAAGCCGCACACAACCAGGCCCTGCGCGCCCTCACCGTCGCCTTCTACGACCCCCACCAGGCCGACGACGAAATCGACCTCGCCCACCAGCTCCTCGCCAGCCTCGACCTGCGCGCCACCGCCATCAACGCGGCCCTCGCCGCCCTGATCCGCGACGCCGGCAACCCCGCGCTCGACGACCGCATCCACACCCTGCGCACCGAACTCGACATTGCCGGCCTTACCTCCCTGACCCCCACCCTCGAACTCGCCGCGGCGTTCCACCAGGCCGTCCTCGACGACCACGACGCACTCACCGCCACCCTCGCCCGGCTGCGCGAACAGACCCAGAACCGGGACTACGCCTACTACGTCGACATCGCCTCCTTCATGGCCGGCCTCCCCCTCCCCAACGGCCACACCGCGCCGCACTGGCTGGACAGCGAACAGGCCACCCGCACCCGATGGCGTGCCCTCGTCACCGCCCGCCAGCACCGCCTCCGCAACAACCAGTAACAGCACCCCGGGCATGGAGACCGCGCCTTCCAGCCGTCCGATCCGCGCACAAAAAGGCCAAGGCCCGCGAACACCTGGCGTGTTCGCGGGCCGCCGTGTTGGGGAAGATCAGCTGGCGCCGGGGCTCCGCCCGGTCAACCGGGTCAGCAGCTCCACGATCTGCGACTGATGACGATCGGCTCTCTCCCTGAGTGCCCGGACCTCACCGGCGAGGCTGCTCACCTTCGCGTCCAGGCTGCCCACCTTCTGATCAAGACGGCCGACATACAAGCGCAGGACCCCAAGATCGCTCTTGACGATCCCGAACCCCGCGTGCAGCCCATCACCGCGACACGCGGCATCACTCACCATGGCCGCCCTCTCTTCCGACGCCTGCCGCGGTCAGGGCGTGAGGTCCAGGACGCGGACCGGCCCGCCGGCCCATCTCTCGGGAGCCGTGGTGGCGATGACCGCCCCGTCGGGGCGGTTCGGGGTGGGCTGCGCGGCGTACTGGGCGTGAGCGGCAGCCCAGCTGTCCTGGCGAGCCACAGCAAGTGCGGCCGGCAGGTCCAGGTCCAGGACGGTGATACCCGGCAGGGCGGCGAGATGCTCGGCCGTGCCGGGACGGACGCGATCGGCTTCGACGAGCGCGCAGGCCGGGGCGTAGAGGAACCAGCCGGCCTGGACGTGGGCCCGGTGGATCAGCCGGGAAGCCAGGACGTTGCCGCGGCCGGCGGCAGCCATCGCGGTGTCGTCCAGGACAATGTGCATGGCGTCGCTCACCGGGCGGCTGCCTGGGCGAGCCGGCGGTCCAGCTCGCTGTCGAGATCCTGCTCCTCGGCCGGGCTGGGCGCGTAACCGGTCCACTCCTTCAGAGCGACACGGGCCCGCTCGGCCCGCTCAGCCCGCTCGGCCGGGGTGAGCAGGTTCTCGGCAAGGCGGGCCAGGTAGGCGCGCAGCGACAGGCCCTCGGCCGCCGCCAGGGCGGCGAGCCGGTCCCGGGCCTCCTCGGGGATACGAACGTTGGCGTCAGACATCAGCAGACTCCTCTCGGCACACCAGGGTACGGGTACGTACCCGTAACCACACTCGCCCCGCACGACTTCATCCTGCGGGCGGGATGCAGCAGTTTGTGGTGTTCCCGAACGAAGAGACACGAAGGTGCGAGTGCCCTGGCGGCTGCTCGTAAGCTGGCATTGCTCGGGGCCGCAGCGGAGGTCTCACATGCCTGCCACCATCTGGTCCGGAGCCGTCACGTTCGGACTCGTCACCGTACCGATACGCGTACAGTCCGCTACCGAAGATCACTCCGTGCGTTTTCACCAGTACCACATGGAGGACATGGGCCGGGTCCGGTACCGCAAGTTCTGCGAGCTGGAGGACCGGGAGGTACCGAACGCGGAGATCGGCAAGGGCTACGAAATGTCCAAGACCCAAATGATCCAGATCACCGACGAAGAACTCCGTGAGTTGCCACTGCCGACCGCGAAGGCCATCGAGATCGACGCGTTCGTGCCCCTGGAGACCATCGACCCGATCCGTATCGGGGACGGCTATTACCTCGCCTCGGACGGCGCCGTCGCCGCGAAACCGTACAAGCTGCTCGTGCAGGCCCTCGGCCGGTCGTCGAAGGTCGCCGTGGTGAAGTACGCATGGAGCGGGAGGGAACGCCTCGGTGTGCTCCGGGCCCGGGACGACGTCCTGGTCCTGCACGCCATGCACTGTTCACTAGTCAAGTCGTCTGTCGGAAGCGACGTTGTCGGGGTGTGAGTGGCGTGACTCCGAGGCCGGACGTGCCCTGCTGACGGGACTGTTCCAGTTCTATGGACAGCTCCGCGACGACACGTCTGAGGTAGGCGCTGGTTTCGCGTTCACGCAGGAGGTCCGCTTTGGCGTCCTTCAGCTCGGCCTCCAGCGAGGCAGCGCGATCGGCGAGCTTCTGAGCCGCTTCGGGAACGCTGTGTCGGGCCTTGACCTGGGCTTTGAAGTCGTCGACGAGATCACGGTGCTCGTAGACGACATCACGTCGCAGACCGGACTCGTTGATCAGCTCGGTCGCGGTGAGCTTCCCAGAGGCTGAGTGCAGCGGAGTGCCGGCTAGCAGCCGGTCCGCAGCAGCTTGGATGGCAGAACGTTCAGCAGCTCGGTCGCGTGGTGCGCGGCTCATCGTCGCGTGCCCACTTCCTCGGTGTCATGGCTGGTCGGCCGCGTGTTCTCGTGGCGGACGATCAGCGCGTTCAGTCGTTCGGCCTGTGTTCGGGCGCGGTCCCGCAGCGGGAGCGGGGACAGCGGGTCGGTCGCTGCAGTGGCCAGGCGTGTGTGTTCCGGGCGGAGGGCGCCGATATCGCGGTCGGTGTAGGCGAGGTTGGTGCAGGCCGACTGGCATTGCGACTCGTCGGGGCCGTCCGCTGGGAGCCCGGCGGCGAGCCGCGCGCTGCGGCAAAGGGCTGACTCAGCCCGGTATACGCAGGTCATGCCTCGTCCGTGGTAAATGCTCGGATCCGAGCTCTTGAGCAGCCTTTCCGCGTTGCGGACCTTGTCGACGACCCGCCCGGCGAATGAAGCAGCCAGTTGCAGGCGCCGCCGGTACTCTTCAGCCGAGGGGCCGCTGACGTGCTCTCCGTCGGCGAGCAGGCCCAGATCTTCGCCGGTCTGATCGATGACCATTTCCAGGCGTTCGATGGTCAAGTCGTCAAGCCAACTGGTGTCGGCCTCCCCGGCGTAGCCGAGAGTGACTTTCGTGCGGACATGTCCGTATTGCAGGGCGGCAGCGATCAGTCCTCCTGGACGACGCACAACGAAGTAAGCCAGGGTCCTGCGGAGCCGAGCCGCGTGGATCTTGTATTCCGGGTCGGTCGGTATGAGCGCGGCGCCATCGGAGCGGGCGAAGGTGTCGTTGATCCAGTCGATGAACGCCGTGATATCCGTGTTCATCGCTTGGCTCTGCAGCGGCCGGATCTGCTCGATCGGGCGGGGAGACTTGCGTTTCAGGCTGGGCGGGAAGATCAGTGGCGAGTCGGTGAGGGACTCCAGCATGGTCACGGCCTTGGAGACGACGGAGACCACGGCCCAGGAGCGTTCAACAGCGCCATCGCCCTCGTGATCGGGTCCTTTGCTGGCATGCCCGGTCAGTGTGAACTGGCCCTTGCTGTCTTGGTGCAGACAACCGCGGCGGAGACTGAGGGCTTCCCCGGGCCTCATGCCGCTGAGGTAGCAGATCGTCACGAACGCCGCAGCTCTCAGTGCCCTGACCAGCCAGTCGATCTCGCTGAGGCCGATTGGCTGGTCTCGCCACGGTTTGTCGTTCAGGCGTCCAGTTATCGCACCGAGGGGGGCGTCCGGGGCGATAGCGACCTCCTGCTTGCGGGCCATCTCAGCGATGATGTCTGCCTGTTGTCGGAGGTCGCGGTCCTTGCAGGCGAGGATCCGGGCCAGATGGTTGTAGGCGAGCTCAATACTTCCGTCCTCGCGCATCTGCCCAGGTAGTGCCCCGCCGGTCACGTGAAGTCTTTGCAGGTAGTGGTGCACGCGCTCCAGGGCGGGACGGCCGTAATAGTGGTCCTTATAGAAGTGGGTCGTGGGATGTGTGCCTTCCTTGAGCTGGCGGTCTTCACGGTAGGCATCGCGGATGTCCGGGCCGAAGTCCTCCAGCACTCGAAGTGACCAGGCCAGGAGAGCTTCCATCGTGTCGGGATTGATGCGTGGTGTCTTGTTATAACGGTTGGACTCGGTCTGGCCCGCCAGTTGGCGGGCGGTTGCATCGCCCCACGGCCGCTCCGGTAGCAGCCGGCACGGTGCGGGCAAGTGCTCGCGGTAGGCCCAGAGAACTCGGACGGCATGTAGGAGATCGGCACGGCGACCGCCACTGGGAGCCACCGCGATCACGTGCGTCCGGTAGAGGGCCAGGTCCTCCGCAGCGAGGTCGCAGATCCGCGGGATTCCGCGTTCGTCCATCCACGCGGCAAGCAGCCGCAGGTCGGTGACCCACATGTAGAGCGAGGACAAGCTCGCCTGCGCGCCCGGGGAGCCGGCCAGCAGAGCCGCAGGCCATTTGTGGTTCAAGACAGCTAGCGCGAACGCTTTGAAGGATTCGCGTAGCAATGTCGGATAGTGCCTAAAGTGCAGGCTCGGCGCGTGTCGGTAGTTGTCGACGTCCGCAGCACGGGTGACCCACACCTCGTCGCGGAACAGGGACAACGACGCCGTGTCGGCAGCCGGGTGCAGGGCCCGCCCGCGCAGCACCACAGTGTCCGGGGGTGGCCACGGCACCTCGTTCAGGGAAGCGGCGGTGCTCGTCGTCATCGCAGATCAAGTCTCCCGTCAAGCAGGGCCGCGACGCGGTCGCGATCTTCCGGGAGCACGCGGCTGCGGGCGTCGTCCTGGTCCTGGGGGCTGTAGTTGCGCAACAGGTCGGTGAGGCGGGCAAAGGGTTCGCCGTAGCGAAGGTCCCACTCGCGCGGTTCGAGGTCGGCTCGCAGCGCGGCGAGCCGATCGTAGGCTGTGACCTGGGCGGGCAGCTGGTGAGCCAGAGCGCGGGCGTTCGGACAGCTCAAGCAGTGCAGGAACGAGAGGTCGCAGACGGTTCCAGGTGGGGTGCCCGGGCCGTTGTGGTGGTCGGTGCACGAAGCCAGGACGGTGTCCTGGTCACCAGCAAGGATGCGCTTGAATGTCTCAGCGTCCACTCCCATCTCCGCAGCGGCCCCGGCGGGGTCCGTTGTAGCCCGTTCCAGGAAGCCATGGGTGAACACCGGAATCTCCAGCACGCGCCGGGCCTTCGCCACCTCGGCATCGAGAGCCTCACGCACGATGTTGCGGCTATCTTCCAGCACCTGCGGACTGCGACGAAGGTAGTAGTCGTTCAAGGTACTCGCTGAGTGAGCAATCGGACGTCGACGCCGCTCCAGCGCAGTCTGCCGAAGTCGTTGGACATGGACGCACGGTTTATCACCCCGGGACACCGGCTCCTGGCCCGTGTACGGAGCCCCCAAGCCCTCGGCAGGAGACCTACCGCGTGACGCCCGAGGGAAGCCATGTCTGACGGCCCACTCACCGACGTACCCAGAGATCATGTTGGCCTGCCACTTCTCTGCCTCGCCCTTGACCGTCAGATACGAGAAGGCCATGGAGAGCCCGCCGTGTTTGCGAGCGAGCGCACTGAGGTCCAACAGCAACTGGTAGACGCGCAGTGGGGAGCGGAACAGACGATGTTCGTCATTCCCTTCAACGGCACCGGCCAGACTGGCCGGGAGGTCCTCGACCGCGACCACCATGTGCTCCCGGGACGGTCCGCGGCGGGGTTTGGTCTCCTCAACGAGAGCCACTTGCGTACTTCCCTGTCCACCGTCCGGGCGGAAATGGACTGCCGGCCACTCGATGATGGTGCCGAGATTCTCCCCGGTCAGATCTACCAGCAGCACGGAGAATGCGGCTGCCTCCATGCGGGTCACGCAGAGCATCGGCATCAGCGTCTTCACCCCGCCCAGCGCACGGAGTCGGCGTGATGTCTGACCACCGGCGAGGCGTGGCAGGGCTCCGGTGCGGTCGAGTACATCGAGTGCTTCACCGGTCGTCTTCTCGGTACTGCCCGGTGGCAGCTCACCGCGACGGTACTGGACCAGTAGGTCGCGGCCTGCGCGGATGCGGTCTCGTGCCCGGCGCACATCACCACGGGCCGCAGTGAGGACCTGCTGCCGCTCGGCGTCGGTGTAGGCGAGCATCTTCGGCAGCGGGCGACGGTGTAGACGGCCCTCGCAGACGGCCCGCCGGACTTCCGGCCGCAACACTTCATCCTCGCGCATCAGCCTCCGCAGCTTGTGCACCTGGTTATGGAACGAGGCTGGCGTCAGGGCCAGGCGGAAGGCGGCGATGTGCGCGGTGGTGATCTCCTGTGGCCGGCTCGGCGGAAGCTGCGACGCAGCCAGGATGGAAGCGAACGCCCTCACGACCTCGAAGTAACCGATGGCCGTACGGACCTTCTTGACGCCGCCCCGTGGGCCGGTGGCGCGGGCGAAGGCCGCGGCCAGCCATGCCTGGAGTTCAAAACCGAGTGGCAGTGTGGTGAAGTCGAAGATCTTCGAGCGCCGACCATTTTCCTCGGTGAACAGCACGGTGCACGACTTCGGTGTGATCGCCAGCCGGTCGGGAGGCTGCCAGTCCCGTCCCGGCAGGGCCGCCCGACGCCCCCGTCCGCTCACCGCTCGTCACCCCCGTCGGCGGCAAAAGCCGACGAGTGTGCGACCTGCAGGACTCGACCACTGTCGGCGGCTACCTTGCGTAGCAGCGCGTCGACGGCAGCCTGTTCTTCCTCATCCAGCAGGGAGAGGATGTAGTCCAGCTGTAGCCCGGTGAACGGCTCCAGGTACCAGTCCTTGGTGACCTCGGGGCTGCTGTGCCCCAGCAGCGTGGCCAGCTGGAACCACACATCTCCGAACTGCTCGCGCAGGTCACGTCGCTCGGTGTCGGTGAAGCCCTCCATCTGCTGGTTCCAGACAGCCGACAAGATTGTGAACCATTTCAAGGCGAAAGAGTGCCTGGCCATATGGGGGCGAGCCCACAACGGACACTCCTGGCCATCGGTGCCGTGCGCGGCAGCCCACTGCTTCCGAATGCGCTCGTTGGCCCGTTGGAAGGTCTTCTCCCAGCCATGGGCCTGCTTGGGCATCCCGTCGTTCCCGAGCCAAAGCGCCAGCGGCTCCAGCCCGTCCTCGGCGCGACGGAACAGCCTCAGCCTCTCCTCCGGACCAATCACATCCAGGGAAACCGCGGTGCGACCCGTCTCCGTCAGCAAGTAGAGACTGCGGCCCTTCCTGCTGTAGCCGGTGACCAGAGTCAGCCCAGGCATCTGGTCATAGCGGCCACGGCGGCGGGCCCGATCGATCGCCTCAGTGCGTGAGCCCTCCAGCGGATCCAGGTAGCCGGCGAGGCTCTTGAGCACGCTGCGGGGGACCCGGTACTCACGGCCTGCCCTGCCCCCCTTGATACAAGCCTCGGCCAGCCAAGCTTTGGGGAACCGACCCGCCACGTCCTGCATCGGCAGCTCGACGTCCAACACGCTCGCCCATTCCGAAAGCCGCAGTCCGGTGCCATATAGGCCGTCGACGAACGCCGCATCACGGTCCTCGTTGAATCCGCGCCACCCATCCGACCGATCACCGTCGAAGCCGTACCCGCGCAGCCCAACATCCCGCCACTGCTCGAAAGCCGTCCTCAGCAGCCACTTCACCTGCCGACGTGGCGAACCCGCGGGCCGGGCAGGGTCCCGCCGGGGACCCTGCCCGCTCCACTGCTGCGGAGCTGGTTCCGCGGACTTGGTAGGCACTGGGTTGACCACGCCGTACCTCTGCGAGGCCCAGGTATAGAAGGTATTCAGCCCTGCACGGTCGGTGTCGAAGGAGGTTGGCCGCACGCGGCCGATGTTGCGGTGGTCCGTCATCCGCCAGTGCTTGAAGGCATCGAAGTCCTCAGCGGCAGCCTCGTCCCACCGGCGGCCGTACACTTCGAGGAAATCCAGCCATACCGCCAGGGAGAACGCGTACCGCCTCCACGTGCGCGGACGCCGCGAGGCTACGGAGCCGACCCGGAAGAACAGGTTGATCCGCGCATCTGCCGTACCATCCGGAGCGAGGAGGAAGGGCGTACCCTGACGGGCCCCGTTCCTCCTCGCCCAGTTGTGTATGTCGCCGTACGCGCGTAGGCCCTCGTCCGCGGCAGGGCAGGTCAGCTGCCTCCGGAAGTCGTAGAAATCGACGGTCCATGAACCCTGTGTGTCGTCCAATGCAGTGCTCTCTCCGTCCCAGAACCGACAATTCCAGGAAGGCTAGAGAAGCACTGGCCCGACGAGATCCGCGACCCGTCCGAGCTGCTGCCACCGGCCGTGGACGTCGACGAGAGCGAGATCGAAGGCGCGCTGGCCCTGATGGACACCATGACAGTGGACGACCTGAAGGGACCGGAGTTCGTCGACCACTACACGGAGGCCCTGGAGCAGATCATCAAAGCCAAACGGGAAGAACGGCCGCTGCCCGAAGCCCCGGAGCCGGAGCGTCCAGCGCAGATTCTCGATCTGATGGCAGCCCTGAATGCCTCCGTCGCCCAGGCACGGGAAGCCCGCGGCGAAGACGCCGACGTACACGAGTTGCCCAAGAAGAAGACGGCGGCGAAGAAGCAGCCGGCCAAGAAGGCAGCTATCAGCGGACTCTGGGCGTGCTGGAAGAGCAGCGGTGCCGGGGACAAAAAGTCACGGCTCACCGTATTATAGGCGAGTCGTGACCTTTTTTCGCTACAGCTATTGGTTTTCGGAACCTTCGTCGAGAAGCTCCCCGGTGAAGTTTCCCTTTACCCACTGAACTGCAGACGGGCGGAATCCGGACCCTTCTCGATGGAATTCTTCCACGAAGCTCTTATACCGTTTGATCAAGCAGTAGCCACGGAACATTTTCTGGCCGTGCGCCTGTCCGAGTGCGACAGAATTCTTCGAGGGCTGCGCGGACTCGCTCTACCGGGATGGCCGCTTCACGCGGGTAGTAACTGGGAGTTCCGGGATCGGAGATCAACTCGGGGTCGAACGAGGGCGGATTGGGGTTTCCTGAAGTCCAGATGAACCGGGAGATATCGCTCTCAGGTGCCCCGTCCGGCACTTTATTGGTCCACCATTTCAGCGCACCATACCCGTTCTTGATGTTCACCGAGACATACAGATAGTTGCTCGCCCATCTTTCGTCGGACTCTTCTGGGTACTTTCCTTTGATAATGCTCACCACGGCTTTCTCAGGCATGATCTCGAAACCGTCGGAAGTACTCCCCCCTTGAATGAGGTCATTCATGATGTGGTCAATGAGAGCATCGATCTGCTGCTCAGTACGGGCGTAGAATCCACCCGCATGTGTTGTACCAAGGACAATCATGCCACTGTCACCTCTTCGCCAGGCCCTTCAACTCTTCCGGCTCCGCCATGCCTGGATAGTGTACATAGAGTTTCTGATCCTCATAGAGGATGGCAGGGACTGCCTGCTTACACCCCATCGAGTTTTCTGTCGTTACCTTCGGGCACACATAGTTCGTATTGATGACGATGTGCAATTCTGTTCCCTCCTTCATATTCCGCATCTCCCAGGCGAGCTTCGCTTCGGCGTGATGCGAGACGTCCGCATACCCTGAGTAATCCGGAAAGTCGGCAGATTTCTGGAGGAATAGATTAATCTTTTCGGAGAGTTCACCGCGTCCACTTACCAGCATTGAATCCCACACCTGCGTACCATCAGGCTCGAAAACGTAGCCGGAAGTTGGATCTCCCTTCGCACGTATAGGGAGTTTTTTCCAAGCGCTCTTTACCCATGCGGGGCAGGGTGCGTCGGTGTTGTGGACGAGGAGGTAGGTGGTGCTGGTGGAGGCGTAGTAGGTGTGGAGGTCGTCGACGGTGAGGTCGTAGGCGTCCTGGAGACCCTGCCAGTCGCGGGTGTGCGCGATGGCGGCCGTGTTGTTCTGCGGGGTGCGGAGGGTGTCGCCGGTCTGGAGGTCGCTCGCGTTCTTCCACGTCTGATCGTTTTCGGACCAGTAGGGGTGGTGGCTGGTGGAGGTGAGTGTGGAGCCGTCGGTGAGGGTGACGTCGGTGAAGTTGCGGTCGTCGGGGGTGTGGATGGTGCGGGTGACGTGCCGGGGACCGGTTTCGCCGGTGGTGGGGTCGGTGGCGGTGACGAGGTCGCCGGTTTTGATCTGTTCGATCGGGCGGCCGGTGCCGTCGGCCATCAGGACCTTGGTGCCGGCCGGGAAGCTGTGTGCTGCTCCAGTCAGGCAAGCGACGGTCCTGCGGGTTGCTCGTCCGCCTTTGATGGCGTCAAGGACTTTGTCGGCCTTGGCGACGATTTTGAGCTTGCCGAAGGGAGTGACGCCGACGGCAGCCATTACGCAGCCTGCGGCTGTGGGGTTGTCGATGCATGCCTCGATGTCGGCGAGACCCGACATCTCCCAGATGATCGCCCGGTACGTGCTGGGGTCCTTCGCTACGTCCAGGGCCCGGTCGATTGTCCCGCCGTCGCAGATGACCGTGTTGATCGGGAAGTACGAGTGGGCGATGGGGAGGAGGTCCATGCAGAACCACTTGGGCCCGTCGTCCTGCTGGGCCTTGCGTTCTTCCTCCGCCTGTCGGCGGGCCTCCTCGATCTCCTGGTCGACGAGGTCCCGCGTTGTCTGCCATGCCTGCTTGGCCTCGGCCTCCGCCTCCGCGGCGCTCTTGCCAGCGGCGATCGCTGATGCGCGGGCCCGGTCGGCGGAGTCGCTGGCTTTCTGGGCCGAGTAGCGGGCGTAGGAGGCGGAGAACTCTGCGTCGGCGGCTGAGTTTTCGGCGGCGTTGGCTTCCTGTTCGGCCCGTTCGGCGGCACTGCGTGCTGTGGCCGCTGATGCTGCCGCGTCGGCGGCGCTCTGGGCGGCGGCGTCCGCTGACGTCCTGGCGTCGGCCGCGTACTGCGCTGCTTGCTCGGCCGATTTCTGTGCCTGCTTGGAGGCGGCTGCTGCTTCGTCGGCGGCGTTCTGGGCCGTTGCGGAGGCTTCGGCGGCGCGCCAGGCGTTCTCCTGTGCCTTTGCGGTGATCAGGGAGCCTTCGGCGAGGAGCCGTTGGACTTGGTGGATGTGGGTGGTGGCGAGGTCGTCCTTGCGCTGGGCCATGTACTGGCCGGTGCTGACGAACTCGTGAATCAGTTCCGGGGGGCCGGCGAGTGTGATTTTCGCGGCGGCCTGAACTTCGGGGCCGCCGGTCTCGGCGAGGCGTGCGGTGATGACCCGTTCGTCGGTAACGCGTGCGCCGTACTGGCCGATGTGCAGGAACGTGGCGAGGGTTTTGCCGGTTCCGTCGGCGAGTGCTGTCTTGGCGGCCTCGCTGACACCGGGGCCGCCGGTCTCGGCGAGACGGGCGACATCGACCCGCATGTCGGTCCGGCCGGCTTCATACTGGCCGGAGCTGTGGAATGCCCCGATTTGTTCCGGGGTTCCGTTGGCCAGGACGTCGGCGGCTGCGGTGCGGACGGATGTGTAGGGGCTTTGGGTGCTCAGGACGACGACGCGTTGGCGTACGTCGTAGTAGTCGGCCTCTTTCCAGCGGGTGCGCAGGTAGTCCAGGACGTCTTGGTCTGTGCCCGAGAGCGCGCGGGCGGCGGCTTCCTGGTGCCAGGGTCCGAGGAGTTTCATCGCCTGCATGGCGAGTTGGCGGCCCTTGGCGGCGGTGGCTTGGATGTCGACGTCGGGCCGTCCCGCTTCCTGGGCCAGCTCGGCCGCGGTGCCGCTCAGGGACAGGGCTTCGACCTGGGTGGCTGCGGACACTGAGATTGCTGCATCGGAGGCGGTCTTCATCGAGCGGGCGCGCTCGATGGCAGCATCAGTGCGGGTCTGCAGGTCGGCCGCCTCGGTCTCGCGGGCCAGGTCGAAGATCTCCCTGGCTCTGTTGACCGCGGCGGTCGCGGTGTCGGCCGCTGCCTTGGCGCCGTCGGCGTTCTTCTTGGCGACGGCGGCGTAGGTTGCGGCGTTGCCGGCTTGTTCGGCTGCTTCGTCGGCGTAGTCGGCGGCCTTGTCCGCGTGTGCTGCGGCCGAGTTGGCGGCGTCTCGGGCACCATAGGCGGCGGTGGCCGCACGGCGGGCGAGGTCGGCGGATCGGTCGGCGGCGGCGTCGGCGGCATTGGCGTGGCGTCGCGCTTCGGCAGCGGCCAGGCGGGCCTCGTCGGATTGCAGGCCGGCGGCATCCGCATAGGCGTTGGCCTCGTCGGCCGCGTCGGCTGCCGCTCGCGCGTTGTCGGAGGCACTTTTCGCCGACTCGGAAGCGATAGCTGCGGCGGCAGAGGCAAGGCCCGCGTTCTCGGCTGCGACCGCCGACGTCTTCGCGGCGTCCGCCGCGGCGCGTGCCTGGCTGGCGGCCTGCTTCGCGGCACCGGCGTTGGCCTCGTCGCGGGCGGCGGCGATCGCTGCCTTGTAGGCATTGTTCGCTGCTTCAGCTGCTGAGGCAGCTGCTGAGGCGGTCTGCGCGGCAGCCAGCGCGGCCCGGCGGGCGGCACTGTTGGCAGCATTGGCCGCCCCGATGGCTTCCTGCGCAGC
Organism: Streptomyces sp. NPDC006012; assembly: GCF_042871185.1. Taxonomy (NCBI): domain Bacteria; kingdom Bacillati; phylum Actinomycetota; class Actinomycetes; order Kitasatosporales; family Streptomycetaceae; genus Streptomyces; species Streptomyces sp. NPDC006012. Next base: position 20,243 of record NZ_JBIAIE010000049.1, read on the forward strand.
CTCCGCCGCGCCACGCGCGGCCTCGGCGGCCTGCTTCGCCTTGACCGCCGCCGTCTTGGAGTCGTCCTTGGCAGCCGCGGTCTCCTCAGCCGCCTGCTGCGCGGCCTCCTTGGCCAGCCTGGACGCCTCGACCGCCTTCTCCGACGACTCTTCCGCCGTCTTACGCGCGTCCTCAGCCTGCTTGCCCGCCTGCTTCGCCTGCTCGATCAACTGGGCAATCGTGGAATGCTCCTGGTCGCGGTCACGGGCGGTGAACTGCCCGACCTCCAGAAACTCGAACACGTCCTCAGGCGTGCCGCGCAGCGCGACCTTGGCGGCCGCCTGCACGTTGGGACCGCCGACGGTGGCGAGGCGGGCAACCTCGACACGGTTGTCCTGCTCGCGGGCGGTGTACTGACCCGACTCCAGGAAGAGTTCACGGTCTTCGAAAGTACCCTGCAGAGCATCCTTGCCCGCAGCCTGCACGCCTTGGCCGCCCAGGGTGATCAGGCGGCCGATCTCGACCTTGCGGTCCACGTCCAGCGGATCCTCGTAGCCGTAGAGGAGGAAGGTCTCCAACTCGGCCGGCGACTTCAGCATCGCCTCCTTGGCAGCCTGCCGCACACTGGGCCCGCTGGTCATCGCCAGCCGCGCCGTCTCGACGCGGTTGTCCGCGAACTGGATGGACTCCGCTTCGTCGAGGAACTTGCGGATGGCATCGTCGCCGCCCAACAACGCCTGCTCGGCGGCGACCTTCAGACCAGCTCCGCCGGTCTCCCAGTAGCCGACGATATCGGCTCGCACATCCGCCGGCAGCGGCGCCGGCTCCGCAGCCACCGCGGCGGGTGTCCCCAGCAGACCCGACAGCAAGCCCGCGGACAGCAGCATCCGCACGCCCCGCCAGGGACCTGAAAACCGTCTCAGTACTCCCGAACCAACGGTCCGGGAAGATATGCGCCGTCTCACTCAGCGACTCCCTCTTGGTTGAAGAAAAGCCCAACCGGATAAGCATGCAGGCACCACAGGAACGACAGAGAAAAAATTCAAAAGCGCATCCTTCCCGTCGCAACAAAAGCGATCGCCTGCAATTTTCCACCCGCTAGAGCCACCCGATCGTACACCGCACCCCATGCACAGCAGCCAGCCAACAGCAGAAATAAAGCCATATTGATGTGAACACATCATTTTACGTTTCAGGGCTGACCGAGATCGATAGCAATAGGACCCCATTTCGCTGATGATCAATGATGCCCGACTCCTCAGCTCATGTCGGGCATTTGGGGGTTTAGGTCGACCATCAGGTCAACAGAGGCTGAAGACGGGGCGAATAATCTGTGAGCCAGATCTGGATTCGCTGTGTAGGATGAATTACGTTGCATACACTCTTTGGCGTCTCCTTTACTTGATTGCCGTTCTCCACAAAACTACCTCTTTATCTTTTTTACTCTTTTGAAAGGCTTCCTGCCGTGATATCTCATGCGCGCAGAGTGTTGCTGGGCTTGGTGGTTTCAGCTCTTGCGGCATTCGTGACTACGCTCGGCGTGGCCTACGCCAACAACGACAGCACAGCAACATCCGCGTTTTCGGCCGACGCCGATATGCCCTATGCCATCGAAGACTTCAACTACCCGGGCGCGGCCCAGATCCAGGAAGAGACGGGTGCCCTCCTCAAGCGCGGCGACGGTCACATGGTCATGACGTCCTGCGACGGGAGCGAGGACATCCAGATCATGAGCCGGACGGGTCAGCAGGACTTCTGCTTCGACATCACGGCCAAGCCTGCCTTCCTGACTCTTGAGATCCCGCAGGCTTACGGCATCTGGACTTCGGCGGACCCGGTGAAGACCACCATCCGTGAGGACGACGGCACCACCACCGTCATCAACGCGCCTGCCAACGACTTCACCGGCTACGGCGAGTCCGGTGCCTCCGGTGATCCGACCATGCTGATCGAGCTGCGTGTCACCTGACCTGTCTGGTCTTCTCCACCTCACCGTTCGGCATCGGCCGTCTGGTGCCGCTACCCGGCTGCACCGCACGCGGCTTTCGCATCTTCGGAGTCCTTCCATGCCCAGACCCCGCATTCGCGCGGCCCTGACGAGCAGTCTGCTCGTGGCCAGCGCGGTCGCCTCTGCCTTCACGGCCACTCCGGCACAGGCCACTACTGGCAGCGCGGCCGCCGGCAGCAGCTACGCCTTCACCGCTCGCCTGGACATCGGCAGCGGCGACCGCGTCTGTTCAGGCGCGCTCGTCGATCCCCAGTGGGTTGTCTCCGCCGGCTCGTGCTTCGTGGACAACCCCGCATCCGGGGCCACACCTCCCGCCGGTAAACCGGCCAAGCCCGTCACAGTAACCGTCGGCCGCAGCGATCTCGCCTCCACCGGCGGCCTCGTCACCACGGTCGCCGAACTCGTCCCCTCCCCGGGACGCGACCTGGTCATGGCCCGCCTCGCGACACCTGCTCAGGGCATCACCCCCGTCACTCTGGCCACCGCACCGCCGGCTGCCGGAGACACGGTCAAGGCTCTGGGTTTCGGACGGACCAAGACAGAATGGTCGCCGACGAAGCTGCACACCGGCGCCTTCACCGTCGACGCGGTCGACCCCGCCCAGCTGGCCGTCACCGGACAGGGCGGCGATGCCCTCTGCGCCGGCGACACCGGTGGTCCGCTGCTGCGTGAAAAAGACGGCAAGAGCGAACTCGTTGCCGTCAACAGCAAGTCCTGGCAGAGCGGATGCTGGGGTATCGACGAAGCCGAAGTACGCAACGGGGCCGTCAGCACCCGTGTCGACGATCTGAACGCATGGCTGCAGCAGGTCCGGTCCCTGCCGCAGCAGGCCCAGACAGTCGACGGTGACTTCGACGGCGATGGCAAGTCCGATGTCGCAGCCCTGTACGACTATGGCAGGGACGCCCAGGGGCGTGCCCAGAGCAGCCTGTGGGTGTTCAAGAGTGACGGCTCGACGTTCCGTGCACCCCGCGTGGTGTGGGACAGCGGTGCCACCAGCTGGACCTGGTCGTCCAGCAAGCTCACTTCCGGCGACTACAACGGCGACGGCAAAACCGACATCGCCGTCCTCTACAACAACGGACAGACCGACGGCCAGTTCCGCACCAGGCTGTGGGTTTTCACCAGCACCGGCACGGCTTTCAGCGCACCGGCGGTGGCGTGGGACAGCGGCACAACCGGCTGGAACTGGGATCGCAGCAAGCTCACTTCCGGCGACTACAACGGCGACGGCAAAACCGACATCGCCGTCCTCTATGACTACGACCAGACCGCCGACGGCAAGTTCCAGTCCAAGCTGTGGGTCTTCACCAGCACCGGCACGGCTTTCAGCGCACCGGCGGTGGCGTGGGACAGCGGCACAACCGGCTGGAACTGGGATCGCAGCAAGCTCACTTCCGGCGACTACAACGGCGACGGCAAAACCGACATCGCCGTCCTCTATGACTACGACCAGACCGCCGACGGCAAGAACCACTCCAAGCTGTGGTGGGCCTTCACCAGCACCGGCACCGCTTTCAACGCGCCGACGGTGGCCTGGGACAGCGGAGACCTGAGCTGGAACTGGGACTCCAGCAAGGTCACCTCAGGCGACTACAACGGTGACGGAAAGACCGACATCGGCGTCCTCTACGACTACGGAGCGACGGACAATAAATTCCGCACCAAGCTGTGGGTCTTCACCAGCACCGGTACCACGCTCCAGGCACCGAAGATCGTGTGGGACAGCGATCCCACTGGCTGGAACTGGAACCTGAGCCAGCCCCTCTCTGGAGACGCCAGCGGTGACGGCAAGTCCGACATGGCCATCTTCTACGACTACGGTGCCACCTCCGACGGCCGGACCCGCCAAGGACTGTGGAACCTCACCAGCACCGGCGACTCCATGGCTAGCCCCCACCGGGACTGGGACAGCGCAATCCAGTAACAGCCCCCACAGGACGCTTCCATATAAACTGCAACATCGCACGCCCTCCGCCACCAGTACATACGGGGCTCCTCGTAGCGGGTGGCGGGGTGGCTGTCCCACGACGGGTCCATTCCAGTCCGGAAGATCAGCCAAGTCATGCAGGATCTCCTGGCAGGTCCAAAGCGCGGGCAGCCCAGAACAGGCACTGCCCGCGACGGCATGCATGAGCAGAGCGGCGGCGTTGGCATGAGAAGCCATCCGCATTCCGGGCGTGATCGAACAGGGTTCCTGTTCGGGTGATCGTGGCGTCATCGGCGCGTGAAGGCAGGACCTCCTGGTAGCTCGGCGATGCGAGTCAGCCCGAGCTTCCGGAGGCCCTGTTGTCGCAGTCTTGCGTGAGCGTGCCCGCCGCGT
>NZ_JBIAIE010000050.1:0-22175 GCF_042871185.1 Streptomyces sp. NPDC006012
GTCGACGACCCGTGGGGCTACGGCCGCTCGCTGGAGTGGGCCACCTCCTGCCCGCCGCCGCGGCACAACTTCCTCACCCTGCCGCGGATCCGCAGCGAATCCCCGGCATTCGACCTGCACCACGCGGAGGCGTCCCGCGCCGAGGAGCGGGAGCTGACCGCGCCGTGACCACGACGGACGACGGGGCGCGGGACGCGCGGGCGCTGGTGAAGGAGATCGAGGGGCATCTGCTGCTGGCCGCCGCCCGCGAGGAGGGCCGTACGGCCGCGGCCCGGCTCACCGGCCGGCTCAGCTGGCTGACTGACCGGCAACGCCAGGACGTGGAGCGGCAGTTCGAGGCCGAGTACCTGGGGCTCGCGCGCGCCTCCTGGCAGCGCACCGCGGAACGTGCCGAGGAGTTGCGCCGCACCTACGAGACCCGGTACCGGGCACTGCGGCACCGGCTGGTGGCCTGCTTCCTGCTGGGCTGCGCCCTGCTGGCGGCGACGGGGCTGCCTGCGCTGGCGGCGGCCCGGTGACGGTTCCGGCCGGCGCTCCCGGCGGTCCCGCTGCGGCACCGGCCGACGCGCTGCCACGAACCCGCACGCGCCTGAGGAGAGTGCTCCCCCTACGCGTGCGGGTTTCGACCCGACGGCCCCATGACGGTCCGGCCGCGACGACGGCTGGCACCGGATCCGTACGGCCGGAAGTAGCCGCCGCGTCGGGCCGTAAGCCCCGCACGGGCCGAGGCGCCGCCATACTGACGGTCGTGCGGGTTGCGATCATGACGGCGGGATCCCGGGGCGACGTCGCCCCGTACACCGGGCTCGGCCACCGCCTGTGCCGCGCGGGGCACGAGGTCACTTTGGTCACCCATGCCCGGTTCGCGTACCTGGTGGCGGGTTCCGGGGTCGGCTTCCGGCCTCTTCCGGTCGATCCGCGGGCCGAGTTGGAGTCCGTACGCGGGCAGGGACTGCACCGCAGCGCCAGCGGTGTGGGCAAGCTGGTGCGGGTGGCCGAGATGGCGCGGCGGCTCGTCGGCCGGATGACGGACGACCTGGTGGCCGCCGCCCGCGCGAGCGATGTGCTGCTGCTGTCCGGCGCGGTGGCGCCGCTCGGGCACGCCATCGCGGACGGACTGTCCCTGCCCAGCATGGGCGTTTATCTCCAGCCCCTGACGCCCACCCGGGAGTTCGCGCCCCCGGTGCTGGGCGGCGGGTCCTGGGGCGGAGCGGGCAACCGGTTCGCCGGGCACGGGGTGAACCTGGCCGTGGAACGGATCTTCGCGGCGGCCGTGCCGGAGGTGCGGGCGCGGCTGGGTGCGCCGCCGAAACGGCTCGGCACCGCCCGGCGGGCACGTGAGCGCGCCTGGCCGGTGCAGCACGGTTTCAGCCCGCTGGTGGTCCCGCGGCCCCGGGACTGGCGGGCGGGTCTGGACGTGTGCGGCTACTGGTGGCCGTACGACGCCGAGGCCGGACTCCCCCATGACGTGCGGGACTTCCTGGACGCGGGGCCCGCTCCGGTCTACGTCGGCCTGGGCAGCGCCACTGTGCCCGACGCCGGGCGGCTGAGCGAGCAGGTCGTGACGGCGCTGCGGCGGGCCGGGCTGCGCGGGGTGATCCAGCAGGGCTGGGGCGGACTCGCGGCGGGCGGCGACGACATGCTGACCATCGGCGAGGCGGCGCACTCGGCGCTGTTCCCGCGGATGGCCGCCGTGGTCCACCACGCGGGCGCGGGCACGACCGCCGCCGGGCTGCGGGCCGGCGTGCCGGCTGTTCCGGTCCCGATACAGTTCGACGGGAGTTTCTGGTCCGCTCGCCTGGTCGCCCTGGGCGTGGCGCCGGCCGCGGTACCGCTGCGCGCTCTGACCGCGGACACTCTCTCCGCCGCCCTCGTCCACGCGACCCGCGACCCCGCGTTCGCCGACCGGGCACGGCAGTTGGGTGCCCGGATCCGCGCGGAGGACGGCGTGGCGCCGGTCCTGACGGCCCTGGACCGACTGGCCCGATAGCCCGGCGGCGAAAACGGCCGGGGCAGCGGCACGCGCGCCTGCCGGAGCGCCGCACCCAGGAAGCGTCGCCGCCGCTCGGCCTGCCGCCGCTCTGCGGACGTGCCCGCCGCACTCGTCCTGACCGTCGCCGCTCCCGCCGCCACCGCCGTACCCGACACCGCGCTCCTGCGCGAGGTGCTGTTCGTCGGCAACAACTGGGACGGCACCGCGGACGTCATCGGCTCCGGCGGCGACTACACGAAGGTCGGCCGGATCGACGTCGTCCCCGACAAGGACCAGCGGATGGCGGAGATCAACGCCGATCCGATCAAGTGGATCTACTTCATGGCCATCCGAGACAGCGTCGGCGAGGGCCACGACCAGTTCGTGGACGATATGTACTCCACCCCGGACGGGAAGTCGGTCGTGGTGTCGCGGCCGAGCTTCGCCGACGTGGTCTCGATCGACCTGGCCACCGGTGCGGTCAACTGGCGCTTCCCGGTGAGCGGTTACCGCGCCGACCACATGGCGGTCTCCCCCGACGGCACCCGGGTCGCGGTGTCCGCATCGACCGCCGACACCGTGCACGTGCTGGACATCGCCACCGGCCGGCAGCTCGGTTCCTTCGGCACCGGCGACAAGCCGCACGAGAACGTCTTCACCAAGGACGGCAGGTACATCTGGAACATGTCCATCGGGGACGTCAACACCGACCTCGACGACCCGTTCTGGGACTGGACGAAGGGCGACCGGCGCATCACGGTCGTCGACGCGACGACCTTCCGGCAGGTCAAGGTCATCGACAGGCGGGACCGGCTCGACGCGACCGGCCTGACCGGCTTCTCGGACGCGGTGCGCCCCGCGGTCTTCTCCCCGGACGAGTCCACGCTGTACTTCCAGGTCTCGTTCTTCAACGGCTTCCTGGAGTACGACATCGCCACCGACCGGATCACCCGGGTGAAGACGCTGCCGGAGAACCCGGCGACCAGCAAGGACCGCACAACCTGGGTCAACGACTCGCGCCACCACGGCATTTCGATGAGTCCGGACGGTACGAAGCTGTGCGTCGCGGGCACCATGGACGACTACGTCGCGGTCGTCGACCGGGCCACCCTCCAGGAAGGTCCTCTGGTCGGCGCGGCCAAGCCGTACTGGGCGACGGTCAGCGGCGACGGCAAGGACTGCGTGGTCTCCGAAAGCGGTGCCGACCAGGTCACCGCGATCGACTTCGCGACCGGACGGAAGGTCGCCTCGGTCCCGGTCGGCGACCATCCCCAGCGGGTCCGGCTGGGGCACGTACAGACCGACTGGACCGGTCCGGCGGGGGGCTGACCAGCCTGACGAACCTGGCGGGCCGTCGTGACCGGCCGCCGGACGGTGTCCGGCGGCCGTGGGCCGGTGCGAGTGGCGCCCGTCCGGCCGCCGCCGGTCCCGGTCAGGCGCCGAGCCGGTTCGCCACGTTCAGCAGATACTCCTTCCGGTTCAGCGGGTTGTGGTCGGTGCGCGCCCGCTGTGGAACGGCGGCGCGGGTCACCGGCGCGTAGTGGTCGAAGGCGCTCTCCAACTCGCCCTCGCCCCGGGTCAGCCCGGGCAGCCGCTGCCCCAGACCGTGCACGTGGGCGGCGGGCACCGCGCCCTCCAGCACGCACCCGGTGCCGTGCGGCGCGGTGGTCTGCGGCACCGCAGACAGGTGCGCGAGCACCGGCAGCAGGGTGCCGAGCGTGTCCGCCGGGGCCTCGATGCGGAAGCGGTGCATCGGCTCGTGCACCCGGGTGCCCGCCCGCCGCAGCGCCTCGACCAGGACCAGCGGGGTCAGTCCGCGGAAGTCGGCCCCGGTGCTCGACATGCTCTTGTCGAAACCCTGGTGGGCATGACTCTGCCGGGGCGAGTACCCGGAATGGGTCATGGTGACCGTGCAGTCGGTGACCTGCCAGCCGTGCAGCCCCTGCCCGAGCGTCTCGCGCACCGTGTCCTCGACGGCCTTGAAGAAGGCGTAGGGCATCGAGCCGAGTTCCACCTCCAGCCGGAAGTCCGTGCCCGAGCCGGCCGGGGCCGCGTCGACGCGGAGCCCGACGGTCGCCAGGAACGGGTTCCCGTCCTTCTTGTTGAACTCCACGGCCGCTCCGCTGCCGAGCGGACGCTCGACGCAGATGGTCGTCGTCTCCCGGAAGGTGACGCCGAGGCCGTACTCGTCGGCGAGGGTCGCCTGAACGACCTCCTTCTGCACCTCCCCGTAGAGGGAGACGGAGGTCTCCTGCCGCACCTCGTCGTGCCGCACGCCGATCAGCGGGTCCTGCTCGGCGAGTTGGGTGAGCGCGACATGCAGCGACCGCCGGTCCACGTGCGGGCCCGGGACGACGACGGTCTCCAGGGTCGGCGGTGCGAAGTGCTGCCGGCGGGCCCGGCGCCACACTTCCCCGCGCACGGGAAGGTCCTCACGCGGCAGCCCGGCCGTGCCACGCGCCCAGGGCAACGCCTCGATCGTGTCGCCGATCCGGATGCCACCGAGCCCCCACAGCTTGCCGATCCGGCCCGCGCCGACGCTCTCCGCCCGGGCATCGGTGCCACGGTCGAAGACGCTCACAGCGGTGACCTTCCCTTCCTGCGGGAGTCCGTCCCCCTGGCGTCCTTCGCCCCGGCGCCCTTCCCCCGGGTCCCCTGCCCGCCGGCCGTCCCCGTACCGGATCCGGTCGCGGGTGCGCAGGGTGCCGGAGAAGATCCGCACGTAGGCTGCCTTGTCCCCCGCCGGGCCCCGGTCGATCTTGAACACCGTGGCGCACAGCGGGCCCTCGGGGTCGCCCGGGGCGGCGGGCAGCAGTTCCTCGATGCCGGTGATCAGGCCGGCCACGCCCGCGCCGGTGGCGGCCGAACCGAAGTAGACCGGGTGGACGCGGGCCTGCCGGGTCTGGGCGGCAAGGGCAGCGCGCAGCCGGCCGGGGGTGACGGCACCCTCGACATAGGCGGCGAGCAGGTCGTCGTCCTGGTCGGCGAGCACGTCGAGCGCGCCCGCGCCGAGTCCGGGTACGAAGCGGGCGGCGGGGGTGCCGAGCGCGGTGGCGGTGCCCATCGGCACCAGCGACGGGGTGAGCCGGCGGGCCATGGCGCGCAGCACCTCCCCCGTCCGCGCCCCGCGTCGGTCGATCTTGTTCACGAAGATCAGCGTGGGGATCCGCAGCCGGCGCAGGGTCCGCATCAGTACACGGGTCTGCGCCTGGACGCCCTCGACGGCCGAGACGACCAGTACGGCGCCGTCGAGCACGCCGAGGACCCGTTCCACCTCGGCGATGAAGTCCGGGTGGCCGGGCGTGTCGATGAGGTTGACGGTGACGCCGGCGAGCGGAAAGGAGACGACGGCGGACTTGATGGTGATGCCGCGCTGCCGCTCCAGCGCGAGCGTGTCGGTCTGCGTGCTGCCCGCGTCGACGCTGCCGACCTCGTCGATCACTCCGGCGGAGTGCAGCAGCCGCTCCGTCAGGCTGGTCTTACCGGCGTCTACGTGCGCGAGGATTCCGAGATTGAGCAGATGCACTGAGCGTGATGTCCTTCGGCATGGGTGGGATTCCTTCCTGGGTGGACATGCACGCAGCGCGCATCTCGGGTCCTTTCCACGTGTCGACTGCTGGTCACGCTCAGTGCACCAGGCCCGGGACCCCGACGGCAACGGATTAACGCTCGACGACAGCGGGTCGCAGCGCTCGCCGTGACCACTCACCGGCCCTAAAGTGACGTACATCACGTCCGGTCACCGGCCCCCTTCTCCCGACGCTTTCCTCACGTTCCTCACGCCCGCAACGGCCTGGAGGGCACATGACCCACATCAAGGTGAACGTGGACGGCACGGTCTACGAGGACGACGTGGCACCGCGTCTCCTCCTGGCGCACTACCTGCGCGACCACCTCGGCCTGACCGGCACCCCGATCGGGTGCGACACCTCGAACTGCGGGGCGTGCACGGTCGACCTGGGCGGGGCGACCGTCAAGAGCTGCTCGGTGCTGGCCGTCCAGGCGGACGGCTGCGAGGTGACCACCGTGCAGGGGCTGGCCCGGGACGGGGAGCTGACGGCCCTGCAGCGCGCCTTCCACGAGCAGCACGCGCTCCAGTGCGGCTACTGCACCCCGGGCATGATCATGGCGGCGCGCGACCTGCTGCGCGAGAACCCGCATCCCGAGGCGGACGAGGTGCGCCACGCGCTGGAGGGCAATCTCTGCCGGTGCACCGGCTACCAGAACATCGTCCGTGCGGTGCTCGCCGCCGCCGGCCAGGAGGCCCCCCAGGAGCCCCAGGAGGCCCGGGAGATCCGGGAGGTCACGGCATGACCGATCAGCTCGCGGCCCGCGAGGTCGGCCGCTCCCGGCTGCGCAAGGAGGACGCGCGGCTGCTCACCGGCCAGACCAACTGGACCGACAACATCCAGGTCACCGGCATGCTGCACCTCGCCGTGCTGCGCAGCCCGATGGCCCATGCGCGCATCGCGCGGATCGATGTCTCGCCCGCGCTCGGCCGCCCCGGGGTGGTCGCGGCGTTCAGCGGCGCCGACCTCGCCGAGGGGCTCGGCTCGCTGCCCTGCGCCTGGCTGGTGACCGAGGACATCGTCGTGCCCGACCACCCGCCGATCGCCACCAGCGAGGTCCGTTACGCCGGTGACCCGGTCGCCGTCGTGGTGGCCCGCGACCGGTACGCGGCCGCCGACGCCCTGGAGGCGATCGAGGTCGACTACGACCCACTGGAGCCGGTCCTCGACCTGGAGGCCGCGCTGGCGGACGACGCGCCGCTGGTCCACGCCGACCAGGGCACCAATCGCTGCTACGTGTGGCCGCTGGCGACCGGCGAGAGCTTCGCCGCGGTCCGTGAGCGTGCCGACGTCGTCCTGCGGCGCCGCTACCACCAGCAGCGCCTGATCCCGAACGCGATGGAGCCCCGCGCGGTCGTCGTCACCCCGCTCGCCGCCTCCGGCGAGTACACGGTCTACTCGACGACGCAGATCCCGCACATCCTGCGGATCATGCTGGCGACGGTCACCGGCGTGCCCGAGCAGAAGCTGCAGGTGATCGCCCCCGACGTGGGCGGCGGCTTCGGCTCCAAGCTCCAGGTGTACGGCGAGGAGGCCGTCGCCGTCGCGGTCGCGCGCCGGCTCGGCCGTCCGGTGAAGTGGACCGAGTCCCGCTCCGAGGGCTACCTGGCGACCCACCACGGCCGCGGCATGATCCAGGACGTCGAGGTGGCGGCCACCCGGGACGGCAGGCTGCTCGGCCTCAAGGTGGACCTGACCGCCGACATGGGCGCGTACCTGATGCTCGTCACGCCGGGCACCCCGCTCCTGGGCGCCTTCATGTACCCGGGGATCTACAAGATGGACGCCTACGACTTCACCTGCACGGGCGTCTTCACCACTCGGACCCCCACCGACGCCTACCGCGGCGCCGGCCGTCCGGAGGCGACGTTCGCCATCGAGCGGACCATGGACGAACTGGCTGCGGAACTCGGCCTGGACCCGGTGGAGCTGCGGCGCCGCAACTGGATCCGGCACGAGGAGTTCCCGTACACCAGCATCGCGGGCCTCACCTACGACACCGGCGACTACGAGGCCGCCACGGACAAGGCGCTCGCCCTGTTCGGGTACGACGACCTGCGCGCCGAGCAGCGCGAACGCAACGCGCTCGGCGGCACCGTACGTCTCGGCATCGGCGTGTCGACCTTCACCGAGATGTGCGGGCTGGCCCCGAGCCGGGTGCTGCGCGACCTCAGGTACGGGGCCGGCGGCTGGGAGGCGGCGAGCATCCGCATGCTGCCCACCGGCAAGGTCGAGGTGGTCACCGGCACCAGCCCGCACGGACAGGGCCACGAGACCTGCTGGAGCCAGATCGCGGCCGACGTGCTCGGCGTGCCGTTCGAGGACATCGAGGTGGTGCACGGCGACACCCGGTCCGCCCCGCAGGGCATGGACACCTACGGTTCGCGGTCGCTGGTGGTCGGCGGCGAGGCCGTGCACCGGGCGGCGGTCAAGGTGGTGGCGAAGGCGCGGAAGGTCGCCGCGCACCTGCTGGAGGCGAGCGAACAGGACCTGGACTTCACGGACGGCGTGTTCTCCGTGAAGGGCTCCCCGGAGGCGCGCAGGACCATCCAGGAGATCGCGTCGGCGACGTTCGCCTCGCACGACCTGCCCGACGGCATGGAACCCACCATCAACGCCGAGTACCTGGTCGACCCGGAGAACTTCTCCTTTCCGCACGGCACCCACCTGTGCGCGGTCGAGGTCGACACGGAGACCGGCGGGGTACGCATCCGGTCGTACGTCTGCGTCGACGACGTCGGCCGGGTCGTCAACCCGATGATCGTCGAGGGGCAGGTGCACGGCGGGCTGGCGCAGGGCATCGCGCAGGCGCTGTACGAGGAGGCCGTCTACGACGACGAGGGCAACCTCGTCTCCGGCACCATGGCGGACTACCTGGTGCCGTCCGCGGCCGACCTCCCCGACTTCGTCACCGACCGGACGGAGACACCGGCTGACGGCACCGCGCTGGGCGTCAAGGGCGTCGGCGAGGCGGGGACCATCGCGTCGACGCCCGCCGTGGTCAACGCGGTCGTGGACGCGCTCCGGCCGCTCGGTGTGCAGGACGTGCGGATGCCCTGCACACCGGAGCGGGTCTGGCGGGCCGTCCGCTCGGCCGCCGGGAAGGAGGCCGCAGAATGATTCCCCCCGCGTTCGAGTACACCCGGCCCGAGAGCGTGGACGAGGCGCTGCGCGCACTCGCCGAGGCGGGCGACGAGGCGAAGGTGCTGGCCGGCGGGCAGAGCCTGCTGCCGCTGCTGCGGATGCGACTGGCCTTCCCCGAACTGCTCGTGGACGTCGGCCGGATCCCGCAGCTGCGCGGGGTCCGGGAGGACGGCGACACCCTCGTGATCGGCGCGCTGACCACGCACCACGAGGTGATCCGCGACCCGCTGGTGCGCCGGCACGCGGGACTGCTCGCCGCGGCGACCGAGACCGTGGCCGACCCGGCCGTACGGCACCGGGGCACGCTGGGCGGCTCGCTCGCGCACGCCGACCCGGCCGGTGACCTGCCCGCGGTGGCGCTGGCCCTGGACGCCGAACTGGTCGCGGCCGGCCCGGGCGGGCGGCGCACCATCCCGGCCCGGGACTTCTTCACGGACTACTTCCAGTCCGCGCTGGCACCCGACGAACTGCTGGTGGAGGTGCGGCTGCCGAAGACGGACGGCTGGGACTTCCACTACGAGAAGTTCCACCGGGTGGCGCAGGCCTGGGCCATCGTCGGTGTGGCGGCCCTGGTGCGCCGGGACGGCGGGCGCATCGCCGAGGCGCGCATCGGGCTCGGCAACATGGGCAGCACCCCGCTGCGGGCGACGGCCGCCGAGCGGGCGCTGATCGGCGCCGAGGACCCGCAGGACGTGGCGCGGGCCGCCGGGCAGGCCGCCGAGGGCACCCGGCCGGCGCAGGACGTCTCGGCCTCGCCCGAGTACCGGGCGCACCTCGCGCGGGTGCTGACCCGGCGGGCGGTGCTGACCGCCATCGGAGCGGGGTGAGCGCCGATCACCCGGATGGACGACCCGGAGCAGGTGCGGACCCGCCTGGAGGAGACGGGGTACCTCGTCGACGAGGGGCTGGCCGTCACCTGCTTCCTGGCCCTGAGGCTCAACCGGCCGCTGTTCTGCGAGGGCGACGCGGGCGTCGGGAAGACCGCGCTCGCCTCCGCCCTGGCCGAGGCGCTGGGCGCCCCGCTGATCCGGTTGCAGTGCCACGAGGGCATCGATGCCGCGCAGGCCCTGTACGACTGGGACTTCCCGCGTCAGCTGCTGCACCTGCGGGCCGCCGAAGCGGCCGGGGTCACGGACGCGGAGCGGCTGGAGAGCGAGCTGTACGACCGGCGGTTCCTGATCGCCCGGCCGCTGCTGCGGGCGTTGCAGACGTGGCCGTCGGTGCTGCTGGTCGACGAGATCGACCGGGCCGACGACGAGTTCGAGGCGTTCCTGCTGGAGCTGCTGTCCGAGTACTCGGTGACCGTCCCGGAGCTGGGCACGCTGCGCGCCGAGGTGCCGCCGGTCGTCGTGCTGACCTCGAACCGGACCCGGGAGGTGCACGACGCGCTGAAGCGGCGGTGCCTGTACCACTGGTTCGACCACCCCTCCTTCGCGCGTGAACTGGCCATCGTGCGCCGCCGGTTGCCGGAGGTCGCCGAGCGGCTGGCCGAGCAGGTGACCGCGCTGGTGCAGGCGCTGCGGGGCGCGGACCTGCTCAAGCCGCCGGGTGTGGCCGAGACGATCGACTGGGCGCGGGCCCTGGACGCCCTGGGGGCGAGCGAGGTCGACGCCGAGCTGGCGGTGGCCACGCTGGGCTCGGCGCTGAAGTACCGGGAGGACATGGCGCGGGCCCGGAGCCTCGACCTCACGGCGGTGCTGGCGGCGCGGGGAGCGCGATCGGCATGACGGACACCGGACGCGGGACGGTCGGCGGACGGTGGGCGGACGCGGCGGCGCCCGGTGCGGGCCGGTGGGCGGACGGGGCCGCGGGGCCGGATGCGGTGCTGCTCGGCTTCGTCCGCGCGCTGCGGGCCGCGGGGGTCGACGCGAGCACCGAGCGGCTGTACGCCTTCCTGCGCGCCGTGGACGTCCTGCGGCCCGGGGTGCGCGCGGACGTGCACGCGGCGGGCCGGGCGACGCTGTGCGGCGGGCGGGACGACCTGGAGCGCTACGAGCGGGTGTTCGACGCGTACTTCGGACCGGCCGGTCGAAACGCCCCGGCGCCGGGGCGGGCCGCCGCGCAGCCCCGGGCGCGGCTCGTCGTCCGGGACGCACCGGCCGGCGGCCGGGCACCGGGCGAGGGCGAGCCGCCGGGTCCGCCGGTACGGGTCCTCGCCAGCTCCGCCGAGGTGCTGCGGCACCGGGACGTCGGCGGGCTGGACGCCGCCGAACGCGCCGAGCTCAACCGGCTGCTGGCCGCGTTCGCCCCGCACGGGCAGACCCGGCTGTCCGCCCGCCGCCGCCCGGCCCGGCGCGGCGCCGTCGACCCGCGGCGGACCGTGCGGGAACTGCTGCGGCGCGGCGGGGAGCCCGCGCTGCTGCGGCGGCACGCGCGCGTGCGGCGGCCCCGCCGGGTCGTGCTGCTCGTCGACGTGAGCGGTTCGATGGCGCCGTACGCCGACGCCCTGCTGCGGTTCGCGCACGCGGCGGCGCGCGGGTCTCCGACGGAGGTGTTCACCGTCGGCACCCGGCTGACCCGGGTGACCCGCGAACTCTCCCACCGCGACCCGGACCTGGCGATGGCGGCCCTCGCGGCGGCCGTACCGGACTGGCGCGGCGGTACCCGGCTCGGCGACCTGCTGCGCGAGTTCCTGAACCGCTGGGGGCAGCGCGGTATGGCGCGCGGCGCGGTCGTCGTACTGCTCTCGGACGGCTGGGAGCGCGGCGATCCCGCGGCGCTCGGCGCCGAGATGCGCCGGCTGCACGCGCTGGCGCACCGGGTGGTCTGGGCCAACCCCCGCAAGGCACGCCCCGGTTACGCGCCGCTGGCCGGGGGGATGGCGGCGGCCCTGCCCAGTGTGGACGCGTTCGTCGAGGGTCACAGCCTGGCGGCTCTGGAACGGCTGGCGGCGGTGGTGCGCGGCGCCGCGGCCGACCCGGCGGAGGCCACCGGCGGGACCGCAGCGGGGACCGGCGAGAACACCGCGGGGACCGGCGGGCCAGGAGCGGAGACGGGAGGGCCGGGAGCAGCCGACGGGCCCGGAGCGGCCGGCGAGGCCGGGCGGAGAGGAGCGGAGCGTGCGTGAGATCCTTCCGGCGCTGGAGCGCTGGTACGCGGCGGGCGTCCCGTTCGGGCTCGCCGAGGTGGTGGCGGTCAGCCGCAGTGCGCCGCGCGGGCCCGGCGCGGCCATGGCGGTCGGACCCGGCGACGAGGTCGTGGGCAGTGTGTCCGGTGGCTGTGTGGAGGGCGCCGTCTTCGAGTTGGCGCAGGAGGTCGTGGCGAGCGGCGAGGCCCGTCTCGAAACCTTCGGCTACAGCGACGAGGACGCGTTCGCGGTCGGCCTCACCTGCGGCGGCGAGATCACCCTGCTGGTGCGGCCGGTGACCGCGGCGTCCGATCCGGCCTTCGGCGCGGTCGCCGCGTCGGTCGCCCGGGGCGAGCCGGTGACCGTGGCCACGGTGGTCGACGGGCCCGCGCCGCGCGGCGCCACGCTGGCCGTATGGCCGCGGGAGGTGGCCGGCACGCTCGGCACGACCGGTCTGGACGCGGCGGTCACCGCGGACGCACACGGCGAACTGGCCCTCGGCGCCACCGGGTCGAGGCACTACGGCCCGCACGGCGAGCGCCGCGAGGACGCGGTCACCGTGTTCCTGCACTCCTTCGCGCCGCCGCCCCGGATGCTGGTCTTCGGCGCGATCGACTACGCGGCGGCGGTGGCCCGTATCGGCGACTTCCTCGGCTACCGGGTCACGGTGTGCGACGCCCGCCCGGTCTTCGCCACGCCCAAGCGGTTCCCGGCGGGTGCGGAGGTCGTCGTGGACTGGCCGCACCGCTATCTGCGCGGCACCGAGACGGACGGGCGGACGGTGATCTGCGTCCTCACCCACGACCCGAAGTTCGACGTGCCGCTGCTGGAGGAGGCGTTGCGCCGGCCGGCCGCCTACATCGGGGCGATGGGCAGCCGCCGTACCCACGACGAACGCCGGAAACGGCTGACCGAGGCCGGGCTCACCCCGGACGAACTGTCCCGGCTGCGCTCGCCGCTCGGGCTCGACCTCGGGGCCCGTACGCCCGAAGAGGTCGCCGTGTCCGTCGCCGCCGAGATCGTCGCGCTGCGCTGGGGCGGCAGCGGCGTGCCCCTCACCGCGACCGCCGGGGCCATCCATCCGGCGGGCGCTTCCTGAGTGCGAGGAGGAAGTCATGGAGCTGAACCACGAGTTCGCCGTCCCCGTCCCGGTCCACGAGGCCTGGCACGCGCTCCTCGACATCGAGCGCATCGCACCGTGCCTGCCGGGGACGACGGTGCAGGAGTTCGACGGCACGACGGTGACCGGCACGGTGAAGGTCAAGGTCGGGCCGGTCACCGTGGCGTACCGGGGTACGGCCGTCTTCGAGGAACGGGACGAAACGGCGCACCGGATGGTGATCGTGGCGAGTGGCCGGGAGATCCGCGGGCAGGGGACGGCGCGGGCCACGGTCACCGGCACGCTGAGCGAGCGCGACGGCGGTACGGCGGTGTCGGTGCGCACCGAACTGACGGTGACCGGGCGGCCCGCGCAGTTCGGGCGGGGGGTGCTGGCGGAGGTGGGTGACCGGCTCGTGGGTCAGTTCGCGCAGTGTCTGGGTGACCGGATCAGCGAGCCGCCCGAGGCGCCCGGTGAACGGCCGGCCGGGCCGGCGGCGGAGCCGGAACCGCTCGACCTGGTCCGGGCGGCCGGGCTGCCGGTGGCCAAGCGGGCGGCCGGCGCGGCGGCGGTCGTGGCGGTGCTGCTGCTGGTGCTGGGGGGCGTGTGCCGGCGGCTGCGGCACGGGTGCCCCGGGCGGCGCCGCTGAGCGCTCCCCCGGATCCGCCCCGGGCCGCCCCGAGAGGGCGCCGTGCGTCGGTCGTCCTCGGCGCGTCCTGACCGGCGCCCCGGCCCTCCGCCACGGGCGGGCCTACCGCTGGGGCAGCCGGTGGAGTGTCACGTCCGTGAGCGCGCCGTCGGTGAGGGCCGCCGTGAGGTACGTGCAGTGCGGCTGCCGTCGGCGGTCCGTCGGCGAACCGGGGTTGAGCAGGCGCAGGCCGGTCGGGGCCGTGGTGTCCCAGGGGATGTGGCTGTGGCCGAAGACCAGGACGTCGAGGTCGGGGAAGCGGGCGGCGCAGCGCGTCTCACGGCCCGCGGCGGGGCCGGTCTCGTGGACGACGCCGAAGCGCAGCCCGCCCAGTTCGGCGCGGGCCACTTCGGGCAGGCGGGCCCGCAGTTGCGGTCCGTCGTTGTTGCCGTACACCGCAATGAGCCGGCGGCTGCGGCTCTCCAGCAGGTCGAGGGTGGCGGTGTCGACCCAGTCGCCGGCGTGGAACACCACGTCCGCGTGCACAAGCTCGGCGAGCAGCGGATCCGGCAGCCGTAGGGCCCGCCGGGGCAGGTGGGTGTCGGACATCAGCAGCAGGCGCACCCGGCCAGCGTAGGCCGACACGTCCCGGCGGGGCGGACCGACGGGCGCGGGTCCGGGAGGCGGACCCGGCTGTCGCTGTGCGGGGTTCCGCTGGAGGCGTCGCCGCGGAGAGCGCGTGCCGGGCAGAACGACGGAAGGTAATACCCAGGAAAACTGAGCAGTTCCAACTGGACAGTCTTGGCTGTGCTACCTAGGGTTCTGGTCATGGACGACATCTCCGGTTCCGCCACTCGTGCCGCGCGCGACCTGCGCGTGGTGCTCAGCCGAATGCGGCGCCGTATCCGGGAGGTCGCCCAGGACGCCGACCTCACCCCCTCCCAGGAGTCGGCGCTCACGCTGGTCGGCAAGCACGGCGCCGCCACGGCCAGTGCCCTGGCGTCCGCGGAGGGGGTGCGACCGCAGTCGATGGCCACCACGCTCGCCGTACTCGACCAGCAGGGCCTGATCCGGCGCAGCCCCGACCCCGACGACGGCCGTCGGCAGCTGGTCACCCTCACCGACGCCGGCCAGGCCCGCGTCGAGGGCAACCGGCAGGCCCGTGAAGAGTGGCTGGCCCGGGCCTTCCAGGACCGGTTCAGCGAGGAGGAACGGCACACCGTCCTGGAGGCACTGGCCCTCCTGGAACGGCTGTCGCAGCAGTGACACCGGGGCCCGCCGGACACCCACGGCGGTCGCCGACCGCCGTGACCCGACGGGGCGACGCCGTGCGCACCGTCCCGGCCACCGCCCGGTGGCCACGGCCACGGTCACGGCCACCGGAGCGCCGTGCCGGTCCGGCTCCGCGCCGACGGTGACCGCACCGGACCGCTCACCCCGAACGAACCGAACACCCCGAACACCCCCAGCCCCCGAGACAAGCCCCGAAAGGCCCTACCGATGGCACTCACCGCCCTCGACCCCCGTACCGCTCTCGTCGTGATCGACCTCCAGCGCGGCATCGCCGCCGCACCCACCCAGCCGTACGGCGGCCCCGAGGTGGTGGCCCGCTCGGTGGAGTTGGCCGACGCCTTCCGGGCCCGGGACCTGCCCGTGGTCCTGGTCCGTGTGACCTTCGCGCAGGACGGTTCGGACCGGGTCCCCGGCCGCACCGAGCACCAGGGGCCGGCCGGCTCCTACCCGGAGGGCTGGGACGTCATCGTCGACGAACTGTCCGGCCACCCCGGCGACATCCACGTCACCAAGCGCAACTGGGGCGCCTTCCACGGCACCGACCTCGACGTCCAGCTGCGCCGCCGGGGCGTCACCCAGATCGTGCTGACCGGCATAGCCACCAGCATCGGCGTCGAGTCCACCGCCCGCGCCGCGTACGAGCACGGCTACCACGTCACCGTCGCCACGGACGCCGTGGCCGACCTGAGCGCCGAAGCGCACGCGGGCAGCATCGAGCGGATCTTCCCGCGGCTCGGCGAGACGGGCACCACGGCGGAGATCCTGCAGCTCCTGGCCAAGACACACGGCTGACCTGGGGTGATACCCGGATCCGGCCTCCGGTCGAGGGCGAACGCCGCCCTTACCGGGGGCCGGGTTAACATTCGGCCACGCACACGCTGCCACAAAGGCAACGGACAGCGAGCCTAGGGGGCTAGGAAGCCGGATGCCGGTCAAGGTCAGTGTCATCGTCCCGGTCTACAATCCCGGACCTTATATCGAGGACTGCGTCGCCTCGATGCTGCGTCAGTCGCTGCCCAGCGACGAGTACGAGGTGATCTTCGTCGATGACGGTTCCACCGACGCCACCCCGGCCAGACTGGACGAGCTGGCCGCCGCGCACCCGCAGTTCACCGTCGTCCACCAGCCGAACTCCGGCTGGTCGGGCAAGCCGCGCAACGTGGGGATCGACGCGGCCCGCGGCGAGTTCGTGATGTTCGTCGACAACGACGACTACCTCGGCGACGAGGCCCTGGAGCGGATGTACGAGTACGGCGTGGCGAACAAGGCCGACGTCGTCGTGGGCAAGATGGCCGGCAAGGGCCGCCCGGTGCCCGTGGAGCTGTTCCGGCGCAACCACCCGCACGCCACGGTCGACAACGCCCCGCTCATCGACAGCCTGACCCCGCACAAGATGGTCCGGCGTGCCTTCCTGGACCGCATCGGGCTGCGCTTCCCCGAGGGCCGGCGCCGTCTGGAGGACCACGTCTTCGTCACGGAGGCGTACCTGCGCGCGGACAACGTCTCCGTGCTCAGCGACTACCTCTGCTACTACCACGTGAAGCGGGACGACGCCTCGAACGCCGGTTTCCAGCGCTTCGACCCCGTGGGCTACTACAAGAACCTCCGCGAGGCCCTCGACGTCGTCGAGCGGTACACCGAGCCTGGCCCGCGGCGCGACCGGCTGCTGCGCCGGTGGCTGCGGGTGGAGATCGTGGACCGGATGAGCGGCCGGCGCCTGCTCGGCCTCCCGGACGACTACCGGCGGGAGCTGTTCCGCGAGATGCGCGGGGTGGTCGTCGAACGGTTCGGTCCCGGTGTCGCCGCCGGCCTGCGCCCCGCGCAGCGCATCGTCGCCGCCCTGATCAGGGACGACCGGTACGACGACGTGGTCGCCCAGGCCGAGTGGGAGGCCGGGGTGGGGCCCAAGGCCGCGCCGACCGGCGTCGAGTGGCACGACGGGAAGCTGCTGGTGGACTTCACCGCCGAGTACAAGCGCGACGGCGAGCCCCTGACCTTCCCCGTCGGCGGGGACCGCACCCCGGCCGACGAGGCGCCCCGGGATCTGGCGCAGACGATGGCCTGGCTGGGAGCGGACGCCGTCGCGGGCTTCGAGAAGGCCACCGCCGACCTCATCCTGCGGGACCGGGCCAGTGCCGCCTCCTTCTTCCAGCCGGTCGACATCACCCACGAGCAGGTCCCGGCCGACGACGGGCGGGTCCGGCTGGTGCTGCGCGCGACGGCCGCCGTCGACCCCGGCAGCGCGGCGGGCGGCGTCCCGCTCCACGCGGGCCTGTGGGACGCGTACGTCCGGGTCGGCCTCGGCGGCTGGACCAAGGAGTGCCGGCTGGGTCCGGTCCGCGGCCCGGACCGCCCCACACCGCCGGCCGGGGTCGCCGGCGAACGCGTGGTGCTGCCGTACTGGACCAAACAGCACGACAACTTCTCCCTGGACGTCGACAAGGCGGGCAAGTCGCTGGGCCTGGGGCGGCTGACCGCCGAGGACGCCGCGGTCTCCGGCACCGATCTGCTGAACATCGCACTCCCGCTGTACGTCGCGGACCGCGTCGACGTCCTGCTGCGACTGACCGACACCGCCACCGGCAAGGAGGACCGGCGACCGGGGACGCTCACCCCGGCCCAGGGCACCGGCTCGCTCCTGGAGGCCCGGGTGCCGCTGCGCGAGCTGCGCGGCGCCGCTTGGCGGCTGGAGGTGTGCCCGGTGCCGCTCAGCGAGACGCCCCGCTTCCTGCCGCTGCCGCTCGTCCTGCGGCCCCGGCGCACCGGTGGCGCCCAGCTGACCCGTTCCACGGCACCGAGCCCGCTGCACCGCCGACTGGCGCGCCGCGCACGGAGCATCCTGGGCGCCGCCCTGCGCGGTTCGGGAGAACGAAAGACAACACGGAAGGCATGACGGAGTGCGGGCACTGGAAATAGCGGGCGCCTGGGTGTTGGAGCCCAAGGTGTACCAGGACCAACGGGGCAGTTTCCACGAGTGGTTCCGGGGCGAGGAGTTCCGCGAGGCCACCGGGTACGACTGGACACTGGCCCAGGCGAACTGCTCGGTGTCCCGGCGGGGCGTGCTGCGCGGGGTGCACTTCGCCGACGTACCACCCGGTCAGGCCAAGTACGTGACCTGCGTGAACGGATCCGTGCTGGACGTGATCGTGGACATCCGGGTCGGCTCGCCCACCTACGGGCAGTGGGAGGCGGTACGGCTGGACGACGCCGACCGGCACGCGGTCTTCCTGGCCGAGGGGCTCGGGCACGCGTTCATGGCGCTCACCGACGACGCGACGGTGATGTACCTGTGCTCGACCGGCTACATGCCGGAGCGCGAGCACGGGGTGCATCCGCTCGACCCCGAGCTGGGCATCGAGTGGCCGCGGGGCATCGAGCCGGTGCTGTCCGAGAAGGACGCCGCCGCCCCCACACTGGCCGAGGCGGAGCGGTCCGGGCTGCTCCCCAGCCACGCGGACTGCTCCGCCTACTACGAGCGGCTGCGCTCGGGGCGGCTCAGCGACTGACGCCGTGCTGCGCCACCGCGCGGCGCAGCGGCTCCCAGCCGCGGGACCGCTTGGTTCCGCGGTTGCGGGCCGCCACCAGCGGCCCCCAGAAACCGGCCGACAGCAGCGCCTGCGGCTGCGCGACGGTCGTCCGGTCCAGGATCGCCTCGGGCACCTTCTGCGGGTCGGGCACCTCGAACTCCGCCATGATCTCGTCGTACTTGTCCTGGAGCACCGTGCTCTCCGGGTCGGCTCCGAAGACCAGGAGCTGCCCGGTGGGGGCGGTGTCGGCCAGCACCGTCACGAGGTCGGGGCGGTAGCGGTTCAGGATCTCGACGAGCTTGTAGACGTCACCGGTCCAGGCGTCGGTGTGCCGGTCCCGGGCTGCCTCGTCCACGTTGCGCGGCAGCATGTCGTCGAAGACGATCACGCTGGTCCAGTCCGAGTGCCGCTCGATGTTGATGAAGTCGCGCAGCGCGTACTCGAACAGGTGCATGCCGTCGATGAACGACAGGTCGAGGGTGGTGCGCCGCCAGTACCCGAACGGGCTGCGGTTGCGGGCCAGGTTGCGCAGCGGGTGGCGGCCGCCCCGCAGATGTGCTAGGGGGTTCTCCCGGGCGAAGAAGTCGTCGCTGGTCGCCTTGGCGAGGTGGACGTCGCAGCGGATCTCCGTGACCACCTTGAAGGCCGGGTCGATCGCGATGCTGGGGACCCGGGACAGCGTCAGGCTGCGGCCGTCGTTGACGCCGATCTCCAGGTAGTTGCGGTTCGCGGTGACCTTGTGCAGTTCCCGCAGGAACTCGTGCCGTTTCACTGGGACATCTCCTTGCGGATATGGGGCAGTGCTTCGTGCAGGGCGGACCGCCAGTCGCGCAGCGGTTCCAGGCCGGCCTCCCGCCACCGGTCGTGCCCGAGGACGCTGTAGGCGGGCCGGGGGGCCGGTCGGGGGAAGGCGGCGCTGCCGACGGGGCGCACCCGGCCCGGGTCCGCGCCCGCCAGCAGGAAAACCTCCTGGGCCAGTTCGTGCCAGGTGGCCTCGCCGGAACTGGTCGCGTGGAAGACACCGTGCGCGCCGGTGTCCCGGCCGAGCCGGGTGCCGAGGTCCGCGATCCGTGCGGCCACGTCCGCGCTCCAGGTCGGCTGGCCGCGCTGGTCGTCGACCACGTCGAGGGTGTCCCGGCGGGCCTCCAGATCGAGCATCGTGCGCACGAAGTTCCGTCCGTGGACGCCGTACAGCCAGGCGGTGCGGACGACGGCGCCGGCCCCCGGGAGTTCCGCGAGGACCGCCTGTTCGCCGGCGAGTTTGGTGCGGCCGTAGGCGGTGCGCGGGGCCGGCGGGTGGTCCTCGGGATAGGGCGTGGCCCGGGTCTGCCCCGGCCGGGCGGGGTCGGGAGCGCGGAGGGGTGCCTCGCCGCCGAAGACGTAGTCGGTGGAGACGTGGATCAGGCGGGCGCCGTGGGCGGCGCAGGCGCGGGCGACGAGGCGCGGCCCGTCGCCGTTGACGGCGAGCGCCCGTGCCTCGTCGGTCTCGGCGTCGTCGACGGCCGTGTACGCGGCGCAGTTGACGACCAGATCAGGACGGTGTTCCGCGAACACCCGGTCTATCGCACCCGGTTCGGTGATGTCGAGTGCGGTACGGTCCACGCCGGTCACCTCAGCGCCACGCCGAAGCAGTTCCTCGACCGTGTCCCGGCCGAGCATGCCGCCCGCCCCGGTGACCAGCCACCTCATCGCGTCCCCCGCTGCTTGAGCGGCTCCCACCAGGAACGCCGGTCGCGGTACCAGGCGACGGTCTCGGCGAGGCCGGCGGCGAAGTCACGCCGGGGACGGTAGCCCAGTTCGTCGCGGGCCTTGCTGCAGTCGACGGAGTAGCGCAGGTCGTGGCCCTTGCGGTCGGCGACGTGGTCGACCCGGTCCCAGCCGGCGCCGCAGGCTTCGAGGAGCAGACCGGTGAGTTCCCGGTTGGTCAGTTCGGTGCCGCCGCCGATGTTGTAGACCTCACCGGGGCGGCCCTTCGTACGGACCAGTTCGATGCCCTGGCAGTGGTCGTCGACGTGCAGCCAGTCACGGACGTTGCGCCCGTCCCCGTACAGCGGGACCCGCAGGCCGTCCAGCAGGTTGGTGACGAACAGCGGGATGACCTTCTCGGGGAACTGGTGCGGGCCGTAGTTGTTGGAGCAGCGGGTGACCCGGACGTCCAGCCCGTGGGTGCGGTGGTACGCGAGGGCGAGCAGGTCGGAGGATGCCTTGGATGCGGAATAGGGGGAGTTGGGGGCCAGCGGATGGGTCTCGGGCCAGGAGCCGGACTCGATGGAGCCGTAGACCTCGTCGGTGGATATGTGCACGAACGGGCCGACACCGTGGCGCAGGGCCGCGTCAAGCAGCGTCTGGGTGCCGACGACGTTGGTGAGCACGAACTCGCCCGCTCCGTCGATGGACCGGTCGACGTGCGACTCGGCGGCGAAGTGCACGACCTGGTCGGCGTCCGCCATCAGCTTGTCGACCAGGTCGGCGTCGCGGATGTCGCCCTGCACGAAGTCGAGGCGGGGGTGGACCGCGGGAAGGTTGGTGAGCGTGCCGGCGTAGGTGAGCTTGTCCAGCACCGTGATCCGGGGTGCGTGCGGACCGTCGTCGGCGAGGAGCGCGCGGACGTAAGCGGAACCTATGAACCCGGCGGCACCGGTGACGAGGAGATTCATGAACGGATCTGCACCTTGCTGTGGTCTCCGAGGACGAGGCGGTGGGCACTGGGCACTGTGGTCGTGGGGGCCACCTCGACATGCCGTCCGATCAGCGAGGACTCGATCCGGCCCACCCCTTGGATCGAGGAGTCCCGCAGGACGATGGAGAACTCCAGTTCGCTCTGGGTGATCCGGCAGTTCTCCCCGATGGAGGTGAAGGGGCCGACGTAGGAGTCGCGGACGACCGTTCCCGAGCCGATGACCGCGGGGCCGACGATCCGGGAGTTCACTACCCGTGCGCCCGCCTCGACCACCACCCGGCCGACGGTCTCGGACCGCTCGTCCACCTCGCCGTCGATCCGCCGCTCGGCCGACTCCAGGACGGTCCGGTTGACCTCCAGCATGTCCCCGACGTTGCCGGTGTCCTTCCAGTAGCCGTCGATGAGGGTGGAGTGCACGTCGGCACGGGTGTCGATGAGGTGCTGGATGGCGTCGGTGATCTCCAGCTCCCCGCGCCGGGACGGCTCAATGGCGCGTACGGCCTCGTGCACGGCGGGGGTGAACAGGTAGACGCCGACCAGCGCCAGATCGCTCTTGGGGTGCTGCGGCTTCTCCTCCAGGCCCACCACCCGGCCGGTCCCGTCGAGTTCGGCGACGCCGAAGGAGCGCGGGTCGGAAACGCGGGTGAGCAGGATCTGGGCGTCGGGGCGGCGTACCTGGAACTCGTCGACGAGGGCGCTGATGCCGCCGACCACGAAGTTGTCGCCGAGGTACATCACGAAGTCGTCGTCCCCGAGGAAATCCCGTGCGATCAGCACCGCGTGGGCCAGCCCCAGGGGCCGTTCCTGAGGGATGTAGGTGACTTTCAGCCCGAACTCCGAGCCGTCGCCGACCGCCGCCTCGATCTCGGCGGCGGTCTCGCCGACGATCATCCCGACTTCGGTGATCCCGGCGGCGGCGATGGATTCCAGCCCGTAGAACAGCACGGGCTTGTTCGCCACCGGCACAAGCTGCTTGGCCGATGTGTGCGTGATCGGCCTCAATCGGGTACCTGCGCCGCCCGAAAGCACGAGTCCTTTCATCTGCACACCCTATAGGTGATCGTCAGGATCGAACCTTCGGCTGTCTTAGCGATTGGTTAAGAGGATGTCTCATGTGGTGATGCGGTGAGTTGGGGCATCATTGCTGCTTGTGGGTGTCGATCTGTCGCAGCGGCTGGTTCCTGACGGTCTGTGGG
>NZ_JBIAIE010000051.1:0-19546 GCF_042871185.1 Streptomyces sp. NPDC006012
ACAGACCGTCAGGAACCAGCCGCTGCGACAGATCGACACCCACAAGCAGCAATGATGCCCCAACTCACCGCATCACCACATGAGACATCCTCTTAGTGGTCGGCTCTGTAAATCCTTCGGGGGTTGACTCTGGAACCTGGGTCGTGCGTGGTGCCGGGGCAGGTGTTGCCGTGGGAACGGGAGTTGTGACGGATCTTGTGAGCCACCGCCGCATTTCAGAGGGACACCCGCGCTGTTCTGCCAGCGGCGAACCCCGGCCCGATCGGACTCGACGATCACTACGGTCCAGTCTCATGACGACGATTACCACGCGCACGGTCCAGTACCCGGCCGACGGTCTGACGATGATCGGGCACCTCGCGCTCCCGGCCGATATCGACCGCCGGCCCGCGGTGCTGCTCGGACCAGAGGGCACGGGGCTCAGCGACGTCGAGCGCCGACGGGCCGATGCTCTCGCCGAGCTGGGATATGTGGCGCTGGCCTTCGACCTCCACGGCGGACGCTACTTGGAAGACCCCGAGGAGATGATGGCTCGTTGCATGCCGCTGCTCGCGGACCCCGACCGGATGCGGGGCATCGGCCACGCGGCGCTCGACGTGTTGCGCACCGAACCGCGGACCGACCTCGATCGGATAGCCGCCGTCGGCTACGGCACCGGAGGCGCCGTCGGGCTGGAACTCGGGCGCGACGGCGTCAACCTGCGCGCGATCGCGACAGTCAACGGGCTCATCACGGGCCGACCGGGCGAGGCCGCGCGCATTCGCTGCCCGGTGTGGGCCGGGGTCGGGTCGGAAGACCCGATCATGCCCCCCGCGCAGCGGGAGGCGTTCACCGCTGAGATGCAGGCCGCGGGCGTCGACTGGCGCCTGGCGGTCTACGGCGGCGCCCTTCACGCCTTTCACCACCCGTCGGTCGACCACACCGTGCGCCCCGGCGTCGGCTACCACCCACGGCACGCACAGCGAGCCTGGCGCGACGTCGTCGACCTGCTCGCCGAATGTCTGCCCGTGACGGAGTGAACTGGTCAGTCCAAGCTCGGACGCCCGGTGACCGCCGCGATTCCTGGGCTCCACTGCCAACGCGGGCGGGGAAACTGCGGCTTGCCAGTGATCCACTTCGGCCGATCGGCTCTCCCGCCATGCCCCTCCGCACTGCCTGCCCGATAGCCCCGAGTGCCGCCGAACGCGCGCGACTGAAGGCGATGGCCTACGGCCACAAGACCGAGCACCGGCTGCGGGTGCGTGCACAGGTGGTGCTTCACGCCGCGCGCGGACGCTCCAACGTGCGTATCGCCCAGGAGACGGGGCTGCACCTGGACACCGTGCGCCGCTGGCGTGGCTGGTTCGCCGAACAGGGTTTGCCGGGGCTCAAAGACCGTCAACGCTGCGGCCGCCCACCGGTGTTCACGTCGCTGCAGGTTGCCGAGGCCAAGGCACTGGCCTGCTGGCTGCCCGCCGAGAGCGGAGTGCCGCTGTCGCGCTGGTCATGCCCGGAACTGGCCTATGAAGCCATCCAGCGGGGCATCGCCGCGTTCGTGTCGGCGTCCACCGTGCGCCGCTGGCTGGCCGAGGACGCGCTCAAGCCCTGGCAGCACCGCTCCTGGATCTTCATCACCGACCCCGACTTCCGCGCCAAAGCCCAGCGTGTGCTGGACCTGTACGCCCGCACCTGGCAGGGCACCCCGCCCGACGCTGACGAGTACGTCATCAGCGCCGACGAGAAGACCTCCATCCAGTCCCGCTGCCGCTGCCACCCCACCCTCGCCCCGGGCCAGGCCCGCGCCATGCGCGTCAACCACACCTACGGACGCGGGGGCGCCCTGGCCTACCTTGCCGCCTATGACGTCCACCAGTCGAAGGTGTCCGGCCGCACCGAGCCGCGCACCGGCATCGACCCGTTCATGAACCTGGTCACCCAGGTCATGAGTCAGGAACCCTACAAGAGCGCCAAGCGAGTGTTCTGGATCGTCGACAACGGCTCCTCCCACCGCGGGCAGAAGGCCGCCGACCGACTCACGGCGGCGTTCCCGAACGCGGTGATGATCCACACCCCCGTGCACGCCTCCTGGCTGAACCAGGTGGAGATCTACTTCTCCGTCGTCCAGCGCAAGGTGGTCACGCCCAACGATTTCACCGACCTTGCCCAGGTCGAGGACCGGCTCAGAGCTTTCGAAGACCGCTACAACGCCACAGCCCAGCCGTTCCAGTGGAAGTTCACCACCTCCGACCTGGACGATCTGCTCGCCAGACTCGACCGGCACACCGCCGATCATCGAGAAGAATCCTCCGTCTCGCTGGCGGCGTGATCAACCCCCGAAGGACTTACGAACTCGACCACTTAGCTGTCCCGCTCCACCATGTAGTACGGCAAGTCGAGAAGGAACTGTTTGTCGCCGGAGTCAGGGTAGTCGTTGAACGCCTTGAGCGCCTCCGCATGGGCCTCATCGGCCAGGGTCCTCGCCCGCGGTCGTACGGTTTCGACACAGGTCGACGCGAGCATCAAGCACCTCGCACGAATGATGAGCAGAGGGGACTCCAGCCACTTCCCCGGTCGGGCATGAGGCCGGTCTTCTTCGACGGGGTCGCGGGGGTCGAACCGATATGGGTGATCGGGTCGCGGGCAGTCACCTTCCATCAGCCGGGATCGGCCTCGGCGGAACGCATCGCGTCAAGGCGTGCCGGCTACTGCTGTGCCCGCCGGGTCCCGGTGACCGCACGGGCGAACACGAAGGCCGGCTGCGGCGCACGCCGCAGCAACCGGACATGCCGTAGACGGCCCTCGGATCACTTCCTGGCACGCGGTGAGGGGGACGGGCGGGTCGCTGGTCGCGCGCAGGTACAGAAGCCAGTACCGGTGGCGTGCGCACACCCGCTCCTCGGGGGGCCGGGTATGGGCGTGCGGGCAGGTCGAGTCCGGTGCGGGTGGTGGTGCCGGCCGGGCCCCGGGCGGCGACCGCCCTCCCACCGCGCATCAGCGGCCCGATAGGGCCGGCCCGGGGCAGGCCGAGCTGCGCCTGCCAACTTCCCTTTGTTTCTTGTGTGTTCGCCGAGACCTGTGATTACCTAGGAGAAAGAACGGTTGTTCTGCATGTACGGCCATTACCTGACGACCACTCCCGAAAGGACCAGCGATGGTCAACCGACGTCTTCTTCTCCGTACCGGCACCGCCGCGGCCGCTGCCGCGCTCGGCACCGCCGCCCTGTCGTCCGCCGCCGAGGCCGCGGCACAGACCGCCGGATCCGCAGGGTCCGCCCCGCTGGGCTCCGACCCGACCGAGGGTGTCACCCGCACCCTCCTCCAGAAACATCCCTCGCCCGCTGAGGGCTGGGATGCCGTCCAGACGCTGGTGCAGATTCCCCGGCACAAGGAATCAGGCCGGCACAGCCATCCCGGTGTCGAGGTCGGCTACATCATCCATGGCGACGTCCTGATGGAGTTCGATGACAGGCCGGCCCTCCGGCTGCGTACGGGGGACCCGTTCTTCATCCCCGACGGCGTCATCCACAACGCCCGCAACGTCGGCAAGGTCACGACGATGATGCTCTCCACGTATGTCGTCGACGCCACGAAGCCACTCGTGACCACTTACTGACCGGGCGCCCGGCACTGGTGCGAGGGCTGTCCGTACCCTGCTGCCATGACGTCGCGCGCCACCGAGAAGACTCATCCACGGGACCGGCTGCTGGAGACGGCGGCCCGGCTGTTCTACGCGAACGGCATTCACACCGTCGGAGTGGAGCAGTTGGTGACCGAGGCCCAGGTCACCAGGGCCACCTTCTACCGGCACTTCTCCGGCAAGGAGGGCCTGGTCCTGGCGTATCTGCGACAGCGGGACGAACGCATACGCCGAGGCGTGGCGGCCGCCCGCGCCGGCCGCCACGGCCGTGACACTCTGCTCGCCATCATGACCATGATCGGGGACAGTGTGGCGCGGCCGGGATTCCGCGGCTGCGGCTTTCTCAACGCCGCCGCCGAACACCCCGACCCCGGACATCCGGTGCGCGCATTTGTGGCGGAGCACCGCCGGTGGTTCCTGGGCGTTCTGCGGGACGCGGCCGGCGAGGCCGGACACCCCGATCCCGAGGGTCTGGCACGGACCCTGGTCGTCCTGCGGGACGGGGCCATGTCCGGCGGATGCCTCGACGAGTCCGGGGACACCGCCGGGACGCTGCGCAGGGCTACGGAGAGCCTGCTGGGCGTGTGACCGGTTGACCCGGTCACACGGTCGGTGCGGGGCTGTTGTCACGCTCCGCCGTCGCTACAGGGCACGCAGGGTCCAGCTCCAGCGGTGGCTGCCCGGCGGGACGAGGTACGGCGCCGATGTGTCGGGACCGCACGAGGCGGTGCCCAGTCCCCGGTGAGCTGCGTCGATGTGCACCACGCACCCCGAGCGTGGCACCAGTTCGTCGTGGTGCCGGGCGCGGGCCAGGTCCTCGGCGCGGTAGCGGGTCACCGACACCTGACGGGGCTCGTCCAGCCGGACCGTGAGACCGGTGGCGTCCGGAGCCGAGAGGGTGAAGCGCCGTACGCCGTGCCGGCCGCCGCTCTCCTGCGGACGCAGATACGGGGTGAACAACTCGTCCACGGCCCCGGAGTGGTGGCCGACGGGCGCCCCCGTACTGCGGTCGGGATACGACTCCCAGGGGCCCGCCCCGTACCACTCCATGAGGTCGAGTCCCGCGACCGTCTCGAAGACGGAGCCGACCCGTGCCACATCGCCCAGGGTGTCCGGCAACTCGGCGGATTCCTCGACGCGGATGCCGTTCTCGTCCGGTGTGAACACCTGCACGTGACGGACGTCGCCCACCTCGGTGGCGTAGTCGGCCAGCACGGTCACGCTCCCGTCCGACCTGCGTACCTCGACGACCTTGCGCACCAGCACGTCGAGCCCCCAGGCCCGCCAGCGTGGCCCCATACCGCCCAGTTCGTCGTTGTCCGTGGGCGCCCGCCACAGCGACAGCGTGGGCGCGGCCGTGAGCAGGGGATGGACCAGCAGGCCGTCCGTGTCGACCTCGACGTGGTGGTCCGCGACCGGGACGGGCTTGCTCTCGGGAGCTGTCCGCAGCCGTACCTGAGGCAGGCACACCACCGTGCCGCCCGGCGCCCACGGTTCGTCCCGCGCGGTCGTCACCCGCAGGGTCAGCCAGGCCTCGCCCCCGTCCGCCGGCAGCTCGAACGGCAGTGGCACCGTCGCCGTCCCGCCCGGACCGAGGTCGGGCAGCTCGGCCGGGGCCGTCAGGGTGCCGCCGTCGGCGAGCGACAGTTCCCACTCGGCGGCCAGCCAGTCAAGGTCACGGAAGTGCTGGTGGTTGCCGATGACGATGCCCTCGTGCGGGATGTGCTTCAGGCGCACGGGCGCCGCGATCTCCCGATGCTCGTACATCGCGGGCTTGGGTGTGCGGTCCGGGAACACCATCCCGTCCGCGCAGAACACGCCGTCGTTCGGCTCGTCCCCGAAGTCGCCGCCGTACGCCCAGCGGTGGCCGGGCGCGGTGACACCGTTCTCGTACAGCCCGGCACCTTCCCGGCCGGCCGGTTTTCCGTCGCTCAGGCGTTGGAGGATGCCGTGATCCCAGAACTCCCAGATGAAGCCGCCTTGAAGGCCGGGGGTGGACTCGATAGTGGCCCAGTGGTCGGCGAGCGTGCCGTTGCTGTTGCCCATGGCGTGCGAGTACTCGCACTGGATCAGCGGCTTGATCTGCTCGCCGGACAGGGCGTGCGCGATGCAGTCCTCGATCGGCGCGTACATGGGGCAGGCGATGTCCGAGGCGACCGTGGGGTCACCCCAGCCGAGCTTGGCCGCGCCCTCGTACTGCACCGGCCGCGTCGGATCGTGGCGGCGCAGCCAGCCCGCCGCCGCATCGTGGTTGGCGCCGTAGTCGGACTCGTTGCCCAACGACCAGATGATCACTGACGGGTGGTTCTTGTCGCGCAGCACCATGCGCGAGACCCGGTCCACGAAGGCGTTCAGATACCGCGGGTCGTCGGCGATCTCGTGGGCGTGGTCGTGTGACTCGATGTCCGCCTCGTCCACGACGTAGAAGCCCAGTTCGTCGGCGAGGTCGTACAGGGACGGGTCGCTCGGGTAGTGGGAGGTGCGGATCGCGTTGAAGCCGAACCGCTTCAGCGTGACCAGGTCCGCGCGCATCTCCTCATGCGACACCGTACGGCCGGTCAGCGGATGGAAGTCATGGCGGTTGACGCCGCGGATGTAGATCCGTTCGCCGTTGAGCAGGAGGTCCCGGCCCCGGATCTCCACCTCGCGGAAGCCGATCCGGTGGTGCGAGGTGTCGGCGACCGAGCCGTCGGCTCGGTGCAGCCGCACGGTCAGGTCGTACAACTCGGGGGTCTCGGCGGTCCACGCCCGCACCTCGGGTACGGTCGCCGCCAGGCGGACCTCGCCGAGGAAGTCGGAGACCCGTTCGTCCTCCGCGTTGGCGCGGTCGAACTCCGTGTCCTGGGCGATGAGCCGACCGTCCAGTTCACCGGTGACGTGCCAGCCCTCGGGCAGCGTGCCGCCCGCGTCCCGCACCCGGCAGTCCACGCGCAGTCCGCCGTCGAGCCGTGTCCGCACGGTCACGTCCGCGAGGTGCAGCGGATCCGTCGCGTACAGCAGGACCGAGCGTGTGACGCCCCCGTGCCACCACTGGTCCTGGTCCTCGATGTGCGAGGCGTCCGACCACTTCACGACGGTCAGGCGCACGGTGGCGCGCTGTCCGGGGCGTACGACGTCGGACAGCTCGAACTCGGCCGCGAGGTGGGAGTCCTTGGAGATGCCGACCGGCCGCCCGTCGACATGGACGAGCAGTACGCTTTCGGCGGCGCCGACCTGCAGCACGATCCGGCGGCCGGCCCACTCGCCGGGCACATCCACCTCACGCTCGTAGACGCCGGTCGGGTTGGCCGCGGGAGATCCGGGCGGGAACTCGGGAAACGGCATACGGACGTTGGTGTACTGCGGCAGGTCGTCCGTGCCCTGCAGGGTCCAGGC
The DNA here is from genome assembly GCF_042871185.1 of Streptomyces sp. NPDC006012. Lineage (NCBI taxonomy): Bacteria > Bacillati > Actinomycetota > Actinomycetes > Kitasatosporales > Streptomycetaceae > Streptomyces > Streptomyces sp. NPDC006012. Next base: position 6,992 of record NZ_JBIAIE010000051.1, read on the forward strand.
GCCGGGGACGTGCTGGGACGACCAGCTGCCGGTGACAGGGGAGTCGGGGGAGGTCAGCAGTTGGAAGCGCCACTCGCCGTCCAGCGAGAGTGCTCCGGAACGACGGTCGAGAGCGCACATCGGCAGCCGCCCCCAGGAGGTCACCTCGGGTGCCTCCCAGGGCCGGAGGGCGATCAGAGGATCGGGGATCATCAACGGATGGCCCCCTTGCCCAGGTCACCGATGATCTGCTTGGCGCCGATCGCGAACACGATCAGCAGCGGGATGAGAGCGAGCAGGGCTCCGGTCATGACCATTCCGTAGTCGGTGGTGCCGTGGGTGCCGTTGAGCTGGGACAGCGCGACCTGGAGGGTGACGTTGTCCGGGTTGGTGAGGGCGATCAGGGGCCAGGCGTAGTCGTTCCACTGGCCCATGAAGGTGAAGATGCCGAGGAAGGCCAGGCCGGGGCGGACGACCGGGAGGGCCACGGACCACCACTGGCGCAGGAATCCGGCACCGTCGATCCGCGAGGCGTCGAGCAGTTCGTCGTGGATGGCGCCCCGCATGTACTGGCGCATCCAGAAGATGCCGAACGCGTTGGCCGCGGCCGGGACGATGAGCGAGGTCATCGAGCCGATCCAGCCGATCTTCGCCATGATCACGAACTGCGGGATGGCCGCCAGCTGCCCCGGCACCATGAAGATGATCATGAGCAGGGCGAACAGCACCTTGCGACCGGGGAAGTCGAACTTGGCGAAGACGAAGGCCGCCAACGAGTCGAACAACAGGACCAGGAACGTCACGGAGGTCGCCACCAGCAGCGAGTTGAACATCGAGCCGAAGAAGTCGACGTTCTCGAAGAGGTGGCGCACGTTCTGCAGGAACTGGGAACCCGGGAGCAGCTTCGGCGGGTACGAGAAGATCTCCGTCGACGAGCGCGTCGACATGATCACGGCCCAGTAGAACGGGAAGGCCGACAGCAGGAGCCCGACGATCAGGACGACGTGCAGGGCGATGCCCCGGCTCCGGGTGCCCCGGATGCCCTTCGGTCGGCGTGTGCCTTGGATGGATGCCATGGTGACCGGCCTCACTAGTCTTCGCCCCGGCGCTGCACCAGGCGCCAGTTGATGATCGAGAAGAGGATGACGACGAGGAAGATGCCCCAGGCCACGGCGGCGCCGTAGCCGAAGTCGTTGTTGTCGAAGGTCTGCTGGAAGAAGTAGAGGACCATGGTCCGGCCGCCGTGGCCGGGACCGCCCGAGAACGTCGACTCGTTGGAGGCGTTCTGCAGCAGCACCTGCGCTTCGGAGAAGCTCTGCAGACCGGTGACGGTCGAGACGACCATCACGAACAGCAGCGTCGGCCGCATCATCGGCAGCGTGATCCGGAAGAAGGTCTGCACGGGCCCGGCGCCGTCCATGCGCGCCGCCTCGTACAGCTCGCCCGGGATGGTCTGCAGACCGGCGAGAAAGATCAGCGCGTTGTAGCCGACCCACTGCCAGGTCATCAGTGCCGCGATGGCGACCTTGATGCCCCACGGGGTGTTCAGCCATGCCACCTGGTCCAGTCCCACCGCCCGCAACAGGGCGTTGACCAGGCCGAAGTTGGTGGAGAACACCGAGCCGAAGATGATCGCGACCGCCACGACCGAGGTGACGCTCGGCAGGAAGTAGGCGAAGCGGTAGACGTTCTTGAAGCGGACCGCCGAGTTGAGCATCACGGCCGTCACCATCGCCAGGAAGATCATGGGGAAGGTGGCCAGGGCCCAGATGAGGATCGTGTTCCCGACCGACTGCCAGAAGTCGCCGTCGCCCAGCAGGTACTGGTACTGCGACAGGCCCGCCCACTCCATCGACCCGAGGCCGTCCCAGCGGTGCAGGGAGACGTAGAACGAGAAACCGACGGGGATCAGGCCGAAGGCGAGGAAGAGGAGGTAGAAGGGGGAGATCGCGGCGTACAGGTGCCAGTGCTTGCGGAAGCCCTTCTTGGGCTGCGCGGCGGATGCGTCCGCCAGGACCGCCGGGGGCTCGTCCAGCGTGGAGACGGTGGCCATCAGCGGTTCACCCCCAGATGATCAGCGATGCGCCGGCACTTGCTCATGGCGTCACTCCATGCCTTCTTCGGGTCCTTGCCGAGGACGCCGACGTTCTTGATCTCATCGAGGATGGGCTGCGAGAGCGCCACGTCGTACGGGCTGTTGTAGGCGACGGCGATCCTCTGCGCGGCGGGCCCGAAGACATCGGTGGTGACCTGACCGCCGAAGAAGGGGTTCGACTCTCGCACTTGTCCCAGCTGGTACGAGGCAGGGGTGGAGGGGAAGAGACCCGCGTCGGCGTAACCCTGGCCCTGGTTGGCCGCGTTGAGCATCCAGGTGATGATCTCGAACGCCTTCTCCGGCTCGCGGCATGCCTTGGTGATCGCCAGGAACGAGCCACCGATGTTGGAGGGCCGCACCGGCATCTGCGCCACACGCCACTTGCCCTCGGTCTTCGGCACACCGCTCTTGAGGTCGTACATCGCCCAGGAAGCGTTCAGATTGCTCGGCAGCTTGCCGTCCTCGACGGCTGACAACCAGTCCGGCGTGCCGCTGACGAGATTTGAGACGATTTTGCGCTGCTTGGCCTCCACGGCCAGCGCCCAGGCGTCGCGGACATGCGGCTGATCACCGATGAAGTTGCGGTCCTTGTCGACGTACCGCTTGCTGCCCTGCTGCACCACGTTCACGAAGACACTGTTGATGTCGGTGAGCAGATAGGTGCCCGGGATCCGCTTCTTCAGCTGCTCGCCCGCTGCGAAGAACTTCTCCCAGGTGTTCAGCTCCCGCGAGACGTCCGCAGGTTCGTGCGGCAGGCCCGCCTTCTGGAACACGGGGTACTGGTAGTAGTGCGCCACCGGACCGCAGTCGATCGGAAAGCCGACCATGGTGCCGTCGTCGGAGATGCCCTGCTGCCACTTCCACGGCAGGTACTGGCTCCTGTACTTCTCCGCGCCGAGGGTGCGCAGGTCGATGAACTGGTCGGCGTCGGGCAGGTAGGACGCCATGTCCTCGCCCTTGAGGCCCGCGATGTCGGGTATGCGGGCCCGGCCTGTCATCGTGGTGAGCAGCTTCGACCGGTAGTAGCCGCCGATCTTGATGGCCTGGAGGTCCACCGTGGAGTCGTAGCGGGCCTTGGCTTTCTTGACGACCGTGTCGCCGAGGCCGCCGTCCCAGTACCACAGGACCATGTTCCGGCCGGTGGAACCGGTCGGAATGGCACAGCCGGACGCCAGGCCGCCGAGCGCCGTGGCAGCCGTACCGGCCAGGCCTGCGCGCAGCATGCCTCTTCGTGAGAGCCGCACTGCTCCCACCGCCTTTCGGATCTGTTCAGGACTTCACAAAATGCGCGAATATGTATGAATGTGTACGAAGGTCAGCACTGCCTTGCGGGCGGTGTCACGGGGGCGTAGGCGACCGCGGGGCCCGGATCCTTCGGCAGCCGCTCCGCCAGGAAGGCGTACGCCCGCTTCAGCTCGGGGTCGGTCAGCGAGCGCCACCAGCGGTCGACGCCGTACCAGCCGGGGGCCGCCAGCGCTCCGGCGTGGCGCTGCACGGACAGTCCGGCGGCGAGCACCGCGAACCGCAGCCGCTCCGTGAGTGACCAGCCGCCGAGCGATGCTGTGACAAAGCTCGCACCGAAGACGTCCCCGGCTCCGGTCGCGTCCAGGACGTCGATGCCGAGGGCCGGGACCTGCGCGTACTCGCCGGTCGTCTGGTCGACGGCGATCGCGCCGTCACCGCCCCGGGTGACCACGGCCACCGGCACCAGCTCCGAGAGCTTGCCGAGCGCCGCGCCCGCGCTGTCGGTCCGGGTGTACGCCATCGCCTCGGTCTCGTTGGGGAGGAAGGCGTGGCACAGCGAGAGCTGGTCCAGGAGGTCCGAGGACCACTGCTGGGAGGGGTCCCAGCCGACGTCGGCGTAGATCTCCGTGCCGTTCGCGGCCGCCTTGGCGAGCCATGCGCGCGGTTCGGTCTCGATGTGCACGAGGGCGGTGCGCGCCTCGGGCGGGTCGCCGATCAGTGCGTCCTGCGAGTACGGGGGCTCCTGGCCGTGGGTGACGAGGGCCCGGTCGTGGATGGGGGTACCCCCTGGAGCGGAGCCGAGAGCTTGGGGGAGCGCGAGCGAGACGGTGACCGGAGTGTGCCAGCCGTGCGCCGTGCGGGAGAGCGAGAGATCGACGCCTTCCTGGCCGGCGAGGACGTCCCGGCAGTACGTTCCGTAGAAGTCGTCCCCGAAGACCGTGGCCAGGGAGGTTCTGAGACCGAACCGGGAAGCGGCTACCGCCAGGTTGGCGATGCCGCCGGGGCTGCTGCCCATCCCGCCGGTCCAGATCTCCTCGCCGGGCGTCGGAGGCTTGCCCAGCCCGGTGAGGACGAGGTCGTAGAAGAGCAGCCCGGTCAGCAGCACATCGGGCCGGTCGTCGTCCACGTGAACGTCCTCTCGTCAAAACTTTTCATTTCGGTGACCGGAATCGTGCGCTACTCGGCCGAGATTGGTCAATGCCCGAGCAGAAGTGAGCGTAGAAATGATTGAAGATGACGAGTAGTGTTCAGCACGTGCTGGCCGAACGTCGACATCAACTCATCCTGCGAGCCCTGCGCTCCGGCGGCCCCGCGGCCGTGACCGATCTCTCCGAACAACTCGGTGTGAGCCCTGCCACCATCCGGCGTGACCTGGTCAGGCTGGAGGAGGACGGCTTGCTCACGCGGGTGCACGGCGGCGCTGTCGTCGACGAGGGCGACCAGCCCTTTGCCGAGGTCGCCGAAGTGCGCGTCGCCGAGAAGGACGCCATAGCCGTGCGCGCTGCCGAACTGATCAAAGATGGTCAGTCGGTGCTGCTGGACATCGGCACCACCGCCTACCGGCTGGCCCGGCAGCTGCACGGCCGCCGGCTCACCGTGATCACCAGCAACCTGGTGGTCTACGAGGAACTGGCCGACGACGAGGCCATCGAGCTGGTACTGCTCGGCGGCATGGTCCGCCGTGAATACCGCTCCCTGGTCGGATTCCTCACCGAGGACAATCTGCGCCAGCTGCACGCCGACTGGCTTTTCCTCGGCACCAGCGGGGTGCGGCCGGGCGGACAGGTGATGGACACGACGGTCGTGGAGGTGCCGGTGAAGCGGGCCATGATCAAGACTGGCGACAAGGTTGCTCTGCTCGCCGACTCGGCGAAGTTCCCGGGGACCGGGATGGCGAAGGTCTGTGATCCCGAGGAGCTGGACGTGATGGTGACGGACGCACCGGTGAACGCGGCGACGCGGTCCTCGCTGGAGGAGGCGGACGTCGAGGTGATCGTGGCAGGAGAGGTGCAAACGTGAAGTTGACGATTCTGGGCGGTGGCGGGTTCCGGGTGCCGCTCGTGTACGGGGCGCTCCTGACGGACCACGGCGAGGGCAGGGTCACCCGTGTCGTGCTGCACGACCTGGACGCCGGGCGGCTGTCGGCCGTGACCCGGGTGCTGGCCGAGCAGGCGGCGGGCGTGCCCGACGCGCCCGAAGTGATCGCCACCACCGACCTCGACGAGGCCCTGCGCGGCACCGACTTCGTCTTCTCCGCGATCCGGGTCGGCGGCCTGGAGGGCCGGGCGAACGACGAGCGGGTGGCGCTGACGGAGGGCGTGCTGGGCCAGGAGACGGTCGGGGCGGGCGGGATCGCCTACGGCCTGCGCACCGTGCCCGTCGCGGTCGACATCGCGCGGCGGGTGGCCCGCCTGGCCCCGGATGCCTGGGTCATCAACTTCACCAACCCGGCGGGCCTGGTCACCGAGGCCATGTCCCGCCACCTCGGTGACCGTGTCATAGGCATCTGCGACTCCCCGGTCGGGCTGGGGCGCCGTATCGCCCGGGTACTGGGCGCCGACCCGAAACAGGCGTGGATCGACTACGTCGGCCTCAACCACCTCGGCTGGGTGCGCGGCCTGCGCGTCGCCGGCCGCGACGAACTCCCGCGCCTGCTCGCCGACCGCGACCTGCTCGGCTCCTTCGAGGAGGGCAAGCTCTTCGGCGTCGAGTGGCTGCAGTCCCTCGGTGCGATCCCGAACGAGTACCTGCACTACTACTACTTCAACCGGGAGACCGTCTCCGCCTACCAGCAGGCGGAGAAGACCCGTGGCGCCTTCCTGCGCGACCAGCAGGCGCACTTCTACGAGGAGATGAAGCGCCCGGACGCGAGGGCCCTGGCGACCTGGGACCACACCCGCGCCGAGCGCGAGGCGACGTACATGGCGGAGAACCGGGAGACGGCGGGCGCGGGCGAACGCGACGCGGACGACCTCTCCGGCGGCTACGAGAAGGTGGCCCTGGCCCTGATGCGGGCCATCGCGCGCGACGAGCGCACCACCCTGATCCTCAATGTGCGCAACCGCAGCACTCTGTCGGTACTGGATTCCGAGGCCGTCATCGAGGTCCCCTGCCTGGTCGACGCCAACGGTGCGCACCCGGTCACCGTCGCCCCGCTGGCCGACCACGCCACCGGCCTGGTCTGCTCGGTGAAGGCGGTCGAGCGGGAGGTCATGTCCGCGGCGGAGTCGGGCTCGCGCACGACGGCTGTGAAGGCGTTCGCACAGCACCCGCTCGTCGACTCCGTCAACGTGGCCCGCCGGCTGGTCGACGGCTACACCGCCGTCCACCCCGGTCTGGCCTACCTCAAGTAGACGCTTTCCCGCCCTCTCTGGAGACTTTTCATGCATGACGAACGCCGCCGGATCGAGGAGCGCGTAGCGCGTCTCCACAACCAGCGCATCAAGCCCGCGATCTACGCGGCCACCGTCCCCCTGGCGGTTGAGGCATGGCAGGCTCCGGGCGAGCCGGTCCCGTTCGACGAGGCCGCGGCGGCCCCGTACGAGCCGTTCGCGATGAACACCCCCTGGGGGCCGCCCTGGGGCACGACCTGGTTCCGGATGAGCGGACAGGTGCCCGCCGAGTGGGCCGGCAAGCGCGTCGAGACGGTCATCGATCTCGGCTTCGTGGGCGACTGGCCGGGCAACCAGGCCGAGGCCCTGGTGCACCTGGTCGACGGCACCCCGCTGAAGGCGGTCAACCCGCTCAACCAGTACGTGCCGATCGCCAACCCCGCGGCGGGCGGTGAGGAGATCCACTACCTCGTCGAGGCCGCCTCCAACCCGGACATCCTCGCCAACGACTTCGTGGGCCCGACCCCGCTGGGTGATGTCCGCACCGCCGGCGACAAGCCCCTCTACACCTTCAAGCGCGCCGACCTCGCCGTCCTGGACGAGAACGTCTGGCACCTGGACCTCGACACCGAGGTGCTGTACGAACTGATGCTGGAGCTCGGCGAGCACGACCCGCGCCGGCACGAGATCATGCACGCCCTGGACCGGGCGATGGACCTGCTCGACCTGGACGACATCTCCGGCTCGGCGGCCGACGTCCGTGCCGCGCTCGCGCCGGTGCTGTCCAAGCCCGCGCACGCCAGTGCCCACACCGTCTCCGGTGTCGGCCACGCGCACATCGACTCGGCCTGGCTGTGGCCGATCCGCGAGACCAAGCGCAAGACCTCCCGCACCTTCTCGAACGTCACCTCGCTGGCCGACGAGTACGAGGAGTTCGTCTTCGCCTGCTCGCAGGCCCAGCAGTACGAGTGGGTGCGCGACAACTACCCGCAGGTGTGGGCCCGCATCCAGGAGTCGGTGAAGAAGGGCCAGTGGGCGCCGGTCGGCGGCATGTGGGTCGAGGCCGACGGCAACCTGCCCGGTGGTGAGGCGGTCGCCCGCCAGTTCATCCACGGCAAGCGGTTCTTCATCGAGCACTTCGGCATCGAGACGAAGGGTGTGTGGCTGCCGGACTCCTTCGGTTACAACGCGGCCTACCCGCAGCTCGCCAAGCTTGCCGGCAACGAGTGGTTCCTCACCCAGAAGATCTCCTGGAACCAGACCAACAAGTTCCCGCACCACACCTTCTGGTGGGAGGGCATCGACGGCACCCGGATCTTCACCCACTTCCCGCCGGTCGACACCTACAACGCCCGCTTCAGCGGCGAGGAGATGTCCCGTGCGGTGCGCAACTACCAGGAGAAGGGCGGTGCGACGCGCTCGCTCGCTCCCTTCGGCTGGGGTGACGGCGGCGGCGGCCCCACCCGCGAGGTCATGGAGCGGGCCCGGCGCCTGAAGGACCTGGAGGGCTCTGCGAAGGTCGAGGTCGAACATCCCGACGCGTTCTTCGCGAAGGCCCGTGAGGAGTACCCGGACGCCCCGGTCTGGTTCGGTGAGCTCTACCTGGAACTGCACCGAGCCACCTACACCTCCCAGGCCCGCACCAAGCAGGGCAACCGGCGCAGCGAACACAAGCTTCGCGAGGCGGAGTTGTGGGCCACGACGGCAGCGTTGCACGCGCCGGGCTACTCCTACCCGTACGAGAGGCTGGACCGGCTGTGGAAGACGGTGCTGCTGCACCAGTTCCACGACATTCTGCCGGGGTCGTCGATCGCCTGGGTGCACCGCGAGGCGGAGGCCGAATACGCGCGTGTCGCCCAGGAGCTGGAGGAGATGACGGCCGAGGCCGTCGCCGCGCTGGGCGGTGGCGGGGCCCGGATCTTCAACACGAGCCCGTACGACCGCGCCGAGGTGGTCCGTACGGCCGAGGGCGCACCGGCGTACGTGGAGGTCCCGGCGAGCGGCAGCGCTCCCGTCGGGGCCGCCGGGCCCGCGCAGCCCGTGACGGTCGACGGACGCGTCCTCGACAACGGGCTGGTGCGGGTCGAGGTCGCCGAGGACGGGACCCTGTCCTCCGTCCGCGACCTGCGTGCGGACCGCGAAGTCCTCGCGGACAAGGGCAACCTGCTCCGTCTGCACACCGACCTCCCGAACTACTGGGACGCCTGGGACATCGACAAGCACTACAAGAACCGGTACACGGACCTCCTGGACACCGAGTCCGTCACGGTCGTCGAGGCGGACCCGCTCATCGCCGCGATCCGTGTCGAGCGTGCCTTCGGCAAGGGCTCGCGCATCACGCAGACGATCACTGTCCGCGCCGGCAGCCCCCGTATCGACATCGAGACCGACATCGACTGGCACGAGGCGGAGAAGATCCTCAAGGCGGGCTTCCCGGTGGACATCCGGGCACCGCACTCCTCCGCGGAGATCCAGTTCGGCCACGTCCAGCGGCCCACCCACACCAACACCAGTTGGGAGGCGGCCCGCTTCGAGGTCTCCGGCCACCGCTGGGTGCACATCGGTGAGCCCGGCTACGGCGTCGCGGTCATCAACGACTCGACGTACGGGCACGACGTCTCCCGCACGGTCCGCGAGGACGGCGGTACGACCACCACGGTCCGCCTCAGCCTGGTGCGTGCCCCGCGCGTCCCCGACCCGGGGGCGGACCAGGGACGACACCGCTTCACGTACTCCCTGCTGCCCGGCGCGAGTATCGGGGACGCGGTCGCGGAGGGCTACGCGCTCAACCTGCCGCTGCGGGTGGCGGATGCGGCGGGCGCCCCGGTGCCGGTCGTCTCCGTCGACGGCGAGGGTGTGACCGTCGAGGCCGTGAAGCTCGCCGACGACGAGTCGGGCGATGTGGTGGTGCGGCTCTACGAGTCGCGCGGCGGGCGTGCCACCGGCACCCTGCGCACCGGTTTCCCGCTCGCGGGCGCCCAGGTCACCGACCTGCTGGAGCGACCGCTGGCCCAGGCGGACACGGACGGGAACGGCGGGGTCACCGTGGAACTGCGGCCCTTCCAGATTCTGACGCTCCGTCTGGAGCGCGCTGCGACCGGCCGATAGGGCCGATCCGCTGAGAGCGGGCGTGGCAGCCGCTGCCGCGCCCGCCCTTTCTTTCCCTCGAATTCCCTTGCTCTGCCAAGGGGTCCCTCCATTGCGGGGCTGGTGGACGGGCCGATCCAGGTGGCTTCGTCGGGTCCGCCCGGAGCGGGGCCCGGTGGCGTGGACGGCGTTCCTTGGCCCGTGGTCCCTCTTCGGCGGACGACGACAGGTCTGGGCCCTCTACGCCCCGGGGGGCCTTGTGCGGGGCGGAGCAGAGAGATCCGTCACCGTGCGCCGCGGAGCTGAAGGAGGTAAGCGGCGGTCAGCGCAACGGCACGGTCCTCGTCATGCGACAGCTCCACGAGGGCACGTGACGCAGTCGTTCCCGGAATGTCCGCCAGCGCCTGGGTCAGCCGCCCACGTGCGGGTGCCTTGGTGGTGTTGTCGGCGAGGCGGTCGACGAGCCTGGTCGCGATCTGATCGGCTGTCGCGGTGTCACTCGCCAGCACGCTCAGTGCATCGGCGGCATCGGTGTCGTTCCTTCCCTCCACGATCATGTCGATGAGGGCCGGGACCGCATCGGCCACACCACGTGTACCGAGCGCCAGAGCCGCATATCCGCGGACCACGGTGTCGGGGTTCGCAAGGGCATCCCGAAGCTGCGCGGTGGCTTCAACGCCGGGCATCTCGACGAGGGCCTGAACAGCACGTTCCCGCACCGCGGCCACCGGTGAGCCGAGGCCCTCCGCCAGCAGTGCCAGGGCGCCGTTGTCGCATCGCGCCAGTGCCCATCGCAGGGCCCCGGCGACATTCGGCTCCGTCTCGCTGAGTGCCGCCTCGGCCAGAGCATCCACGGGCACCTCGCCACCCGAGGAGAGGACCGCGTGCTGGCGCGCGTCGGCGCTTTTCGACCCCAGTGCCTTCAGGAGCGCAACGATCCGGAGCACGTCCTGCCAGCCGACCGGGTCCGCAGCATGGATCCGGCGGAGCTGCGTGAGCAGCTCGGTCTCGGCCGCGATGCGGTCGCGCGTCTGACGGATGAGGTCGCTGACGAGCGCCGAAGGCGTGAAACCGGGATCGTCGAGCGCACGCCCGATCTCCCGCAGCGACATACCCAGCGACCGCAGGCTCTCGATGTGGAAGATCCGCCGGATGTCCTCCGCGGAGTACTCGCGATAACCAGAGCCCGTACGACCCGAAGGCCGCACCAGGCCGAGCGATTCGTAATGCCGGAGCATGCGGGCACTGACCCCGGACCGTCTCGACACCTCACCGATCAGCACAGTTTCCATCGTCCGTCCTGGGGGCCCCGGCGAGGGCCACGACGCGCTTGGCCTCCTCGATCGCCAACTCGAATCCGGCGTCCGGGTCGCGCAGCAGCCGTTGTGTGGCGAGCGCGTGTGCACGCACGCGCGGGTCATCAGCCGTCGTCGCGGCATGCAGAGCCGGCACAGTCACTTCACCCAGTGCGACCAGCGCCTGGCTGAGACTCAGCTGTGTCTCCTGCTCACCGCGCCCGAGCTGCGTCGCCAGCACCGAGGACAGGGCGGACTCCTCACCTTCCGGCACGAGCACGACCGCGGCCCGCCAGGCGCTCCTCGCCACCTCGTCGTCAACGTCGGACAGCAGTGCCCGTGTGATCGCCGGCCAGGCCAGTCGGTCCCCGATCTTGGAGAGCGTGTGCAGCGCCTGGCTGCGTGCCTGCGCACGCTCCGAGCGGACTTCTCGGAGCAGCTCGGGGAGTGTCAGGGACACCGGGTGGCGGGTGAGCGCCCAGGTCAGCATGTCGCGGACGAAGAACTCGGGCTCGATCGCGCATCGCTCGACGAGCTTGTCGACGAAGCACGGGTCAGGCGCCGTACCGACCGCCAGAGCAGCCCGCAGCCGCACAGACGAACGACTGTCCTCCAGTCCCTGGAGCGCCCGTATCGCATCCTTGTCCTGTCTCGTCATGGTCATCGGGACCACCTCCTGGGGGAGCAGTGAAGACCTTGTCACCGTGTCAAGGTCAAACGGGTCGGCTGGCCGATCACGTGTCACCGAGAGGATGGCCCGGTGTACTCCAGCTAGTCCGGCTCCAGGCGCTCGACGCCCGGCGCGGGCAGATGACCATCCCCACCGGGACGGCGGCTGCCGCACCCTGCACGTCCGGCCGGTTGCCCCGGTGCAGGCCGGACCCGGCTCCGCAACCGGGAGGGCGAGCGGAGGCCCTTTCGCCCCCGGTCAGCTCACGGGCCGTCATGCCCTGGCGTCTGGGGCCGTCCTGGAGGTCCACGTGCGGGTTGGCCTTGAGGTTGAGGTACCAGACCGGGTGGCGTGGGAAGCCGCCCTTCGAGGCCACCGCCGCGTACCGCCCCTCGTGCTCGACGCGCATGAGCGGAACCTTGCGGATCCTGCCGCTCCTCGCGCCGCGCATCGTGACAATGACGACCGGCAGGCCCGTGTCCCAGAGCGTTGTGCCCTGGGTGCCACCCGAACTCTCATACAGCGCGACCTGTTCGCGCACCCACTGCGCCGGACTCGGCTCGTACTCGCCCTCAAGAGGCATCGCATTCACCCCATTGCCGTGTACGGGTTATGTCGGGACAGTCCAGCACGAGCCTCGCGCGAAGGGGAGACCGCCGTTCCCGCTCTGACGACAACTCCAAGTGAGACGGCAAGGTTCCGGTGTCGCACCCGGTTTTGTGTCTCCGCAGCTCAGGGCCTGGCGGGAGTGTCCAATAGACGGCGGATCCGATGATCAAGGAGACGCCTGAAATGAGCGAGACCATCACTGAGCACGGGGCCTTGGAGGAGCCGGTCGTTGAGTCGGCCGTG
>NZ_JBIAIE010000052.1:0-18470 GCF_042871185.1 Streptomyces sp. NPDC006012
CACGAGACGGCAGCCGACTGATAGCCACACCCAGCACCCCTGGGCGACCCAACCCTACGAATGGCTCGATCAACCCGATCGAGACGGTAGAGCCGGCTGAGGCGTCTTCGGCGGAATACACACGGACGGGCGACATGCCAACGGCATGCCGCCCGTCGCTCGATCGAGTGCCGTGTACGGCTCGGCGAGTGCCGTGTACGGATGTCTCCGCCTCGGCAGCCTCACACCTGTCAAGACCGTGCCAGTCGATCGGTACCATTCGCACCAGTATCCATCGTCTCCAAGGAGGGAACGGCTGTGCCCAGTCAATCGACCGATGCCTCGATCCGGTCCCGCTACGCCGAGCAGGCCGCGTCGGATCTGCAGGAGAACCGGCGCCGGCAGCAGGAACTCACCGAGATGATCGCCACGTTGCAGCAGGAGGAGGTCCTCCTGCAGAACATCCTCGGCGTCGCCGAGCGTTTCGAGGCGCCCTCGGACGGCGTTCCGCCGGACGCCACGCCGCTGCCGCAGCAGGCGCAGGACGAACCCGCCCTGGTGGCCGCCGCCGCGGCACCGGCGGTTCCCCGGCGCCGTACCGCGCGTGCGGTGGCGGGTCCCGAGCCCGGAAAGAAGCAGGCCGCCCGAGCCTCCGCGCGGGTGACGGCACGCAAGCCGCTGCTCGGAGATGTCTTCCTCGACCTGCTGCGCACGCACGACCAGCCCCGGCTCGCCAAGGACTTGCGTGACGAGTTGATGCGGGAACACCCTGAGCGGACCCCTACACCGCAGGTCGTGCGCAACACCCTGGAGGCGCTCGTCGCCAAGGGCCGCATCCAGCGTCACAAGGAGCAGCGCTCGGTGCTGTACTCGCTCATCGAAGCGGCACCGGCCAAGCCCGAGGGGGCCGGGAGCGGCACGCCGGACGACGGCGCCTGACACACACCCGGGTACCGCCCCGTACCCGGAAACGCACAGACAGACACGCAGTTCGTCGCACTCACATCCGTACGGCCGCACCACACATGTCGCGGCCGGGAGCGGCTGCGCGACGAGACGCTCGATGAGTGCCTTCGCCTTGCCCGACGCGCTCCTCAGCACACGCTCGCGTGCGGATCCTTCCCATGGGCGCAGGGCGCCGGTACAGAAACACGACGCGGAAACACGCAAGCAGGTCGACGACGGGATCACCCGTGCCTGCCGGACGGCGCGTCGTGTGCGGAGCCGATGGGGCGGTGGCCGCGGCGGGCCGGTGCTCCATTCGGGTCCCGGCGGGCGGCAGCTCCCGGTGACGGGGGCCTGCACCGATCACCCTGGGACGGTGCCCGCCAGGGCGCCGACACCCTCGTGATCAAGGAGAACCGGATGCCCATCGACACCCTGGAGCGTTTCCTGACCGCCCTGTGCCCCCGCGACCGCGAGCGGGTCCGGCAGCAGCCCCACGACGAACAGGAACAGCTCGCGGCCGCCTGGGAGCAGGAGTTGCGCGAGGACACCGACCTCGACACGCTCAGCGAACTCTCCCCCGCCGCGGCCGAGAGCGAGGCGGCCAAGCGGGTCATCGAGGGGCGCTTCGCCTAGCCTGATCCGCGCGGAAGCAGGTGCGCCACGCGGAAACGGGTGTGCCGTGTGAGGGCGAGTGCGCGCCGCGTGGGAGCGAGTACGCCGCGTGGGAGCGGGTGTGCGGCATGAAAGCAGGTGGCTCGCACCACAGCGGGTGCCCGCCGGACAGCAGGTGTCCGTGCAGAAGCGGATCCCCTTGGCGCCGGGAAACCTCGTTGCATGTTCCGCACAAAGCGCGGGTGCCGGCCGGGGCCAGGACGGGACGCGCGGCCCCGCCCCGGCACGGGGCTCCGGTCAGGGTGCCCAGGGGTTCGCCACGGCCCAGGTGGTGTCGGCCGTGAAGGACGCCGGGCTGTCCCAGGCGTGCGCACCACCCGGAGTGGCCAGCCACACCTCGGCGTTGATGTGCCGCAGGTACTGGCCGGGATAGCCGGCGGCCATCAGCCGTACCCCGCCGTCGCCCGGCACGGCGCACCAGGTCGCGTCGGCCCGGAACAGCGCGGTGCCGTCGTCGGCGTCCTTGTGCACCCGGAAGGCGCGGTGCCGCAGATAGTGGCCGGGGTAGTTGCGGGACTCGAAGGAGTAGCAGGACGAGTCGGCCAGGCCGCGCACGATCTTCCAGGTGGCGTCGTTCTTCAGCAGGTCGGCGCTGCCCGCGTCGACCGCCTCGGTGTACGCGTCGCCGTTCTGGGGGCGCAGATACCGGTCGGTGTAGCCGGGGTCGTGACCCGCAGCGACTTGTACCCTCCGGTCGGCAGCGTCACCCGGCCCGGCGGGTTGCGGGAGGCGTCGATCAGCGCCTGGTTGGCGGCGCGCAGCCGGGCCGCGTCGACCTTGACCACCTGACGGTCGTACGTCATCAGGCCGTTGACTTCGTTCTCCACGTCCGTGACCTCGGTGTACACGGACGCCGAGAGTCCGGCGGGCAGTTGCTGGAGCCGGATGGCGTCGATCAGGCCGCTGAGGCGGTCATCGAGATGGGCCCGGTCCGGCTGGTCCTCGTAGCTGAACCCGCCGCCCGGATACCACTCGTGGCCGGACACCCGGTAGCCCAGGCCGCCGAACTCGCCGAGCACGGCTGCCCGGCCGGCGTTCGGCGTGGTGCCACCGGGACCGACGTAGACGTGGTGGTCGATGACGTCGCCATTGCCCCCGTCCACGGCTCCGCAGCAGTTGACGCCACTCATGTTGTCGACGAGACGGGCGGGGTCGTACGCCTTGACCTCGGCGGCGATGCGCGCCTGGTCGTACTGGCCCCAGCCCTCGTTCTGGTCGACCCACATCACCAGGGACGGCGAACTGCGGTGCTGGTCGATGATGCGGTGGTGTTGACGCCGGGAAGGGGCATCACTGGGCGGCCGTGGTCGACGAGACCCCACGCCCACCCGCAGGCCGAGATCATCGAGTCTCTGCCCGGTATCGGCCCGATACTCGGCGCCGAGCTCATCGTGGCCGCAGGCGATCTGACGGCCTACGCCGACGCCGGCCACCTCGCCTCGGCAGCCGGGCTCGTGCCCGTCCCCCGCGACTCCGGTCGCCGCACCGGCAACCTGCACCGGCCCAAACGGTACAGTCGCCGCCTGCGCCGGGTGTTCTACCTGTCCGCCCAGACCAGCATCATCAAGGACGGCCCCAACCGGGACTTCTACCTCACAAAGCGCGCTGAGGGCTGCAAACACGTCCAGGCGGTCATCGCGCTGGCCCGCCGCCGGGTCAGTGTCCTGTGGGCCCTCCTGCGCGACAACCGGATCTTCACCTCCGATCCGGTCGCGCAAGCGGCTTGACTCGGTCATTGAGACTCCTCGGGGAGGGGGCCGAGGCCCCCGGAGAGCGGGAAGAGGAGCGGTCCGCCCGGCGGGCGGGGGAGCGCGCGCCGGACGGACCGGATGTCAGGCGCAGCCCGCGGGGGTCGCCCGGGACGCGTCGTGAATCAGTGCCTCCTGTGCCGCCTTCAGCCGCCGCACATCGGGCTTGACGACCTTGCGGTCGTAGGTGAGCAGCCCGTTCAGCTCGCCCTCGACGTCCGAGATCTGGGTGTACACCGCGCCGTTGCCGCCCCGGCAGGCCAAGGCGCGCACCTCGTCGAGTTTGGTGAGGTAGTCGTCGGTGTAGGTGGCCGGGTCGACGTCGACGTACGACTGCTGCACCGACCAGGCGTGTCCGGGCACGGCGAGGCCGAGGCCGCCGTACTCACCGCTGACCAGGGCCCGTTTGCCGTCCGGATGCGGTGGCAGTGCGGGGCTCGGGTAGCCGTGCTCGTCCATGATGTCGCCGGTACCGCCGTCCGCGCCGAGGTTGAGGCCCGACATGCTGTTGACCAGCCGGGTCGGGTCCCATGTCTTGGCCTGGTCGGCGATGCGGGCCATGTCGTACTGGCCCCAGCCCTCGTTGAAGGTGACCCACATGACGACCGACGGACTGCTGATGTGCTCGTCGATCATCTGCTTCATCTCGCGCTCGTATTCGGCGCGGGAGGCCGTGCCGGGGTTCTTGCCCGCCGTCATCGCCGGCATGTCCTGCCACACCATCAGGCCCAGCCGGTCGGCCCAGTAGAACCAGCGGTCGGGCTCGACCTTGATGTGCTTGCGGACCGCGTTGAAGCCCATCGCCTTGTGCATCTTCAGGTCGTAGGCGAGCGCCTCGTCGCTCGGCGCGGTGTACAGGCCGTCCGGCCAGAAACCCTGGTCCAGGGTGGCCATCATGAACACCGGTTCGCCGTTGAGGACGGTGCGCGGCGTGCCGCCCACGTTCTCGACCGCGATGGACCGCATGCCGAAGTAGCTGCCGACGCGGTCGGCGCCGACGGTCACCTTGAGGTCGTACAGATACGGGTCGTCCGGCGACCACAGGTGCGGCTCGCGGATCTTCAGGGTGAGCGCGGAGCCGCTGCGTCCGGTGACGGTGGCCACCGGCCGCTGTCCGGCGTACGCCGTGGCTGTGACCGGAAGTCCGTCCCGCACGCCCTTCGGCTCGACGGTCACGGTGCCCGCGTCGACGTCCGGGGTGAGCTTGAGGGAGTCGACGTGGTCGGCGGCGACGGGCTCAAGCCAGACGGTCTGCCAGATGCCGGAGGTCGGGGTGTACCAGATGCCGCTGGGGTCGAGGCGCTGCTTGCCGAGCGGCGGGTTCTCGCCGTTCGCCGCGTCCGTCGGGTCGTAGACCCCGACGATCAGCTCCTGGGTGCGGCCGGGCTTGAGGGCGTCGGTGATGTCGGCGCTGAACTTGTCGTAGCCGCCCTCGTGCTGGGTGACCTCGGTGCCGTTGACGTACACCTCGGTGCGCCAGTCGACCGCGCCGAAGTTCAGCTGCAGGTGCTTGCCGGAGCCGATCTTCCAGCCGGCCGGGACGGTGAAGGTGCGCCGGTACCACATCCGGTCCTCGTGCCGTTCGAGCCCGGAGAGCTGGGACTCGACGGGGTAGGGGACGAGGATCCGCTCGGCGAGGTCGCGGCCGACCGGCGGCTGCTCGCCGGCCTGGGCGGCGGCGAACTGCCAGGTGCCGTTGAGGTTCTGCCAGTCGCCGCGGGTCAGCTGCGGCCTCGGGTACTCCCGGTGGGCGTTGGCCGGCGTGACGTCCTCGCCCCACGAGGTGGTCAGCTCGTAGGTGGAGTGGTTGGCGCCGCCGTTCCAGAACGAGCTGACAACGTTTCCGTCCGCACCGGTGAGCCCGCCCGTGCCGTCGTAGCGGACGTCGGCGGTGCCGCGCGCGGTGCCGGTCTTGTTGCCGACGACGGGCTCCTTGAGCTCGACCAGCAGCGACTTGTCGTCGGCCGGGTCGAGACGGGCCTTGCCCAGTGGCCAGCTGGCGCCGCCGATCACGGCGTCCAGGTGGTCGGTGACCGTCGCCGCAGGCGCGGCGAGCGGCTGGGCGAAGTCGAGACGGAGGGTCCTGCCGTCCTCAAGGACCGTGGTGCCGATGGCACCGTCGTAGGCGTAGCCCTCGGGCAGCCGGAACGCCGACTGCGGGATCGCCGTCCTGGTGCCGTCCGGCGGGGTCCAGCGGACGTGCAGGTTGGAGCCTCCGTAGTGCTCGAAGTACTCGACCTTGACGTCGTAGGACTGCCCGGCGGTCAGCTCCACGGGGGCCGAGGTCTGTTCGCGGTCCCAGTCGTCGACCCAGTGGTCGATGACGAGGTTGCCGCCGACCCAGAGGCGGAAGCCGTTGTCGCCGGTGATCGAGAAGGTGGTGGGGCCGGTCTTCTCCGGCACGATCCGGCCGGTCCAGCGGACGCTGACGTCGTCCGACCGTCCGGTCGCCGAACTCAGCCGGGACTCCAGGGAGTCGAAGTCCAGCTGCGGATCGAATCCGGTCGCTCTGAGTTCGTCGAAATCGAAGGCGCCGGGCGTGGACTGGGTGTAGTACTCGCCCTTGAGGCCATGGACCTCGACGGGGTCGTCCGCGGCCGTCGCGGCGGGTGCGGCTGCCAGGCCCGCGGCCCCCAGCACAGCGGCGACGAGCAGGACGAGTCGGTCTCTGATCGGTCTGATGCGCACGAATCCTCCTTGACTGAGGAAGGGTGGCGGCTCGGTGCTTCAGTCTGTACAACGTTGGAAGCAGAGGCAGTTGGCATGAGAGCACGGCTCTCAGCTGCTGTCCAGGTCCATGACAAAAGCTCCGTACCGGAGCACCCGTCGATGCCGAGGAGATCCCTTGCGGGTCAGCCTGAAGGACGTGGCCGAACGCGCCGGCGTCTCGATCAAGACCGTGTCCAACGTCGTGAACAACTATCCCCACGTCACTCCGGCGATGCGGGCCAGGGTGCAGGCGGCCATCGACGAGCTGGGCTACCGTCCGAACCTCACCGCGCGCCATCTGCGCAAGGGCCGGACCGGCATCATCGCGCTGGCCGTCCCCGAACTGGGCAATCCGTACTTCGCCGAACTGGCGGGTGCCGTGATCGACGCCGCCGCCGAGCACGAGTTCACGGTCCTGCTCGACCACACGCGCGGCGACCGCGAACAGGAACTGCTGGTCAGCCAGGGGTTCAGCGCCGGGGTGATCGACGGGCTGATCCTCAGCCCGCTGGGGCTGGAGGCGGAGGACCTGCGCGGCCGGACCGACGACGTCCCGCTGGTCCTGCTCGGCGAGCGGGAGTACGACCTGCCCTTCGACCACATCGCGATCGACAACGTGGCGGCGGCCCGTACCGCGGTGCGCCATCTGCTCAGCCGCGGCCGGACCCGGATCGCCTTTCTCGGCGCCCGCACGGACTCCGCCAACCGCCCCGCCCATCTGCGCCTGGACGGCTGGCGGGCCGAACTGGCGGCGGCCGGGGCGCCGGCCCCGGACGGCCTGGTGGTGCCGGTGGGCGGCTGGGACCGGGACGACGGCGCGCGGGCCATGGCGCAGCTGCTCGACGCGGGTGTGCGGCCCGACGCGGTCTTCGCCTACAACGACCTGATCGCGATCGGTGCCATGCGGGTCCTGCACGAACGTGGGCTCAGGGTGCCCTGGGACGTCGCCGTGGTCGGCTTCGACGACATCGCCGAGAGCCGCTTCGGAGCCGTCTCGCTGACCACCGTCTCGCCCGACAAGCAGGCCATCGCCCGGCTCGCGGTGGCCTCGCTGCTGCGCAGTCTCTCCGGCCGGCAGGACCCGGGCGGACGTGAACTCACCGCGGAATTCAGGCTGGTGGAGCGGGAGAGCACGCTGGGCCGACGCTGACCGGCGGCCCGGACGGACCGGCCGGGATTTCGGGCGGAAGGGTTTACACAGCCATTCCAACGATGTAAAAACCTCCCCTGAACGACGTGCACGCCTGTGTTGACCGCAAGAGCCGACCTCCCCGTGAGCGCTCGCCGCGCCGGGGCCGCGCCGTTTGGGGACTCTCATGAAGCCCACGTCACTCCGTTCCCGTGCTGCGGCACGGACCCTTCTCGCCACCGGCCTCGTCACGGGCCTGGCCCTGATCTCCGCATGCACCAAGTCCGAGGACTCCGCCGCCCCGTCCGACAAGACCGCCACCGGGCAGGCCGACTCGGGCCAGGTGGTCGCCTCGCCCAGCGCCTCCGGGCCCACCTGCACCATCGACGCGTACGGCGGCGACAAGAGCGACCTCAAGTCCGCCACCGTCGGCTTCTCCCAGTCCGAGAAGGAGGCCAACCCCTTCCGGATCGCGGAGACCGCCTCGATCAAGGCGGAGGCGGCAAAGCGCGGCATCAAGCTCCTGACCTCCAATGCCCAGTCCCAGTTCGCCAAGCAGATCAGCGACGTCCAGGACCTCATCGCCAAGGGCGCCGACCTGCTGGTGATCGCACCGCTCAACTCGGACGGCTGGGAGCCCGTGCTGCGCTCCGCCGCGGCCAAGCACATCCCGATCGTCACCGTCGACCGCAAGATCAACGCCGCCGCGTGCAAGGACTACGTGAGCTTCATCGGCTCCGACTTCGTGGAACAGGGCAAGCGGGCCGCCGACCGGATGATCGAGGCGACCGGCGGCACGGGCGAGATCGCCATCCTGCTGGGTGCGGCCGGCAACAACGTGACGACGGAACGCACCAGGGGTTTCGAGGACCGGCTCAAGGAGAAGGCGCCCGGTCTGAAGGTGGTGTTCCGGCAGACCGGCGAGTTCGCCCGCGAGAAGGGCCAGTCGGTCACCGAGAACCTGATCCAGTCCAAGCCCGGGATCAAGGGCATCTACGCCGAGAACGACGAGATGGGGCTGGGCGCGGTCAACGCCCTCAAGGGCGCCGGGAAGAAGCCGGGCGACGTGAAGATCGTGACGATCGACGGCACCCGCAACGCCGTGCAGGGCATCGTGGACGGCTGGATCGACGGGGTCATCGAGTCGAATCCGCGCTTCGGGCCGCTCGCCTTCCAGACCCTCGACACATTCACCAAGGGCGCTGCCGTCGCCCAGAACATCGTCATCGAGGACAGCGCGTACACGTCGGCCAACGCCGGATCCGACCTCGGCAAGGCGTACTGACGTGCTCTCGGTCACCGGGGTGTCCAAGGTCTTCCCCGGCGTGCGGGCCCTGGCCGACGTGGACTTCACCGCCCACGCCGGCCAGGTGCACGCCCTCGTCGGGGAGAACGGCGCCGGCAAGTCGACGCTGATCAAGGTACTCACCGGCGTCCACCCGCCGGACTCCGGCGAGATCCGCCACGACGGCGGCCCCGTACGCTTCACCACCCCGCTCGAAGCCCAGCAGGCGGGCATCTCCACCATCTATCAGGAAGTCAACCTGGTCCCGCTGATGAGCGTGGCCCGCAATCTCTTCCTGGGCCGCGAACCCCGCGGCAGGTTCGGCCTGATCGACTTCCGGCGCATGCGCCGGGAGGCGGACGAGGCGCTGCGTGCCCTGGGCATCCGGGTGGACGTGCGCCGTCCGCTGCGCGAACTCGGCGTCGGCGCCCAGCAGATGGTGGCCCTGGCGCGGGCCGTCGCCGTGGACGCGCGCATGGTGGTGATGGACGAGCCCACCTCGTCCCTCGAACCGCGCGAGGTGCGCACCCTGTTCGAGGTGATCCGCATGCTGCGCGACCGTGGTGTCGCCGTGGTCTATGTGAGCCACCGCATGGACGAGTTGTACGAGATCTGCGACGCGGTCACCGTGCTGCGCGACGGCCGGGTGGTGCACACCGGTCCGCTCGCCGGACTCGACCGGCTGCGGCTCGTTTCGCTGATGCTGGGCCGGGAGGTCGGCGAGGTGCGCGGCGAGGGCCTGACCAAGTTCACCGGATCCCATCACGCCGGGGCCGAGCCGGTGCTGCGGGCCGAGGGCCTGACGGTCCGGCACCAACTGCACGACGTGTCGCTGTCGATCCGGCCCGGCGAGGTCGTCGGCCTCGGCGGGCTGCTCGGCTCGGGCCGCAGCGAGACCGCGCGGGCGGTCGCCGGGGTGCTGCCGGCCGACACGGGCCGGGTCTCGGTCGGCGGCACGCCGGTGCGCGGCGGTTCCCCGCCCGCCGCGATCCGGGCCGGCATCAGTCTGCTGCCCGAGGACCGCAAGGCCGAGGGGATCGTCCCGGGTCTTTCGGTACGGGAGAACATCGCGCTCGCCGCGCTGCCCGCGCTCTCCCGGTTCGGCCTGGTGGACGACGCGCGCATCGACCGTGTCGTCGACACCTTCGTCCGGCGGCTGCGCATCAAGGCGGCGGGCCCGCACCAGAAGGTGGGCGAGCTGTCCGGCGGCAACCAGCAGAAGGTCCTCCTGGCCCGCTGGCTCGCCGTGCACCCGAAGGTGCTGCTGCTCGACGAGCCGACCCGCGGGATCGACGTCGGCGCCAAGGCGGAGGTGCAGGCGCTCATCGACGAACTCGCCGAGGGCGGCCTCGCCGTGCTGCTGATCTCGTCCGACACGGAGGAACTGATCGAGGGCAGCGACCGGGTCGTGGTGCTCAAGGACGGACGGGTGGTGGACGAGCTGAGCGGGGCCGCCGTCACCGGGGACGCGCTGCTGCGGGCCGTCGCCGCCGCACCCGCCGGAGGCACCCATGACTGAACTCGCCGTCGCCCGCGGCTCGCTCGACCGCCCCCGCCTCCTGCGGCTGGCACAGGAGTACGGCGTCTACGCGGGCGTACTGGTGCTGTTGCTGTTCAACTTCGTCTTCACCGCTCACTTCGCCTCCGCCGAGAACTTCCGTACGCAGGCCGTCCAGGTGGCCCCGGTGCTGATCGTCGCGCTGGGCATGGCACTGGCGATCGGCACCGAGGGCGTCGACCTGTCGGTGGGCTCGGTGATGGCGCTGGCCACCTCGCTGCTCTCGCTCTACCTCGGCTACGGTCCGTGGCTCGCCGCCCTGATGGCGGTCGTGGGCGGCGTCCTGGTGGGGCTGGCAAACGGGGCGCTGGTCGCGTTCGTGGGCGTGCAGCCGATCGTGGCCACGCTCGCCCTGATGGTGGGCTCGCGCGGCCTGGCGCTGGTGCTGCTCCCGCAGCTCAAGGACGTACGCGACCCGGGCATGGCGGCACTCGGCTCCGGCGATGTACTGGGCGTCCCCTGGCTCGTGCTGATCGCCGCCGCCCTGGCTCTGCTGGTGGCCTTCGTGGTACGGCGCAGCACGTTCGGACGGCAGTTGCTCGCCATCGGTGACAGCCGGCCGGCGGCCCGGCTGGCCGGTCTGCCGGTCCGCCGGGTACTCATCGTGGTGTACGTCTGCTCGGGCGCCCTGGCCGCGGTCGCGGGCGTGCTCGCCACGGCGCGGCTGTCGGCAAGCGACCCCACCTCGCTGGGCACCCTGATGGAGCTGTCGGCGATCACCGCGGTGGTCGTCGGGGGCACGCCGCTGTCCGGGGGCCGGGTGCGCATCGGCGGCACGGTCGCCGGTGCCGTCCTGATCCAGCTGCTGACCACCACGCTGGTCAAGCACGACCTGCCGCCGTCGTGGACGCAGATCGCACAGGCCGTGGTGATCGTCGCCGCCGTCTACGCGGCGCGGGAACGGGGGAAGCGATGACCACCGGGACCACGGAGGCCGGCATGCCGTCCGACACCGCTCACCGCGACGCCGGCGGGCCGGACGGCCCCGGCCGGGCCGAGCGGCTCAGCGCCCTCGCCCAGCAGCACGGCGCACTCGTCACCCTGCTGCTCGCCATGGTCGTGGCCTCGCTGAGCTTCGACACCTTCCTGACCGGCGACAACCTGGAGAACATGGCGCTGTCCTCGGCGTTCCTCGCCGTGGTCGCGCTGGGCATGACGTTCGTGATCGTCACCGGCGGGATCGACCTGTCGGTCGGTTCGCTGTTCGCCCTCGGCGGTGTGCTGGCGGCCTGGGGCTCCCAGTACGGCACGGCCGTCGCGCTGCTGCTGCCGCTCGCGGGGTGCGGGCTGATCGGCCTGGTCAACGGGTTGCTGATCGCGCGGTCCGGCCTCGCTCCGTTCATCGTGACGCTCGCCGCCATGCTGGGTGCCCGCGGCATCCTCCTCGCGGTCACCGACGAGGGCTCGCGGACCTATCTCGTCGACAAGGACTCCTTCTTCGCGACGCTCGGCCAGGGCTCGCTGCTCGGCATCGGGGTACCGGTGTGGATCACGGTGGTGCTGTTCGTCCTGGGTGCCGTCGTGCTGCGCCGTACCCGGTTCGGGCAGTACGTGTACGCGGTGGGCGGCAACGAGGACGCCGCGGCCCTGATGGGGGCGCCCGTGGCCCGCACGAAGATCGCCGTCTACACGATGTCCGGCCTGTGCGCCGGGCTCGCGGGGGCGCTGAACGCGGCCTGGCTGGTGTCGGGCGTGACGATCCTCGGCTCGGGCATGGAACTGGAGGCCATCTCGGCCGTCGTCATCGGCGGCACGCTGCTCACCGGCGGGTTCGGCTTCGTCAGCGGGTCGCTGGTCGGGGTGCTGCTGCTGAAGGCGATCCAGAACGTCATCAATCAGATCGGCTCCCTCGACTCCGCTTATCAGCAGGTGGTCAGCGGTGCGTTCCTGGCCGTCGTCGTGGTGGCCCAGACCTGGCTGGGGCGCCGCCGCCGGATGCTGTGAGCCGAGGGCGGTGGCCGCCGAGCGCCGTGCGGCGGCGCCGGCCGGGAGGCCGAGCGGGCGCCGGACGTGCGTGCCGGCCGCCGTACCCCGCACCGACCAGGACGCCGGGGTACGTTCCGGGGAGCCGGGCTCCGCAGAGGAGCCCGGCGCCATGTGTGCCGTGACCGGGGCCGCTCACGCGCAGACCGGCCCGGCCGGCCAGGGCGGGCAGGTCGTGGGCGGCGGCCGGGTCCGCCACCACCGTGTCCATCACCCGGCGCACCGCGGTGTTGTCCGCGTGGTCGCCGACCATGCGTGCGCTGAACTGTGACTGGCCGCCGGGCCGTGAAGACGACCAGGTGCCGGACGACGTCGCGGGCCGGGCCGGCCCCGTAGTCCGCCTCGACCAGGGACAGCGCCAGATCGACGCCCGCGGAGACGCCTGCCGAGGTCACGACTCCTGCGTCGCACGCGAACAGCGGGTCGGCCTCCACCACCACCCGCGGGAACGCCGCCGTCAGCTCGGCGGCGAGTTCCCAGTGGGTGGCGGCACGCCGGCCGTCGAGCAGTCCGGCAGCGGCGAGTACGAAGGCTCCCGCGCACACCGAGGCGGTACGCCGGGCGCAGGCGCGACGGCCCGGCGGCCGGAGGCGGGCCGGGATGTCACTCCTTCCACGCCGATTCCAGGATGGTGTCCACGAAGTTGCCGCGTTCGAATCCGGGTACGTAGCGTTCGAGGACGTCGGCCTTGACGTTGCCGAAGGTGGTCTCGGGCCTGGGCCGGATGCCCTCGGTGAAGGCGGCGAGGATCCGCCGCTTGAAGTCGGGGCGGGGGTGCATGGCGACGATCGTGGCGCGGTCGGTCTCGGACACGTCGTCGTAGCCGATGCCGAGGACGTCGTATTCGACGCCGGCGGTGACCAGGGCAACCTCCGGTTCCATGAACTCCGGGATGCCGGGCGTGGTGTGCAGGGCGATCGCGGTCCACACCCGCCGCACACTGTCCGCGGGCAGGTCATGTGCCTGCATGAACCGCTTCGCCGCGTCGGCGCTGTCCACCTCGAAGCGGTGTCCGCTGTGGTGGAACTCCTTGTCGAGTCCGACGTCGTGGAACATCGCGCCGAGGTAGAGGAGTTCCGGATCGAAGCTCAGGTCGCGGTTGCGTCCCTGGAGACTGCCCCAGTAGTACACGCGACGCGAGTGGTGGTAGATGAGGTCACTGGCGGTGTCCCGGACGAGCTGGGTGGCCTCGCGGGCGAGGGCGGTGTCGGGGACCTTCACGTCGAGATCTGCGCTGCTCATGGTGTGTCTCCTTGGTCGGAATCGGACCGGGGGCCGCGCGGCTGATTCCAGGATCACCGCCGGGAGCGGGCCGGTGCCAGGGCGATATCGACACGTATCCCACAGATCCCGCCATGGCCGGCCGTGGCACCGCCGCTCACACAAGGGGACCCGGGCGCCAGAGCCGGTCACGTTCCACCTCGTGTCCCGGCGCGACCGCCTCGTGTCCCGCCCCCGCGGCGGGCCGTTCCCCGTCAGCAGGGTCCGCCATCCGGGGGGCCTGCCCCGCCCGCCGAGACGCGCCGCCACCGCTCCACGGGGGCAGGGGTGCGATGTTTCCTGAACAAGCCGCATGAAAAGTGGCGAACTGGCAACGCTCCCTTCCATGCCCTCCCCCCACTCCCCCCGGAAGGTGATCCGATGACGACGGCGACCAGGACGACCCGCACCACCGGGACGCCGCCCGTCACCGCCTCCTCCCCCGCCGCCAGACCGCCGGCCGTCGCGTCCGCGCCCTCGTTGCCGTCCCTCACCGGACTGCGCTGGGTGGCGGCGCTGCTGGTCTTCGGACTGCACGTACGCAACTTCCACTACTTCGGGGGCACCGGTGACCGCTACGTGACCTGGGCGTTCGGACCAGGGGCCAGCGGCGTGTCGTTCTTCTTCGTGCTGTCCGGATTCGTGCTGACCTGGTCCGCGCGGCCCAAGGACCGCGCCGTCGCCTTCTGGCGGCGGCGCATCGCCCGGATCTATCCGGTGCACCTGGTCACGGCGGCGCTCGCGCTGCTCATGGCGTACACCCTTGCCCACCAGACGAAGCCGGAGCCGTCCCAGGCGATGGCCAACGCCCTGCTGGTGCATTCCTGGTCGCGCCCCTGGTGGCAGACGCTGAACCCGGTCAGCTGGTCACTCGCCTGCGAAGCCTTCTTCTACGCGGCCTTCCCGCTGCTCGCCCTGGTGTTGCGGCGCCTCGGCGCCCGCGGGGCGGCGGCGCTGGCCGGGGCCGCGGTGCTGGCCGTCCTGGTGCTGGCCTGGGCCGAGACGCACCACTGGACGGCGGAGCCGATCAGCGCGAATCCCGCTGCCCGGCTGCCGGAGTTCGTCCTCGGCGCCGCCGCCGCCCGGCTGGTCCTCCTCGACCGGTGGCGCGGTCCGGGTCTGGAGGCGTCCCTCGCCCTGGCGGTCATCGGCTACTTCCTCGTGCCGCAGGTCGACCCCGGCTACACGTCCACCGCCTGCACCATCGTGGGCTTCGCCCTGCTCATCCCGGCGGCGGCGGTCGCGGACCTGCAGGGGCTGCCCTCGCTGTGGCGGCACCGCCGGCTGGTGCGGCTGGGGGAACTGTCGTTCGCCTTCTACATGGTGCATCTGCTGGTGCTGCGGGCCGGCACCAATGTGCTCGGGCTCTCGCCGCGGTTCGGTGTGCTGACGGGTCTGGCCGTGACCGCCGTCGCGTTCGCGCTCTCCCTCGGCCTGGCCTGGGTCCTGTACGAGAAGGTGGAAAGGCCGGCGCGGCGGTTGCTGCTCGGCGGTCGCCGCGCCGTGCGGCGGCCGGCCGTACCGCAGCCACCGATGCCCCAGCCGGCCACGCCGCAGGCGGCCCGGACCGGCCCCGCGCCCGGCCCCGGCCGGACGCCCGAGTGACACCGGTCCTCAGTCCGCGCCGCCCAGGGTGGTACGGATGTCGGTGTCCCAGTCCAGTTGCCGGACCAGTACGTCCTCACCAGGGCGCGTCCCGGGTCCGCCCGGCGTGCGCGAGGGGCCGTGGGTGCCACGCGAGATCCGTCCGCTGACCGTGACGTTGTGCTCCGCGCGCGGACGCCGGATCGTCTCGTACACCGACAGCGCACTCTCGATGCCGGGCGTGTCCCGCAGGGACTTGGCGAGCACGACGGCGTCCTCCAGCGCCATGGAGGCCCCCTGGCCGGTCGCGGGCGAGGCGGCGTGCGCGGCGTCGCCGATGAGCAGGGTCCGCCCGGAGCGCCATCGGGTGCCGAGCGGCAGGTCGGTGGCGTTGGTGGCCATGGGGCCGTCGGCCCCGGCCGCGACGATGTCCGCGGCCGGGGTGGCGTCCTGGCGCAGCAGTGCGACGAGCCGGTCACGCCAGGGGACGCGGGCCGCGTCGGCGGGCAGCGGCTCGCCGGTGACGCGGGCGAACCAGTATGTGTCGCCGGCGGGCGCGACGGCGTAGCCGAAGGCCGCGGCGGTGCCCCGGACCATGGTGATGTGGCCGGTGCCCTCGTCCGGTGCGACGGGGCTGTAACCGTAGAAGACGCGCTGTCCCGCGTACCGGGGCAGCACGTCGGGGGCGACGGCGTGGCGGACGGCCGAGTTGAGGCCGTCCGCGCCGACGAGCAGGTCTGCGCCGGCCGAGGTGCCGTCGTGGAAGTGCGCCGTCACTCCGTCCGGGCGGTCGGCGACGGAGCCGAGCCGGGCGCCGTGCCGCAGGTCGATGCCGCGCCGGACGGCTTCGCGTTGCAGGGCGGCGTTCAGCTCGCCGCGGCGCAGGCACCGGTAGCGCAGGACCGCGTCGTCGGCCTCGCCGAGCGGGACGTGTGCCGTCTCGGTACCGCGGTCGTCGAGGATCCGCATCGTGCGCAGCGGGAAGCCGACGGCGGTGACGGCGTGGGCCGCGTCCAGCTGGGCCAGGGCGCGCATCCCGTTGCTCGCGAGCGTCAGGAACGCCCCGATGTCCTCGGCCGTGTCGGGGTGCGCCTCGTACACGGTGACGTCGTGCCCCGCCTTGTGCAGGGCGAGCGCGGCCGCCGTCCCCGCGACGCCCCCGCCGATGATCAGGACGCGGATCGTGTCCGCGGCGCCATGGGTTCGCATGGGTCCAGGTGTACCGGGGCGGGCGGTCTGCCGTCGAGAAGGCCGCCGGTCAGGGAGTACGGCTCCCGGAGGTCCCGGACGCCTCGGTGGCCGTGGATGTATCTGAGGTCGTGGAGGCCCCGGAGATCCCAGGGCTGGGCATCCCCAGGCCGGTGTCTGCTGGGCAGGCTCTCCTCGCCCGGCTCGACGCCGCCGACCGCCTGCCCGGCGCCGCTGAACTGCGCGCGCTCTCCTACGACTTGTTCGGCGTCGGCTCAGGCGGAGCGGTCGTGGACGTGGGCTGCGGCGGCGGGCGGGGCGTGGCGGAGCCGGCCGGGCGGGGCGTGCGGGCCATGGGGGTGGATCCGAGCGAGCGGATGATCGCCGTGGCGCGCGGGCGGTGGCCCGGGGCGGACTTCCGGGTCGGGGACGCCTGCCGCCTGCCCCCGGCGGACGGAGTCCGGGACGGCTACCGGGCCGACAAGGTGTGCCACGAACTGGCCGAACCGGAGCGGGCGTTGGCACAGGCCCGGCGGGTCCTCGCGCCGGGCGGCCGGATCGTGCTGCGGGGCCAGGACCGGACACGGTGGTCGTCGACTCCGGCGATCCGGCCCTCACCCGGGTGCTCGTGCACGCCCGCGCAGACCTGGTCACGGCGCCGCGTGCGGCCCGCCGGCAGCGCGCTCTGCTCCTAGGCGCCGGCTTCGACGACATGACGGTCCGGGTGCGCACCACCGTGCTCACCTGGCCGGAGGCGGTGCCCCTGCCGACCGGGCGGGCCGAGGCCGCCTGCGGTGCGGGCGCGGTCACCCGCGCACAGGCGGACGGCTGGACGGCCGGCCGGCGGCGGGCCGAGACCGGCCGGGTCTTCCTGACGGTGCCGATGTTCGTGGCCGCGGCGACGGCGCCGCGGTGACGCGCGGGACGGCGTGGGGACCGACGGGACGCGGGTTGCAGGCGGTGACGTACGGGCGTTCCCTGGAAGTATCGAGTGGCGAAGCCAGAACGCCTGGGGCTGCGAAACGAGCCGACGGGCCGGGTCGCATTGCGCGGCTGAGCGGCTGCGGCGGTCCGCCGCCCGAGCCCGGCGTTCGACGCGGAGGTGGTACAGGTGAAAGCCGTCGTTTACGAGAAGCCCTTCAGCGTGACTGTGAGAGAAGTCGACGACCCGCACATCCAGCACCCCAACGACGTGCTGGTACGGGTGACGTCGACCGCGATCTGCGGATCCGACCTGCACATGTACGAGGGCCGCACGGCGGCCGAGGCCGGCATCGTCTTCGGGCACGAGAACCTCGGCATCATCGAGGAGACCGGCAGCGGCGTGACCTCCCTGTCCGTCGGGGACCGCGTCGTGATGCCGTTCAACGTCGCGTGCGGGTTCTGCAAGAACTGCCTCGCCGGGAAGACCGGATTCTGTCTGACGGTCAATCCGGGCTTCGCCGGTGGGGCGTACGGCTATGTGGCGATGGGCCCGTACGAGGGCGGCCAGGCCGAGTTGCTGCGGGTGCCGTTCGCCGACTTCAACTGCCTGAAGCTGCCGCCGGGCGACGAGTTCGAGACGGACTTCGTGCTGCTCGCCGACATCTTCCCGACCGGATATCACGGCTGCGAACTCGCCAAGGTGTCCCCCGGCGAGAGCGTCGCGGTCTTCGGTGCCGGTCCCGTGGGTCTGATGGCCGCCTACTCCGCGCTGCTGCGCGGCGCGTCGAAGGTGTTCTGTGTGGACCGGGTGCCCGAACGGCTCGCCAAAGCGGCGGAGATCGGGGCCATTCCCGTCGACTTCACCAAGGGCGATCCGACGGAGCAGATCAAGGAGCAGACGCACGGCGAGGGCACCGACAAGGGCGTGGACGCGGTCGGTTACCAGGCCCAGTCGCACGACGCGAGCCACGAGGAGCCTGCCGTCGTCCTCAACACGCTCGTCGAGACGGTCCGGCCGACCGGCCTGCTCGGCATTCCCGGTCTGTACGTGCCCTCCGACCCGGGCGGGCCCGACGAGCACGCCAAGCACGGCCAGCTGCTGGTCTCCATCGGCAAGATGTTCGAGAAGGGCCAGCAGATGGGCACGGGTCAGTGCAACGTCAAGCAGTACAACCGACAGCTGCGCGACCTGATCATCTCAGGGCGGGCCAAGCCCAGCTTCGTGGTCTCGCACGAACTGCCCCTGGACCAGGCGCCGCAGGCGTACGAGAAGTTCGACCAGCGGATCGAGGGCTACACCAAGGTCGTCCTGCATCCCGGACACGCGCTCGCGGCGTAGGCGCAGCGCGCCGGCACACGGCGGTGGCCCGCCCCCCCCCCGCCCGGCCCCCCCCCGGGGCGGGGGGGCCCCCCGGGCCGGGATTTACTGGGCCCAAACCAAACCGACGGTAATCCCCAAACACCCCTTGACAAGCACCCCCCGAAATAAAAAAACTTAAAGGC
>NZ_JBIAIE010000053.1:0-17059 GCF_042871185.1 Streptomyces sp. NPDC006012
GCGAAAAGGCTCCCACTTCCTCGCCTTCCTCGGCCTCGCAGCCGCCCTCACCTGCTACAAGAAGCTCGCGAAACTCACCACATGAGACATCCTCTTAAGTGCATGCATGTGTACTTCCTCTTCCCTCGATGGACTTATTCACGGGGCGAGCCCGCGGACTGAGCTTGGAGCCGCCATTGCGGGCCTCGGCGGGCTCACGACATCGAGTTCAACGGGTCGGGAATTGAATGGGCAGCCGGTTCTGCCACCCTGAACAATGGACTCGCTGCAGGCCGCGGGCACGGCGTTGCGGCGGTGGCCAAAGGGGGCGCCTTCGGATTGCGCTCCTGCCTGGAGGTTGCGTACCTTGTCCGGCCTCGCGCCGCGTCCACGGGGGAAGCGGGCGGCTAGAAGAGGGTGAGCTGTCGATGGTGGGACGTCCTGAGAGACCACTCGATCCCAGCACCGGGCCGGTGGCGCGGTTCGCGGCCGAGTTACGTAAACTCCGGGCGGAGGCCGGGAGTCCGACCTACCGGGTGATGGCGCAGCGCGGGGGGCAGGGGACAAGCACCCTGTCGCAGGCTGCTGGTGGTGAGAGGCTGCCGACCCTGCCCGTCGTGCTGGCCTACGTGAGGGCGTGCGGCGGTGATCCGGAGGAGTGGGAGGAGCGTTGGCGACAGGCGGCCGCTGAAGTAGCGGCGGAACCCCGAACCGAGGATGAGGACGTCGAGCCTCCGTACCGGGGTCTGGCCCGCTTCGAGCCGGGCGACGCCGATCTGTTCTTCGGCCGCGACGAGCTCACCGACCGCCTGGTCGAGCTGACCCGTGTCCGTCGGTTCACCTCGGTGTTCGGCCCGTCGGGCAGCGGCAAGTCCTCTCTACTGCGCGCCGGCCTCATCCCCCGCCTCCGCAACCCGGACCAGGCCACCCCACAGCCAGCCGCACTGCGCCTCCTCACTCCTGGCGAGCACCCCCTGCGCACCCATGAACAGCGGCTGACCCCGAAGGACGGCGACGGGGACACGTGGCTGATTGTGGACCAGTTCGAAGAGCTCTACACCCTCTGCCAGGACCCGGACGAGCGTGACCAGTTCATTGACCGCCTCCTAACCGCTGCCGACCCCGGATGCAGACTGCGCGTCGTCATCGCCGTACGCGCTGACTTCCTCGGCCGCTGCGCCGAGCACCCTGCCCTGACCACCGCCCTACAGGACGGCACCGTGCTCGTCGGCCCGATGAGCCGCGACGAGCTGCGCCAGGCCATCGTCAAACCCGCACAGGCCGCCGGACTGATCGTGGAACGTGAACTGACGACCCGCATTCTCAACGAGGTCGAAGCAGAACCCGGGGCCCTGCCGCTGATGTCGCATGCGCTGCTGGAAACCTGGCGGCGCCGCAAAGGCCGCGCCCTCACCCGGGATGTATTCGAGGCGGCCGGCGGCCTGCACGGTGCCATCACCCGCACCGCCGAGGACGTCCACGCGAGCCTCACCTCGACACAGGCCGATCTCGCTCGCCGTGTTCTGCTACGGCTGGTCGCACCCGGTGCCGGAACCCCGGATACTCGTCGGCCCGCCCAGCGGGAGGAGTTCGACTTCGGTGACCCTGCCGACACCGCGGTCGTCCTCAACCGGCTGGCCCGGGCGCGCCTGGTCACACTCGACGAGAACATGGTCGACATCGCCCATGAAGCGCTCATCAGCGGCTGGCCCCGGCTGCAGTGGTGGATCGACGAAGCCCGCGAGCGGTTGCGCCTGCACCGTCAACTCACGGAAGCTGCACGAGCCTGGAGCAACCTCGGCCGCGACCCCGGCGCGCTTTACCGCGGCACACGCCTGGCGGTGGCGGCGGAAGCCTTCACCGACCCGGGGGACCTGACCGCCCTGGAAAGGGCCTTTCTGGCGGCGAGCCTGGACACACGCCGGGAGGAACAGCGAGCGGCCACCCGTACCACCCGGCGTCTGCGTGCCCTCAGCGCCGCCCTGGCCGTCCTGGTACTGCTCGCCTCCGTAGCCGCTGTCACGGCCTTCGACCAACGCTCCACAGCCCGGAGTCAACGGGACATCGCCGTGTCCCGACAACTCACCGCCGAGGCCGCTGAGTTACGCGGCGCAGACACGCCGTACAAGAACCAGAACGTGTCCGTTGCGGCCCAACTGGACATCGCTGCCTACCGCATGCATCCGTCGCCGCAGGCCTACACGGACCTGGTGAACGCCACGGCGACTCCGCTGTTCTCCGACATCACCAAGCCGAGCCCGTACCAGGGACAGACGGCCGCGCTGAGCCCGGACGGGCACACCCTCGCCACCACGGCGAGCGACGACACGATCCAACTGTGGGATGCCACCGTCCCCACTGCGCCCAAGCGCATCGGCCGTCACATCGGCGGCGACCTGATGGCGTTCAGCGCGCGAGGACACATACTCGCCGTCGTCGTCGACGGCAAGGGCACGAGTACCAAGGACGTGCTCCGCCTGTGGGACGTCACACATCCGGCCGCCCCGACCGCGCTCAGCGCCCCCATCACCGTCGACGACGTCAACGCGCTTGCCTTCAGCGCCGACGGGCGGACACTGGCCATCACCGCCAACGTCGGCGAAGACGCGGACACACAAGTCCAGCTGTGGGACACCAGCCGGCCGGCCCACCCCCGCCGTGGCAGCCCCTTGCCCGGTGACGAGGCGGTGTTCAGTCCCACAGGGCACCTCCTGGCCATCGCGGACTCCGAAGGGGAGAGAGTTCAACTGTGGGACGTCAACGGACCGGCCCATGTCACACGCATCGGCAAGTCACTGCCTGGCCGAGATGCGGCATTCAGCCCACGTGGGCATGTGCTGGCCACCTCAACCGTCGTCAGCGAGGAATTCAGGGGCAGCATCCAGATGTGGAACATCACCCGGCCAGACCGCCCCGAGCGCCTCGGCAGCCCTTTCCAAATACCCCACGACGACATCTCAGCGATGGCCTTCAGCCCCGACGGATACGTCCTCGCCACCGCGCAGGAGAATACCGTCCACCTGTGGAACGTCACCAGCGAGGACGGCCCTGTCGCCGTCGGCCAGCCGCTCGGCCAGGCCGAGGTTGGCTCCCTGGATTTCGGTCCCGACGGACATACCCTGATCACCGCCGCTGACACGGTCCGCGTGTGGACTCTTCCTCCCACCTTCATGACGGGCCACGGAGACCCCATCGGCGCGGTCTCCCTGAGCCCTGACGGGACCACTCTGGTCACAGCGAGCGACTCCTCCGACATCTTCGATGTCAGCACCCGTGGGGTCTCGCTGTGGGACGTCAGTGACCTCGCGCACCCGCGGCGCCTCGGTGGCCAAGTGCTGGGAGTCACTGCAGCGTTCGCGCCTCGCGGCCGAGTCCTCGCCACGGCCGGCAGCGGCAGGATCTGGCTGTGGGACACCAGCGACCCCGTCCACCCCAAGCACCTCGGTCCTCCCCTCCGCGTGGGGGGAAACTGGATCCCGTCAGTGACCTTCAGCCCCGACGGGCACACGCTCGCAGCCGCCGTCGAGCAGAGCGAGATCTACCAGTGGGACACGAGGGACCCCACGCGCCCCAAGCGGCTTGGCAAGCCACTCACCAGCACCACCGGCGACTTCACTGACGTGGCTTTCAGCTCCGACGGACGCGTCCTCGCCAGTACGAACTACGACGAGGGCTCGTTCTGGGACACCAGAAACCCCGTCCACCCCACAAAGCTCGCCAACCGCCGCACCGGTCTCGGCCTGCTCATCGACGACGGTGCAAACTCCTTCGGAGGAGTGGCGTTCGGCCCCGACGGCCGAACCCTCGCCACCGCCGGCGACGACGAGGACCTCCGGCTCTGGGACATCCCGAGGAGCGGTAGGCCCACACTCCTTGGGAATCCGCTCACGGCGCACTCCAAGCCCGTGTCCGCCGTCGCCTTCAGCGCCGACGGGCGTTTCCTCGCCACAGGCAGCGAAGACGGTACGGCCCGGCTGTGGGAGCTGAACCCCGACCGGGCCATCAGACGCATCTGCGCTGTCACGAAACACACCCTCACGGAGAAGGAGTGGCGGCAGTACGTCGGAGACATCGCCTACCGGCCGCCGTGCCCGTGAAGAAGCGATGGAGGTCGAGCCGAGGTGGAAATTCTCATGTCATTCGCGGAAGAGGCGACCCTCCGGAAGCGGATCGGCGATATCCGGGCCGTGCAGGGGTGTATTCCCGAAGCGCGCCAAGCGTGGAACAGGGCGGTCGAGACGATGACGAACGCCAGAAGACCAGAGCAGGCGGACGAGATCCGCGCCGACCCGCCAAGCCTGCCTCGCCCTCCACTACCTGCCCCGGTCAGTGAACGTGCTCACTCGGAGGAGGGGAGAGGGGCGAGTCTTCGGTGGCTGTCGTGCTTCTTCAGGGCCAGGTTTTCGTGGTAGAGGTTTGCGGTCACTGTCGCGAGGGCGTCGAGTTTGCCGTTGAGCTGAGTGATCTCGGCTTTGGCCTCACGAAGTTGTTTGCGGAGTTCGGCGATGGTCCCGTCTCGGGCGACCTCGCCGGGGGTGCGGAGGACGGGTCGGGCGACCTTGGCGTTCCATTCGGTGAGGATGTCGTCGGCGCGGTGGACGGTGGCGTGGCTGACCTGGGCTTCTCGGGCGAGGTTCTCCTTGGTCAAGGCGCCGTCGGTGTGTAGGGGCTCGCCGGCCACAAGCCGGGCCATGGCCTCGCGGAGCTTGGTGGCAGTCTTGGCGGATACCGGCATCAGGAGGTGACTCCTTCGTGTCGAAGTGCGCGGGTGATGCGCTGGACGTCGGCGAGTCGGATCAGGACGGCTTCGCGGCCGGGTGGTGGGTCCTGGGCTCTGGCTGTGAGGTCGTCTTCCTCGGCGATCCAGATCGGGGCGTGTCGTCGGGTGATCACTGAGTTGCGGCAGCGGTCGGGTTGGCAGGCGCCGATCAGCGGGGCCGTGCCCCGCTGATCGGCGGGCAGGTCGTTCTGGCATTCGGCCTGCGGGGCGTCGAACATGCAGTGGTTGATGGTTCCCAGGTGGAGGTTGGTGAACTGGGTGGCGAGCAGAGCTGCCTCGGCCTGTTCATCGGCGATCTGCGCCCGTAGGACGGGGTCCTCGTTCATGGTCGAGATGACCGTGTCCAGGCCGGCGTGCAGCCGGTCGGCGCCGGGCCCGACTGCGACCTTCTCGCCTGTCCGGCGGGCCCTGAGCAGGTCGACCAGCCGGAGTGCGGCGGCGTACTCGAGTTGCTGGTCGAACTCCTTGGCCCACTGGGTGTCCATCTGGGCGTAGCCCTGCGTGGTGCGGTTGGCCAGTGCCCGGCGGGCAGCGTGCTTCAGTTGCAGGCCGAGTGCGACTTCGGAGCCCGGCTCGCGCCCGGTGATCGCCGACATCGTTCGCCGGAACATGTGCGAGCGGACGTGCGCGTCGGGGATGGTCTCCAGCCCGTAGGCGTCGGCGCTGGCGTTGACGTGCTTGATGAAGTAGTCGATGTCTTCGGCGGCGATGATGCCGCGATCGCCGCGGTTCTTCTTGCCTCGGGGTGGCTTGAGGCTGGCGAACAGGTGGGTGGGGTGCCATGACAGTTGTTCTGCGACGGCGATGGCCTCGGCGACCGGCTCGATGATCCACCAGAACGACTCGGGCCGGGCCGGATCGTGCTTGATCTTGTGAGATTTGATGGCTGGGGACCCGTAGTAGGTGGTTACGGCGTCGCGCTGGATCTCCTGTACTTCCGAGTCGCGCATGAGACTCGTCGCGGCGACGAAGACGTAGCAGGCTGCCCTGAGCATGCGCAGCTCGACAGTCAGTTCGGCCTGGGTGATGTGCATGCGCCAGGGACGTGTCGTGCCGTCTTTGCAGGCGATGAGGGCGGCGTTAGGGCAGGGCTGTGGGATTGACCAGTAGCGGTTGGCGGCCATCACCACGGTTCGCCCTGTAGCGACGGCATCCGCGACACGTTCGCGTCGGGCCCGTCCCGACGCTGCATGCGAGGTGAAGCGATCGCCGGTCGGGATGCCCCAGATCAGGCGAGCGAGGGTGCTCCAGATCACCGTTCCCGCCTGGCCGACGCCGTCGTCGGCCGACCGGATGGGAACGAGGTTGTCCGGGTGGGCCAGCCACTGCCGGAGCTCCTCATCGATCACAGCCGCAGACGGGCGGGTGCCGACGGGGGAATGGCGGGGAGCATTCATGACGGCTGCAGCGACTTTTCCTCGGACCGCCTGCGTGCGGCCCTGGGCGACCACGGCGAGGACGGCCGCTCGGCGGGCCAGGGCGCGTGCGCGTGGTGAGCGGCTGTGGGTGGCGAAGATGCTGTCCTGCTGTCCTGCGGTGATCAGCTCGCTGAGAACGGTCCAGATGGGATCGCCTGCCTTGGTGCCGTGCCGGTTGACGGCGTGAACCGGGACGCGGTGGCTCGGGTCGGCCAGCCAGGCGGTGATCTGGGTATCGGTGTCGTCGGCGGTCCGGGCGACTTGCCGACGAGGTGGTGCCCCTTGGCCGAGCTCCACGGCCAGGCGCTCGAAGTGCTCCTTCCAGCGCAGGATGTCGGGGGCGAAGGTATGGATGTACGTCCAGGCGGCGCGGATCAGGGGCCACCAGGTCTGCGGTGGGATGGTCGGGGTGGCCAGCGCGGCGTCGTCCGGGGTGGCGTTGAGCACGGCCTGCCGTCCGATCTCGGCGGCGGAGCGTTCGTCCCACGGGTCGTCGAACGGCGTGACGCCGGTGACGACTGCGGCGAGTTCCCGCAGGGTACGGACGGCGCCCACGCCGCAGCCCAGCGGCCCGGGTCCGCCGGAAGGCCCTGCCGTCGTCCCCATCTCAAGATCACCCGCAGTTTCTGGCTGCACATCTTGACTGTCGGGAAGGCTACAGGCTCGGCCGAACGATAGATGGCCGCCTGCCGCAGTACTCGGTGAGTGGGGTTGAACTGGGCAAACGCGATTTCCCGCAGCTGCAGGGTGATCAGCGGGTCCTCCGCCGCGAAATGGATCTTGTATCGGGTGGGAGGCTGGTTGGCGGGGCGGCCGATGCAGTCGCCGGACCAGAAGCCGGTGTCGCCGAAGCGGGGGACAGGAATGCCTGCGACGAGCCGGTAACCGGGGCCGAAGACCGGCTCGTCGTCGCGGAAGCGGGCCGAGACGGCGACTTTGAGCGTCGGGTGAGGTGTCATCGGTCGAACTCCGTTCGCTGGCCCAGCGGTAGGTCAAGACGAAGTCCCAGGTCAAGGACCTGCTGACGGGCCCCGGGAAGCAGGTCTGCGCATTCGGTGAAGACTTCCTGCAGCGCGGCTGCCTGGCGGCCCCAGACGGCCTGCCATTGGGGCGGAGGAAGCGCGGCCCGCATCCGCTCGATGTGATCGGACAGCATCAGCAGCCGCGGCAGCTGGGACGTGAAGATCACCGCGTTGCGGCAGAGCATGCACATCGCCGGCGCGACATGGCACACCTTGCCGTCATTTCGGTGGGGAGAGTCATGAGGGTTGCGGCAGTGCGTCAGCCCCATGTCCAGCTCGCCCGTGCGGATCGCCTTCGCCTCCGTCGAGCTCAGCCCCAGCGACTCGGCGACCTCCCGCTCCTCCAACTGGGGTTCGGCGGCGGCATCGACGAACACCGGTTTTTGCGCGACGCGTTGGAACACCCACTGCTGGGACCGGTTGATGGCCTGTCCTGCCAGGATGTGCGCGGTCGTGCCGTGGGCGTAGTGGCCGCGGTAGATCTCGACGTGGTGGTCGTCGCCGGCCAGGTCGGTGAGCGAGCCGCCCAGGACGACCGCGCGGACCACCTTGGCCGTCTTGCGCAGGCGCCGGACATCGTGCAGCCGGGAGATGACCAGCGGTCGACCCTCGCTGTCGTGTTGGACAGCGATCCAGTGCGTGAACCGCCGTTGGTCGTGGGTGAACTCGGCGCATGTGGCGCCGAGCCCGCCGGTGTCCTTGCGGTAATCCACTGCCAGGAACAGCCACGGCTCGCTGGCGAAGGCATCCCGGGCCGGGGCGGTGACCGCCAGCAAACGTCGCAGCAGGCCGGGAACATCCCAGGCCCCCGACCCAGCGAAGTACGGATCCTCCTCACCCCCTCGCGCGGTCTGCTCCGGGTGAAGGTCGGCCCGGATGCGGCCGGCCCTGTTCTTCTGCTGGACCAGCCGCACTCCGCCGTCGGCGAACTCGATATCGGGGACCTTCAGATCGTGGAGTTCCTCCGGGGTCGTGTCGGACATGCCCAAAAGGAGCAGGATCCGAAAGGCGTGCAGATCCATCTCGTCGGCGAACATGGTGCGTCCCAGGGCCCGGACCAAGGCCCGGACACCGGGGCGCCGGGTCTTGCCGTCGTTCTTCCAGGCGGGCAGCAGGCCGCGGATATCCGGCGGCCACCACTTGGGCTCAGAGGGCAGTTCCCTCTTCAGAACCTTCGAGTTGATCATTTCGGCGCGGGCGGCCCAGAGCAGGTTGGGCAGACTCCGCCAGCCGCCGTCGCGGGGGTCGATCCCGGCGGCCAAGAGATCGCGGCGGCGGTGGAGCCGGGCCTCTGTCGCTCGTACTTGTGCGCGGGCCGCATCCCGCAGGGCGATGCGCTCGGCGTTGGTGAACTCATCCAACGGCTTGGCCCGCGGAGCGCGGAAGGCTGTGGGCGCCTGGGTCCGGGCCTTCAGGTTCTCGCAGACCCTGGCCTCGGACGCGGCGCGTTGTTCGATCATGGCCAGCAGGGCCTTGACCAGCGTGTAGGGCTGCTTGGACTGCGGAAACTCCCGGCGCAAGTCCTCCTCCCAGGCATAGATCACCTCGACGAGGTCGATCGCGTCAGCATCCAGCCGGACATCGGCCGGATTCAGGCCGAGTGCCCGGACGTACTCATCCGTGAAGGCGGCAAACTTCCTGACAGCCCCGCCATAGTTGGCACCGCCGTCGCCGATCCCCAGGGCGCGAGTGATCTTCACCCACTCGTCCGCGAGCTGTGCCGCCAGCACCGAGCACCGGTAGTCCACGGGATTGATGCTGTGGCGCTGCACCCGGCCCCGGTGTTCCGAGGTGATCACCCGGATCCCGGCGTGGTTCAAAGCGGGCCTCGGCGGCGGGACCTCGGCGCGGACCCGGACCTTGCGTTCTCCCCGGCGGGCCATCAGACCGCCCCGACCCGACCAGCACGGCCGCGTAGTCGGCGTAGGTCTTGTCCTGGTCGTTCCACTCCGCGATCGCCTGGCTGACCAGCAGGTTCGTGGTACGGATGTAGGTGAGATACCGAAGGGTGGAGCTTGGGCGCCGGTGTCCCAGCAACCGCTGCAGAATGAGCAGCGGATTCCGCGAGAGGTGATCGGCGAGGTAGGCGCCGTGCCCGCCGGCGGCCAGCCGCTCGGACTCCTCCCGCAGGACCAGTTGCGTGAGCATCTGCAGCATGTAGATCGCGAAGGTATGGCGCGTGTCGTGGATCCGCAGCCGGGCCGGCATCACCATCTCGGCCTCGTGCTCGTCGCTGATCCGGAGGCTTCGCAGGTGGGCCTCGTCAAAGATCTGTTCCCAGCGCTGCTTGGACAGCATCCGTCCGCCGCGGCCGACGAAGAGGGCCATCGGCTCCAGGCCGAGGTCTCCCTCGATGACGGCGACCCGGCGGAGCTCGGCGGGCATCGCCTCCACGCGGAAGGTCCGTCGCCGCCCGTGCAGGGTGCCCCGCAGCTTCATCTGCCTCAGGTCGATGTCATCGACGACGAACAGTTCATGCCGGCGCCGGTACAGGGCCTTCACGGAGGACCGCACCATCGCGGCCCGCTCAGTGCGGCGATACAGATCGATCTCTCGCAGCGTCGCGTGCTGGACGGCCACCACCCGCGGCAGCCCGAACTTGGCGATGGCCTGCAGCATCACCTCAGCCGGGGAGGCGTCCCGGCGCGGCGGGCCGACCTCGATGTCGAGCAGGCAGCTGAACTCGCGCAGCCGCATCCCTGTCGTGATCGCCATCTCGCCAGCCGCACTGTTCCGCAGCGGGGAGCGGCCCCGGAAGGCGGGATCGACCAGGCCGTCGGGAAGACAGCCGCGCAGGCCCACCTGCTTGAGGAACCGCCACTGCCGGAAGGTCAGGTGACGCACGTCCAGCTCGGTCGTGGCGCCCCAGGCCAGCACGTCCCGCCTGCTGCCGCGGCGAAAGTACGGCCGCTGACCGAGCAGCCTCGCATCGACAGCCCAGTCGTAGAAATTGTTGATCAGCGACCGGCGCTTTCGCCATGTGGCCGGCTTGTCCGGCGCCTCACGGTGCTCGGTGCAGTCCTCCCGGTAAGCCACCAGATCGTCTTCTGTGGCCGACACCAAGTCGGTCGGAACGGGGAGCTGGCCCAGGAAGTCGACCAGGTCCAAAGCGTCGTACGTGTAGTCCTCCAGCGACTTCGCCTTGAGCGACTTCGACAGCTCCAGGAAGAACGAGCACAACGGCTCGGCCGGACGCATGCCGGGATCAAGGAAGAAGGGCGTGCCCTCCTTCACCGCCCCGGGCCGCTGTACGTACGCCGCCGCATCGAGATCGACGCCCGGCGGTGCCTCGTAGAACCGACGCACCTTGCTGTGAGACACAAAGAAGTGATCCACCCCAACTCCCTCTGAGACAACACGAGGTCAGGGAACCTAACGGTCTTCCCGCTCTCCCGGTGTTCGCCTCAGATGGCACATGAGACAGCCAGAGATCCTTGTCCTAACGCAACTACTCCCAGTCGACTTCGTGTTGGGCGGAGATGACCCCAGCCCGCGCCGGGCCGGTGACAGTGCCGTGCATCGTCCACCGAGTGCACCGCACGGAGTCTCCGCCCACTTGCAACTGCAGGCTCAAGGGGTTGGTGTGACTGGCTCTCGGGGCGCTGACGCTGATCGTCGGCGGTTGTCTGCGGAGTACATCGTCTGACTGTGTCGGACGGTTCGCTCCTGCTCGCTCGTGGCCGGGCGGCCTTCTACGATCCGGCGCGTGGATCCCCAGTTGCTGGAACGGATCACCCCGCGGGCACGGAACTGGACGAACTCGAAGAAGAGCTGGCCAAGTAGTTGGCGGGGGAGGGCCGAGCGGGAGGAACTGGCCGTCGCCGAGCGGGTCCTTGAGCGGGCGAGAGAGCAGGTCGCCGACGAGCGCGCCTCGGCTGCTCCGGTGCCGGGCCCGTGGGTGAATTCACCCGCTGGGCGGAACGCCGTCAACCAGCGATGAGTCCTTGTCCCGCCGGGAATGCCGCTGTCACTGGACTTGGCCGGTGGCCGCACACCCGGCCAGGCCTGTTCGCAGTAGGCCAACGCCCCGGTCCGGCCCGTTCAAGGCGGGCGCAGCGGGCCGGGGCCATAGGCTGGGGTTCTCCCATCCGATCGAGTGCGGCCAGCTGCCTTTCCGTTTCGGCGTCTGTGCTCCTGTCCATGATCCGCCTGGCGCCCTCGGTCGGCGTCCTGGTTGTTCAGACTCAGGAGAACGGAGCGGTTCGTATGACTACAGAAGGCGGAGAGCCCATCGCGTCGGTGACCGATGCGACCATCGCCGACATCGCTGCCAACGGCATCTGGCGCGGCGCGAGCCTCGACATCAACCCGTCGGTGCTCACCGTCGCCAGGGCTCTGCTCGCGGCGCTCCAGGGCGCGGCCCCGGCCGGGACGCTCCCCGAGGAGCTGCGGGAGCTGGTGGAGCGGATTCTGCGGCAGGCCGGGGTCAGCTTCCCGCGTATTCCCGTGACGGAGGAGATCGGTCTCTCTGCGTTCGCGATCAAGCAGAAGGCCTCGGAACCGCGCCCGGTCG
Organism: Streptomyces sp. NPDC006012; assembly: GCF_042871185.1. Taxonomy (NCBI): domain Bacteria; kingdom Bacillati; phylum Actinomycetota; class Actinomycetes; order Kitasatosporales; family Streptomycetaceae; genus Streptomyces; species Streptomyces sp. NPDC006012. The sequence goes on from NZ_JBIAIE010000053.1 coordinate 11,713, forward strand.
TGATCGTGCCCGCCGGGTGGAACCCGTACGGCTGGATGCCGTTCATGGTGGGTTACCTCTCCCTGGCGGCGCGGGGCTACCACGTTCTGGCGTACACGCCCCGCGGGTTCGGCGAGCCGGGCGGCCCGTTCACGTCCGACGGGTTCATCGACGTCGCCGGACCGGAGGACTGGTCGGACGGTTCGGCGGTGATCGACCACGCGGAGGGGCTGTTCGCGCCGAGCAAGGTCGGGTTCATGGGCCTGTCCTACGGTTCCGGGATCAGCCAGCTGGTCGCCGCGCACGACGAGAAGAACCGGGTCGCCGTCGTGGCTGCCCTGAGCACGTGGGGCAACCTGGCCACCAGCCTCTACGACAACGGCACCCGGCACGAGAAGGCCGTGGAGCTGCTGATCGGCTTCACCGGAGCCGAGAAGGGCAAGGAGAAGGAGAAGTTCGACGAGGCGACGTGGCGCATCCTCCAGAACTTCCAGAACGGGGAGAACATGGAGGAGGTGGTGGAGTGGGGCACCGTGCGGTCCCCGGAGACCTACGTGGACATCACCAACGCCCGGGGCATCCCGACCTTCTACTCGAACACCTGGCACGAGAGCCTGTTCCCCGCCGGTGAGGCGATCGCGACCTTCGAGAAGCTCACCGTTCCCAAGCACCTGAACCTGTGGATCGGCGACCACGGCGCCCCGGAAGGCGTCGGCATCACCGGCGTGTCGAGCGGCACCCCGTTCTGGAGCTACCTGACACCGATGACGGAGGCCTATGCCTGGCTCGACCACCACCTGCTCGGGAAGAGCACTGAGGTGCCCGACTGGCCGGTGGTCAACAGCCAGGTGATGTTCACCTACAAGACCAAACCGACCGGCGCCGGAGGCGACCGGATCGTCAAGGCAGCGCGGCGCGAATCACTCCGTTCCTGGTCCGAGGCCACCACCGGCACCGAGGCCTGGTACCTGAGCGGCACCAACGGGGACGGCGAGGCCACACTGTCCAACAAGCCGTCTGCGGGCTGGAGCCGAGCGTTCACCGCCGGGCACGAGACCACCGCCACCGCCATGGACGACATCATGGAGACCGGGCAGAAGGAGTGGTTTGGCAACCCCAAGACCTACGACCCGGCCGGCTTCGACCCGGACCGGCTTCTGGTCTGGTCCACCGAGGAACTGGCGGGCGGACGCCGCATCCGCGGCGCCGCCAAGCTCCGGCTCACCGTCCGCATCGAGGAGGGCGACGCCGCGACCCTGGTCGCCTACCTCTTCGACGTGGACCCGGACGGCACCGCCCGGATCATCACCCACGAGCCCCTCACCGCCACGGAGCTGGGCACCGGCACGGACCGGACCGTCGACTGGACGCTCCAGCCCGCCGCCTACGACCTCGCCGACGGCCACCGCCTCACCCTCGTCGTAAACAGCCGAGACCGGCTCTACGCGTTCACCGGCAAGCAGGGCGCCACCACCACCATCACTTCTCCGACCGGGCAGGAAGCCGTCCTGGAACTTCCGCTCGGCTGACCAACCTCGTCAGCGCCGACTCGTTCTGACCGGCGACTACGGAACTCAGGCAGCAGGTCACAGGCATCCCCGGCCTCCAAGCCGGGGAGCCTCGGCTTGCCGAGCGCGCTGAGCCGGTTGCCGGGGTCCACGACGAGGATCACACGGCCGTCCGGCGCGAACAGCCATCCCCAGGCCTGCTTCACCGGTAGACCGGCGGGTACCGGTTCCGGGTACCGAGGCCACGTCCGCCCGGTCCGCGGCCGGACATATACGTCGTGGCGGTCCAGCGGCGAAACCTCACCGACGTGCCGACCGCTCTCCAGGTGCGCGGTCGTGCCGGACAGCCGGGCGCGCAGCGCGGCGAGCAGGATCTGCTCGTCGACCGGGATCATCCGCTCGCGGGCCTGGGTCGAGTCGACGAACTCGAAGCCCAACAACTCATCGACGGGCACGCGCAATGTCACGGCGTACGACCGCACTGCGCCGTCGGCGAGGTCTGTACCTTCCTCATGTACCGCATCACCGGTGTCGCAGAGCCGACGGAAGACCCCGCTTGAGGGCGGCGCTCAGCCACCTTCGAGCTCCCGACGCACGGTAGCGGCGATGCGGGTGAGTGCGGCCCCGAAGTGGCGGCGCTGAGCGGCGCTGAGCGGATCGAACACGAGCCGCTTCACCTGCGCGACGTGTTCCGGTGCGCTCTCGACGAGCTTCTGCCGGCCGGCGTCGGTCAGGGTGGCGAGGGTGTATCGACCGTCGCCGGGGTCGGGCCGGCGGACGACCCAGTCACGGGCTTCGAAACGGTCCATCGCCTTCGACAGACGGGGCTGGGTGCTGTCGCAGACCCGGGCCAGGTCGCTGAGCCGCATCGTGGCCTCGTCGGCCGTGGTGAGCCGGGCCAAAACCCCGTACTCGAAGTTGGAGATACCGGCCTCTCGCTGCAGCTGGCGGTCGAGGGCCGCCGGGAGGGCAATGACGACCGTGAGCAGCGCTTGCCACAGGTCCTGCTGTTCGCCGTCGAGCCAGGGTTGGGTGTCCATGAGCCCCATCATACTTGCCTGAGCAACTCAAATCACTTGCCTAGGCAACCCTTGACGGTCTACCTTTTCACTTGCCTCGGCAAGTGAAGGAGCTGGTTTTGATGACCACCACGAGCAGCCTGACTTTCCCCCTTCCGTCGCGCGCACCAGCCGCGGCGTACGACGAACTCCTTGCCCGGGCCCTGCCACAGGCGCGCGAGCAGCGGGTGTGGAACCCCTCCGACGGGCCCCTGCCCAGCCTTTTCATCAGCCACGGCGCCCCGTTCACCCTCGACGATCCGCAGTGGCTCGGCGACCTCTTCGACTGGGCCCAGTCGATGTCCAAACCCCGGGCCATCGTCGTCGTCTCGGCCCACTGGGAACGGGCACCCGTCGCGATATCCGGAGCCGCGGCCGGCACCCCCCTCTACTACGACTTCAGCGGCTTCCACCCCCGCTACAAGGCCCTTCCCTACGCGACCCCGGACGCCACCGACCTGGCTCGGCGACTCACGGGTCTGCTGGGCCGGACGCCGGTGCACGAGTGCGCCGACCGCGGCCTCGACCACGGTGCCTTCATCCCGCTCATGGCCATGTACCCCGCGGCGGACGTCCCGGTCGTGCAGCTGTCGATGCCCAGCCTTGAGCCCAGCGTTCTGCTCGAACTCGGAGCACGCCTGCGGCCCCTGCGCGAAGAAGGCATCCTCGTTCTCGGCTCGGGCTTCATGACGCACAGCTTCGCCGTCTTCCGCCGGCCGGAGCTCGCCGCCGAGACCACGGCCTTCGACGAATGGGCCGTTGACGCCCTTGCCCGGGGCGATGCCGACGCACTCACGGACTACCGCAACAAGGCACCCGGCGCCGTGGTCGCCCATCCGACGGCCGAGCACTTCGTTCCGCTGCTGCTCGCCGTCGGCGCCGCCGATGACCCCGGCAGCGCCGTGAGCGCCATCGACCGCATGGTGATGGGCAACTCGACCCGGTCGGTGCAGCTGACCTGAGTGCCCCGACGTGTTTCACCTTCCGCCTGATCGCCTCATCCGTTGGCGACGACATCAAAACACCCTGGAGGAAAGTGCCATGAAGGCAATACGTTTCCACGAGTTCGGCAGCAGCGAGGTTCTGCGCTACGAGGATGTCGACCGTCCGGTCCCCGGCACCGGGCAGGTGCTGGTACGGGTGGCGGCCACGTCGTTCAACCCGGTCGACGACCACATCCGCGCCGGTTTCCTGGCCGAGATGATCCCGATCACTCTCCCGTATGTGCCGGGGATCGACCTGGCGGGCACCGTCGCTGAACTCGGCGCGGACGTGACTGGCCCGGACGTCGGCGACCGGGTCGTGGCGATGCTGCCCCTCGACTCCGCCGGCGGGGCCGCCGAGTACGTGCTCGCCCGGGCCGAGTCCCTGGCCCCGGCACCCCAGACGATTGAGCTGGTCGACGCCGCAGCGTTGCCGCTGACCGGCCTGGCGGCCTGGCAGACGGCCTTCGAGCTCGCCGAGCTGAAGCCCGGTCAGACCGTCCTGGTCAACGGGGCGGGGGGCGCGGTGGGCAGCCTCGTGGTGCAGCTCGCCGTCGACGCGGGGGCGCACGTGACCGCGGTGGACGCGCCGCAGCACGCCGACCGCCTTCGCGGCTACGGCGCGGGCCGGGTCGTCGGCCCCCTCGACTTCACCGCGGGTCCGGCCGCGGTGGGCGGTCCGTTCCAGGTCGTGGTGAACCATGTGCGCGTCTCCCCGGAGGAACTCGCGCAGCTGACGAACTACGTCGCCGACGGCGGGGTCGCCGCCAGCACGGCCGGCCCGATTCCCGAAGACCCCGCTCGGGGGGTGCGCAGCGCGAGCCTGTGGGTCCGCAGCGACGGAGCCCAGCTGACCGAGCTCGTCGCCAAGGTGGATGCCGGCAAGCTCCGGCTCCACGTCGCCGCCCACCGCCCGATGGCCGAGCTGGCCGCCGTGCATGAGGACGCCGCCACCGGGCAGCTGCCCGGCAAGACCGTCGTGCTCGCTCCCTGATCACACCCGACCGGGCCGTCAGCCGTTCGCTCTCCCGCAGGTGGGCGGCCCGGAAGTTCGGCGGCGACCGCACCCGCGACCCGCAGCGGCCTCCGGTCCGGGACTGGGCTGAGGAAGTGCGCCGCCGCTGACCCGGCGGTCTGCAGGGGCAGACGGCTGGTCTTGACGCTCGGAGGGGGGGTCTGTTGGTGTGCGGGGTGGCGGCTGGCCTGGTGTGTTGCTGGTTGATTGAGAGGCCGGGTGAGCGGTTCGAGTGGGGAGGCCAGGCGGTGTGTGCGATTTCTCGGTTTCGGGACAGTGGGGTGAGTGACAGTGGGCCTGGGTGTGTTGATGCTGGTGGGTGAAGTTTAGGGGTGTAGGGCCACTGTCTTGGACGTGAGAGATCCGTGGGGTATCGCCACGACTTCCGCTGCTCGCCCCGACTCTGGACCGTCTGGAGGGCCTCGGCCCGTTGCCCGACATCATCACCGTGTACCTGGACGCCGGCTACGACTCGGACACCACCCGCGCTCTGCTCAGCGAACGCGGCCTGCACGGACGCATCGCACACAAGGGGGAGAAGGCGCCCATTCAGGCCAGTCGGCGTTGGCACGTGGAACGCACTCACGCGTGGCAGAACGCCTTTCACCGTCTCGTCCGATGCTACGAGCGTCGCGCCACTGTCCGTCTTCGACCTCGCCGACACAATCATCACCGTGCGCAGCCTGATCCGGCGGTCCTGGACAACTCACGGGACCTGTCCCCGAGGAGTGGACACCTCTGAGCCCGACCCCGGGAGGGGGCGGGTAGGAGGCGTCTTTTATGGTGATGAAGGTCTACTCGCCT
>NZ_JBIAIE010000054.1:0-15992 GCF_042871185.1 Streptomyces sp. NPDC006012
CAAGACGGTTCCCGAGTCGAAGATCGTCGAGACGTTGATCGAAGAGGCGATGAAGCTCGCCGAGCAGATGGAGGCCGAGGGCGCCGCGTCGGGCGCCCCCGGCGTTGCGGGGACGCCGGCAGTGACAGTGAGTTGAACGAGCACGGACCGAGAGGGGGCCGAGCGTGACGATTCTGGAGACCATCCGGGGACCACGCGACCTGAAGGGGCTGTCCGAGGCGGAACTCGGGCAATTGTCCGAAGAGATACGCGAGTTCCTGGTGACCGCGGTGGCCAGGACCGGCGGCCACCTCGGGCCCAATCTGGGCGTGGTGGAACTCACCGTCGCACTGCACCGGGTCTTCGAGTCACCTGACGACCGCATCCTGTGGGACACCGGTCATCAGAGCTATGTGCACAAGCTGTTGACGGGGCGTCAGGACTTCTCGAAGCTGCGCGGCAAGGGCGGCCTGTCCGGCTACCCCTCCCGCGAGGAGTCCGAGCACGACGTCATCGAGAACAGCCACGCCTCCACCGTGCTCGGCTGGGCCGACGGGCTCGCCAAGGCCCGCGCGGTGCAGGGCGAGAAGGGCCATGTGGTCGCGGTCATCGGTGACGGCGCACTCACCGGCGGCATGGCCTGGGAGGCGTTGAACAACATCGCCGCCGCGAAGGACCGGCCGCTGATCATCGTGGTCAACGACAACGAGCGGTCGTACGCGCCGACCATCGGGGGCCTCGCCAACCACCTCGCCGCCCTGCGCACCACCGACTCGTACGAGAAGGTCCTCGCCTGGGGCAAGGACGTGCTGCTGCGCACCCCGGTGGTCGGCGGTACCCTCTACGAGTCGCTGCACGGCGCCAAGAAGGGGTTCAAGGACGCCTTCGCCCCGCAGGGCCTGTTCGAGGACCTGGGCCTGAAGTACGTCGGTCCGATCGACGGCCACGACATCAAGGCCGTCGAGTCCGCGCTGCGCCGTGCGAAGCGCTTCCACGGGCCGGTCCTCGTGCACTGCCTCACGGAGAAGGGGCGCGGCTACGAGCCCGCTCTCGCCCACGAGGAGGACCACTTCCACACCGTCGGCGTGATGGACCCGCTCACCTGCGAGCCGCTCGCGCCCTCCAACGGGCCGTCCTGGACCTCGGTGTTCGGCGACGAGATCGTCCGCATCGGGGAGGAACGGGACGACGTCGTGGCGATCACCGCGGCGATGCTGCACCCGGTGGGCCTCGGCAGGTTCGCCGAGCGCTTCCCGGAGCGGATCTGGGACGTCGGCATCGCCGAGCAGCACGCGGCCGTGTCGGCGGCGGGCCTGGCGACCGGCGGGCTGCATCCGGTCGTCGCCGTCTACGCCACCTTCCTCAACCGCGCCTTCGACCAGCTCCTGATGGACGTCGCGCTGCACCGCTGCGGGGTGACCTTCGTGCTCGACCGGGCCGGCGTCACGGGTGTGGACGGTGCCTCCCACAACGGGATGTGGGACATGTCGGTCCTCCAGGTCGTACCCGGCCTCAGGATCGCCGCGCCGCGGGACGCCGACCAGTTGCGCGCCCAGCTGCGGGAGGCCGTCGCCGTCGACGACGCGCCCACCCTGGTCCGCTTTCCGAAGGAGTCGGTCGGGCCCCGGATCCCCGCCGTCGACCGGGTCGGGGGCCTGGACGTCCTGCACCGGGCGGACCGGCCCGAGGTCCTGCTGGTGGCCGTCGGCGTCATGGCGCCGGTCTGCCTCCAGGCGGCCGAGCTGCTCGAAGCGCGCGGTATCGGCTGCACGGTGGTGGACCCGCGCTGGGTCAAGCCGGTCGACCCGGCGCTGCCCGGGCTCGCCGCCGGTCACCGGCTGGTGGCCGTCGTCGAGGACAACAGCCGGGCCGCCGGGGTGGGTGCCGCCGTGGCGCTCGCCCTCGGCGACGCGGACGTCGATGTGCCGGTGCGCCGGTTCGGCATTCCGGAGCAGTTCCTCGCGCACGCCAAGCGCGCGGAGGTGCTGGCCGACATCGGTCTCACCCCCGTCGAGATCGCCGGACGGATCGGCGCGAGCCTGGCCGTCAGGGAGCAGACCGACGGCACAGTCAAGGAGAAAGCGGAATGACCACGGAGTTCGACCTCGGTGCCCTCCTGGCCGAGCGCGGAGCCGAGCGCTACGAGCTGCACACCAAGTACCTGAACCACCAGCTCCCGCGCATGCTGCACACCATCGGCTTCGACCGGGTCTACGAGCGCGCCGAGGGAGCTCACTTCTGGGACGCGGACGGCAACGACTACCTGGACATGCTCGCCGGCTTCGGGGTGATGGGCCTCGGTCGGCACCACCCGGTCGTCCGCAAGGCGCTGCACGACGTCCTCGACGCCTCGCTCGCCGACCTGACCCGCTTCGACTGCCAGCCGCTGCCCGGGCTGCTGGCGGAGAAGCTCCTCGGCCACAGCCCGCACCTGGACCGGGTGTTCTTCGGCAACAGCGGTACGGAGGCGGTGGAGACCGCGCTGAAGTTCGCCCGGTACGCCACCGGCAGGCCGCGGATCCTGTACTGCGAGCACGCGTTCCACGGCCTGACCACCGGGTCCCTGTCGGTCAACGGCGAGAAGGGCTTCCGGGACGGCTTCGCTCCGCTGCTGCCGGACACGGCCGTGCCCCTCGGCGACCTCGACGCCCTGTCCCGGGAGTTGGCCAAGGGCGACGTCGCCGCTCTGGTCGTCGAGCCGATCCAGGGCAAGGGCGTGCACGAAGCCCCGCCCGGCTATCTGCGTGCCGCGCAGGACCTGCTGCACAAGCACAAGGCACTGCTCATCGCGGACGAGGTGCAGACGGGACTCGGCCGGACCGGGGACTTCTACGCGTACCAGCACGAGGACGGCGTCGAGCCGGACCTGGTGTGCGTGGCCAAGGCGCTGTCCGGCGGTTATGTGCCGGTCGGCGCCACCCTCGGCAAGGACTGGATCTTCAAGAAGGTCTACTCGTCCATGGACCGGGTCCTGGTCCACTCGGCGAGCTTCGGTGCCAACGCGCAGGCGATGGCCGCGGGTCTCGCCGTGCTGTCGGTGATGGAGGACGAGCAGATCGTCGCCCGTGCGCGCAGGACCGGGGACCTGTTGCGGTCCCGGCTGGCCGCGCTCATCGACAAGTACGAACTGCTCGCCGATGTCCGCGGCCGGGGTCTGATGGTCGGCATCGAGTTCGGCAGGCCCAGCTCACTGAAGCTGCGCAGCCGCTGGACGATGCTGCAGGCCGCGCGCAAGGGTCTGTTCGCGCAGATGGTGGTGGTCCCGCTGCTCCAGCGGCACCGGATCCTGACCCAGGTCTCCGGTGACCACCTGGAAGTGATCAAGCTGATTCCGCCGCTGGTCGTCGACGAGGCCGACGTCGACCGGTTCGTCGACGCCTTCACCGCCGTCATGGACGACGCGCACAGCGGCGGCGGTCTGATGTGGGACTTCGGCAAGACGCTGATCAAGCAGGCGGTCGCCAACCGGTGACCACGGCCGGGTTTGCCTCTGAGGCAAAAAATTTGCCAATGAGGCAAACCTGCGGCTCAATGGAGGTATGAGCTCCTCCGAAGCCGAGCTGCCCGCCGTAGCGCCGCAGCTCCGCTCGTTGCGCCGCCGGACCGGCCTCACGCTGGAGTCGGCGGCGCGTTCCGCCGGGTTGTCGCCCGCCCACCTCTCCCGGCTGGAGACCGGGCAGCGCCAGCCGTCGCTGCCGCTGCTCCTGGCACTCGCCCGCATCTACGGTACGACGGTCTCGGAACTGCTCGGTGAGACCGTGGCCGACCGGGACGCCGTCGTGCGCGCCGCCGACATGGAGCCGACCCACGCGGGCGGCTGGACGTACTGGCAGGCCGGCGCCCCGGGCCGCGGAATGCAGGCCCTGCGGGTCCGGGTGCCGTACGGCTCGCAGGGCGACATCGTGCGGGTCCACCCCGGCGAGGAGTGGCTGTACGTCCTCAAGGGGCGGCTCGGGCTGCGCCTCGGGGACACCGCGCATCTCCTCGGGCCCGGCGACAGCACGCACTTCGACTCGCTCACCCCGCACCGCCTCGCCGCCGAGGACCACGACGGGGTGGAGCTGCTGTTCGTCCATACCCTGCTGCAGAGTCCCACGGCCGCCCTGTGCCTGGGCCCGATCACTGGAGAGTCGCGATGACCGACATGGAGGAGAAGTTCCCGCGCGCCCTGTGGGTCCGGCTGATCGTCTACCTCGTCGCCGGACACGTCCTGGCCGGTTTCATCTATCTGCTGTTCGCGGTGGGCGCCAAGGGATGAGTGGGCATGCGGCCGGGCGGCGCCGGCCGGCTCCCCGATGCTCCTATGGCTGTCAAGCCGCGGGAGTCAGGTCGGTTTGAGTGATTCGTTCGGTTGCTGTGCTGGTCAGGGCGCGATAGACCTCGCGCGCGACGAACCGCTTGAGGCAGCGCATGATGTCCTTCTTGTTCAGTCCTTGCTTGGTGCGGCGTTCGACGTAGGCGCGGGTGCGTTCGTCGAAGCGCATGTGGGTGAGCACGATGGTGTGCAGGGCGTTGTTCGCGGCCCGGTCGCCGCCGCGGTTGAGGCGGTGGCGGTGGGTGCGGCCGGAGGAGGCCGGGATCGGGGCGACGCCGGCCAGGTGCGCGAACGCGCCCTCGGACCGCATCCGTTCGGGGTTGTCCCCGGCCGAGGCCAGCAGTTGCGCAGCGGTCTCGGGACCGACGCCGAACAGCTCCAGCAGCGCGGGGGCGGCCTTCTTGACCAGTGGGCCGATCTCGGTGTCCAGCGCCTGGTGACGGCGGGCGAGCCGACGCAGTGATACCCGGGTCGCCGCAAGCGGGCGGGACAGGTCGTCCCCGGGCCGCAGCCGGGCGAGCGTGCGTATCAGCGCGGCCCGCTCCAGCTCGGCGACCTGCTCGCGCAGCATGGCGGGGGCAGCCACGAGCAGGCCGCGGATCTGGTTCATCGCCTGCGTGCGGGCCTTGACGGCGCTGCGGCGGGCGATCCGCAGCACCCGCACCGCCTCGACCACACCGTCCCGGCTCTTGGGGACACCGGTGGCCCGGCCGGACAGCACGGCCGTCGCGGCGGCATACGCGTCGATCGGGTCCGACTTGCCCTTCATCCTGCGTGTTTTGCGGTCTGGGCGGTCCACGTCGACGACGGTGACCCCCGCGGCGGTCAGCACCCGGGCGAGTTCGGCTCCATAAGCGCCGGTGCCCTCGACCCGACCGCGGTGAGAGCGCCGTGGCCACGCATCCAGTCCAACAGGTCGCGGTAGCCGCGGACGGTGGCGGGGAACTCCCGGTCGGCCAGGTGCCGGCCGACCGGGTCGACCACGGCCGCGTGGTGGGTCAGGCCGTGGGTGTCGACTCCGCCGGTGATCTGCGGGCCGTCGTGCGTCATGCTGGTCATGTCCGTCCTTGTGGCGTGTCCGTTCCGAGGGCGGCACGCGCCGGTCGGGCGGGTGGACAGGACAGGACAGTGACGGGGCTTCTGGACCAAGCTCCTATAAGGTCACAAACGCCCGTCCGGCCGCGTGCGTGGTGACGCCCGGCGGGCCGGCGAATCGCAAACAGGACAGTCGAGACGTCAGTCAGTCGGAGGGTCAGACCCACCCGCAGCGTCACCACGTCACATCCTCACTGTCAGTCGAGCAGGCGCTCGCGCAGCCGCTCCCGGGTCTGCGGTGCCAGGCCCAGCCCCTGTTCCAGATAGGCGTCGACGCCGCCCCAGATCCGCTCGACGGTCTCGAAGGCGGCCGCGAGGTACTCGGCGCGCGCGTCGAACAGCGGGCTGAGCAACTCCATGACCTCGGGGGTGTACGCCGAGTCGGCGCTGCCGCTGCGACGCACCTGGTAGCGACGGTGCGTGGCGTTCGACTTGAGGTAGTCGGCCTGGATCGCCTCGCGCTCCACGCCCAGGGCGAGCAGCGTCACGGCTATGGACAGGCCCGCGCGGTCCTTGCCGGCCGCGCAGTGCATCAGGACCGGCACGCTGTCCTCGGCCAACGCGTGCAGCACGCGGGAGTGTTCGGCCGTGCGCTGCTCGATGATCGCGCGGTACGAGACGATCATCCGGTGCGCGGCCTTGCCGTCGCCCAGGATCGTGCGCAGCTGGTCGAGGTCGCCGTCCCGGACCATCGTCCAGAACTCGACGCCGTCCGCCGGGTCGGTCAGGGGCAGGTTGACGTTGCGCACGCCGGGCAGCTCGACGTCCGGCCCCTCCAGCCTCTGGTCGGCCGCGTTGCGGAAGTCGAACACGGTGTGCAGGCCCAGGGTGGACAGGAACGCGGCGTCGGACTCGGTGGCGTGTGCCAGGTGGCCGCTGCGGAACAGCGCTCCGTACCGCACCCGCCGCCCGTCCCCCGCCGGCAGTCCGCCCACGTCACGGAAGTTGCGCACACCGGCCAGTTCGGGTTCGGTCGACGGGACCTGCTGCGTCACGGGGGGCTCCTCCCGGTCGGCGCCCGTCGGCGCTTCTCGTCGACGGGCACGCCGTCGACCATACGACAAGCATTTCCCCCATATCGAGATGTCCACAGGCGTTGCACAGGGGCCTGTCGCCCTTGATGATGTTGAGGTGTGAGCGAATCTGTGGATGCTTGTGAGGTTTCGATGGTGGATATCGCCGAGGACGGTCGTACGTGGTTGCTGAGGGGGCCGAACAGTAGTTACGCGCTGCACCTCACGGAGGCGGACGAACTGCTGCACCTGCACTGGGGGCCGGCCGTCGCGCTCGCCGACGCCGAGGCCCTGGCCGTCCGTCCGCTGCCCGCCTACCGGGGCTTCGAATCGCCGCTCGACGGGCACGAGGAGTATCCCGTCGAGGGCGGCCCGCGTTTCGTGAGGCCCGCGCTGTCGGTTCGCACCGAGGAGCGCCGCGGCACCGAATGGGCCTTCGTGGACCACGCGGTCGAGGACGGCGAACTGAGGCTGCGTTTCCGGGACGCGGGGCTGGTCATCACCCTCCACTACCGGATGCGCGGCGATGTCGTCGAGCGCTGGGTGAGTCTCGTGAACGAAGGCGACACGCAGGTGGAACTGCTCCGCGCGGACGCGGCCACCTGGACCCTGCCCGACCGGGAGGACTGGCGCCTGTCCCACCTGCACGGCCGCTGGGCCGCCGAGTCCCAGCTGACCAGCGGTCCGCTGACCTACGGGGAGAAGGTCATCGGCAGCCGGCGCGGTCACACCGGACACCAGTACCTGCCCTGGGTGGCGCTCGACACCGATGCCACCGAGGAGCGCGGCGAGGTGTACGGCTGCGCGCTCGGCTGGTCGGGTTCCTGGCGGATCGCGGTCGCCCAGCTTCCGGACGCGCGCGTGCAGATCACCGGTGGCGCCGGGTACGACGACTCGGGCCTGCTGATGCTGGAACCGGGGGAGTCGTACACCAGCCCCGTCTTCGCGGGGCTGTGGAGCGACGGCGGCTTCGGCGGCGCGAGCCGCGCCTGGCACGCCTATCAGCGGGCGTACGTCATCCCGGACGCGGACCGGGACAGGCCCGTGCTGTTCAACTCCTGGGAAGCGACGTTCTTCGACATCGCCGAGGACCAGCAGGCCGCGCTCGCCCGGCGGGCGGCGGAGATCGGCGTGGAACTGTTCGTGGTGGACGACGGCTGGTTCGGCGCCCGGACCAGCGACCGGGCCGGACTGGGTGACTGGACGCCCAACCCCGACCGGTTCCCGCGGGGGCTGGCGCCGCTGGCCGACCAGGTGCACGCCCTGGGCATGCAGTTCGGCATCTGGGTCGAGCCGGAGATGGTCAACCCCGACAGCGAGCTGTATCGCGCGCATCCCGACTGGGTGCAGTACCAGCCGGGACGGAAGCGGACGGAACTGCGTAATCAGCTGGTCCTCAACCTCGCCCGCGAGGACGTCCAGGAGTATCTGTGGGAGCAGTTGGACACGCTGCTCTCCAGCGCCCCCATCGACTATGTGAAGTGGGATTTCAACCGCGCTTTCACCGACGCGGGCTGGCCCGGAGAGACGTACCCGCAGCGGTTGTGGGTCGACCATGTCCACGCCCTGTACGCGCTGTTGGACCGGCTGCGCGCCGCTCACCCGGGCGTGGCCTTCGAATCCTGCTCGGGCGGCGGCGGCCGGATCGACCTCGGGATCCTGAGCCGCACCGACCAGGTGTGGACCTCCGACAACACCGATCCTCTCGACCGGCTCGCCATCCAGCACGGCTTCAGTCAGATCCATCCCGCGCGGATCATGGCGGCCTGGGTCACCGACAGCCCGAACACGCAGCTAAACGATCGGGCCAGCAGTCTGCGATTCCGTTTCGTCAGCTCCATGGCCGGTGTCCTCGGGGTGGGCGGCGACCTCGCGGAATGGAGCGAGGAGGAACTCACCGAGGCCCGGCACTGGGTGGACCTCTACAAGGAGATCCGGCCCGTGGTGCAGCACGGCGAGCAGTACCGGCTGCGGCCGCCCACGGGCGGCCTGAGCGCGGTGCAGTATCTGCGCGGGGACGAGACCGTCGTCCTGGCCTGGCTCCAGGCGCAGCGGTACGGCGAACCCGTCCCGGCGTTGCGGCTGCGCGGACTCGACCCGTCGGCCTCGTACGAATGCCGCGAAACGGGCGAAGTGCACTGTGGTGCCGTGCTGTCGCATCACGGGCTGCACACCGCGCTCCATGGTGACCTGGACGCGACGGTCATCCGGCTGCGCCGTATCTGACCTTTCTGTCTGAATTGTAAAGGTGGTTACGGGGGGGTGAAGAGGTTCCTGCCGTGACATCGGGTCGCTGTCATATGCACGTAATGAGTGTTTCGTGCAGTCGAATTGATCAGGCGAATCGGCCGGTTGAATTCACCGATCGAGTCGACTGATCGAATCGATCAGGCGAACTGTGCACGGGTGCCAAGCTGGCATGAATGGACGGTGACCGGGAATTCCCGCCGGATACGACCGGCGGTCCCCGGTTTCCGGAACGGCCGGGGGAGGCGAAGCCCTGCCCCGTGCGCGGCCGGGCACTCCGGCCCGATCCCGACGGCTCACCCCGCAGGCGCCGGGAAAGAAATGCGCCATGTTCGCGAAGGTTGAGCGCCGACGTCCCGGAAACTCCGGCGCCGCACCCGTTCCGTGGCCCACCGGCCGCGGCCTCCTCCGCCCGTACGGTGACGTCGTCCGATTGCCCCTGCATGATGTGCTGACGCGTCAACGCGCCTGTTCCCCGGCCTATTCCCGCATGGGGGAACTCTTGGCCGGTGTCTTATCTCACCGTTCGTCAATCCCTTCCTACGATCGCGTAGGTCACATCGGAAGGTGAATCATGGGCCGACGTGGCAGACGATTCGAAGAGTGACAACACAGCGGTGATCGGGTCGTACGTAGCGGTGGGGGACAGCTTCACCGAGGGCGTCGGCGACCCTGGCCCCGACGGGGCGTTCGTCGGATGGGCCGACCGGTTCGCGGTACTGCTCGCGGACCGCCGGCCCGAAGGCGGTTTCCGGTACACGAATCTCGCGGTGCGCGGGAGGCTCCTCGACCAGATCGTGGCGGAGCAGGTCCCGCGGACGGTGGAACTGGCGCCGGACCTCGTCTCGTTCTGCGCGGGAGGCAACGACATCCTGCGCCCAGGCACCGACCCGGACGAAGTGGCCGAGCGTTTCGAACGGGCCGTGGCCCGGCTGGCGGAAGCGGTCGGCACGGTCCTGGTGACGACCGGCTTCGACACCCGCGGCGTACCCGTGCTGAAGCATCTGCGCGGCAAGATCGCCACGTACAACGGGCACGTCCGGGCCGTCGCCGACCGGTACGGCTGCCCGGTGCTCGACCTGTGGTCCCTGAAGGCCGTGCAGGACCGCAGGGCCTGGGACGACGACCGGCTCCACCTGTCTCCCGAGGGGCACACGCGCGTCGCGCTGCGGGCCGGACAGATCCTCGGCCTCGATGTCCCGGCCGATCCGGAGCAGCCCTGGCCGCCGCTCGCGCCCCGCGGCACCTTGGAGGTGCGCCGCGACGACGTCCACTGGGCCCGGCAGCACCTCGTGCCGTGGATCGGCCGGCGGCTGCGCGGCGAGTCCTCGGGCGACCAGGTGACGGCCAAGGGCGCGCTGTCCCCGGACGACATCAGGTTGCGGATCGCGTCGGTGGCCTGAGCCGCCGGGGCGGGACCGGCGAACGGGCGTCCCGCACCGGCAAGACGTCCGCTCTGCGTGGCCCCGACCTCGGCGGCCCGGGAACCCGGCCCGGTTCCCCGGCGAGCGCCCCGCCCGACCGTCTCTGCGCCGGGCACCGGTCACCCCGGCGGCGCCGGACCGTCGCGGGGGCCGCCCCCATAATGGATGGCCTCACCCACTCCACCAGGAGGTACCGTGTCCGGTTTGCGTTCCCCGAGCTCCGGGCTCCGCGCAGTGCAGCCCGCGGCCTTCGGCGCTGAACCGGGCGGTGACCGCCTGGCACGCATCCGCAGCTCGCCCCACTTCGCCGACGGCGTCTTCCAGAACCCCGGGGGCCCCGCCCGGATCCGGCCCTCCGGATCGATGCTGGAGCTGACGAAGGTCTATCTCGACCGCGAGCAGCGGCCCCAGCGGGCCCCGCGGGGCATCGTCCCGGTGCACGCCACCACCCTCGCCGACCTGGCCCGGCCGCCCGCCTCCGGGCTCCGGCTGACCTGGATGGGCCACTCCAGCGTGCTCGCGGAGATCGACGGACAGCGCGTGCTGTTCGACCCGGTCTGGGGCGAGCGGTGCTCCCCGTTCCCGTTCGCCGGGCCCAAACGGCTGCACCCGGTGCCGCTGCCGCTCGCCGCGCTCGGCCCGGTCGACGTCGTGGTCATCTCGCACGACCACTACGACCACCTGGACATGCCCAGCATCAAGGCGCTGGCCGGCACGGACACCCTGTTCGCCGTGCCCCTGGGCGTCGGTGCCCATCTCGAACGCTGGGGAGTGTCCGCCGACCGCCTGCGGGAACTGGACTGGCACGAGTCGACCCGGGTCGGCGGACTCACCCTCACCGCCACCCCCGCCCGGCACTTCTGCGGTCGCGGCCTGCGCAACGCGCAGCACACCCTCTGGGCGTCCTGGGCCGTCGCCGGCCCCGAGCACCGGATCTACCACAGTGGCGACACCGGCTACTTCGAGGGCTTCAAGGACATAGGCGCCGAGCACGGCCCGTTCGACGCCACGATGATCCAGATCGGCGCCTACAGCGAATTCTGGCCCGACATCCACATGACCCCCGAAGAGGGCGTACGTGCCCACCTCGACCTCCAGGGCGGCCGGGCGCACGGCGCGCTGCTGCCGATCCACTGGGGCACCTTCAACCTGGCCGTGCACGCCTGGGCCGAGCCGGGGGAGTGGACGAAGGACGAGGCCGAGGCGGCCGGACAGGCGGCGGCGTTCCCCCGGCCCGGCGAGCCGTTCGAACCGGCGGGACCGCTGCCCGCGGACCCCTGGTGGCGGGCGGTGTCCACGCCGCTCGCCCACCCGTGGCGCGACCGGGTGCGCCCGGGTGCCGTGCTGGAATTCCCCGACGGCGACCTCGATCTCGCCAAGGAGCGGTGACACGGGCCACGGCTCAGCCGGCCGGGTTCCCTGCGGATCCCGGCCGGTGTCCGGTCGCAGCCGGCGAGGCAGCAGGCGGCCCCGGAGAGTGGATCCGTGGATTTCCTCCGGGGCCGCCGGTGCCGGTGTGCTGTGCCGGTCAGCGGATGGACATGCCGAACGCCTTGCCGGTGAGGGGCAGGCCGTCGACGCCGGGCTGATAGGTGGTCACGGCGGCGCCGGTGCCGCCCATCGCGTTGGACCAGGGCAGGCCGTGGACGGCGCCACGCTCGGCGGGGCCGTGCGGCATGCCGATCCACAGGTGGGTGGCGGTCGCGTTCAGGTACTTGCCGACGAGCTGGGAGGCACCGGGGGCGCCGGGCAGGCCGCGTTCGTTGCCCGCCTCGATCCAGTGGTCGGAGTCACCGGGGGCGCCCAGCAGGGAGAAGGTCTGCACGATGCCCGCGTCCGTGGCGGTGCCGACGTCCTTGCCGGGCACGCCCACCGCGAGCAGCATGGTCGAAGCGGTTCCGACCTGGTCGGGCGCGGTGTTGGCGGCGGCGACCTGGGTGCCGAACCCGTCGCCGGCGGCGGAGGCCCCGTTCACACCGTCCACGCCCTGGTGGATGGTGGCCAGTTCACTGACGGCGCCGGCCGCGGTCACCCGCAGCGTGGTCACCTGGCCGGCCTGCGGGAACGAGGTCGTGCCGACCCAGAGGGTCTCGCCCGGCGTGCCGACCGCGAGGACGGAGTCGGTCGCCGCGGTGGCGCCGGCGGGACGGTAGGGGACCAGCGCGAGTGACGCGCCGAACAGGTCACCCGGCTCGCTCGCGTCGCTGACCCCGTCGGTGTCCTGGTTGACGCCGGCCACCGGAGCGGGGATGCCGTCCGTGTTCACCATGTGGTTGAAGATCGCCACCATGCCGGTGTCGGCGCTGGTGCCGACGGTCTCACCCGGGGAGCCGATCGCCACGTGCTGGGGGTCGCCCGCGACGGAGGCGCCGAACTCGTCGCCCGCGCTGATGACACCCACCACACCTGGCGAGTCCTGGTGGATGGAGACACTGATGGAGCCGCGCAGGTAGTAGACGAGGCCCGCGTCCACGGAACCCTTCAGGTTCTTGCCGGGTGCGCCGATCGCCAGGTACGGCTCGCCGGCAGCGGTCTGTCCGGCGGCCAGCGCGGCACCCAGCCGGTCGCCCGCCTCGGACACCCGGTCCTTCAGGGCGCCGGTGCCGCTGCCCTGCTGGAGGACGAGGGCGGCCTTGCCGTGGCCCAGTCCGTCCGGGGAGCCGTACAGGACGGTCACCGTGCCGGCGTCCGCGACCGTGCCGACGTCCTCGGAGGGGGTGCCGACCACCAGGTCGGAGCAGCCGTCCTCGTCGTGGTCGACCACGGCCAGGGCGGTGCCGAACTGGTCGCCCGCCTCGGCGTCGTCCGGGACGCTGTCGAGGCCCTGGTGGATCGTCTCGCTGCCCTTGCCGCCGCCGTAGACGGCCTTCACCAGGCCGGCCTCCGACAGGCCGCTCACGGACGCCTTGGGGTCGCCGACCGCCACGTCCTCGACGGCGTCGCAGTTGAAGTCGGTCACCCGGGGCGCCGCGGTCCTGGCGGCCACCCAGCCGGCCAGGTCGTCGACCCGGGTGGCCACGCCCCCGGTGCGCGTCTCGGTGAGGCCGGAGCCGAAGCAGCCGCCCGGCCAGGAACGGCTGTTGACGGCGGCGAGTGTGGCCTTGCCGCTCACGGAGCGCACCAGCGGGCCGCCCGCGTCGCCCGCGCAGACCGCGGCGCCGTTCTGGCCCGTGACCGTGGCGGTGAAGGCGTCGGCCGCGTCCACCGAGAACGCGCCGCTGTGCAGCTTCAGCGGGGCCCACTCGTCCTTGGTGCGGCCGTAGCCGGCGGCGGTCAGCGCTTCGCCGGCGGTGGGCGCGGTGGTGGCCAGGGCGACGGGGGTGGCGGTGGTGACCGGCCGGGAGAGACGGGCGAGGACCAGGTCGCGGTCGGTGCGCGGGGCCAGTTCGACCACGTTGACGACCTGGCCGGCGGCGGTGCTGAGATCGGTGCGGCCGATCGTCGCGGTGGTCCTCAGCTTCGGGGCGCCGGCGGGCACGGTGAGCCCGGCGGCCGGGTCGTCGACGAAGCAACTGGCCGCCGTGAGCAGCCATTCGGCCTGCACGAGGGTGCCGGAACAGGCACGCGTGCCGTCGCCGATGTCCAGCCGCGCGGTGTAGCCGTAGGTGGTGTCCGACGCGGCGGTGCCGGAGACGGCGTGCGCGGGCGCGGCGGCCAGGATGACAGGAGCCGTGAGCAGGGCCGAGGCCAGCGCAAGCCGGACGGGTCTGGAGTGTTGGATGTTCATGACCTTCCTGGGACGAGGACGTGGCGGGACAGGAGGGCACTTCCGCACCCCGGTGCGGCGGGGGGATCCACGCGCTCCGGAGTTCCGGGAGAAATGCGACCGCAATGCCGTGCGGTGACGCTTGAGAGTGCTGAGAAAACCCATCGGTCGCCGATTTCCAGCGAAATTCTCAGGCGCGGAATTCTCGGTCTGTCGTACTAACCGGTGACACGGATCTCGACGAGTACGGACCGGGCGCCGCCCACGGTGCCCTCACCCACACTCTCGAAGCCGCCCTCGGCCACCGCGACGGTGGTGGTCTCACCGTTCGCGGTCAGGTCGGCGCTGATGGGGTGCGCACCGGTCTCCAACGCGAAGACGCGCGGCAGTTCGAGCGTCAGGAAGCCGCTCGGCGCGGTGGCCCGGAAGCAGTAGTTCCCCTTCCGGCCGACCGCGTCGTCCTTGACCGTGTAGACCTTGATCTGGTCGGTCGTGGTGTCGCAGGCCACCAACAGGACGTGCCCGTCGCCTCTTTTCAGCTGAATGCCCTCCGTCTGCAGGATGCGGTCGGCTCCGGGGTAGTTGAAGTCCTCGACCGCGAAGGGCGGGGTTTCGGCAGCGGCCGAGACGCCGGAGGCGGAGTCCTGGGCGACGGCGAGGGGAATCCCGACGAGTGCCGCAACGGAACCTATGGCGCTGGAGATCAGAAGACTGCGCATGCGGAATGCCACCGCACACTCCTCTCAGACGGCCGTCCGCGGAACGCGAAAACGCCGCCGAATTGACCAACAGGGAAATGATGGCAATGGGGAAGGCCGTTGAAACGAGTCACACCGTAACTACGGACTTGATCACCGTCAACAGGTTGCTTTTGCCTCTCCGTTGCGGAAGGACGGAGAGGGAACGGACATCTTCGGCGGCCTCCCGGTGGCCCGGAAGCTTTGTTCGCCCGTGCGAATCAAAAACCCTTATGCGGCTCTCCGGCGCCGGCAGTGTGTCACCTGCGGTTGCCCTCAACTGACCTCGGCAGCCCGGGAGTCGGGATTTTTGACCGCCGCGGGAACTACGCCCGTGAACCCCCTGAGCGCGGTCGGTGGCAGCAGGAGAGGCGGTGCGGCACGCGCCGGGCACTGTGCCCCCGGTGGAGCTTTCCGTCCTCCGTCACTCGCCGGACCCCCTCCGCGTCGTACTTTTGCCGCAAGTATTGCGTTCCGGTGACACTGTCCGGAATCGCCTGGCAGTGGGGAACGTGCCCTCGCGTCAACGCACCTTGATTACGAACTTAATGCAGGAGTGGAGTGCGAGTAAAGGAGTGGAAAGGATTCTTGATGAATGGTCGGGAAACCCTCCGCACAGGCAGATTGAAGGTGACAAATCGGTATTCGTTGACCCGGCTCGCGCCGTTCTGCGCATCGTGTGACCTCTGCCGGTGCTTTGCGATTCAGTCGGCTTTGTTCGCCTTTTATTTACTGAACGGTCATCGTGGCTGGGCATGACGGCGAAGCCGCACGGGCACTACCGCGCGGTGGGCTTCGCCGCCGCCAACTGGGGAGTGCACCGAAGCGTCGTGACCGGGACGATCACAGCACCAGGCCGACGAGTCCGGCAATGAGCAGTGCCTGCGCCAGGATGGGCACGACGGAGGCCGCGCCGATGAACCTCACCCAGAAATTCGAGTCTCCGACATCGGACGGGTCGCACTGCATCATGAATATCGCGTGCGGCACGAGCGGGATGCTGCCCGGCCAGAGGAACATCCGGCTCCACCGCGGAGCCGTACGAGCGTCAGCGTCCGAAAAGTTGACCGCCATGGTCTTTCCTCTCACCTGTATCGCCGGCAAACGACGTAACTCAATTGCGGCCAGCCGGGGGACGGATACGAGACCGTTCCGTCCCGGCCGCATTTCTCATCCCCGTAGTCGTGGCGGGCCGGTGACGATCACATTGGCGGAGGAGCAGTCGGAGCGGTGCGGCGGCAGGTGGTGCCGCGAGACCCACTCGCTGCGCATGCACTCGTTTCAGCACCGCCCGATAGGCGTCGTCGGGAATGACGGCCGTGTAGCAGAGCACGAGGTTGCCCGCCTTCTCGGTGCTGGTGTAGCTCCGCCAACTGGAGACCGGTGCCCGGGGGGGTGCCTCTATGTCCTTCGTCAAGGCACCCCTGTCGGGTTTGGGGTGATTCGGTCTTGCTGGGGTCATGCGGCGAGCTCGAC
>NZ_JBIAIE010000055.1:0-13832 GCF_042871185.1 Streptomyces sp. NPDC006012
GGGGCCGGGATCCGGCAGGACGGCGGCGTGCTCGTCGTACGTGCTCTGCAGCCCGCCCTCGACGACCTGGTGGTGAAAATCGTGCGGTCCGGCGTCGCGCTGCGCGAACTCGCCCCCGTGGTCTCCCCCCTCGAAGCCGCGTTCCTCGCCCTCACCGAACAGCAGGAGGCCACCTCATGACCGCGATAGCCGCCACCGGCGACGTCGCTGCCGCCCGCCGCGTCCCCGTGACCCGCGGCTACCGTTTCGAACTGGTCAAGCTCGTCTCGCAGTGGCGGATCCGCCTGCTGGTGCTGGCCTGCTGGATCGCGCCGGGGATCTTCGTGACGGCGGTGAGCCAGCAGAGCACACTGCCCACCGACACCCTGTTCGGCCGCGAGATGCACGCCACGGGCTGGGCCGGACCGCTGGTGCTGCTCGGTTTCGCAGGCACCTGGGCACTCCCGCTGCTGACCTCGGTCGTCGCCGGCGACGTGTTCGCCTCGGAGGACCGGCTCGGCACCTGGCGCCACCTGCTCGTGGCGGTCCGCTCGCCGCGCCGGATCTTCGTGGCGAAGACGCTGGCCAGCCTCACCGTGATCCTGCTGCTCGTGGTCGGGCTCGTCGCCTCCAGCGTGGTCGGCGGGCTCGCGTCCGTCGGCAACCAGCCGCTGGTCGGCCTCGACGGCCATCTGCTGTCACCGGGAGACGCCGCGACCAACGTCCTGCTCGCCTGGGCCTGCGCCCTGGCCCCGACCCTGGCGCTCGCCGCGATCGGTCTGCTCGGCTCCGTCACGCTGGGGCGGTCCCCCATGGGACTGCTGCTGCCCGCGCTCGTCGCACTGGCGATGCAGCTCGCCCAGATGCTTCCGCTGCCCGTCGCGGTACGCCTCGCCCTGCCCGGCTACGCCTTCATCTCCTGGAACGGCCTGTTCACCGATCCGGGACAGCTCGGCCCGCTCCTGATTGGCATCGCGGTCAGCCTGGTCTGGGCCGTGACCGCGACCGTACTGGCCTACCTTCTCTTCGTGCGCCGCGACTTCACCAATCTGACCGACGAGGGCTCGGGCCGCCGGGCGTTCCTCGCCGGGGCGCTGCCGCTCGCCGGTCTGATCGGCGTGGCGGTCGCGGTCGTCGCCGCGACGACCGGGGCCACCGGGTCCGGGATCGACAAGGACAAGGTGCAGCGTTCCGTCGCCACGGCCTTCGCCCACCTCTACCGCCAGCAGACCGATCAGCTCCACCGGCCCGCCGTCACCGAAGCGCAACTGAAGGCCACAGCGGCCTGCGACAAGGGCAGTACGGACGCCGTCGCCGAAGGCGCGGGCAACGACTGGCACTGCGTCGTCTCCTGGAATCTCCCCGGTGTCAAGGTCACCGGACAGGCCATCTACCAGCTCGACGTCGCCTCGGACGGGCGCTACGTCGCCGACGGTGACGGGCCGAAGGAAGTGAACGGCTACTTCCTGCTGCGCACCCCGACCGGGGACGCCCCGAACCCGCTGTGGCAGTTCGACGGCAACGTTGAACTGCTCCCCACGGATCACAAAGGATGACTCCTCGACCGGTACCGCGCCTGACCGGCAGCGGTGCCAGGGCATGCTGACCTGAGCCAGTCCGTCTCTGTGGCCCCTGACCGACGCGGCAGGGCGGCTTTTGTCGCCAGGGGCCTCTTCCCGCCCGCCTGCGCCGCGCACCTGGACCGTCCGCCCGCCCTGGTGGACCGTCCCGCGCGGCCGTCGGCCGGGGAGCCGGGGGAAGAACCCACCGGGCGCGGCCCCGTACCATCCGCACCCATGGCCATGAGTGCAGAAGAACTGTCCGCGCAGCTGTTCCGCAGCACGATCGGCGCGTTGGAGATGAACTCGGTCTACCTGGGCAAGCAGTTGGGGTACTACCGGGCGATGGCGGACGGTACGGCGATCACCGCGGGCGAGCTGGCGGTGCGTACGGGCACCGCCGCCCGGTACACGTGGCACACCAGGCGGTGCGGGGCCTGATCAGCGTGGTGGACGCTGGCGGCGACGCGTGGGAGCGCCGGTATCTGCTGCCCGCCGAGCACGTCCCGGTGCTGGCCGACGCCGACAGTGTGCTGTTCGGGGCGCGGACGGCCGTGCAACTCGCCCGGTACGGACGGCGACTGCCCGATGTGGTGCGGGCCTACCGGACCGGCGAGGCACCGCCGCCGCTGCCCTGGGAACCGGAGGGCCGGGTGGACACCAACCGGGCCCTGTTCCAGCAGTGATGCGTCCGAAGACCCTGCGTACGTATGCCGAGGCGGCCGGTTTCGCGAAGGTGGAGGTCCTGCCCATCGACACGCCGTACTGGCGGTTCTACCGGCTCTCCCCAGGCTGACCGCCGCCGGGGCGGCGACCCGGTACGAGAGCGACGGCCTCGGGGACCTCCCGGTACGCGGCCGGTCAGGACTCGGCCGGCCGAAACTGCCGGGACGTGGGAAGTCGGAAGCCGCAGGTGCCTTCGGTGGGCTGGTACGCATGCGTGCCCTCATGACACGGCGCGGCGGCGAGTTCGTCATGCACCGTCACGGCCGCCCGGGCAGCGGCCCGTCGGCCTCGGGCGGCGAACCCGAACGGCCGGGAACACGGTGCGCACCGGTGCCCCGCCCTCCGGCGTACCCGGGGACATCACGCGGGCAGGGCTATTCCTTCTCCTGAGGTGAAATGGTTCACGCATATGTGACGGAATGACGGCTTCGCCCTGGGCGCTTTCCCGATCACTCATGTGATCAACCGAGAGGCGTGCACCGCTCCCAAGGAGCCACGCACCGACGGGAGCAGCCATGAAACGACCTGAAGCCACCCACGAGCCCGCTCGTCTGCGCCGCGTCCGGATCCCCGGTACGGTGATCGCTCCGCCCCGCCCGCATCCCAAGAGCGCCGCCGACGCGGACGCCGCCGCTCCGGCAACCGGCACTCCTCGGTGAGTGACCGGTGCACCTGGTGAAGCGGACCGCACGGCCGGTCCCGGACCGGCGAGGTCCGGCTCATCGTCGGGCGTGCGGTGGTTGTGCTCCTCCCTCACGATGACATGGAGCCGCCGCCCGTGACGCAGCCAGTCCTGCCGAGCCGACGAGATCCCGTAGTCACGCACCTGTGCCTCCACGATCACGTGATCATCGGTGGGCGGTGCGTCAATCACTTGAGAGTGCCTTCGTTCACCGACGGGGTACCGCTCACGGGCCGGGGTGCGTATGGGTGAGCGGTCGAGTCTCTGCCGTCGCTCGTTCCCTCTGCCGCCAGGTTCCGGAGGCTGTCCGTGGTGGCGGCGGAAGGCGGCGGCGAAGGTGAAGGGCGAGCCGTAGCCGACGGCGTCGGCGATCTGCGGCAGGGTGAGATCGTCGGACCTGGACGTACAGCATCAGGGTCTCGGATGGCCGTACCATCGACCTGACCGTCGACGCAGCACCGCCCATTGCACCATACCCACGGCTGACGGCCACGAGGGTCCGGCCTCCACGCGGAGCAGGACCCCCCTGGAGTCTCTCGTTGTGGACAGCACGCCGGTATCCGGCAACCGCTGGCTACGGTGGACGTTCCAGCGAACGACGACCCAGACTCCCCCGCTGAAAGGTGACACAAGGTGACGACCGTCGCATACCAGGGCGAACCCGGCTCCAATTCGGCGACCGCCACCCAGATCCTGTACCCCGGAAGCAACGAGCTGCCCTGCACCGGCTTCGAGCAGGCCCTGGACGCCGTGACCCTCGGCACCGCCGACCTGGCGGTGATCCCGGTGGACAACTCCGCCGCCGGCCGGGTCGCCGACGTCCACCGCCTCCTCCCCGAATCGGGCCTGTTCGTCATCGCGGAGTACTTCCTGGCCATCCGCTTCGACCTCATGGGTGTCCCCGGAGCAGCGCTGGCCGACGTGGAGTGCGTGCGCAGCCATGTACACGCGCTCGGGCAGTGCCGGAAGGTGCTGCGGGAGGGCGGCTGGCGCACGCTCGTCTGCGACGACACGGCAGGCGCGGCCCGCGAGGTGGCGGAACTGGGCGACCCCCGGCACGCGGCGCTCGCCCCGCCGGCGGCCGCACAGCGCTATGGCCTGGAAGTACTGCGGGCCGGCGTCGAGGACGATCCGGACAACACCACACGGTTCATCGTCCTCTCCCGCGAGTCCGCCGTTCCGCCACTGACGGACGAACCGACGATGACGAGCCTGTTCTTCGCCGTACGCAACATCCCGAGCGCCCTCTACAAAGCGCTTGGCGGTTTCGCGAGCAACGCGGTCAACCTCACCAAGATCGAGAGTTATCAGCTGGGTGCCGGTCTCAATCCGAGCTGTTTCTACGTCGAGGTCGAGGGCCATCCCGACGCGCCGAGCGTCGCGCTCGCCCTGCATGAATTGCGCTTCTTCTCCTCCGAGGTGCGCATCATCGGCGTGTACCCGGCCCACCCGCACCGACTGCAGGAAACCACTCCTGACGAAATTCACGGCGACTCAATTCGCTGAGGACCGGTCCCGGCCACCGCGAATTTCTGGCAGTGCGCCACGACGTGACGGCGACGCATTCCATCGGGTAATGACCCGACCCACGCGTCGCCGACCGTTCCACCGCTCGGTTTGTGAACCCGGTGCGTGCCGACGTGTGCGCGAAAACGCCGACATCGTTAAAATGGGTGATCCGTTTCCCACCCGATGGCAGGCACCATGCACGACGGCCACGGTATCGACGCCGAGGGAACCCCCGCAGCTCACGACTGCGTACAGCGCGCTGCCGGGTTGATGCTTGAAACCATGCACCGACTCGGCGCGAGCAGTTCGGCAGTATACCTCGTCGACGAACTGGAAACGACGCTGACCCCCGCCCTCGTCGTCGGCGGACCCATCTCATTGTTCATCACGCCGGACCACGTTTCGACGTCCGACGAGCGCTACACCTTGGCGACTGCTTTTCAGGCGAGACGCCAAATGGTGAGGGATTTCCCCGCAGCCTCGACACGCAATATCACCAGCCCCTTTCCTTATCTGGTGGCAGCGACCCCGATCTTCCTCGAAGAGACTCCCACAGCGGTTCTCACATTCGTCTGGACCATGGCGAAAGAACGGCGAACAGTCACTGTCGACGACACCGAGCTCTGTGCCGCCACGGCGGAAGGACTCACTCACGAAAAGGGGCTTCTCGCCGCGCTGACGGCGACTCCCAATCCGCGTTTCTTCCTGGCTTCCAGCGGAGATGATTCGAGGGACGCCACGGGGACGTCCTGGCTCTTTCAGACGCGCACACTGGAGTCGGCGCTGTCGGGGGCGACCGGAGTCAGGGACGTCGTCAGCGCTGTCATCGACCGCATGGCCCGGCCGGGCGGCGCGGAGAAGGCGGCTCTCCTGGCCTTCGAGGGACACCGGGTCCGGGTGATCGGCCAGAGCGGCTTCCCGCAGACGATGTCGCACCCCGTCATGGAGGCCGGCGAAATCGGCCTGGACGTGCCCGCCACGGGACGCGGCCACTTCTACGAGACGGAAGAAAGCGTACGGAGGGCCGGGCTGGGTTCCGGGTTCAGGGACGGCCTCCGGGCGGCCGCCGTGCTGCCGATGCTGAGCGGTGAACGGACCATCGGCGCCGTACTGCTCGGTTTCACACACCCCCACTCGTTCTCCGCGGAGGGAAGGGCCTGGCTGGTCACCATGGCCGACCTGGTGTCGGCGGCATGGGAACGAGCGTGCCTGTTCGACGCCTCGCACGCGACGGCGCAGGAACTACAGCAACGGCTGCTGCCGAGGCACCTGCCCCAACTGGCCGACCTGGACATCACGGCCCGCTACTTCTCGGCCTCGACCAGCGCGACCGGCGGCGACTGGTTCGACGTCCTGGCGCTGCCGGACGACAAGGTCGGCCTGCTGGCTGGTGACGCCGAGGGCCACAACGTCGCGAGCGCCGCGCTCATGGGTCAGGTCCGCACCGCGTTGCAGGCGTACGCGGCCGAGGGGCACGGTCCCGCCGAAGTACTCACCCGGGCCAACGCTCTGCTGTGGCAACTGGGTGCGGACAGGTTCGTCACCTGCTGCTGCGTCTGGGTCGACCGCATGCAGGGGACGGCCGAGATCGCGTGCGCCGGGCATCCAGGTCCCTTGATCCGGACCGCGCAGAACGACGTCTTCGCGCTTCACGAGGAGCTCATCGGACCGCCGCTCGTGGTGACGGAGGACACGGTGTACCAGGCCACGCAGGTGACGCTGCGGACCGGGGCCACATTGGCACTGTTCACCGACGGGCTGGTGCATTCCCAGTCGCCGGACTACGCCACGGGCCTGACGGAGATCTCCGGCCTGCTGTCCACCTCACAGGGATACCTGGAGGACATCGCCGACCGTATCTGCGCCCGTACGGCAGCGGCACCGTACCGCGAGGACGATGCCGCCCTTCTCCTGGCCGGCTACCGGGACACCCAGCCGACCGTCGGGCACCGCGTGGTGCACCTGCACGTGAACCGCCACGACCTGGTGGCGCTGGGCACGGTGCGCCGCTTCGTGCGGGATCACCTCGACGCGTGGGGGTGGCGTGCGAGGAGCGACGAGGCCGAACTGCTCACGACCGAGCTGGTGACGAACGCGCTGGTCCACGCCGACAGCGACGTCGATCTCTGGCTGCGCGAGCACCCGGACCGCATCCGGGTCGACGTCTGCGACTGGGACCCCAGGCCGCCGGTCCCGGCCCCGATCACCTTCACCGAGGAGTTCGACAGCGAGGCGGAGCACGGCCGGGGCCTGCTGATCGTCGAGGCCCTGGCATCGTCCTGGGGCAAGGCCCCGCGCGGGCGCGGCAAGTCGGTGTGGTTCGAACTGGCACGGGCCTGAACGGGCCTCCCGCACAGGTCGCCGCCCACCCGTGGTGCACCGTCCGCCCCGCCGCCGACTCCTGGTGACGGCGCCGCCGGCTGACCCGAGCTCCGTCCGCCGGACAGGTGTGGCGCCCTCGTGTGAGCGGTTTCAGCCCATGAAAGTTGATTTTTGACACAACTTGACCAAATGCAGTGCTGGAGCAGTCCTGATGGTCATCTGCGTCACCCGGAACGGAAACCTGTGATCCGCCGGACCGGTGTGCGGTGGCTGTGCGCCGGGTGCATCGGCGCACACGTCTGCAAGGAAAGACGCAATGACACTTCGTGCAAAGAGACCCGCGAGGGCCGGCGTTCGCCGTACCGCGCTGGCAACCGCGGCGGCGCTGACGCTCGCCGGTGCCGTGACCGGCGCCGGAGCCGCCTTCGGTGCCGACGACGCCACCGCCGCGGACAGCCGTCCGGCGGCGGGCCGGAACTGGCTTCCGGACACACCGCAGAACTGGCCGCAGATGGTCGACCACACCCGTACGCCGACCGAGACGGTCACTCGCGGTCTGCAGCACTACAGCGAAACCTATGACACCGTCGGCGGCCGGCAGCACATCCAGGTACTCAAGGCCGACCTCGCCGACCCGAACCTGCGGGTGGGCACGGTCGAGGCCGGTGACACCCTCACCAACCCGGCGGACGAGACCCCGTCGTCGATGGCCCACCGCACCCACGCGGTGGCAGGCGTCAACGGAGACTACTTCGAGATCCACGCCAGCGGACGCCCGCTCGGCGGCATCGTCTCCGACGGGCACATGCTGAAGTCTCCCAAGCCCGGCTTCACCTCCCAACTGGGCGTCAAGCCCGACGGCAGCATGGTGATGGGGCCGGAGACCTTCTCCGGGACGATCACCGACGGCTCCGCGACCCACTCGCTCATCTCGGTCAACACCGTCAACGACGTGGCCACCGGCGGCATCACCGAAGTCACCCCCGACCTCGGCGAGACCCCGGGTCTCGCCAAGCCTTCCACCCTGGTGCTCGGACACCGCACTGACGGCGGCTTCGTGGTCGACGGCGTGCAGACCGGTGTCACCACCGTGCCGCGGGCGGCCGCCGATCAGCTCGGTCTCCTCGGCGCCGGCGACGGCGGGCAGTGGCTGAGCGACAACCTGCACACCGGTGACAAGGTCGGCATCGCCACCGGGCTCTCCCCCGATAACGATGTCACCCAGCTGGTCAGCGGCGTCGACACCCTGGTGAAGGACGGCAAGGTCTACAAGGACCCCACCGGCACCCCGCCGAGCGGCGCCAACCCGGAGACCGCCGTCGGCATCACCAAGGACGGCAAGCACGCCATCGTCGTCGCCGTGGACGGTCACGGCGGCGCCTCCACCGCCTTCGGCGTGACGTCGGACCAGGTCGCCGGCTACATGGTCGCCCACGGCGCGTACTCCGCGATGCTGTTCGACGGCGGTGGCTCCACCACCATGGTCAGCCGCGCTCCCGGCGCGGGTCAGGCCGACGTCGTCAACACGCCGTCCGACCTGCCCGGCAACACCGAACGTCCGGTCGCCAACGGCATCTTCTTCTACTCCACCGCCAAGCAGGCCGGAGCAGCCGTCAAGGTCACGGTGAACGGCGGCAAGACGGTCACCACCGTCAACGGCGGCTCCGTCCCGCTCCCGGTGTACGCCCTCGACAAGCTCGACAACCCGGCGGCCGGCCAGGTCCACGTGCGGATCGAGCCGTCGAACCTCGCCACGTACGAGAACGGCAGACTCACTCCGCACCGCACCGGCACGGGCCGGATCATCGCCTCCGACGGCAGGGCCTCCACCACCGAGAAGCTCACGGTCGTCAGCGGACTCAAGTCCCTCACGGTCTCGCCCGACCAGGCGGACCTCGACAACGGCGCCACCCAGCAGCTCACCCTGTCCGGAACCGCCGGCGACGGCGCCACGGTGCAGATCCCCGCTGAGGCGGCCACCTGGAAGGTCACCCCGGACAACCTGGGCAGTGTCGACGCGCACGGCGTGTTCACCGCGGACGCCGAGAAGGGCGGTCTCGCCGAGGTGAGCGCGGTGGTCGCGGGCACGACGGCCTCCGCGTCCATCGCCGTCGGCAACGTCGTCAAGACCATCGACCCGATGACCAGCACGGACGTATGGCGGCTCAGCAACAACACCACCGGCCTACCCGCCGCGCTCACCGCCGACCCCGGCGTCGTACCCCCGGGTTCCACCGCGTCGGGATCGCTGAAACTCGATTACTCGATGCCGGCCGGTTCCGGCGTCAAGCAGCTCGTGCTCTCGCCGAAGACCACCCTGAAGACCGACACGAACAACGGTCAGGTTCCCACCGGAATCGGTGTGTGGATCAAGGGTGACGGCAACGGCATCGAGCTGGCCGAGAAGTACATCGGTGTCAATGGCTCGTCGACCACCCTCTACCCGACCACCGTCACCTGGAAGGACTGGCACCTGGCAGTCGCCCAGCTGCCGGCGGGCATGCAGTTCCCGCTGACCATCAGCTTCATCGACTTCCTGGCGATCAGCCCGAGCACCTCCTACAGCGGCTCGCTCAGCCTCGGGGGCCTGGAGGCGCTGTACTCACCGCGGCCGGTCACGGCGCCCGACTACCGGGCCATCCCGCAGAACCCCAAGTGGCTGTCCTTCGAGGAGGACTCCGCCGACTTCGCCAAGCGCGGCACCACCCTGCTCAGCGGCGACGACGCGCACATGCTCGCCAGTGACCCCGGCTCGGTCAGCAGCCATGTGATGGACTCGATCGCGGGGCGGCTGCCCACCCTCACCCCGCAGGCCAGGCCGGACGCCGCCCAGTTCCTCGGGGACATGCCCGACGACGGCAAGCCGGCGGACCTGCAGTTCGCCAAGTCCAAGATGGACGCCCTCGGCATCCCCGAGCGGGACATCGTCGGCAACCACGAGATCACCCAGGGCGCCGACTCCGAGAACGGCAACTACAGCGACACCTTCGGCGACACCCACTACGCCTACACCCAGGGCGCGGCGCGGCTGATCGTCACCGACAACTCACACGGCAGCCTGCAGTCCTCGGACCCCTTCCAGGATCCGGCGGGCGAGCAGTACCCCTGGCTGGTCAAGCAGCTGACGGACACCACCGCCAAGGACGTACTGGTCATCACGCACATGCCCGCGTACGACCCGCACCCGGCCGCGAACAGCCAGTTCACGGACCGTTGGGAGGCACAGATGTATCTGCGGCTGGTGCAGCGCTACCAGGAGACGCACCCGAAGCAGCACGTGATCATGATGTACGGCCATGCGCGCGGTTTCTCCGAGCAGATCCTGAACCCCGAGGGGCAGAGCGTGACCACCGCCGAGGGAGGCATTCCGCAGTTCGCCTTCGCGGACCTCGGCATGCCGGCCTACGCCCCCGCCGACCAGGGCGGCATCTACCACTTCGGTCTGATCCGGATCGGTGACGACGGCAACCTGCAGTACTCCGTCGAGCCCGCGCTCGCGTCGATCAGCGTCAAGGCCCCGGCTGACCCGGTCGCCGTGGGTGCCCACGTGACGGTGACCGCGACCGGCGACCAGATCGCCGGCGACAACATCGCACCGCTCGCCATCCCGATCGCGGACCCGGCCTCCCACGTGTGGACCTCCAGCAATCCCAAGGTGGCCTCGGTGGACCGCGCCACCGGAGTCCTGACCACCCACCGCGCCGGCACCGTCACCGTCTCGGTGGCCTCCGGCGGCGTCACGGGCAGCGCCGAGGTCACCGTCAAGTGACCTGATCCAGCACGGGGTGCCCGAGCACACTCGGGCACCCCGTCGGCGTACCTCGGGCACCTCGTCGGCATTCCCCGGGCACCCGTCGGCTTTCCCCGGCCTCACGCCGGAACTATTGGATTCCCGCCCCTCGGTCGTACCGTGGTGAGCTGACCGCAGGCCAGTCCCGCAGAGCGCAGGTCAGTCCTGCAGACCGTAGAAGTGGATCGCCGTGTTCGGCTTGAAGCCGATACGCGGGTACACGGGAGCCCCGGCAGCGGTCGCGTGCAGCGTGGCGCGGGTCAGTCCGGTGGCCCTGGCACCCTCGTACAGCGCCTTGCGGGTCACCGCCTCGCCGTAGCCCCGGCGCTGCCACTGCGGATGGGTGGCGACCAGTACGACGAAGAGGCGGCCTTCCGCCTCGACCGTGCCGGCGCAGGTCACCGGGACGCCGTCCTCCAGGCCCAGGTAGGCATGGACCTCGTTCTTCCACCGTGTCGATCCGACCAGCCCGTCGCGGCCCATCTCCAGGGGGAATCCGTAGCCGTGCGAGTTGAGGTCCGCGTAGGCACGCAGGTGCTCGTCGGTCGTCACACGCACGAAGGTCAGATCGGAGTGGACCGGCTCGGGAATCGGCAGCAGGTCGCCGGCCATGCCCGTACCGCCGAAGGCGTACTGCAGGCCGGCCTCCTCGGCCGCTGTTCCCAGCGCGGGGCGGGCCTCGTCGTCCAGCAGGTCTTCGAAGACCCACAGGAAGCCCTGGTGCTTTTTCGCGCGCATGATGTCCGCAGCCTGGCCGAGCCGCTGTCCGAGGAGGGCCGCGTCCGCGCCCACGTCGGTCAGGGTGACGCAGTTCCAGAACGCGAACGGGCAGTCGGCCCAGCGGACCGCGATGCCGGGGAGGTCACGGACATCCGCGGCCGCATCGCGGTCGAGCACCATGCCACGCCACGCCACGGCGAGTTGCTCCATTGATTCCACGGATTCTGCAAGATCAGTCACCTGAACCTCCACGTGTCTTCGAGACGACGGAAACCCCGTGATCAAGTTTTACCCGACTCCGGCGGCTCCGCGTCGATGCGTCCCTCTCAACCACACGTGTTTCAGAGCACCTTGGCCCCGCAAAGGGGCAAAGTCCAACGGCACGCGCCGTCCAGCAGCGGATCACCGAGCGAAATCGCAGCAGATCCAAAGCCCCTTTCATGACCGGGCAACAGAGCAGATCCAAAGCCCCTCCCATGACCGGGCAACAGAGCAGATCCAAGGCCCCTCCCATGACCGGGCAACAGTCTGTGCGGCGTTTCGTCACGCGGCCGAGGCAAGGACTTCAGGATCCTCGGCCACAACGGACCGAACGGCTCCGAGCCCGCCTGCCTGGCCGCCCACCGGCCTTGACTCGATACCCCTGGTGGGGCAGTCGTCCCGGTCGGCCGACACACCTCCGATGACTTGCGCCACGTGTCGACGACACAGACCGCCCGGGTGAAGCGGCCGCCCGGGTCCCGAGGACGTGTCCGGCGGTGACCTCCGGACACATCCGGGGCACCGTGTCTCCAGAGGTGGCGGCGTACGCTGGGCCATGTCTCTGCTGCCAGGAAAACCACGGATTCGGACATGACGCATCGAGTGGGCTTCGTGGTCTTCGAAGGGGTGACCATGCTCGATGTCAGCGGCCCGTCGGAGGTACTGCATCAGGCGGGCCGGCTCGCCCCCCCGTACGAACTGATCATGGTCTCGCCAGGCGGCGGGACGGTCACCACCTCCGCCGGGCTGGCGCTGACCGGCACGGTCCGGGCGGCCGACGCGGGCCCGGTCGACACCGTCGTGGTCGCCGGAGGTGACCGGCTGGCCACGCAGCCGATCGAAGAGGGCTTGCTGGACACGGCCCGCGCCCTCACCTCACAGGCGCCGCGCGTCGCCTCGGTGTGCACCGGCGCCTTCGTCCTGGCGGAACTGGGCCTGCTCGACGGCCGCCGTGCGACGACGCACTGGCGGCATGCGGCCAGGTTCGCCCTCCGCTACCCCCGTGTACGCGTCGAGCCGGACGCCATCCACATCCGCGACGGGCGGTACGTCACCTCCGCGGGCATCAGCGCGGGCATCGATCTCACCCTCGCCCTGGTGGAGGACGACCACGGCGCCGACACGGCGCGGGGCATCGCGCGCGAACTGGTCGTGTTCATGCAGCGTCCGGGCGGGCAGTCGCAGTTCTCCACGGCCATCACCACTCCCCCGGCCCGCGGTGATCTGCTGCGCTCGCTGATCGCTTCGGTGCTCGCCGATCCGGCCGCGAACCACAGTCTGCCCGCCATGGCCGCGTCCGCCGCCGTCAGCCCGCGGCATCTGGCCCGGCTGTTCCGCACCGAGCTGGGCACCACACCCGCGCGCTGGGTCGAGCGGGTCCGGCTCGACCGTGCCCAGCAACTGCTGCTCGAAGGGCACAGTGTCACCTCGGCGGCGCAGCGCAGCGGGCTCGGTACCGACGAGACCCTCCGCCGCGCCTTCGCCCGCCATCTGGGCACCACACCCACCCACTACCGCAGACGCTTCGCCACCACCCGCCAAGAGCAGTAGGCGCCCTTCGCGAAGGCCGGTGCCGCTCAGGCGCCTGTCCCGAAATCCACGGGAGGCCGCCAGGTCCCGGCGGCCATGGACACATGAAAACCACCCGGCGAGCCGGCGACCGGGCCGACGATGCCCACTGGCCGTCCGACCACGCGGCCGTCCTCGCCGAGTTGGAACTCCCGACCGAACGCGCCCACGTCCAGGCCGGGAGCCCACGCTGGTTAAGGTGGGCCTGCCCGGTCCCGTCGCCCGTCCAGGAGGTGCCTCCATGAGGCCAGCCGAGCCTCTGCCGATACGGGTGCCGGTCGGGAAGGGCTCCCGGCAGTGGACCAGCCGGCAAGTGCGCCGGCGCGTGCTGCTGGTGGTACACAACGTCACCTCCGCCGGACGCCTGCTCGATGTCCTCCCCCTCTTCCACACCGACTTCCGGGTGCAGTTGCTGGTCACCTCAACCGGGTCCTCGGTGTTCCAAGGGGGAGTCCACGAGCTGTTCGGCGAGCTGGACCTGCCCGTACTCCCCTGGTCCCAGGCACTCTCGACGCCCGTGGACCTCGCGATCTCAGCGAGCTTCG
The DNA here is from genome assembly GCF_042871185.1 of Streptomyces sp. NPDC006012. NCBI lineage: Bacteria > Bacillati > Actinomycetota > Actinomycetes > Kitasatosporales > Streptomycetaceae > Streptomyces > Streptomyces sp. NPDC006012. The sequence continues at coordinate 13,663 of NZ_JBIAIE010000055.1, forward strand.
GCGGGGAACTACCCCACATTCGCGGCAAATTGTCAGTTCTTTCACATGGTGTCGGATACACTAAAAAACTCGCCACGCCGGGAGCCGGGAGCCGGGAGCCGGGAGCCGGGAGCCGGGAGCCGGGAGCCGGGAGCCGGGAGCCGGGAGCCGGGAGCCGGGAGCCGGGAGCC
>NZ_JBIAIE010000056.1:0-12822 GCF_042871185.1 Streptomyces sp. NPDC006012
CGAACACATCCGTCGCCACCGCCAGCTCCCGCAGCAACGCCAACGTCTCATCGGTGACGAGATGCTTCGAATAGTCGATGTACAGGTCACCGACCCGTACGACGTACCGCTGGGCCCGTTCGGGGTCCGTCGCGAACAGCTCACGCAGGTCCTGCTGCCACTCGGCGCGATGGTCGGCGAGCGCGGCCCACTCGGGCCGCCGGGTGAGCACAGGGTGGGTGGACTCGGCCATGTCAGGAGTTCTCCTTGGTGCCGTCGCCGCGCAGGGCGATGGCGTACATCTCGTCGGCGTCGAGGCGGCGCAGCTCCTCGGCGATGAGTTCGGAGGTGGGGCGGACCTTCAGGGCGAGGGTGCGGGACGGCTGGCCGGGCAGGGTCAGCGTGGCCAGCGGTCCTTCGGGCCGGTCGATGACGATGTCGCCGTCGGCGGTGCCCAGGCGGACGGCCGTGACGACCGGACCGGCCGTGACGACCCGGTCGACCGGGACCGCGAGGCGCACCTCCAGCCAGCGGGCGAGCAGTTCGGCGCTGGGGTTCTCGGCCTCGCTCTCCACGGTGGCCGAGACGATCCCCGCCCGGGCCTGGTCCAGGGCCGCGGCCAGCATCGAACGCCACGGGGTGAGCCGGGTCCAGGCCAGGTCGGTGTCGCCGGGGGCGTAGGAGCGGACGCGGGCCTCCAGCGCGTCCAGCGGGTGTTCCACCGCGTACATGTCGGTGATCCGGCGCTGGGCGAGGGCGCCCAGCGGGTCCTTCGCCGGGTTGTCGGGCGCGTCCACCGGCCACCAGACGACGACCGGCGCGTCCGGCAGCAGCAGCGGCAGCACCACGGAGTCGGCGTGGTCGGAGACCTCACCGAAGGTGCGCAGGACCACCGTCTCGCCGGTGCCCGCCTCGTAGCCGACCCGGACCTCCGCGTCCAGCCGGGACTGCGTGCGCTCCCGGGGGGTCCGGGTGTGCCGCTTGATGACCACCAGGGTGCGCGAGGGGTGTTCGCGGGAGGCGTCCTCGGCCGCCTTGATGGAGTCGTAGGCGTTCTCCTCGTCCGTGACGATGACCATCGTCAGGACCATGCCCACCGCCGGGGTGCCGATGGCACGGCGGCCCTGCACAAGGGCCTTGTTGATCTTGCTTGCCGTGGTGTCGGTCAGGTCGATCTTCATGGCCTGCGCCAGCTCCGTCCGTCTCGTGCGAGCATCTCGTCGGCTTCCTCGGGTCCCCAGCCGCCCGACGCGTACTGCGCCGGCCGGCCGTGCGCCGCCCAGTACTCCTCGATCGGGTCGAGGATCTTCCAGGACTCTTCCACTTCCCGCGGCCGGGGGAACAGATTGGCGTCGCCGAGCAGTACGTCCAGGATGAGCCGCTCGTACGCCTCGGGGCTGGACTCCGTGAACGACTCGCCGTAGGCGAAGTCCATGGAGACGTCCCGGATCTCCATCGAGGTGCCGGGCACCTTGGAGCCGAAGCGGACCGTCATGCCCTCGTCGGGCTGGACGCGGATGACGACCGCGTTCTGGCCCAGTTCCTCCGTCGAGGAGCGGTCGAAGGGGGAGTGCGGGGCCCGCTGGAAGACCACCGCGATCTCGGTGACCCGGCGGCCGAGCCGCTTGCCGGTGCGCAGGTAGAAGGGGACGCCCGCCCAGCGGCGGTTGTCGACCTCCAGCTTGATGGCGGCGAAGGTGTCGGTCTTCGACTTGGCGTCGATGCCGTCTTCCTGGAGGTAGCCGACGACCTTCTCACCGCCCTGCCAGCCCGCCGCGTACTGTCCCCGGACCGTGTGCGCGCCCAGGTCCTCGGGCAGCCGCACCGACTTGAGCACCTTCAGCTTCTCGGTGACCAGCGACTCCGCGTCGAACGCGATCGGCTCCTCCATCGCGGTGAGCGCCAGCAGCTGGAGCAGGTGGTTCTGGATGACGTCCCGGGCGGCGCCGATGCCGTCGTAGTAGCCCGCCCGGCCGCCGATGCCGATGTCCTCGGCCATGGTGATCTGCACGTGGTCCACGTACGACCGGTTCCAGATCGGTTCGTACATCTGGTTGGCGAAGCGCAGCGCCAGGATGTTCTGGACGGTCTCCTTGCCGAGGTAGTGGTCGATCCGGAACACCTGGTCCGGTTCGAACACCTCGTGCACGACCGTGTTCAGCTCGCGGGCGCTGGCCAGGTCGTGGCCGAACGGCTTCTCGATGACCGCGCGCCGCCAGGAGCCCTCCGGGGGGTCGGCGAGCCCGTGCTTCTTCAGCTGCTGGACGACCTTAGGGAAGAACTTGGGCGGCACGGACAGGTAGAAGGCGAAGTTGCCGCCGGTGCCGCGCGAGCTGTTCAACTCCTCGACGGCCTTGCGCAGCTGTTCGAACGCCGTGTCGTCGTCGAAGTCGCCGGGCACGAAGCGCATGCCTTCGGCGAGCTGCTCCCACACCTCCTCGCGGAACGGGGTGCGGGCGTGCTCGCGCACCGCTTCGTGCACCTCCTGCGCGAAGTCCTGGTGCTCCCAGTCCCGGCGGGCGAAGCCCACCAGGGAGAAGCCCGGCGGCAGCAGCCCGCGGTTGGCCAGGTCGTAGACGGCCGGCATCAGCTTCTTGCGGGAGAGGTCGCCGGTGACCCCGAAGATCACCAGGCCGGACGGACCGGCGATCCGGGGGAGTCGGCGGTCGCGGGGGTCACGGAGGGGATTCACCCAGTCGGCCGCCGGCACGGCCGGCGCGGCCGGTGCTGCCGCTGTTGCCGGTGCGGCTGGGGCGGTCGGTACGCGGTCCGTGGCCGGTACCGGTTCCTGCTCGGAGACGCTCATCGGACGTCGGCTCCCTTGCTGTCCAGGGACTTGGAGACGGCGGTCAGCAGCTCCTGCCAGGCCGCCTCGAACTTGGCGACGCCCTCGTCCTCCAGCTTGCGCACGACCTCGTCGTAGGAGATGCCGAGCCGCTCCACGGACGCGAGGTCCGCACGGGCCTGCGCGTAGCCGCCGGTCACCGTGTCACCGGTGATCTCGCCGTGGTCGGCGGTGGCGTCGAGTGTCGCCTCCGGCATGGTGTTGACGGTGCCGGGTGCGACCAGTTGGTCGACGTACAGGGTGTCCTTGTAGGACGGGTCCTTCACGCCGGTGGAGGCCCACAGCGGGCGCTGCTTGTTGGCCCGGGCTCCCGCGAGGCCCGTCCAGCGGGCGCCGCCGAACACCTCTTCGTACGCCTCGTAGGCCAGTCGCGCGTTCGCCAGCGCCGCCCGCCCCTTGAGGGCAAGGGCCTCCTCGGTGCCGCGGAGCGTCAGCCGCTTGTCGATCTCGGCGTCGACCCGGGAGACGAAGAACGAGGCGACGGAGTGCACCGCCGACAGGTCCAGGCCCGCCGCCCTGGCCCGCTCCAGGCCGGCCAGGTAGGCGTCCATGACCTGCCGGTAGCGTTCGAGCGAGAAGATCAGCGTGACGTTGACGCTGATGCCCAGGCCGATCACCTCGGTGACGGCCGGCAGGCCCGCCTCGGTGGCCGGGATCTTGATCATGACATTGGGCCGGTCGACGAGCCACGCGAGCTGCTTGGCCTCGGCGACCGTCGCCGCGGTGTCGTGCGCGAACCGCGGATCGACCTCGATGGAGACCCGGCCGTCCCGGCCGTCGGTGGCCTCGTACACGGGGCGCAGCACATCGGCGGCGGCGCGGACGTCGGCGGTGGTCATCATCCGTACCGCCTCGTCGACCGTGACGCCGCGCGCGGCGAGGTCGGCCAACTGCTCCTCGTAGCCCTCGCCCGAGCCGATGGCGGCCTGGAAGATGGACGGGTTGGTGGTCACGCCCACGACGTTCTTGCCGGCGACGAGTTCGGCGAGGTTTCCGCTGCTGATCCGGCGCCGTGACAGGTCGTCGAGCCAGATGGACACCCCCGCACGGGTCAGGCGTCCCAGTGCTCCCGCGGTCGCGGTTGCTTCGGTCACTGTGATCATCTTCTTTCTGGCGTTCGGATCAACCGCGGGCGGCGGCCAGGGATTCCCGGGCCTCGGCGGCGACGTTCTCGGGGGTGAAGCCGTACTCGGCGAACAGCGTCTGCGCGGACGCGGAGGCGCCGAAGTGTTCGAGCGATATCACGCGTCCGGCGTCGCCGACATAGCGGTACCAGGTCAGACCGATGCCCGCCTCGACCGCGACCCGGGCCCTCACGGCCGGCGGCAGGACACGTTCGCGGTACTCGCGCGGCTGCTCCTCGAACCACTCGACGGACGGCATCGACACCACGCGGGTACCGACGCCCTCGGCCTCCAGCAGCTCCCGTGCGGCGACGGCCACCTGCACCTCGGAACCGGTGGCGATCAGGATCACCTCCGGGGTCTCGGCCGACGATTCGCGCAGCACGTACCCGCCCTTGGCCGCGTCCGGGTCCGGCGCGTACGTGGGCACGCCCTGGCGGGTCAGCGCGAGCCCGTGCGGGGCGGGGTGCGTGGTGTGCCTCTTCAGGATCTCGGCCCAGGCGACCGCGGTCTCGTTGGCGTCCGCCGGGCGGACGACAGCGAGGCCGGGAATGGCCCGCAGGGCGGCCAGGTGTTCGACGGGCTGGTGGGTGGGGCCGTCCTCGCCGAGGCCGATCGAGTCGTGCGTCCACACGTAGGTGACGGGCAGCTGCATCAGTGCCGCCATGCGGACGGCGTTGCGCATGTAGTCGGAGAACACCAGGAAGGTGCCGCCGTAGATTCGGGTGTTGCCGTGCAGGGCGATGCCGTTCATCTCCGCGGCCATGGCGAACTCGCGGATGCCGAAGTGGACGGTGCGGCCGTAGGGGTCGGCACCGGGCAGCGGATTGCCCTTCGGCAGGAAGGAGGAGTTCTTGTCGATGGTGGTGTTGTTGGAGCCGGCCAGGTCGGCGGAGCCGCCCCACAGCTCGGGCAGGACCGGGCCGAGTGCCTGGAGCACCTTGCCGGAGGCGGCGCGGGTGGCGACGGACGTGCCCTCCTCGAAGACGGGCAGCGCGTCCTGCCAGCCGTCGGGCAGCTGACCGGCGACGACACGGTCGAAGACGCGGGCGCGCTCGGGCGCGGCGGTGCGCCACTCGGCGAGCCGCTTGTCCCAGGCGGCGTGCGCCTCGGCGCCGCGGTCCAGGGCCCGGCGGGTGTGGGCCAGCACCTCGTCGGCGACCTGGAAGTGCCGGTCGGGGTCGAAGCCCAGGACCCGCTTGGTGGCCGCTACCTCCTCGGCGCCCAGGGCGGAGCCGTGCGCGGCCTCGGTGTTCTGCGCGTGGGGGGCGGGCCAGGCGATGGTGGTGCGCAGCGCGACGATCGACGGGCGCCCCTTCTCCGCCCGGGCCGCGGCGAGCGCCGTGTGGAGGGCGTGCACGTCGACGTCGCCGTTCTCGGCGGGCTCGACGCGCTGCACGTGCCAGCCGTAGGCCGCGTAGCGCCCGAGCACGTCCTCGGAGAAGGCCGTGGCGGTGTCGCCCTCGATGGAGATGTGGTTGTCGTCGTAGAGGAAGACCAGGTTGCCGAGGCGCTGGTGGCCGGCGAGCGAGGAGGCCTCGGCGGAGACGCCCTCCTCCAGGTCGCCGTCCGAGACGATCGCCCAGATCGTGTGGTCGAAGGGGGAGGTGCCCTCGGGGGCGTCCGGGTCGAACAGACCGCGCTCGTAGCGGGCCGCCATCGCCATGCCGACGGCGTTGGCGACGCCCTGGCCGAGCGGCCCGGTGGTGGTCTCGACCCCCGCGGTGTGCCCGTACTCGGGGTGGCCGGGCGTCTTGGAGCCGTGGGTGCGGAACGCCTTCAGGTCGTCCAGCTCCAGTTCGTACCCGGCGAGGAACAGCTGCGTGTACAGGGTCAGCGAGGTGTGGCCGGGGGACAGGACGAAGCGGTCGCGGCCGGTCCACTCGGGATCTGCCGGGTCATGCCGCATCAGCTTCTGGAAGAGCGTGTATGCGACGGGGGCCAGGCTCATCGCCGTACCCGGGTGCCCGTTGCCGACCTGCTGTACGGCATCGGCCGCCAGGAGGCGGGCGGTGTCCACGGCACGCCGGTCGAGGTCGGTCCACTCGAATCCGTCGGTTGATTGCGTGCTCATCTTCAAGAAGTCCTCGATCTCAGCGGAGTTCAGGCCGGACGCGTTAAAACTTAAAAGTCTGACTTTTGAGAAGGAAGGTCGAGGTGTGTCAGCCTGTGGTGAAAGTGGGACACCGGCGCCACGGCGGCGCGTGACCGGGGTGGCACAAGAACGACATGGCGGGCAGAACAGTGCAAGGTGGCGGTGACGGTGACGAAATCAGGACCTTTCCCTTCCCGGTCGACCTGAGCGTCGGCGGAGTCGGCATCCAGGTCGGCCCGATGGCGGCCGAACGCACCTGGCACCCGGAGGCCCCGCTGCGCCGCGTGCACCGCATCGACTTCCACGTGGTCCTGCTGTTCACCGATGGACCGGTCCAGCACATGGTCGACTTCACCGAGTACGAGGCGACGGCGGGCGACGTGCTGTGGATCCGCCCCGGGCAGGTCCACCGCTACTCCCGTACGTGTGAATACCACGGGACCGCCCTCACGATGCAGCCCGGTTTCCTGCCCCGCGCCACCGTGGAGACCACCGGCCTCTACCGCTACGACCTGCCGCCCCTGCTCCACCCGGACCCCGCGCAACTCGACGCCCTGCGCGCCGCGCTGGCGCATCTGGGCCGTGAGTACGAGGACACGCGGACCCTCCCGCTCGGCCTGCACACGGCGGTGCTGCGGCATTCCCTGACGGCGTTCCTGCTGCGCCTCGGTCATCTCGCGGCCAGTTCCGCGCCCACGCACCGGCAGCAGGCCGACACCACGTTCACGCTGTTCCGTGACGCGGTCGAGCAGGGCTTCGCCGCCAACCACAGCGTCAGCGCCTATGCCGACGCGCTCGGTTACTCCCGCCGTACGCTCGTCCGTGCGGTCCGCGCCGCCACCGGTGAGACCCCCAAGGGCTTCATCGACAAGCGGGTGATACTGGAGGCCAAACGGCTGCTGGCCCACACCGATCTGCCCATCGGCCGGGTCGGCGCGGCCGTCGGCTTCCCCGACGCGGCGAACTTCTCCAAGTTCTTCCAACTACACGCCGGCCTGACCCCGGCGGCCTTCCGTGCGGAACTCGGCTGACGCCCGCCCGTTCGCCGTACGACGGCTCCTGCGCCCTACGTCCGCCCGTGCGCCGCACTGCGGCCGCTGCTTGGTGGCCGGACGGCGTGCGCAAGGGGTCCGCCTGCGTGGAACTCCCTTCGTGACGGCCCGGCCGGCGGAGGCCGGCGTGCCCTGCGCGATGCGGACACGACACGCTTTGCTGGCGAAATGCCTGATTGCCCCCTTTGTGTCCGGACATTCTGCTCCGCTCGACCGGGGCGGCCTTTGAATCCGTACGGCGCTCCCTTAGATTCCCCTGAGGACAGGGCCGGTCGGGGGCATCGCACCCAGCGGAGCAGGGGGTTGTCCGGGCCGGTCCGTTCGTGGAGGGAGCATGAACGCCCGACCGGCGGTCCTGAGTTTCCGGTGAGATCCCCGGGTCGGCCCGGCTTCCCCGCCGATCTGCCAGGAACAGTGAGGAAGCAGCAGCTCGCCGACCCTGCCGGAGGTATCCATGACCGAAACCAGCAAGCGCCCCGTCGTGGCCGTCGTGGGAGCCGGCGCGTCGGGCACCCTCACCGCGGTCCAGCTCTGCGAGACGGCGGCCCGCCGCCGGATCCCGCTCGATCTCGTCCTGGTCGACCCGGCCCCGGAGGCGGGCCGCGGCGTCGCCTACGCCACCCGGGACCCGCGGCACCGCCTCAACGTCCCCGCGGGCGGCATGAGCGCCTACCCCGACGACCCGGGACACTTCACCCGCTGGCTGTGCCGGCACGGCGAACCCACCGTCACCGGCGCCGACTTCGCCACCCGCTACCGCTACGGCGCCTATCTCGCCGACACCCTCGGCCAGGCCGTCGTACGCGCCCATGGCACCGTCTCCGTACGCCGCCTGCGCACCCGGGCGGAGGACTGTACCGGCACCCCCGACGGCCGGGTGGAGCTCCATCTCGCCGACGGGGGACGACTGACCGCGGACGCCGCCGTGCTCGCCACCGGGCTTGCCGCCCCGTCCGCCGGCTGGGCCACGCCCGGGCTGCGGAACTCGCCCCGGTTCATCGCCGAGCCCTGGGCGCCCGACGCCCTGGACGGCCCGATCGCCGACGACGCCGACGTCCTGCTCGTCGGCACCGGCCTGACCGCCGTCGACCTCGCCCTCACCCTCGACCGCCCCGACCGCACGGTGCACGCCCTCTCCCGCACCGGTCTGCTGCCCCAGCCGCACGCGCTCGGCCCGGCCGGTCCGATGCCCGCACCCCCGGACCTGTCCGACACCTCGCTCGGCCCGCTGCGCCGGGCCGTCTACCGGCACCTGAGCCGCTCCCTGCGCACGCACGGCGACTGGCGTCCCGCCCTGGACAGCCTGCGCCCGCACACCGCCCGGCTGTGGCACAGCCTCACCCCCGAGGAACGGCAGGAGTTCCTGGCCCGCGAAGGCGCCCTGTGGAACACCCACCGCCACCGCATGGCCCCCGCCACCGCCGAACACGTCTCGCGCGCCCGCACCGCCCGCCGGCTGCACATCCACACCGGCACGGTGACCGACGTCCGGGCCGACGGCGACGCGGGGCTGCGAGTCGAACTGTCCGACGGCCGTACGCTCTCCGTGGGCTGGGTGATCGACTGCACCGGTCCGGGGCGGCGACCCGACGACCCACTGTGGCGCGCGCTGTTCGCCGCGGGCACCGCGGTCGCCGGGCCGCTCGGCATGGGCGTCGCCACCCGCGACGGGCGTCTCCTGGACGCCGGCGGGGACGCCGGGGCGCCGCTGTTCACGCTCGGTGCGCCGCGCCGCGGCGAGCTGTGGGAGACCACCGCGATCCCGGAGATCCGCGTCCAGGCGGCCGAACTGGCCCGGCAACTGCTCGCCCCGCTCACCGCCCGGCCCCGCACCGGACGCCGGCCGGCCGACGGCCACGGCCTCGCCCTGTCCACCCACGCGGAGGCGGCCGCCGCCTACCGCGGCGCACTCGACCGGGTCCTCAAGGTCCGCGCCCGGGCGGAGGACGGCTTCGCCCGCGCCGTCGCCCTCGACCCCGGCTTCGCCCTCGGGCACGCCGCCCTCGCGCTGCTCGGCCACGAGTGCTCCGCCCCCGTCGACGTGCCCCGCGCGCTCGCCGACGCGCAGCGCGCCGCCCGCGAGCGGGCCGACGACCGCGAGCGTTCCTTCGTGGACGTCGTCACCCGCCGGATCGCCGGCGACGACGGCGACCGCGCGCTCATGACACATCTGCAAACCTACCCCGGTGACGCGCTCGCGCTCGCCGCGGCCGTGCCCACCATCGCCTTCTCCGGGGTGAGCGACCTGCACGACGACGACGCGCTGCGGCTGCTCGACCTGACCTCGCCGGCCTTCGACGGCCACTGGTTCCACACCTCACTCCTCGCCTTTCTGCGCCAGGAGCAGGGCCGGCTGCACGAGGCGGGGGAACTGGCGCACCGCGCCCTGGCCGCCGAGCCCGCCTCCGGGCACGCCGTACACGCCCTCGCACACGTCCACTACGAGTCGGGCGCCCACGAGGCGGGCCGGGACTGGCTGGACCGCTGGGTGTCGGGCCGCGGCCGGGGCGCGGTCCACAAGGCGCACTTCTCCTGGCACATCGCCCTGCACGAACTCGCCCTGGACGATCCCGCCGCGGTACGCAGGCGCTGGTTCGCGCAGCTCGCGCCCGGCCGGGTGACCGGGGTACGGGCGCTGGTCGACTCGGGTTCGATGCTGTGGCGGGCCAGGATCAGCGACAACTGGCCCGGCGACCTGCCCACCGCCGACGTGCTCGACGCGGTCGCTCGTGACGTGCTGGAACGGCCCGCGACCGCGTTCACCGCGCTGCACGCCGCGGTCGCCCTGACCGCCGCGGGCGACCTGCCCGCGCTGCACCGGCTGCGCGACCACGCGGCGGCGGCCGACCCGGTGCAGCGGGAGGTCATCGCGCCGCTGTGCGAGGCGTTCGCCGCGCTCGTCGAGGAGCGGTTCGCTCAGGCGGCCCGTGGTCTCGACGCGCTGCTGCCGGTGCTGCGCCGGGTCGGCGGCAGCGCGGCGCAGCGGGAGGTCGTGGAGGAGACGCTGCTGTACGCGCTGGTGTCCGACGGCCGCTGCGACGCGGCACGCCGCCTGCTGGACGCCCGCCTGGACCGTAAACCGGCACCCCGCGACCGGCGGTTGCTGGCGGCACTGCCCGGTTGAGGGGCGGTCGCCGGCCACGGCTGAGGAGCCTCCGGGTGCGCCGGCGCCGGTGCGCGTGGGCCGGCTGCTCGGCCCGGCTGCCCGGTCGAGACGCCGTCGCACGGCCTGGCGGGGACGCGGTCGCGGCGCCAGGCCGTCTGGGCGGGCGGAGCGTCCAGTTGGTGTGCCGGGGGGAGGGGCGTGCCCGCTGCCTGGCTGGGGCCACCGTCGCACCGTACGTCTCGGGGACGCCGCGGCGCCGTGGCCGTCCGGGCTTTCGGACGGCCCTTGCCGTTCCCTGCCAAGTGCGGATCACCGTCGGCGCCCCCACCGAGACCGCGGGGCGGCGGCGGGGCGCGGAAGCGCCTGACCTGCCGCTACCCCTGACGCCGCGTCAGCCGGAGTCTGGGGGCACACACCGCGGTGCCGCGCGGCGCCCCCGGCTCGTCCCGCGCCGTGCGCACCCGCAGGGTCAGCACCACCTCGCCGCCGTCCGACGGCAGCGGGAACGGCAACGGCACCGCCGCGGTCTGCCCAGGCAGCAGATCGGGCAGTTCGGCGGGCGCGGTCAGGACGAGGCCGTCGGTGCGGGACAGCTCCCACTCGCCCGCCAGCCAGGCCAGGCCGCGCCGCCGCTGGCGGTTGCTGAGGACGATCCCCTCATGCCGGAAGCACGCGATCCGGACCGGACCCGCGCTCTGACGGTCCTCACGCATCACGCCCATGCCCGGCCGGTCTTCCCTCGCTCACGTAGGGGAGGATACCGCGGCCCCGGAACCGGCGGATGAACCCGCCCTGACGGCCCGGCATTGCCCCGACGGCAGACGGACGGCAGCCGAGCCCGCCGTCCGGATAAGCGCGTGCGGACGAGCCGGCGCATGAAGTGTGAGGCGTGCCGGCCGGCGAGGACGGCGGTGCCGCCCGGCACCGGCAGCACCGCCGGAGGTTCCCTGCCTTCTCGACGCGAACGGCGCGCACCCGGTCGCCGTGGACCCGCTGCCCCTGTACGCGACCGGTCTGGTCTGCGCGGTCAAGGCGGTCGAGCGCGAGGTGCCGGCCGCCGCCGCGTCCGGTTCCCGGGTGGCGGCCGTACGGGCCTTCGCGCTGCACCCGCTGGTCGACTCCGTCGCTATGGCCCGCAGACTGGTCGCGGGCCATACCGAGGTGCACCCCGGGCCGGCGTACCTCCGACAGGGGAGGCGCACCGTTCCGCTACAGCGGCAGGGCCTGCGGTGCGCTCTCCCGCGGCGCCGCGGGGACGGGCGGCGCGGACCGCAGCGTCCCGGTCTCTTCGGGCCGCCGCTGCGGCAGCGGCGCGGGCCACACCGGCCGCGGCCCCGACACCACCGTGTAGTCCGGTCCGATGAACGGCGGCTCGATCTCTCCCTGGTCCTCCCCGAGCGCCAACTGCACCGCCGCCCAAGGGGCGTTCACCCCGCACAGGGAGAGCTGGTGCAGGCCGCCCGCGGGCCGTGTGTTGACGTCGAGCAGTACCGGCCGGTCGCCGTACATCCGGAACTGGATGTTGGACAGATAGTGCAGCCCGAAGCCCTCCGCGATCAGCCGGGCCGGTTCCAGCCACTGTTCCTGCACCGTGAACCCGCGCCGGCGGCCGGTCTTGGTGCGGCCGACGGCCAGCCGGAGCCGGTTGTCCGGCCCGGTCAGGCAGTCCACCGACACCTCCGGCTGTTCCAGTCGTGGCATCACCAGCCAGTCCACTGGGTGATCGGCCCGCCGGAGCGCCGCCACGACCAGGTCCAACTGCACATGGGGACTCGGGAACCCGCTCAGGTGCACGAGTGACAGCGGGCTGCGGGTGATCACGCGGAAGCCCACCCCGCCCGCGCCGACGGCCGGCTTGAAGCACGCCTTGTGCCCGCCCGCCTCCAACTCCTCGACGGCCGCGATGAGTTCGTCCGCCGTGCGCACCCGCTGCCACGGCGGCACCGGTACCCCCACCGAGCGCGCCGCCGCGTACGCGGTCGCCTTGTCCTCGAAGAGGGCGACCGCCTCCGCGGTCGGCGCCAGCAGTGCCGTTCCGGCCGCGGCGAACTCGGCGCGGTGCGCCACGATCGCGGCCTGGTGCAGCCGGGGCACGAACACGTCGATGCCGCGCCGTGCGCACTGGTCGAGGGCGTACTCGACATAGCCGGCCGGCGACAGGCCTTCCGGTTCCAGGTCGGCGGTGTCGGCGGCGGCCAGCACGGGGGAGTCGGGGTCGCCGTGCGTGGCATGGATCTCGACCGCCCGGTCGCTCGGATTTCTCCGCAGCTGATCCATGAAGAACACGTTCTCCGCGTACGTGCGATTGAGCCAGACGCGTACGCGGGAGAGCATGCAGGCCGCCTTCCGGGGGCTTTGGGGCAGGGCTCAGCAGGCCCTTGCCGGGCATGGTGGTGGGAGGAACACCGAACCGCGCTGTGCGACGGATGGTCGTGGCGGTGGTGTTGCGGCGATCATACGGGCTTCCGGAGGCCCGCCGTGCAACGCGGGTGTTACCGGGAGTCTTGCAGAAGGCCCGGGCGTTCGCGTCGGGGGTGAATGCGTCTCAAGGCTGCTCTGACGTGCACGTCAGAGCGGACGTTTTTGCTGCTCGATGTACTGGCGGACGATCGTCAACGGTG
>NZ_JBIAIE010000057.1:0-12540 GCF_042871185.1 Streptomyces sp. NPDC006012
GCTAAAAGATCATGGAAGTCCGGGGAAAAACCCTGGTCAGAAGCCCTTTCATGCTTCCTGATACGGGCTCTGACTGGTATAGTTGTTCTTGTTGGGAGGGGATGGCGCCCCGACCAGCGGACCACTCGAAACCCGAACCGAGGAGAACACCATGCGCGCGCTCATCGAGGCCATCCGGACCGTCCGCGCCCGCCGTCGTGCGGCCAGCGGCGGGATGCGCTCGTACACCGTCGTCCTGGACTGGGCGACCGAGGAGTACGCCCACTACGCGGCCGAGACCATCCAGGTCCGCGCCGCCTCCCCCCTCCAGGCGGAGATGGCCGCGCTCCTCCAGGCCGCCGAGGCCAACGCGCACCACGTCGACCAGTTCGAGCGCGCGACGTCCGGCCGCGAGCTGATCATCGTCGCCGGACAGCTGCTCAAGCACATCGCCACCTTCTCGGGCACCCACTACGCGATCCAGTCCGACAAGTTCTGACCCCCATCCCGGGGGCGGCGGATGGCACCGCCGCCCCCGGGCCCGCTCGAACCCGACCGCACTACGAGAGGCACCCCGTGAGCACCACGACCGGCACCGTCACCACCCGCGCACACGCCATCGAGACCGGCGCGTTGATCGAGGCCGACCCCGGCATTGCCGCCGAAGTCGAGTTCCCCGCCCCGGTGGCCATGACCGAGGCCGTCTACGCGGACTGCATCGCCGTCCCCGACGGATACCAGTGGGACACCGGCATCCGGCTGGACGACGCCGAGCGGGAATGGGACCTGCTCATCACCGCGTCCCGGGCGATCAAGGCCGCCGCAGGGTCCGGCCGCCCGCCCCGGCTCGCGTTCTCCCTCTACCGCGTCCCGATCGACGGCGTCGCCCGCGACCCGCAGCGCGTGACCCTGGTGGCCGAGGCGTCGCCCGGCGACCACGGCGAGCGCGTGATCGCGATCATGCGGCCCAGCGAGCGCCTGCCGCAGTAAGCCCCCTGCCGGGGGCGGCGGATGGCACCGCCGCCCCCGGCCCCACTCGAAACCCCACCCACGCACGCAAGGAGGCCCGCATGGGCTACGAGTACGCGGCCGAGGGCACCGTCACGGTGACCCCGCCGATCCCCCTCTCCGCAATCAGGGAACTGACCGAGGGGCCCGATCTGCCGATCTTCACCGTCGTTCCCGGCCTGGACGACCCCGGCGCGGCAGGACCCTGGGCCGACATCGTGGGCCTGTGGGCCCTGATCCCGGCCGACGCGGAGGGGCCCGCCACCGTGGGCGCGCTGAAGATGGACCACACGTCCAAGAGCGCCGCCATCGGGGTGCCGCTGGCCCGGTTCGTCCGGCTGTGCCGCGAGGCCGGGCACGGGGTCACCAGCGACGTGAAGTTCTGGGGCGAGGAGGGCGAGCGCGGCGTGATCGAGGTCGACGGGTCCGACATCGCGTGGGTCGAGACCTACCACCCGACCAGGGAGCCCGCCCGCTGGTGACGCCGCCCGCCGTCCGCCCCGCTGGAGGGCGGACGGCGGGACGCGACGGACCGACCGCCCGGCATCGGAGGCCGCGCCGGTCGTGCGGGGCCCCGTGCGAGACCGCCGGCCGCGCCGTCGCGGGTTTCGCCGGCCCCGCTCCTCGCCCGTGGCACGGCGGCCCGTCACCGGCCTTGAACCGCTGTCGCCGTCCCACGCTCCGTGAGCGCGAGAATCAGAGAAAACCCCTGTTCAAGTGCCCTTCCGCGCTAGGTGATCAGGTCTAAAACTGGTATAGTTCTTGTTGTCGGAAGGGGGTGGCACCCCGACCGGCACACCACTCGAAACCCAACCCAAGGAGAACACCTTGACCATGACGCAGACCGAGCAGACGGCCCCGGCCGCCCTCGCCGAAGAGGCGGACGCCGGGCGTCTGGAGTGGATCGACCCGCTCGAAGACTTCCACCCCGACAAGCCCGAGGAGAGCCGGGTCATCGTCGACCCGTTCAACCACCGCAAGAAGCGCGAGGACGGCGAGGAGGACACCACCGAGCCCGACCCCGGCCTCATCGCCAGCGTGGAGGCCGTCGGCGTCCAGCAGGCCCCGGTCCTGCGACCGCAGACCGGCGAGAACGACGGCAAGCTCGGCATCGTCATGGGCCAGCGCCGCATGAAGGCCGCGCGGGCCGCCGCCGAGCGCGCCGTGGCCGACGGCCGCAAGTACCGCAAGGTCCGCGTGATCATCCGCGACGACCTGAAGGGCGTGGACGACGAGGCCCTGGCGGGTTCCATGGTCGAGAACGTCCACCGCGCGGCCGCCAGCGCCCAGGACGACCTGGACGCCGCGCAGCAGCTTTCCCTGATGGTCTCCGCGAAGCGGGTTCCGAAGGCCCGCAAGGCCCAGCTCGCCGCCGCCATCGGCCGGACGACGGAGGAACTGGACGCCGCCCCCCGGGTCGCCAAGATCGCCCCCGAGGTGATCGAGGAACTGTGGGAGGAGGGGGCCGAGTTCGACTGGGTCGAGCAGGCCGACTACGCCGAGGTCGAGGACGTACCGAACGCCCTGTGGAAGCTGGAGCAGGCCAAGCGCAAGGACGCCGACGAGGGCAACACCAAGCGGGGCGCGTGGCGTCAGATCATGCAGGCGCTGAAGACCGAGAAGGCCAAGGCCGAGCGCATCGCGGCGACCACGGCCGAGCTGGCCAAGAAGATGATCCCGGTCATCGGCTGGCCGCACGCCTGGCAGTACAGCACCGCCCGCCCCGTGACCGAGCTGGAGAGTTCGATCGGCCGCCCGCTGACCGAGGCGGGCCACAACGAGACGTGCTCGGGCCACGCGGCAACGTTCGACCCGGCGGACGGCGAAGTGGTCTGGGTCTGCCGCGACTTCAAGAAGCAGGGTCACCGGCTCATCGGGTCCGCGCCGGACGCCGAGGGCGACGGCGAGACGGCCCAGGAGGCCGACGCCGAGCGCGAGGCCGCCCGCGCCGAGGCGCGCACCGTGAAGACGAACAACGCCGCCTGGCGGTCGGTGCGCGAGGTCCGGCAGGAGTTCATCGTCGACATGTGCCAGGACAAGGGCGAGGCCCCGGCCGACGTCAAGGACCTGGTGCTGACCACGATCCTCGCGGGCCGGTACGCGTACACCCACTACGTCAACGCCGACTGCGGTGACCGGCTGTCGACCTACCTCAAGGACGCCAACCTCAAGCACACCCCGGCCGACGTGGTGGCCAAGCTGGTCAAGCGCACGGGGGTCAAGCGGTACTGGTGGCTGCTGTTCGCCCACATCGCGGGCATGTACGAGGTCGAGCACATGACCGACGAGGCATGGCGCGGCAAGAAGGACGAGTTCGGCCGCCGCAAGCCCATCGAGCGCCAGACGGTCGAGTGGCTGACCTTCCTGAAGGCCCACGGCTACAGCCTCTCCGACGTCGAGGAGGAGACCCTGGCCACCGCCCAGAGCCAGGCCGAGGAGAAGGCGAAGCAGGACGCCCAGCGCAAGGCCGACCGCGAGCGCTGGGACCGCGAGCGCGAGGAGGCCCGGCTCAAGCGGGAGGCCGAGGCCCAGCAGCAGGCCGAGGAGGACGCCCCGGCCGAGCAGGCCGACGACACCGAGGAGCCGCCGCACTCCGACGAGAACCCCGACGCGGACGCGGCGGACGACGGCCAGGAGGACGACGAGCCCGCAGCCGAGGGCGAAGCGGAGCCCGGCGAGTCCGACGAGGAGTAGCACCGCAGGGCGGGCCCGAAGGCGGGCCCGCCCGACCCGGCCGGGGCGGCGGATGGCACCGCCGCCCCGGCCCCCGCTCGAACCCCAACCCCCAGCAGCAGGAGGACACATGCAGGACGCCCCCACCACCGGCGAGCGGCTGACCCGCACGCTCGAAGCGCACGGCCTGGCCGTGCGGACACTGGTCTCCCACCACTACGACGAGTCGCGGATCGTGGTCGACATCGAGGGCGGCGCACAGATCCGCATCGCCGACAACCAGGGCATGGTCGACGGGTGGACCGAGGACCACACCGGCTGGACCGCCTTCTACCGGCCCCAGGGCGAGCGCAGCGACGAAGGCGAGAGGCGGATCTACGTCTCCGCCGACAGCCGCCCGGCGTTCGAGCGGGACACCGCCGCGCTGGTCGCCGCCGTCGTGCAGTGCGCCGCCGCCCGCCGCCTGGCCCCCGCGTGACCGCCGTCGTGCACGCCGCCCGCGCCCTGGCCTACCTCGCCCGCCAGGACGCCGGGCCGCCCCCGTTGGACCCCGAGGACCGCGAAGCGTGGCGCGAGGAGATGAGGGCCGGCCACGACGCCTACCGTGCCGGCCGCGCCGTCGCGGTCGGGGCCGACCGGCTCGACGCCCTGCTGCGGGCGGTCGACGCCGGTCGGTACGACATCGCGGACTGTCGGGACGCGGCGGAAGCCCTGGCGAACGTCGAGCACGGGTGCATGTCCCGCTGGCCGGTGACGCCGTACGGCACGGTCTGGGTCGACAACGAAGCCTGACGGGGGCACAAATACGACCGGCGACCACCCTGTCATGAGACAGGACCCCCCGCGCCGAAGCGCGGCAGGCTGGCGCGGTCGCCGGTCGCCCACTCGAAACCCGCACCCCGCGCGTGGTGGCGACATCCCGAAGGGGCGCAACTTCCACGCGGGCCGCGAATCCCGAGCCTCCAGCTTATCGGCTCCGGGCTGATCAGCGAAAAAGGATGCCGCAACCGTGCCCGCATTCCTTGACGCCAGCTCTAAAGCTGGTATTGTTGTCCTTGTTGGAAGGGGGTGGCACCCCGACCGGCACCCACTCGGAATCTGCACGGAAGAGGAGCCCATGGCCACCACGCTGAAACTCCCCGAGGCCCCGTTCGACGGCCTGCGCGACTACCTGATGTGTCTCGCCGCCGACGAGGACAAGACGCCGGTGGAGGAGCTGGACGGGATGAGCGACAGCGTCCTGTCCGCCTACTGGCACGGCTACGTCGAGGCGAGCCGGTCCGGGCGCACCGGGCAGGAGCTGCACATCGCCGCGTTCGGGGCCTCCCTGTTCGCGCCGCTGGTCGCGGTCTGCGCCGAGACCGGCGACGTACGGGCCGCACTCGCCCGCTCGTTCCAGTAGCCCCCGGCCGGGGCGGCGGACGGCACCGCCGCCCCGGCACCACTCGAACCCCACCACAGAAGGAGAGCCCACGGTGACCACCACCTCCGAGGACGTCGAGGCCGGCCCGGCGACGACCCGCACCATCGACGAGCCCGAGATCGACCGGCGTAGCGCCGCCTCCCCCTACTTCGGCCGCTTCACCTGCGACGTGTGCGGCGACGACTTCGCCGTCCACCGCTCCCTCACCGTCGAGGAGCGCGAGTTCACCGACATCACGACCCGCGAGACCTGGCCCGGCATGGTCGTCATCGCCTGCGACCGCAGCTGACGTTCCCCGCCCCCACGCTCACCCCCCGGGGGCGGCGGCTGGCACCGCCGCCCCCGGGCCCGCTCGAACCCAGCACCCCCACTCCCCGAGGAGCAGCGCGACCGTGGAACCCACCGACGACTTCAACGGCCGGGTCATCCCGGCCTTCCCCCGCCAGAACTGCGGCGTCCGGCTGGTCGACCTGACGACCGGCGAGGAGATCAGGCCGGGGCAGAGCATCCCCGAGCCGTACGGGCACGGGCACATCACCTACGTCGGGCCGACCGTCCACACCGTGGAGGGCAGCAGCACCCCCCGCCCCGGCCGCGTGGCCGTCGTCCGGTACGTGCACCCCGCGACCGACTGGGCGTACCCGCCCGCCGAGCTGAACGCCCGCTACGAGGACGCCGACGCCCCGCGACGCGGGGACGACGGCCAGCTCCCCCCGCAGACCCGCCGCACCGAGTAGACGCGGCTCCCCTCCGGCCGGGGCGGCGGATGGCACCGCCGCCCCGGCTCCCGCTCGAACCCAACCGACCCGAGGAGTACACCCACATGACCACCACCCCGTCCCCCTCGCTCAACGGCGACGCCGCCGCCGCCCGCGACCGCCGCGACCTCCTGGTCACCGGCCGCGACGGCCGGATGCTCGCGGAGACCATCGGTCGCCCCGTCCTGCGCGCACGCCAGGCCGCCCAGACCTACCGCGCCGCCGTACGGGACATCGAGACCCAGCGCTGCAACGCCCCGGGCCGCCGCTGGCTGCACGAGCAGTCCGCCGTGTGCCACCAGCGCGCGCGGATCGCCGCCGACGAGCAGGCCCTGGCCGTCGAGAACGGGCAGCCGGCCCAGGCCGCCAAGTGGGCCTCCCTCGCCATCGGGTACGCCAGGGCGGGCAGGCACCTGGACCACACGGTGCCCGACGCGGGCACGGCCGTCGCCATGCTGACCGCCGCCGCCATCGCCCTGGAGAAGACCGTCCTGTCCTTCCCGGCCCCGGCCGGACTCACCGAGGAGAGCGTGCTCCTGTCCAGCATCCCCACCTTCCGGATCGACACCGGCCGCCAGGCCCTCGCCGCCGCCCGGACCGGAGACGGCTCCCTGGCCAAGGCGGTCAACGGCGTCGAGGTCGAGCTCCTGCTGTTCGCCTGCTGGGCCGAAGGCCAGCACGAGACCGGCTACGACGCGGCGCGCCAGGCCGTCCGCGCCCTTGACCGCGCCCGCAGGAACGCCGAGGCCGACCCGCAGGCCATGAAGAGGGCCCTCGACCTGGCCGAGCAGGCCCTGGACGCCGCCGAGGCGATCACCGACCGGGACGACGACCCCGCCACCCCCTGACCGACCGCACCACCGCCGGGGCCGGGCGCGCAACGCGCCCGGCCCCGGCACCATTCGAGACCAGGAGCGACGATGCCCCGCACCTCCAGGAGGCCCGCCTGAGCACCGACTGGCGGCCCCGGCCGATCTACATGCCCGACGCCCACCTGCCCGACTCCTCCGATCCGGTCTGGGCCTGCCGGTCGTGCCGCACCCCGTGGCCGTGCCCGACCGCAGACCCCTACCTCTCCCAGGGCCGATGCACGTGCGGCAGCCCCACCTACTGGGACACCAAGCTGCCGCGCAAGTGGCACATGGGCCCCCGCTGCTACACCCCCGCCGATGCACTGCGTGCCGAGGCCGAGGAGCTGCACCGCCACCACCAGCGGAACCCGACCTACCCGCCCAGCCACTACTACCCGGACAAGCCCCGACGACGGAGACGCCAGCAGCCCCCGTACGACCACACCCCCAGCCGGCCCGGTGACATCGAGCCCGGCACCACCCTCTGGGTCAGCCCCGGAGGACTCCACCCAGGGTGGGGCGACATCCACCACCTGGCCATCCTGACCACGCTGGACCGCCCCAAGTGCGAGGTCTGGGTCTGGATCGACAGCAGCCTGCACCTGGTCAAGCCCGAGCACCTGATCCCCGACATCTCCCCGATCCGCAACGCCGCCCGCACGGCCGGAGTGACGAGCTTCCGCCAGCGCCCCGGACACCGCAGCCCGCTCCTGCCCGAATGGCAGTGGACCCGGTGGACCGTCGAACAGCACCTCCAACACCGTGAGCAGCACGCCCCGCCGCCTCCCACCACGGAGGCGGTCCAGGAGGCCCTGTTCGCCAACTGACCCGGCCCGGGACGGCTTCCGCCGTCCCGGGCCGCTCCGCGTTCCGCGGCCGCCGCGACGACCAGCTGGTGGTCGCCGCGGCCACCGCGACCGTCCACTCGCTCCTCCCGGCGGGCGACGGCTGCGCCGTAGTGGCCGGCGAGGCCGCGCACCGCCGCCGCTCCCGGACCCGGCGCCGCCGGCCCCCCGCCGTGTCCGGCCGTCGGGCCGGAGTGGGGGAGCGGCAGCGGTGGGCGGTTTACGTGGCGGGCCGTCCGCCGGGCGCGGGTCCGCGCGGGCGGGCGAAAAGCGGCTGGCAAGGAGGGTGGGCGGCCCGGCCCGGAGAGCACGCGCGGGCCGAAGAAACCCGGAAAAACCCTGGTCAGAAGCCCTTTCACGCTTCCCGATACGGGTCATGACTGGTATAGTTGTTCTTGTTGGGAGGGGATGGCACCCCGACCGGCGAACCACTCGAAACCCGAACCACCGGAGGAACCGTGAGCGAGCACATCACCCCCGAGGTTGCGACGCAGCTCCGCGAGAAGGCGGCAAGGCCCGGATACTGGACCGAAGGGTGCGCGAACTGGTCCTGCGGGAACATGGTCTGCGAATACGTCGTGGCCGATGAGTATTACGCCTCTTACGAGGACGCGCGCGCCGATGGCGTCGAGTGGGGGATGCGCATCTGCGGCTCCTGCAAGCGATACGTGTGGACCGACGCCCCGGTACTCCTGACGCGGGAGCGCGTTTCCCTCGTTCGCCGCCCGCGCTGTGAATTCCGCGTCAAGACGGGCTGCGACCTGCCGGGACGCTACTTCCTCCAGTTCGACGGACAGCGAAAGTGGTACTGCACCCACGACGTCGCCCTGTACGTACGCGCCGGATTCGACATCTACCGCACCGACGAGTCGGGGCGCGTCACCCGGGCGACCGAAGAACTCAGCCAGGTCTAAGTGCCCGACAGGGCATCGCCGTTGGGGCGGCGCACCCGCGCCGCCCCAACGGGAGTGTTCTCGTGGCGGTGGGCGACGGCCGCGCCGTGGCGGCCGGGCCCGCCGCGCGCCGGACGCGGTGGCCGGCCCCGGCGGGCGACGGCCGCGCCGTGGTGGCCGGCGTGGCCGCGTAGCGGCGTCGCTTCCGACACCCGACCTTTCGGGCCGGGTTGCGAGGGGCGCTCGCGCGCCGCCCCCTCGCGCACCCCCGGCGCCGCCGGCCCCGGCGGTGTTGCCGACCGCGGGCCGCCTCCGCGAGGCCCCGCCGGTCATCGCCCCGCTTTCCTCGTGGTCGCCGCCGCGTCGTGGTGAAGGAGTTCGTGGCCGGGGCGGCGGCGACCTCGAGGACGCTCCCGCCGTGGGGCCCCTGGCGATTGTCGGTGGTGCATCGCACCTTCGGTGCGATCCGGCCGTGCGCCGCAGTCGTCGGGCCCTGGGGGCCCTCCTTATTGCGGCCCGCGCTGCGCGCGGGCTGCGTCGCTTCGCTCCTTGCGCGAAGCCCCGGGGGGCTCCTCCGGACGCCCGCCCCCCGGGGAACGGGGGGCGGGCTGGACTCCGTCGTGGCCGGGGTGGTGGACCAGGTGGTCGTCCGGCCGGCGGCGCCGTCGTGGCGGGCGCGAGGGGTCGAGGTCGAGGAGGGCCTGGAGGAGCTGCTCGACGTCGTGATGGTGCGGGCCGGCCCGGGGCCGGGGAGGGAAAGACGGCTGGCAAGGAGGGGGGTCGGCGGGGCCCGGAACTTCGGCTAAAAGATCATGGAAGTCCGGGGAAAAACCCTGGTCAGAAGCCCTTTCGCCCTTCCTGATACGGGCTCTGACTGGTATAGTTGTTCTTGTTGGAATGGGGTGGCACCCCGACCAGCGAACCACTCGAAACCCGAACCATCGGAGGAACCGTGAGCGAGCAGATCACCCCCGAGCGCCAGGCCGAGGCCGAGGCGATCGGCCAGGCCGCCTACCGGGCACTGCGCGCCGACCTGATCGAGGCCGCCGACCGGCGCGAGGTGGACGGCCCCCTGCTGGTCGAGGGGCTGGAGGCGGAGGCCGCCTACCAGGCCGCCCGCAAGACGCTGGCCGAGGCCCGCGCCCAGCGGCACCGCGTGCTCTACGCGATGTGGCGCGCCAACAAGGACCCCCGGGGCGTCGCCGCCCTGATGCCCGCCACGGTCACGGCCGCCACGGTGCGCGCCGCCGTGGTCCGGCTCGCGCCGTCCCAGGACTTCGAGGCCCTGCCGCTGTGGCGCACCGAGGAAGAGGAGGTTGCCGCCCGAAGCTGAACCAGAGCCGGGCGGCGGATGGCACCGCCGCCCGGCCCCCGCTCGAACCCCGACCCGCAGTCAGCAGGAGAACAGGTCATGAAGTTCCAGATCCACACCGCCACCGGCCACGACGGCACCGCCGCACCGGCCCCGCTGGACGCGCACGAGGCCGCCCGGGAATTCGCCGCCGCGCTGGCCGAACTTCTCCAGGTCGAGCCCGCCCGCGTCGTCCACGACGAGTGGCGCACCCCCCCGTACACCTGGACCAATGTGACCGTCATGCTTCCCAAGGTGGGAACGGCCGTCTTCAGTGTCGACAGCCGCAAGAGCGGCGCGGACGCCCTCCGCCTGTACCTCGATGACAAGCCCGTTCCGTTCCAGTGGGAGCCGGGCACCAGCGCCGGGCGGACGCTCGCCCAGGCGGTGGCCGTACACCGCAGCGAGGCCGCCGCCCGCCAGGGCTGAGCAGCCGGAGGCAGGGGGGGCCGGAAGACCGGCCGCCCCAACTCCCCCCGAAAAGGGGACCGCCAACACCCGAAATCGCTTCAAATCTGGTATAGTTGTTCTTGTTGGAAGGGGTTGGCACCCCGACCGGCACCACTCGAAACCGCAGCACCGGAGGAACCCCGTGATTACCACCACCATCACGCACGACAAGGTCAACGGCACCGTCGCCCGCCTCAGCGACTCGCACCGGTGGGTCGGCTCCACCCTGGAGCGCTACGGCTTCACCTGGTCCCGCGCCCACCAGGCGTACACCCTCCCCGGCACCCGCACCTGGGCGTTCGACCCGTACCGAGTCGGCCGGGCAACCCGCCAGCTGCGCCGCAACGGCTTCACCGTCCGGGTGGACGTCGACAACACGACCCCCAAGGCCGACCCGATCGCGGACGAGCTCGACCAGCTGCTCGACGTTGCGTACACGGCGCAGCGCCTCGGCGCGGCCTACCAGAGCGACCAGCGCGACCGCGCCGACGAGATCACCGAACAGCACCGCACCGAGATCCAGAGCGCGGTAACGGCCGCGTGCGACCGACTCGACCGACTCGCGCAGCGCCTCGGATGGGACCTCCCTGAGATCCTGCATATCAATTTCGTCCTGAACGACGCGTGGGTGGCCGTGGGCCTCCCGCCGTTCTAGGGCAGCCAGCAGAACCCGAAGGGGCGGACACCGACCGGTGTCCGCCCCTTCGGCGTTGCCCGCCTCGCCGGTGTGGCGGGGGGCGACGGCCGCGCCGTGGCGGCCTGGCCCGCCGCGCGCCGGACGCGGTGGCCGGCCCCGGCGGGCGACGGCCGCGCCGCGGTGGCCGGCGCGGCCGCGCACCGCCGCCGCTCCCGGCACCCGACCTTTCGGGCCGGGTTGCGAGGGGCGCTCGCGCGCCGCCCCCTCGCGCACCCCCGGCGCCGCCGGCCCCCTCGCCGTGTCCGGCCGTCGGGACGGTGCGGGGGAGCGGCAGCGGTGGGCGGTTTACGTGACGGGCCGTCCGCCGGGTGCGGGTCCGCGCGGGCGGGCGAAAAGCGGCTGGCAAGGAGGGCGGGCGGCCCGGCCCGGAGAGCACGCGCGGGGTGAAGAAACCCGGAAAAACCCTGGTCAGAAGCCCTTTCACGCTTCCCGATACGGGTTCTGACTGGTATAGTTGTTCTTGTTGGAAGGGTGATGGCACCCCGACCGGCGAACCACTCGAAACCCGAACCGAAAGGCGGACCCCATGGCCAAGCTGACTACCGAGCAGGCGACCCAGCATCGCAAGGCGCTCGCGCTGGTGGATCTGGACCGGGACCTCACGCTCACCGAGCGGGAGTTCGTCATCGACCACTACATGGAGACCGCAGACGCCCGCCTCGACGGGGCGTTTTTCACCCCGGACGGACTCGCGCGTGACATGTCCATCGAGGTCACCGGGAAGCGCGTCATCGACCTGTGCGCCGGGATCGGCCGCCTCGCCTTTGCCTGCCGAGACACCGACTGGGAGCGCCTGAACAACGAGCAGCCGCGCGAACTGGTCTGCGTCGAGCGGAACCCGGAGTACGTCCGCGTCGGCAAGAAGGTCTTGCCCGAGGCGACATGGATTCTCGGCGACGTCTTCGACGTCCCCGGCATGGACCTGGGAGGCCCGTTCGATACCGCCATCGGGAACCCGCCGTACGGAGCCGTCGCCCGGGGTGGCCGCACCGCGCCCCGCTACACCGGCGGCCGGTTCGAGTACCACGTCATCGACATTGCTGCGGCCGTCGCCCGCAGGGGCGTGTTCATCGTCCCGCAGGAAATGGCCCCCTTCCGCTACAGCGGCCGGTCGAGCTTCACCGAGGAGCGCACCGACGCGTACAACCGGTTCGAGCGACAGACCGGCATCAGGCTGGGGCACACGGTCGGAATCGACACCTCGCACTACCTCGACGAGTGGCGCGACGCCGCGCCGCGAACCGAGATCGTCCGCGCGGACTACACGAGCGCCCGCCACTCCGGCACCGCCCCGGCGGCACGACCGGCCCCCAAGCCCCAGCCGTCCCGTAACTGGACCGGCATGGGTGCCACCGACTTCAACACCCGCCCGAAGGCGGCACAGGTGGCCATGTTCGACGTGGGCGACGACGCCGCCACCGGCACCATCGGACTGTTCGACGTCTGACCGGTGGTCCGTGCGTCCCGGCCGCCGCGCCGGGGCGCACGGCTGTCCGGCCGTCGTGGCGGTGGGCGACGGCTGCGCCGTGGGGGCGGGGCCCGTCGCGCGGGGCCGCGCGGGGCCGGCCTTGGCGGGCGGCGGTTACGCGGTGGTGGCCGGCGCGGCCGCGCG
>NZ_JBIAIE010000058.1:0-10130 GCF_042871185.1 Streptomyces sp. NPDC006012
TGGCCGTCTTCCGCTGGACCACCCGCTACAACACCCGACGACGGCATTCGGCGAACGGACAGCAGACACCGATCGCCTACGAACAGCAGTCAGCTACCCTGACACTTGCCGCATAACAACACGAACAGGTGTCCACTCTCCGGGGACAAGGCCCCACCGCTGGGACGAACGCCCGAACCGCTGACCGTGATCCTCCGGCCCCGCTTCAGTCACTTCGGCAGATCGGCAGATCGGCAGAGTGGAAGGGAGCAAGGAGCGCGAACAACGCGTCGGGGCGGTCGAGGGGGATGATGTGGCCGCAGTCCTGGAGATGGTGTCCGGCCAGGTCATCGGCGATGGGACGGAGTTGGCGTTCGAGCCCGGTGCCGACGGGGTGAGCCGACGGCCATGGTGGGCATGGTCAGCCGAGCCGTCGCGACGGCGTCCTGGATCTGCTGCGCGCTGGTGGGCAGGGCCCGGTAATGGGAGAACGCGTAGCGCAGGGCCTTACCCCGGTGTACGCGTGGACGAAGGCCGCGCGGATGTCGTCGGGTACTCCTCGCCCGAGCGTCCCCGAGTCGAGGAACCAGTCGACGTACGGGGCCTCGTTGCCGGCCAGGACGGTCTCGGCGAGGCCGTGGACGGCATGGAAGCCGAACCACCACGGGGCACCGCCCGCGACGACGTGCTCCGCTCCGGGCAGGCGGCCGAGCAGTGCCTCCATCACGACCAGGCGCCGGACGAGGCCGGGCCGGCGCAGCGCGAGCAGGACGGCGGGGGCGGTGCCCGCGTCGATACCGACCACCGCTGCCGAGGGCTCGCCGAGTGCGTCGAGCAGCCCGTCGGCGTCGGCGGCGAGGGTGCCTGCGTCGTAACCCTCGATGGCACGTGCACTGGCACCGAAGCCTCGAAGGTCCGGGGCGATGACCCGGTACTGCCCGGCCAGTCGGCCCATGATGCCGCTCCAGAGTTGCCAGGTGTGCGGGAAGCCGTGCAGCAGGAGAACCGCAGGTCCGTCCCCGGCGATTGCGACATTGAGCTGGACGCCGTTCGTCGCGATGCGGCGCAGGTGGTGTGCGGTGGTGGCGGGCATGACGGCTCCTCCGGCTGGTTACCATTGGTGACCGCAGATCGATAGGTAACTGGCCGATCGCTTCCTGGACGGCACTTTCAGGGAAGGTGGTGATCCATAGGTGACCACCCGAGGAGCCCCGGCCACCGGTCGCGGGGTGCACGGCGATCTGTTCGATCCCCATTACCCGACGCGGCAGTTGCTGGACCGCATCGGTGAAGTGGACGTCCATGGCCGTCAAGACGCTCGCCGATACCGCACCGGACGAGGTGCGCTTCGCGGAACTGAGACGCCGGATGCCTGGCGTCTCACAGAAGAGGCTGTCCGTGACGCTGCGAAGCCTGACCCGCGACGGGCTGGTGTCGCGCCGGGTCGAACCGATCGTGCCGCCGCGGGTCTCCTACCGACTCACCGGACTCGGGCTGCCTCTGGAAGCCGCGCTTGCGGGGGTGCGGACCTGGGCGGAGGAGCACATGGCCGAGATCGACCGCGCCAACGAAGCCGCCGACCAGGAGGCCGATGAGGGGTAGGCAGGCCGGATCCGCGCTCAGTACTGGTGGCTGGGGTACTCGATGTAGCCGGCGTCGCCGTCCTGATACCACGTCGCCTTGTCAGGTCGACGCCGGAGGGGGACCTCGACGCGATGGTGGTGGGCACGTCGTTCCACTTCGACGGGCAGGGCAGGGCAGGGCAGGGCGACGGCCGCGGACGCGATGAAGCGGTACTGCGGGCTGCTGGGTGAGCAGGAGATGGAAGGGAAATCGCCGGTGCAGTGGCTAGCGAGGAAGGAGCTGGTGAAGGACGACGGGGAGATGGTGTTCGAGGACGGCATCTACCGGTTCTGCCCGAAGCGCGCCAAGATCCTGAAGTCGGCCGTCGAGGGCATCTATCCGCGGTTGTTCTAAGAAGACCTCGACGATCTCCTCCCCGCCGAGGGTGCCGTGCCCCGGCGCCGGGCGCGCGGGGTCGAGGGCGAAGCCGGTCGGTCGCACCTCGGCCGCCGGCAGCAGCAACCCGGGGGCGACGGAGCCGAGGCCGGACGTCTGGAAGACGTCCCAGGTGAAGGCGGCGAGATCCCGCCAGTGGCAGTCCTCGCGGAAGAGGTCGCCCAGGGCGGCGCGGTCCTCCCGGGCGAGCGCCACCTCCAAGTCGCTCAGCCAACCGAGTACCCGCTCGATCACGGCAGACGGGGTGGCGACGGTCATCTGGCCTTCTTGCCGATGCAGCGCACGTGTATACCGTCTGCTGAATCTACTAACGGTGATCAGGACGTCAACCAAAGACCGCTATCGGCTGCCGCCCCAGGTCGGCCTCGCGGCCCGTGTTCCTGTGGTCTCTTGCGGTCGGCGATCGAGGCTGGGGCGGGTCGGCGGACCGTGGCCGTCGGCGGCGCGGTTCGCCCCGTGGCGGCGCGATCTGGACAACGATACTGACTGACGAGTATGTGGCGCCCTGGGAGCGTCCGTAGAAACCTGCTGCCTCTATGCCGGGACGGCGCCATGTGTGGATGTACGCACAGGTATCTGAGTGCGTGTGACCGGCTCCCCTGCTCCCGGCAGGTGAGATGGGGCCGACTTGTATGGGGCGCACAGGCTCGTCAGCGCGTTGGAAGCCACCTTGCGCAAAGGTTTTTTCGGCGCTCCCGGGGCGGCCGGGTGCCAGGCCGGATCCGCCACGCTTCCGAGTGCCAAGCCGGATCCGCCACGCTCATCCGAAACACGTATGAACTCTTGACAGCTTCCCGACCAAACGCACACGACCGTCTCGCAGTGCCTTCCCATCTCATACCTAGGATCGATGTGGTCTGAAACGCGTACACGCGTTGCCATCATGGATTGCATGTCAGAAAGGTGTGACCCCTTGCGCACAAAGCTTTTGCGGCTGGGCCTGGCCACGGCTGTCATCGGCGGCCTGTCCCTCGCCACCGCCACCTCCGCCGACGCCACCCCGGGCGGGCCCGGAGTCAGCGGGACGGTTCTGTCCCAGACCACGTTCGGTGGCAAGGACTACGTGTTGCGTCGGATCACCATCCCGCCGGGGCAGGGCACTGGCTGGCATTTCCATGACGGGACGCTCTACGGCTTTGTCGAGCACGGTACCCTCAGTCACTTCGATTCGGATTGCGAGTCGGACGGCGTGTACCAGGCCGGTGATCATCTGACGGAGCCGTCCGGAGCGGACCATGTCCACATCGGGCGCAATCTGGGTACTACCGACGTCGTCCTCGATGTGCTGTACGTGCTGCCGCACGGGGCTCCGCTGGCCGAGGACGCTCCCAACCCGGGGTGCGACTTCCAGTAGTCCACGCGGCGGGACGTCGTAGTGATCCCGCACCGCCCCGCCGGTGCCGGTCAGCCCGGGACCGGCGGGTCGGGCACGGCCCGCAGCCGGTGGAGCACGGTCGTCCCGGGCCGCCCATACGCAGGCTCGGAAGACACGTGGGCGACGCCGTGATTCCGGTCTTATCGCCCCGAGGCCGGGCACGGCCGACCGCGGCACGATGTCGAAGAAGTACCTCTCCGCCGGACGTGTGCGCAGCGTCGCGCTGTGGCCGGGTGCGAGCGCCGGGGTGAGCGAGAAGCGACGGTCCCCTTCATGTGCGCCGGTGACCGAGGTGACGTCCACCACGACAGGGCCGGTGTTGCGCACGGTCACGCTGGTCGTCCGGCGGGCCGAACCCGACTGGCCGACGGGACGATGGAACCTCACGTCACCGAACGCGGCCGTCCCACAGGACAGTTCGTACCGGGGGTCGTGCAGGGAGCGGCAGCCCTGCCCCGTCCCGAGGACATCCGGCAGACCCCGATCCGTGGCGTGGTCCGGACGGGTGGCCAGCACCAGAACGAGGAGAACCGCGGTGCCGACAACGGCGGTCGAGATCACCCGTGGAAGGAATCCGGCCATTCGCACGCCGGTCTTCGGCGGTTCACGGCGGGCCGGTGCCGGAGCGATCGGTGGCCTCCGGGAACCCGGTTGGTCCGCCCGCACAGCGATACCGCATCGCCGCCTTTCTGTCCGCTGCCGTCGCCGGCACGACATCGTGTCCTCACGGACCGCGCCGCACGCCGTCCATCAACAACACGAGCCGTGGGCCGAAGAAGGTTCACCCTGCTTGCCCACCATCGCCGTCGGGTCTTCGCGAGGGTTCGGCGGTGAGTGGGGAGACGCGCACATGTGTTTCGCCTGGTCGACCGCCCGCCTGCCACGTTTGACAGAGCCAGGACCGGTGACACAGGGTTTGCCGTATCGCCGCCGACGCTCTGTCCGCGGCCTGTCGGGGAGGACCCATTTCCGTGAGCACACGTACCCCATCCGTGCGCGGCGATAAACGTTCCGCTCATGTTCGGATCGCCGCGACCGGTGGCTTTTTCGGGGGTGTCATGGGCGCCTTGGTGAGCGCCTGCATCAACGGCACTGTCGTCGGGCTGCCCGCCGACGAAGTGGCTAACACGGTGAACCACGCGATCACCGGACTGGCGAGTGGATTCTTCGCGGGCTTCATCGGCCTGCTGGTGCACCTGCGCAAGTCCGGCACGTCCGGCCTGGCGGGTGCCGACGAGAGCTGACCGGACGCGCGACGCCGGACAAAGGCCGGAGCCCCGTCATGTCCCGTTCGACGGGCGCATCGACGGGGCTCCGCCCGTTCGTCGTACGGCGGCCCGCGCCGACGCTGTGTGGGCTTGATCCGCTTTGACGGACATCGGAGATCAGGGGCTTCGGTCCCGGAAGGATGATGTCCATCATGGAGAGCATGGGGAAGAAGAAGCCTCGCCCTCGCCGCTCGTTCACCCCGGAGTTCAAGGCCGAGATAGTCGAGCTGTGCCGGCGGGGTGACCGCTCGGTTGAAGCTTCCCCTTGTGACTGGACACCTGGAGACTGGGACATGAGGTTCCAGAGGAAGTAGTGCCAGGTGGGTAGTCAGTACTCGAAGCGGTATTCGGAGGAGTTCAAGCGGGACGCGATCGCGTTGGCCCGCTCCTCCGACAAGACGATCACGGAGGTCGCGCGGGATCTGGGGGTGAGCCCGGAGAGTCTGCGTGGCTGGGTCAAGCGCGACCGGATCGACCGTGGTGGAGGCACGTCGGGAGAGCTGACGAGCGCGGAGCGCGAGGAGCTGAAGCGGCTGCGCAGGCAGAGCGCCGAACAGCAGAAGACGATCGAGATCTTGAAAAAAGGTGTGCCACGAACGCGGGAGGCTGCTTTGCGGTAGTTGAGTAGCTGAACGCGGTGCTGCACGAGAGATGAAGGATTTTCGGCCCTTCGGAGTCGCCCTGCGGGGGGAGGCTTCAAACCGCTGACGGCGGCCGTGGCAAAGTCCAGATGTGCGGCCAGCCGAGTCCAGGCTGACGGCCACCGGAATTCCAGGTGGCCGGCCGTCTGACCAGTGGTGTTCCTGATCACTTCCTTAACTGGAGGAGACCCCTCCGACCGTTTGCTGGTGTTTCCACGCATCAGCTACCGGCCGGAGAGGTCCTGTGACGAAGTCTGACACGGAGATTATGGAAATCCTTGAGGCGTACGACCTGACCGGGACGGTCTGGTCTGCGGCGACCTTGACGGGGCACGACCCGAAGACGGTCAAGCGGTATGTCGAGGCCCGCAACGGCGGGCGCAATCCCTATGAGCGAGAGCCGCGGCCGAAGATGATCGACGCGTTCCTGGAGAAGGTCGAGGAGTGGGTCGAGCAGTCGAAGGCGACGATCCGCGCCGATGTGGTCCACGACAAGCTCGTGAAGATGGGCTACCGGGGCAGCGAACGCTCGACGAGACGGGCGGTGAACACGGCAAAGACCGCGTGGAAGGCGGGCAAGCGACGAACGTACCGCCCGTGGATTTCCGAGCCGGGCCGGTGGCTGCAGTTCGACTGGGGTGAGGGTCCGCGCATTGCAGGGCGTCGGACCTGGCTGTTCTGCGCATGGCTGTCCTGGTCGCGGTTCCGGGTGGTGATCCCGGTCTGGGACTGCACGTTGGGCACTTTGGTGGCCTGTCTGGACACCACGCTCAGGCGGATCGGCGGGGCGCCGACGTATGTGCTGACCGACAATGCGAAGACGGTGACCGTCGAGCACATCGCCGGGATTCCGGTGCGGCATCCGCAGATGGTCGCCGCGGGCCGGCATTACGGCTGCCAGGTGGTCAGTTGTGTGCCCTACGACCCGGAATGCTGCCGACCTGGGGAGTGATGGTGCTGCTCGGCAACCCCTTCTCCGGCGGCGCGGTCTCCTGGCCGCTGCTGCCGTCCCCGTTCGGCGAGATCGGCCGCTGGCTGCCGCCCGGCGCCTCGGTGAACGCCCAGCACACGGCCGTCTGCTTCGCCGGGCACCAGCACGCCTTCCCGTTCCTGGTCCTCGCCGCTTGGGCCGTCGTCTCCTGCGCGGTCTTCTGGGCCTGGCGGCACCGCCATCCCGGCGGCCGTGAGGCCCGCCCGGCGCACGCGGCCGGCTGACGCGCCGTCCCGCTCGCCGGTCCTCACCGGCCGGCTACCGGCCAGGTCATCGACACCGCCGGGCGCCAGGTGCCGCGATCACCGGCGTACGCAGGGGGACCGGCGCGACCGACCGGAGGACGTCATGACCGCCTACGTCATAGCCCATCTGCGCGAGGCCGCGGCGCACCCCGAGACCGCCGAGTACATCGCGCGCATCACCGCCGCCTTCACGCCGTACGGGGGTCGCTTCCTGGTGCACGCCACCGCGCACGAGGTGACGGAGGGCGCCTGGCCCGGCCATGTCGTGGTCATCGGCTTCGCCGGGATCACCGAGGCGCGGGCCTGTTGGGACTCGCCCGCCTACCAGGAGATCGCGCCGCTGCGCTCCCGCCATGTCGAGGGCGACATCATCCTGGTCGAGGGGGTACCGGAGGGCTACGACCCGGCCGCCACCGCGCGGGCGATGCGCGAGGCGCTGCCCGCCGAGGAGGCTCCGCACGCCTGACCCGCGTCCGCTCGCCCGGACGGACGCGCGGCCTCATCCGGCGGCCACCCGCCGCCCGCCGCGCCCGTCCGGACGCGGCAGCGCGCCCGGCGAGGGAAGCGGCCGGCGGGCGCTCGCCGGGTCCACGGTGTCCACGGTGCCGGTGGTGCCGGTGGTGCCGGTGGCGGCATCGACGGTCGTCGCCGTACTCGCCGTACTCGCCGTACTCGCCGTGCCGGTACGGCCCAGCCACTCCCGGTAGGCCGGGGCCTGGAGTGCCGCCTCCCAGTACGCCTCCTCCAACTCGGCGTACCCCCGGTCGAGTTCCTCCTCGCTGCGTGCCGCCAGCAGCAGCCGCACCCCGATCGGATCGCCGTGCAGGGGCCGTACGGCGAGGTCGGAACGCGGCCGTGCCGTGGGCTGACTGACCGTCACCACCTCCCCGGTGGCAGCCAGCGAGTACGCGGTGAGGTAGTCGCCGTGCAGCATGTCGGGCCGCAGCCCCGCCGTGCGCAGCACCCGGCACAGCGCGTCCCACTCCCCGTCGACCGTGGAGTCCACCATCCACCGGTCCGCCGCCAGATCGCACAGCCGCACCTCGGGCCGCGCCGCCGCCGGATGGTCGACGGCGAGACACACGAACTGCGGTTCGCGCTCCACCAGTACCCGCAGGCACAGCCCGGCCGGCACCCGCAGCGGACTGCCCTCCACCTCGTGCACGAACGCCATGTCGAACCGGCCCGAGGCGACCATGCGCAGCAGGGAGTTGGCGGAGACGTCCATCTGGAGGGTCGGTTCGGTGCGCGGGGTGCACGCCCGCAGCCGGCGCAGCCAGCCGGGGATGGCGCGGCTCGCCGTGGCGCCGATGCGCAACTGGGGCCCGTCCGCACGGGCCGCGGCCGCCCGGGTCTCGGTGACCAGCGCGGCCAGCTCGCTCACCAGGGGCCGGGCCCGGCTCAGCACGGCACGTCCCAGCGGGGTGGGCCGGCAGCCGGTGCGCGCGCGGACGAAGAGCTGACCGCCGAGGGTCTGCTCGATCCGGCGCAGCTGGGTGCTCAACGAGGGCTGCGCCATGCCGAGTTCACGGGCGGCCCGGTGCAGGCTGCCGGTGTCGGCGATGGTGCAGAGCACGCGCAGATGCCTCACCTCGAGCTCCATGAGGGGGAGCGTAGGGCGGGGCGGTGGCACCGCACCAGACGAGCAAATGGCGACGGATCCGTACGAGTCGGCCCCGATAGCTCCGTGCTATCCCAAGTTGCCATCATCCCGGCGGGCGTTGGCCTGCCCGAGACTCATCCGCAACCGACCGTTCACACCCCACACCGAACGAGCAGGAGCCCCCACATGACGTCCTCCCGCACCGGCGCCGCGTCCAGGAAGTCCGTCCGCAGACTCGTGGCCCTCGCGCTCGGACTCGGCCTGGCCTCCGCCGCGCTGGGCACCGCCGTGCCGGCCGCCGCCGCCCCGGGCACCTCCGGTCCCGCCACCGTCGCCCGGTACACGGGTACGGCCGCGCACTCCGCCGACACCCAGGCGTTCTTCGACGCGGTCATGAAGTCGGTCGCCGAGAAGCAGGCCGCACACCCCAACCTGAAGTCGGTGACCGTCTACTATAGTGCCGCCCAGGCGCCCAGCTTCGGTTCGCAGATATCGAGCGCCGCCTCCATCTGGAACAGCTCCGTCTCGAACGTCAAGCTGGCCGCCTCCTCCGGCAATGCCGACTTCTCGTACTACGAGGGCAACGACCCGCAGAACGGGTCCTACGCCTCCACCGACGGCCACGGCCGCGGCTACATCTTCCTGGACTACTCGCAGAACCAGCAGTACGACTCGGTCCGCGTCGTCACCCACGAGACCGGGCACGTGCTCGGTCTGCCCGACCACTACAGCGGCCCGTGCAGCGAGCTGATGTCGGGCGGCGGCCCCGGCCCGTCCTGTACCAACCGCTACCCGAACGCCAACGAGCGCGCCCGCGTCGACCAGTTGTGGGCCTCCGGCCTGGCCAAGGCGCTGAACAAGGTGAACAGCGTGCGCTGACGCCCGCGCGGTGCACCCTCTGAGCGAGCAGGACGGCGCGGACCGAGGCCCCGGCCACGGTCCGCGCCGTCGGTGCTCCTGTCGTCCGGTCGACTCAAGTCCCGTGCGCACCACCGTCGTCGGGGCCACGGGTGAGGCTCGGTGGGGGGTTTGTTGGTGTGCCGGGTGGTTGCTGGCCTGGGGTGTTGTGGGTGTGTTGAGGGGCTGGGTGGGTGGTTGGGGCGGGGTGGGCGGGGTGTGTGGGCTGGGCTTGTGTGTTGTGTGTTGTGTGTTGTGTGTGGCGGGGTGGGTTGTAGGTTGTTCTAGCGTGTAAAGGCTCGGTTGGTGTTTTTGCTGGTGAGTGAACCGCCCCGGGTTCGGTAGAGATCTCAGATTGTGGTTGCGACCTGGGGTTTCGTGGATTCCTTGTAGTGATTGGCTTCGTACTCGACGGGCGGGATGTGCCCTATCTCACCGTGGAGTCTGCGGTGGTTGTACCAGTCGGCCCACTCTGCGGTGGCCAAGTCGACCTGGGAGAGCGTCTTCCAGGGCCGTTGGGGCTTGATCAGCTCGGTCTTGTACAGGCCGATCGTGCTCTCCATCAGGGCGTTGTCGTAGGCGTCGCCGACCGATCCGATCGAGGCGGCGATGCCGGCGGTGTCCAGATGCTCGGCGAGCCGGAAACTCGTATATTGAGACCCGGTGTCCGAGTGGTGGATCAACTTGCCTGGACTAACTGGGTGTTGGTCGCGATGGCGTTGCCACACGGCCATCTCCAGGGCGTCCAGGACAAAGACCGTTTCCTTCACGGTGGCCGCGGACCAGCCGACGATCCGGCGGGAGAACGTGTCGACGGCGAAGGCGACGTAGACGACATGGGCCCAAGTCTTCACGTGGGTGAAGTCCGCGACCCAGAAGCGGTTCGGGGCGGCGGCGACGAAGTCGCGGTCCAGCAGGTCCGGCGCCCGTTCGGCCTGCCCGCCGGGCAGCGTGGTGATCACGAGTTTACCACGGACCGCTCCGGTGATGCCAAGTTCGCGCATCAGGCGTTCGACGGTGCAGCGGGCCACACGGCGGCCCTGCCGGTTCAGCTCACGCCAGATCTTCCTGGCCCCGTAGACACGGTAGTTTGCCTCGAAGACCTCGCTGAT
>NZ_JBIAIE010000059.1:0-9089 GCF_042871185.1 Streptomyces sp. NPDC006012
CTGGCGCTCCTGCAGACCGCGCTCCTGGAGCACGCCGCCGCGTACAACCTGCGTACGGTCATGACGTTCCACCAGAAGGTCGAGGAAGCCACCGCTCCTCTGCCCGGCGCGGTTCCGCGCCGGGCAGAGGATGTGTCGGGTGTGCTGCCCTGAAGGGGTTACTGGATGGCGCTGTCCCAGTCCTTGTGGGGGGCTGTCATGGAGTCGCCGGTGCTGGTGATGTTCCACAGGGCCTGGCGGGTGCGGCCGTCGGACGCGGTGCCGGAGTCATAGAAGATGGCCATGTCGGTCTTGCCGTCACCGCTGGCGTCTCCGGAGAGAGGCTGGCTGCGGTCCCAGTTCCAGCTGGTGGGGTCACTGTCCCAGATGACCTTGGGTGCCTGGAGTGTGGTGCCGGTGCTGGTGAAGGTCCACAGCTTGGAGCGGTATTTCCCGTCCGTGGCGCCGTAGTTGTAGAGGACTCCGACGTCGGTCTTGCCGTCGCCGTTGTAGTCACCTGAGGTGACCTTGCTGGAGTCCCAGTTCCAGCTCATCTCACCGCTGTCCCAAGCGACCTTCGGAGAGTCGAATGTGGTGCCGGCGCTGGTGAAGGCCCACCACAGCTTGGAGTGGTTGGCGCCCTCGGCGGTCTGATCGTAGTCGTACAGGACGACGACGTCGGTCTTGCCGTCGCCGTTGTAGTCACCTGAGGTGACCTTGCTGCGGTCCCAGTTCCAGCCGGTGCTGGCGCTGTCCCAGGCGACCACCGGGGCCTGGAAGGTCTCGCCGGCTCCGGCGAACACCCACAGCTTGGACTGGAACTTGCCGTCTGCGGTCTGGTCGTAGTCGTACAGCACGCCGATGTCGGTCTTGCCGTCGCCGTTGTAGTCACCTGAGGTGACCTTGCTGCGGTCCCAGTTCCAGCTGGTGCTGCCACTGTCCCAGACGACCTTCGGTGCACTGAAGGTGTCGCCGGTGCTGGTGAACACCCACAGCCTCGTACGGTATCTGCCGTCGGTCAGACCGTTGTTGTAGAGGACGCCGATGTCGGTCTTGCCGTCGCCGTTGTAGTCACCGGAGGTGACCTTGCTGGACGCCCAGTTCCAGCTGGTGCTGCCGCTGTCCCACGCCACTCGGGGGGCGCGGAATGTCGTGCCGTCACTCTTGAACAGCCACAGGCTGCTCTGGGCCAGCCCCTGGGCATTTTTGCCGTAGTCGTACAGGGCCGCGACGTCTGACTTGCCGTCACCGTCGAAGTCACCGTCGACCACCTGGGCCTGCTGCGGCAGAGAGCGGACCTGCTGCAGCCAGGCGTTCAGGTCGTCCACACGGGTGCTGACGGCCGCGGTGCTCCCTTCGGCCTCGTCAACGCCCAGGCATCCGGCCTGCCCGGACTTGCTGTTGACGGCGATCAGTTCGGCCTTGCCGTCCTTCTCACGCAGCAGCGGGCCGCCGGCGTCGCCGGAGCAGAGGGCGTTGCCGTCCTGTCCGGTGAGGGCGAGCTGGCTGGGGTCGACCGTGTCGACGGTGAAGGCGCCGGTGTGCAGCGTCGTCGGCGTCCACTCCGTCTTGGTCCGTCCGAAGCCCGCGGCCGTGACGGTGTCGCCGGCAGCGGGCGGGGTGGTGGCCAGGGTGACCGGGGCGACGTTCTGGGCCGGTGTCGCGAGGCGTGCCATGACCAGGCCGCGCTCAGGTGAGGGAACGAGTTCGGTGACCGTGGTGACAAGCCCGCCGGTGGAAGCGAGGTCGCTGCGGCCGACGGTAACTGTAATCGGCTTGGCAGGCTTGCCAGCGGGAGCAGCGACCCCGCCTGCGGGGCTGTCGACGAAACACAAGCTGTCGGAAAGGACCCACAGGGGGTCGACGAGCGCGCCTGAACAGGCGCGGTCGCCGTCGCCGAAGATCAGGCGGGCAGTGAAGGTGTAGCTGTCGCTGGCGGTCTGGCTGCCGGTGACAGCCGGGGCCGGAGCGATGGTGAGCGCGCTGACCGCGACCACGGAGGCCAGCAGCGCGACGCCCCGCGCACGACGGGAACGTATAACAGACACGAACTTCTCGCTTTCTGGACGAGAGGAAGGCGGATCAGCCGGTGACGCGGATTTCCAGCAGGACGGTTGGGGCACCGCCGAGTCCTTCCCCCACGCCCTGGAACTTGTCCTTCGGGACATTCACTTCCTGTGACTTACCCTCAGCGCTCAGTTCCGCGTGTATGGCCCTCTCCCCGGTCTTCAGGGCGTAGACGTCCGGCACCTCCAGGGTGAGGTACCCCGTGGCTGCGGTAGTGCGGAAGCAGTACTTGCCGGTACTGCTCAAAACGGTCCAGACCTGGATCTGCTCGGGGGAATCGTCACACTCGGCGAAGAGGATATGCCCATCTCCCTTGTGGAGGGTCATTCCTGTTTCTTCGAATATGCGATCCGCGTCGGGGTATTCGAAGTTTTCGACCACTGGTTGCAGAGCGTCCGCGGTGGTCTTCTGGACGCCATCGCTGGCGGAGGCATGAGGCGCGGGGCTGGCGAATGCAAGAATTGCGGCCACTGCGGCAGTAAGAGCCGCAAGAAGAGCGGAAATTACCAGCTTGCGGATCGGGTGTATCACTGCGATTCCCTTTCGCTGAATGAGACAGAAATCCGCGCACTTATCCAACAGTAGTAGTCGGCCCGGCCGTTCGGGCATGCGCGCCAACGCGTCGACTGGCGAATGGAAGGGTCGAGAAACTTCTTCGCTTTATCTATGCCGGTATGTCCGGTTTTCGATACAGACCCCTCGTGCTGCAGCATTCCTCGCGCCGGATCCGCAACTTATCACGCCTTCACAAGGTGTGCATGTGTGCTGTACAGCTAGTGCACGGTCTGTTCACA
Source organism: Streptomyces sp. NPDC006012 (assembly GCF_042871185.1). Taxonomy (NCBI): domain Bacteria; kingdom Bacillati; phylum Actinomycetota; class Actinomycetes; order Kitasatosporales; family Streptomycetaceae; genus Streptomyces; species Streptomyces sp. NPDC006012. The sequence continues at coordinate 2,841 of NZ_JBIAIE010000059.1, forward strand.
AGTGACCTTCGCCTCGGTGAAGTACCCACGTGACACAGAGACTTGTTGGCCTGTCAGCGAAGGACTCTCGGTGAACCGAAGACTCAGGATGAGGGAAAGAGGCTTTCCTCCTGTGCGCACACGCAAAACCGTCAGCTACGGGCGATGGCGACGGGTGACGCCCGTGCGCTCGCTGTGTCTGGCGGTCCTTTTAACTCTGCTCGTGGGTCTGCTGGGCGCCGCGCCCGCGACCGCCGCGGACGAGCTGGACGAGGACACGCCGGCGGAGTACATACCGGCCACCGACCGGGGCCAGGTGCTGGCGCTCTGGCAGTCAGGCGGTTCGCAGGTCAAGGCGGCCGCCGAGGCGGCGTTGCTCGGCTCCGACGAGGATGTCAGGAAGTTCCTCGATGTGGAGAAGGACGCCGCGCAGCTCACCGATGACCGGGTGTCCACGGTACAGATTCTTTCGCTAGGCGGGCGGATCGTTCGAGAGGCCGCGCAACAGGCGCTCTCTGGAACGGAGGACGACCTGCGCGCGTTTCTCGCGGATGGCTGGAAGGCCCCGCTGGAGCAGGACCAGCGGATCCAAGTCACACAGATCATCTCGGCAGCGCAGGGCCGCCAGGTCAGGGAGAAGGGCGAGGCGGCGCTGAACGGCTCGATCGAGGACGTGCGGGCGTTCCTCACGGAGGGCCAGTACAGCGCCGCCGACAACGACGCCCGGGTGCAGACCGTCCAGATCATGAGCACTGGCGGGACCGCGACGGGCGAAGCCGCCCAGACGGCCTTGAGCGGTGACATCAACGACGTACGGGAGTTCCTGGAGGTCGGCCAGTACATCGCGCGGGCCCGGGACCAGGAGCAGGCGACCGTCGCCCAGCTGGCCGAGTGGGCCACCGAGGCCGGGCGGCAGGCTGACGCCGAGAAGGAGAAGGCGAAGGACGCCTCCGACCGGGCGGTCGAGGCGACGAAGCTCGCCAAGGAGGCGGCCCAGCGGGCGGCCGAGGAGACCGAGGCGGCCAAGGACGACGCGAAGAAGGCGTCCAGCGCGGCGGGCCGGGCCGCGGACGCGGCCCGGGGTGCCGCGCGGGCTGCGCAGGAGGCCGTAGCGGCGTCCAACGCCGCGATCTCCTCGGCGCACGTCGCCGCCAACGCCGCCGCGCAGGCCGCGTCGGCCGCGTCCGCCGCCGCGCAGGCCGCGGCCGACGCGCGCAACGCCGCCGCTGCCGCCGCGAGCGACGCGGGCCGGGCCTCGGAGGCACGCAAGGCCGCCGAGCAGGCGCTCGCCGCCGAGAAGGGCGCGGAGAAGGCTGCCGACGCCGCCAACCACGCCGGTGACGCCGCGATCGCCGCCGCCGGCGCGGCCCAGGCCGCCGCCAGCGCGGGCGTCAACGCGGACGCCGCCGCTGCCGCCGCGTCCGCGGCGAGTGCCCAGGCCGGGGTGTCCGGCGCCGCGGCCGCGCGGGCCCGGGCGGCCGCCGCCGAGGCGCACCGGCACGCCGCGGCGGCCACCGCCGCCGCGAACCGGGCGGACGCCCTGGCCCGGCAGGCGGCCGCCGCCGCCTACCAGGCACGGGACGCCGCGAGATCCGCCGCGAAGCACGCGGGCAACGCCGCCGCCGCGGCCCAGGAGGCGGCCGACCACGCGGGGGACTCGGCCACGGCCGCGGCCGAGTCCACCAAGCACGCCAAGGCCGCCAAGGAGGCCGCCGACGCGGCGACGGACGCGGTCACCCAGGCGAAGGACACCTTCACGCTCGCCCGGCAGATCGAGCAGGAGGAACTGACCACCCGTACCGCCGGCTCCATCGAGCAGGCCCGCTCGCTGAAGGAACTCGCCGACGAGCAGACCGCCGGGGCGAGCGAGGCGGAGGCCGCCTCGAAGGCACTGGAGGAGGAGGCGGATCAGCTGGCCGTCGAGGTGGCCGAGCCCGGCGTCGACCTCGCCACCGTCGCACCCAAGGCCCGCAAGGTCGCGCTGAACACCATCCAGACCCGTGGCCCCTGGAGCGTCGCCGCGGCCGAGGTGGCCCTCGCGAGTTCCGACCGCGATGTGGTCGAGTACGTGCGCACCGGACGTGAGAAGGCGTACGGCCTGGACAACCGGGCCCGCGTCAGCCGGCTCGCCGCCGAGTCCGAGTCCGAGTCCGTCCGCACGGCAGCCCTGGAGGCACTCGACGGGGGCGACGACGCCGTCGCCGCCTTCCTCGCCACCGGGCAGCACGAGGCGGCCGCAAACGACTACCGGATCAACATCACCCAGCTGATGAACGAGGCCGGGCCGCGTGTGCAGGAAGCCGGTCTGGCCGCCCTGGCCGACGGTTCGCCGGACGCGCTGCGGGCGTTCCTCACCACCGGCTACTACGAGCAGCGCACGCAGGACGAGCGCGTGACCGCCGTCCAGTTGATGGAATCGGAAACTGCGGAAGTCTCCGCCGCCGCGCGCATCGCGCTGGAGGGGCCGCCGCAGGTTCTGCACGCGTTCATCGAGACCGGACGGTACGACGCCAAGCGGCAGGACCTGCTGACCGCCACCCACGTGTCCCGCGTGCAGAGCCTCATCGCCGCCGCCTCCGCCGTCGCGGCCGAGGCCCAGCGGGACGCGGCCGAGGCGGGCAAGGCGGCGGCCACGGCGAACAAGGCGGCCGCCGAGGCCGCGGAGTACGCCAAGCAGGCCGAGGCGTCCGCCAAGCAGGCCGAGGAGTACGCCGAGCAGGCGGACGCCTCCGCCGACGCCGCCGAGAAGTCGGCCGCCGACGCCGCGGCCTCGGCGCGTACCGCCCGTGACGCCGAGGCCGCGGCCCACGGCGCCGCCCGCGACGCCGACAACTCCGCGGCCCGCGCCCAGGCCTCCGCGGACGCCGCGTACGGCTCGGCCGGCAGCGCCTGGGAGGCCGCCGGAGCCGCCCGCGCCTCCGCCGAGGCGGCCGGCAAGGACGCCGACGCCGCCGCGGCGGCCATGACCGAGGCGCTGTTCGACGCGGCGCAGAAGGCGTTCGACGAGGCCGAGGCCGAACTCAAGGCACAGGACGAGCAGGACCGCGCCGAACTGAAGGCCCTCCGGGAACTGGAGGACGCCTTCGCGGACGCCGCGGCCGAGGAGGACGTGGACTGGTGGAACCTGGCCACCATCGGCCACACCCTGCTGGACGCGGGCGGCCTGGTCCCCGTCGTCGGAGAGGGCTTCGACCTCGCCAACTGCGGCTGGTACGGCGCGGAGGGTGACGCCGTCAACTCCAGCCTCTCCTGCGCCGCCGCGATCCCGGTCCTCGGATGGGGGGCCGCTGGCGGAAAGTGGGGCAAGAGTGCCTGGGGTGCTGTCGAGGCCTTCACCAAGTCCATGCGGGCCGAAGGCAAGATTCCCCACATCTGGGCCACCGGAAATCCCAAGAAGGGATACACCAACACCCAGAACGCGCTCATTCACTGGAACAACCACAAGGCCGAGTTCCCGGAGTTGAACAACGCGACACAGTACGTGGAGTTGGCGCACCGCTATCGGGCGGTGGCGGACGCGAGCAAGGTTCCTTCGGGCTATCGTGTCTGGGACCGTAGCAACGGTTACATCGTGTACGAAAAGGCCACCAACACTCTCACGTCCTACATGAAGGACGGTATCCCCAAGAGCATGAACCGACCGGCGCCGAAGAGTCCCAGTAATCCGCGCGGTTACGACTCCAATCAGTATCCGACGCTGGAGGACTACCTGAAGGCCCAGGGAACGGAACGGTAGAAAGTGACAGAAGAGGCACCCCCCGAGGAGTCCTCCGCCGCCCCCGAAGACTTCTGCCGTATGTGCGGGTGGGACGAGGAGAGGTTCTGGGAGGACGGCTGGCCGACCAATGCGATCTGCGCATGCTGCGGCAGTGAGTCCGGCATCGGTGACATGGGCGCACGGCCCGGCTCGTGGGAAGGCGTGGAAGGTCTGCACCACTTCCGGGGCTGGTGGGTCGGCAACGGCGCCGAGTGGTATCTCCCGAAATTCAAGCCACACGGATGGGATCTGCTCCAGCAGCTCACCAACATCCCCCCCGCATGGCGCACTCCGCCCCCACCGGCCGTCGACCATGCCGGGAGGATCGCCGAACGGACCTCGTCGGGCTCGCTCGGTACGGAGACCGTGTGCAGGGTCTGCGGGTTCACCGGACCGCTCTTCTGGGACGAAGGCGTACCCAGCGGGGCCGTGTGCCCGTGCTGTGACAGCGAAAGCGGCATCGACGACCTCGGTATCCCGGGGGACTGGCAGGCGCTGCGCCTGATCCGGTCCCGCCGCGGCTACTGGGTCGCCCTCGGCGCGCCCTGGGCGGACCCCGCGGCCCGACCGGCCGGGTGGGACGTGCTCCGGCAAATCGGGGACATCCCGCCCGCCTGGCGCTGACCGGCGGTACGCCGGCCCGACCGGCTGACAGAAGGAGCCTGGGCCACCGGCCTCACCGCCGGTGGCCCAGGCACCCTCACCGCTCCACAGCCGACCCCTGGAGGTCGTCGCCCGGCAGGTGATCCCCGGCGACCTGGACGTGGTTGACTACGGGTTCTCTGAACTAACCTCGCGCTTTCACGAGGTGGGGCGTCCGAGTCTTGATCAAATAAGCGAAGAGTGGTCCTGCCCAGCAACGATGGGACTTGTCGAGGGTCCTGTTGGCTGCATGGGAAGAAGCACTCTCCAGGTGAAGAAGCGTATCGGGTCGTACCCACGTGTCCGCATCGAGGGCGGCGGCCGGGCAGTGGTCTCGCAGGCAGGGAGCGCGCTGCTGGTCGAGACCGTCCGCAAGACCGGCCTGGACACCGCGATATCAACGGCGCTGACGCCGTGGCGGAAGGCCCGGGCGGTGCACGATCCGGGCAAAATCCTGCTGGACGTGGCCCTGGCCGTCGCGCGGGGCGGGGACTGCCTGGCCGACGTCGGCATGCTGCGGGCCGAGCCGGCCGTGTTCGGGCCGGTCGCCTCCGATCCGACCGTCTCCCGCCTCATCGACACCCTGGCCCCGGCAGGCCCGAAAGCCCTGACCGCGATCCGCTCAGCACGAGCCGAAACGCGCGAGCGCGTCTGGAACCTGGTCGGAGCCTCCTCGCCGGACACCACCGGGCAGGTGATCGTGGACCTGGACGGGGTGCTGGTGCCGGCCCACTCCGAGAAACAGAACGCCACCGCGACCTCACCTGGTGGGCGAGGGCCGTCGGGGCGCGGGTCGCACAGCGCCCGGCCGCCGAGCCACCGCCCCAGCTCGGTGGACAGGGCGACACCGTCGTCCCGCTCCACCGCAGCCAGCCACCGCCACACCGCACGCTCCCGCACCCCGAACACATCCGCCGCCGACCTCACCTGCCTGGTGGTGAGCTTCCCCTCCCGCCGCAGGGCCAGCAGACAACGCACCGCCGGTCCCCGCAACGCCCGAACCGACACAGCCGGCAAAACCCCACTCGAACCACCACCCACCCCATTCGAGGCCGGGTCCAGCTCTCCCTGATCCACACCCCCGAGCACACCAACACCCATCGCCCAGCGGATCAGAACTCACGAAACTGAGACAGCGTCACCCCTCACGCGATAACGCTCCACAACAGCAACGCCCAGCAGACCTCTCACCTCCAGGACAGTGACCCCACGCCTCGAAACCACCACCGACCAGCAACAACACACCCAGACCCCACTGCTTCTCACCCCACTGTCCCAAAACCGAGAGATCGCGCCTGGCCCTGCTGCAGACCGCGCTCCTGGAACACGCCGCCCGGCACAACCTGCGCACCGTCATGACCTTCCACCAACGGGTCGAGGAAGCCACCGCGTTCGCCGACAAGCTCCCCGAGACAGCTGCCGAGCTGTACACCACCGAGACGTCTGACGACGACCTGGCGGCCGCGGGCCGGCTCCCCGCGTCATCGATCGGCGCGGACTTCTACGAGCTGGAGGCCGGCCGCCACGTCCCACCGGACCGCGTGTGGTCGGCGTGGCTGTGCGGCGACCACCACGTCGCCGAACGGCGTGAGGTGCTGCGGCAGTTCGCGAACGGTATCGACGCGGCCGGCCGCCGCGTGCACCGCGCGTTCCTCGCCAGCGTCCGCGTCCTCGGGGAAGGTGCTTGTCTCGTCTCCTGAGATGTCAGAAGCCATCCGCATTCCGGGCGTGATCGAACAGGGTTCCTGTTCGGGTGATCGTGGCGTCATCGGCGCATGAAGGCAGGACCTCCTGGTAGCTCGGCGATGCGAGTCAGCCCGAGCTTCCGGAGGCCCTGTTGTCGCAGTCTTGCGTGAGCGTGCCCGCCGCGT
>NZ_JBIAIE010000060.1:0-6958 GCF_042871185.1 Streptomyces sp. NPDC006012
CCACAGACCGTCAGGAACCAGCCGCTGCGACAGATCGACACCCACAAGCAGCAATGATGCCCCAACTCACCGCATCACCACATGAGACATCCTCTAAGTCCTTCGGAATCGCCGCAGCGAGTGCTGGTCTCCTGCTTGCACCGATCACCGCAGCAGGGGCTGCCGGCCTCGGACCGTCCGCGCCCCAGACCAACAGCAGCAGTGCAGCTGCAGCGGGCTGGAGCTGCCGTGACACCTCCAGCGCCATCACAGGGGCGAAGGTCACAGCTCACATCTGCTGGAAGGGCACGCAGGTAAGCGCCAGCGGCCGGATCTACGACACGAAGGCCGACCACCACAAGGCCTGCGTGAAGGTCCACTACGTCACCCGCAACGGAGTCGGCACCCCTCTTATCAGTTGTGACGAAAGGGGAGCGGGAACGAGCACCTCCTGGGGGCATCGCGAGGACTACGGCAAGAAGTACTGGATCAAGGCGTGCACCAACAACTGGACCGGCACGAAGTGTGACGCCCACTGGCGCTGAGCAAACCCCGGCCGTGAACGGCGGAAAAGCAGGCCGACAACACCCCGATGATCTTGTGGCGGTGTAACCGAGCCGGGGGCAAGAAGTTCACTTCCGGTGACCAGAGTTCTCCCGGACCGGGGAACTGGCCAGCGCGAGGGGACCGGCCAGCGCTCTGACCCTCTTTCACCGTGATCCTCGGCGGTCGGCAGCCAGCCGGCCGCCGAGGCGTAAACAAGCTCATGAGATCGCCCAGCTAGGCCGGTCCCCCGCCCGCCGCGTCCCAGCCGTCCAGGAAGTCGGCCAGGGCGCGGCGTTGCTGTTCTTCGCGGAGAATCTGTTCGGCGAGGACGTCGTGGTCGACGCACCGGTCGACGGCGGCGAGGACCAGGCGCTGGCGTTCGTCGGGTTCGAGGGCTTCGGCCTCCCACTGCACGGGGCGGTCGATGTCGAAGCCATAGCGGCGGGCGAAGGCTGGCCAGCGCAGGTCGTCCCGCTTCCCCGCAGTCGCGGGCAGGGCGTACGCGCGGATTTGGTCTCGGGTGAGCAGCACGCGGGTGACCCGGCTCCAGCAGGCCGGTGCGCTCCACCCAATCCCGCTCGACATCCTCACCCGAACAGTCGAAATCGCCGACCCTTCTCCGGGGCGTCGCGAGCGTGCAGTTCCAGATCACGCAGCTCAGAAGCGGTCAGAACGGCGATACCCGGTGCAACCGCCGGTCGGCCGCCGGGCGCGATGATGCGCCGGACGCGCCGCGTCCCCGCTGCGTCGGACACGGAGCAGTGGTTGACGCACTTCGTCAACCAGTGCTCTCAGCCCCGCCACGGAGGGATGAAGCTGCTCAACTCTTTCTGAGACAGATCACTCGATCGTCCACTCGGCACGAGCGCCTCGACGCCATCGTCTCAACTGAGACGGCACAAGCTCTGAGACAGTCCAACTGTTCCTAAGGTCCGGGCGGTGGAGAAAGGCCGACGCTCGCCGCTCGCGTCGCTGGGGAGTGTCCAATAGACGGCGGATCCGATGATCAAGGAGACGCCTGAAATGAGCGAGACCATCACTGAGCACGGGGCCTGGGTGCGTGCGGCGTCCAGGCGTTCACAGAGGGCGCGGACGACGTCTCCGACCAGGCCAGATAGCGACACGTTGCCGGAGTCCTAAGCTTGTCCTACCTTCCAAGCGTGGGTCTGAGACGGTCATTCGTAAGATCGTGGGCCCAGGGGTTCCGGGTATGGCTGTGAGCTTGTCGCCGTCCGATGGCTCAAATGGCTCGGCCGCCCGAAGCCCCGCGACGACTCGACCGACATCGGCAACGAACATCACCACTGCGCGGAGATCGACACGCAGGGCGAACGCCTGCTGTCGCGGCCACGCCGCCGTCGAGGCGGCTCAGGCCCAGCACACCGCGCTGCCCGGCGAGCAGTTGGCCGCCTCTATGGTGGCCCGCCTCGCGAAGGGGGTGATAGCCCTCGAAGAGGAGATCGCCGAACTCGACGCTCGGAGGTGATCCGCAGCCTGCTCGGCATGCGCGCCATGCTCCGAGCCACGTTCATCGCCGCCACGGGCGGAGATACGGAAGCCTTCGGCACCGCCGACCGGCTAGCGGCATTCGCCGGCCTGTCCCCAGTGCCGCGCGGCTCCGGCCGCGTCAGCGGCAACATGCGCCGACCTCACCGCTATCACCGCGGCCTCCTGCGGGCGTTCTACCTCTCTGAACCGCCCCGGTTCGAATGGAGACTCGATTTCATGAAAGGATCGAGTCATGGCACGACCTTCCCGTTACCCGCTTGAGCTCCGCCGCCGTGCGGTGCGCATGGTCGCCGAGGTGCGCGACGACTACCCGAACGAGACGGCCGCCCTGCAGGCGGTGGCCGAGAAGCTCGACATCGGCTCCCGCGAGACGCTGCGGAACTGGGTGAAGCAGTACGAGATCGACGCGGGGACACGTCCGGGGACGACGACGGAGGAGTCCGCCCAGCTCAAGGCGTTGAAGAAGGAGAACGCCGAACTCAAGCGGGCCAACGAGATCCTGAAGGCCGCAGCAAGTTTCTTCGCGGCCGAGCTCGACCGGCCACACACACGCTCGTAGCGTTCATCGACGAGCACCGGGACCGCTTCGGCGGCGTCGAGCCGATCTGCAGAACCTTCACCGAACACGCCTGCAGGATCGCCCCCTCCACCTACTACGCCCACCACAAACGACGGAGCACGCCGTCGGCCAGGACCGTGCGGGATGCCGAACTCAAGGAACTGATCAGCGAGGTCTTCGAGGCAAACTACCGTGTCTACGGGGCCAGGAAGATCTGGCGTGAGCTGAACCGGCAGGGCCGCCGTGTGGCCCGCTGCACTGTCGAACGCCTGATGCGCGAACTTGGCATCACCGGAGCGGTCCGTGGTAGGGACCTGTCCCCGAGGAGTGGACACCTCTGAGCCCGACCCCGGGAGGGGTCGGGTAGGAGGCATCTTTTATGGTGATGAAGGTCTACTCGCCTGAGTTCAAGGCGGACGCTGTCGCGCTGTACCTGTCGGACCCGAGCCACACCTTCGAGGGCATCGGTGGGCTTGATCCGCTTTGACGGACATCGGAGATCAGGGGCTTCGGTCCCGGAAGGATGATGTCCATCATGGAGAGCATGGGGAAGAAGAAGCCTCGCCCTCGCCGCTCGTTCACCCCGGAGTTCAAGGCCGAGATAGTCGAGCTGTGCCGGCGGGGTGACCGCTCGGTCGGTCAGGTCGCCAAGGACTTCGACCTGACCGAGACCGCGGTACGGGACTGGGTCAAGCAGGCCGAGGTCGACGCGGGCGAGCGGGACGGCCTGACCAGCAGTGAACGCGAGGAACTGGCCGCACTGCGGCGGGAGAACCGCAGGCTGCGGGAGGACGTGGAGATCCTCAAGCGGGCCAACCTTAGATTCAACCGGTCAAGGCAACACTCTCGGCTGGTATGCGGAATTCCAGGCACTTGCGTGGACGGTTGTTGAGCTTTGTCGCGATGGCATCAAGGTCGTCCTGGCTGAACGTCGACAGGTTCGTGCCTTTGGGCAGGTACTGCCGGAGCAGCTTGTTGGTGTTCTCATTGGTGCCCCGTTGCCAGGGGCTTCGCGGGGCTGCGAAGAACACTTCGACGCCGGTGACGGCGGTGAACCGTTTGTGGGCTGCCAGTTCCATGCCGCGATCCCAGGTCAGCGAGTTGCGTAGTCGGGGGTCCATGCATTCGTAGGTCTCGGCCAGAGCGGGAACGACCACGGTGGTGTGGCGGCTGGCGAGTTTCACGACCGTGAGGAAGCGTGACTTCCGGTCGACCAGCGTGGCGACCTGGCTGTTGTTCGAGCCGATCACCAGATCGCCTTCCAGATGGCCGAACTCGCTGCGGTCCTGCGCCGCTTGGGGCCGGTCCTCGATCGGTCGGGCATCGGTGATCTGTGAGCGCCACTGTCCTTTCACCGTGTGACGCTTGTTCTTCCGGATCGGGCGGCCAGTCCGCAGACGCTTGCACAGCTCGCGGGGTATCACCTTCCAGCGGGTGGTGTAGACCGACCGGTAGATCGTCTCGTGGCTGATCTCCATTGCCGGGTCGTCACCGTGATGCCGACGCAGGTGGCCGACGATCTGTTCCGGCGACCACTCCTCCGCCAGCAGGCTCAGCACCATCTGCCGCAGCGCGGGCCTGCGGGCGAGCAGGCACTGCTTCGGACGCTGAGCGCGGTCAAGCGCCCGTTCCTGCGCAGCGATCGCCCGGTAGACGTCGCGTCCACCGTTGTTGCTGACTTCACGGCTGATCGTCGACACTGCGCGCCCCAGGAGGCCGGCGATGGCCCGGTAGGACTCTCCAGCACAAAGACGACGTGAGATCTCCTCCCGCTCGCCCAGCGTCAAGCTTCCAGCGCGCGCTTTGCGGGGGCTCGGAGCGATCCCTCCGTGGTGCTTGAGGACAGTGAACACCGAACCCGGCGGCTTTCCGATCTGCCTGGAGATGACGCTGATCGATTCCCCGGCCCTCCACCGCCGCCACAAGTCGGCCTTCATCTCGTCCGACATCCCGGGCCGACCCAATCTCGCCACGTAAACCGTCCTCAACCAGCACTGTCGCTCTGACCGGTTGAATCTAAGGCGGCTTTCTTCGCGAAGGAGACCCGGTGACGGTGCACCCGTTCATCGAGGCGGAGAAAACCGCAGGTCACAACGTCAAACGTGCGTGTGAACTGCTCAAGGTCTCCCGAGCCGCCTTCTACGCCCGCCGCAACGGCACCCCTGGACCCCGCGCGGTGCGCGACGCCGAGCTGACCTAGCAGATCATCGCCGCGCACGAGCAGTCCCGCGGAACCTACGGCGCCCCGCGCGTCCACACCGTCCTCAAGCGCGGGGGAGCTGACTGCGGGCGCCGCAGAGTGGCCCGGCTCATGCACCTGGCCGGACTGGCGGGCCGGCACCGCAGGCGACGGCACCGCACCACGATCCCCGACCCGCACGCGGCCACCCGACCCGACCTGGTCCTTCGCGACTTCGAGCCCGACCCGGCCGCGGTCGACACCCGCTGGTGCGGCGACATCACCTACATCGCCACCGACGAGGGCTGGCTCTACCTGGCCACCGTCATCGACATAGCCTCCCGCCGGGTCGTCGGCTGGGCCACCGCCGACCACCTGCGAACCGAACTGGTCGCCGAAGCCCTGCGAGCCGCCTGCCGCACCCGCCGCCCGGCCGGTCCGGTGATCTTCCACTCGGATCGCGGCTGCCAGTACACCAGTCGCGAATTCACATCCCTGGCTACCGAGTTCGGTGTTCGCCTGTCGGTCGGCCGCACCGGGCAGTGCTGGGACAACGCGCTGGCTGAGTCCTTCTTCGCCACCCTGAAGAACGAGCTGACCGACACCCGCCCCTGGCCCAGCCGGGCCGCCGCCCGCACCGCAATATTCGAGTGGATCGAAAGCTGGTACAACTTGCAGCGGCTGCACAGCAGCCTCGGCTACCGCACACCCGCCGACTACGAGACCGCCCTCGCGGCCTGACCACCACACCGACGGCGTCCGTCAAAGCGGAACAAGCTCAATACCGGCAGGCCCCTCCGCCGCGGACGCCGGAGCGAGCTGTGAGAAGCCGGGCCGGGTGACGGTCGGCGTGACGATCGGGCCCATGGTCGAGATGTCGAGAGGCGTTTACCTGCCTGCCCACTTGATCGCTTATTGATAACGGGTCTAGCCCAAAGCGCGGGATTGCCGTTGCGTCTCCCGCGCGACAGCCGAAAGGTAAGACCGTGGAACGAAGATCACTGCTGAGCGCGACCGCCGGAGCCCTGGCCCTCGGAGGCCTCGCCCAAGTGCCAGCCGAGGCCGCACCAGCCACCGGCGGCAGCAGTGGCGGACTTGTCACCACATTCAACGTCATCAGCGACATCCAGGGCGACCTCAGCGACTTCACCGAAGCACTCAAGGACATCAAGGCCACCAGCCCGCACTCCTCGGGCATGGCCGTCGCCGGGGACATCACCCCACGCGGCTACGACTTCGAATACGCCGAAGTACAGAAGGTGCTGGACCAGGGCCCGAAGCCGAGTGAGGTCGCCTGGGCCATAGGCAACCACGAGTTCTACGTCCCCAAGTGGGCCGACCCGGGCACCCTCGCCCAGGCCACCTGGCCCAACGGCACCACTGAGGAATCCCTCTTCCGCAGCTTCTACCGCTTCGCCAAGCGTTCCACGATCTACGCGGAGACGACATTCGGCGGCATCCCGATCCTGACCATCGGCACCGAGCGCTACATGAAGTACCACGACAACTCCCTGTGGGACGAGGTGTGGATCAGTGAGGCGCAGTTCCAGTGGCTCGATGACCGCCTGCAGTACTGGGCACGGCGCCGCAAGCCGGTCATGGTGATCACCCACCACCCGTTGCCCAATACCGTCTCCGGTACCCGCAGCAAGATCTACATGAGCGACTACCTCCAGCCCGACCGTCTCCTCGGCCTCCTCGGGCGCTACCGCGACGTATTCCTCTTCAGCGGCCACACCCACTGGGACCTGACCCTGTCCGACTGGTATGTGCGCCGGGTTGTACCGGGCACCGCCAACCTCGACGGCTTCTCGGTCATCAACACCGGTGCGGTGCAGACCGGCTTCGCGGACAACGGTCAGGGCGGCGAGGTCACCGTCCCCGGACACTTCAACCAGGGACTCCAGGTGGACGTGTACCGCGATCACGTCGTCATCAAGGCACGCGACTTCGCGACCGGTAGCTGGATGAAGCAGATCTCCGTCCCGCTTTCCACCCGGATCTGACCCCGCGGACCGGGCAACGCCGCCAGGGCCCGGCGACGTTGCCCGTCCGCAGACCGCACAATCCCGCGCTGCCCCAGCCAGCTCAGGGTCTGTCCAGTCAACGGCTGATCTTGGTTGTTGAGGTTCAGTGGCTGGTGGTGGGGGTGATGCGTCCTTCGAAGGCGATCTGGAAGGCGTTCA
>NZ_JBIAIE010000061.1:0-3978 GCF_042871185.1 Streptomyces sp. NPDC006012
CACCGAAGGGAAGCGCCCGGAGGAAAGCCCGAGAGGGTGAGTACGAAGGAAGCGTCCGTTCCTTGAGAACTCAACAGCGTGCCAAAAGTCAACGCCAGATATGTTGATACCCCGTCTCCGGTCGTGATGATCGGGGCGAGGTTCCTTTGAAATAACACAGCGAGGACGCTGTGTGCGAGGGGATTATTCCTCCTCTTGCACCGCTCTCGTGGTGTTGCACCGGATGACCGGTAAACATTCACGGAGAGTTTGATCCTGGCTCAGGACGAACGCTGGCGGCGTGCTTAACACATGCAAGTCGAACGATGAACCACTTCGGTGGGGATTAGTGGCGAACGGGTGAGTAACACGTGGGCAATCTGCCCTTCACTCTGGGACAAGCCCTGGAAACGGGGTCTAATACCGGATATGAGCCTGGGAGGCATCTCCTGGGTTGTAAAGCTCCGGCGGTGAAGGATGAGCCCGCGGCCTATCAGCTTGTTGGTGAGGTAATGGCTCACCAAGGCGACGACGGGTAGCCGGCCTGAGAGGGCGACCGGCCACACTGGGACTGAGACACGGCCCAGACTCCTACGGGAGGCAGCAGTGGGGAATATTGCACAATGGGCGAAAGCCTGATGCAGCGACGCCGCGTGAGGGATGACGGCCTTCGGGTTGTAAACCTCTTTCAGCAGGGAAGAAGCGAGAGTGACGGTACCTGCAGAAGAAGCGCCGGCTAACTACGTGCCAGCAGCCGCGGTAATACGTAGGGCGCAAGCGTTGTCCGGAATTATTGGGCGTAAAGAGCTCGTAGGCGGCTTGTCGCGTCGATTGTGAAAGCCCGGGGCTTAACTCCGGGTCTGCAGTCGATACGGGCTAGCTAGAGTGTGGTAGGGGAGATCGGAATTCCTGGTGTAGCGGTGAAATGCGCAGATATCAGGAGGAACACCGGTGGCGAAGGCGGATCTCTGGGCCATTACTGACGCTGAGGAGCGAAAGCGTGGGGAGCGAACAGGATTAGATACCCTGGTAGTCCACGCCGTAAACGGTGGGAACTAGGTGTTGGCGACATTCCACGTCGTCGGTGCCGCAGCTAACGCATTAAGTTCCCCGCCTGGGGAGTACGGCCGCAAGGCTAAAACTCAAAGGAATTGACGGGGGCCCGCACAAGCGGCGGAGCATGTGGCTTAATTCGACGCAACGCGAAGAACCTTACCAAGGCTTGACATACACCGGAAACGTCTGGAGACAGGCGCCCCCTTGTGGTCGGTGTACAGGTGGTGCATGGCTGTCGTCAGCTCGTGTCGTGAGATGTTGGGTTAAGTCCCGCAACGAGCGCAACCCTTGTCCCGTGTTGCCAGCAGGCCCTTGTGGTGCTGGGGACTCACGGGAGACCGCCGGGGTCAACTCGGAGGAAGGTGGGGACGACGTCAAGTCATCATGCCCCTTATGTCTTGGGCTGCACACGTGCTACAATGGCCGGTACAATGAGCTGCGATACCGTGAGGTGGAGCGAATCTCAAAAAGCCGGTCTCAGTTCGGATTGGGGTCTGCAACTCGACCCCATGAAGTCGGAGTCGCTAGTAATCGCAGATCAGCATTGCTGCGGTGAATACGTTCCCGGGCCTTGTACACACCGCCCGTCACGTCACGAAAGTCGGTAACACCCGAAGCCGGTGGCCCAACCCTTGTGGAGGGAGCTGTCGAAGGTGGGACTGGCGATTGGGACGAAGTCGTAACAAGGTAGCCGTACCGGAAGGTGCGGCTGGATCACCTCCTTTCTAAGGAGCTTCTAGGTCTCTTTCGGGAGATCCAGAGCCACTACGTCGGCGAGTGTTCGACGGTGGTTTGCTCATGGGTGGAACGTTGACTATTCGGCATCATCAGTCGGTTCTGACTGCTAGTACTGCTCTTTGAGTGTGGAACGCGGGTTTGGATCTGCTGTGGGTGTTGGGCACGCTGTTGGGTGTCTGAGGGAATGAGTTTCCTTCAGTGCCGGTCCCGGTGTACTCGGATCTTGTGGTTCGGGGTGACGGGTGGCTGGTC
This sequence comes from Streptomyces sp. NPDC006012, assembly GCF_042871185.1. NCBI lineage: Bacteria > Bacillati > Actinomycetota > Actinomycetes > Kitasatosporales > Streptomycetaceae > Streptomyces > Streptomyces sp. NPDC006012. The sequence goes on from NZ_JBIAIE010000061.1 coordinate 2,026, forward strand.
GTTGTTTGAGAACTGCACAGTGGACGCGAGCATCTGTGGCCAAGTTTTTAAGGGCGCACGGTGGATGCCTTGGCACCAGGAACCGATGAAGGACGTGGGAGGCCGCGATAGTCCCCGGGGAGTCGTCAACCAGGCTTTGATCCGGGGGTTTCCGAATGGGGAAACCCGGCAGTCGTCATGGGCTGTCACCCGTACCTGAACTCATAGGGTATGTGGAGGGAACGAGGGGAAGTGAAACATCTCAGTACCCTCAGGAAGAGAAAACAACCGTGATTCCGGGAGTAGTGGCGAGCGAAACTGGATGAGGCTAAACCTTCGGCGTGTGAGACCCGGCAGGGGTTGCGTCGTGGGGGTTGTGGGTTCTTTCTTGATCAGTCTGCCGGCTGGTCGGTGAGTGATAAACCGTTGATGTAGACGAAGGACATGCGAAAGGTCCGGCGTAGAGGGTAAGACCCCCGTAGTTGAAATGTCAGCGGCTTGCTTGAGAGATACCCAAGTAGCACGGGGCCCGAGAAATCCCGTGTGAATCTGGCGGGACCACCCGCTAAGCCTAAATATTCCCTGGTGACCGATAGCGGATAGTACCGTGAGGGAATGGTGAAAAGTACCCCGGGAGGGGAGTGAAATAGTACCTGAAACCGTGTGCCTACAAGCCGTGGGAGCACTTTGGTGTGACTGCGTGCCTTTTGAAGAATGAGCCTGCGAGTTTGCGGTGTGTTGCGAGGTTAACCCGTGTGGGGTAGCCGTAGCGAAAGCGAGTCCTAATAGGGCGTTGAGTAGCATGCTCAAGACCCGAAGCGGAGTGATCTAGCCATGGGCAGGTTGAAGCGGAGGTAAGACTTCGTGGAGGACCGAACCCACCAGGGTTGAAAACCTGGGGGATGACCTGTGGTTAGGGGTGAAAGGCCAATCAAACTCCGTGATAGCTGGTTCTCCCCGAAATGCATTTAGGTGCAGCGTCGTGTGTTTCTTGCCGGAGGTAGAGCACTGGATAGGCGATGGGCCTTACCGGGTTACTGACCTTAGCCAAACTCCGAATGCCGGTAAGTGAGAGCACGGCAGTGAGACTGTGGGGGATAAGCTCCATGGTCGAGAGGGAAACAGCCCAGAGCATCGACTAAGGCCCCTAAGCGTACGCTAAGTGGGAAAGGATGTGGAGTCGCAGAGACAACCAGGAGGTTGGCTTAGAAGCAGCCACCCTTGAAAGAGTGCGTAATAGCTCACTGGTCTAGTGATTCCGCGCCGACAATGTAGCGGGGCTCAAGCGTACCGCCGAAGTCGTGTCATTGCGATATTACTCCTAACGGGGATCGTGATGGGTAGGGGAGCGTCGTGTGCCGGGTGAAGCAGCACTGGAAGGTAGTTGTGGACGGTTCACGAGTGAGAATGCAGGCATGAGTAGCGATTCACACGTGGGAAACGTGTGCGCCGATTGACTAAGGGTTCCTGGGTCAAGCTGATCTGCCCAGGGTAAGTCGGGACCTAAGGCGAGGCCGACAGGCGTAGTCGATGGATAACCGGTTGATATTCCGGTACCCGCTGTGAAGCGTCAAACATCGAGGATCGTGATGCTAAGGCCGTGAAGCCGCCCTGATCTCTTCGGAGTTGAGGGGAGTGGTGGAGCCGCTGAACCGAGCGGTTAGTAGGTGAGTGATGGGGTGACGCAGGAAGGTAGTCCATCCCGGGCGGTGGTTGTCCCGGGGTAAGGGTGTAGGCCGTGCGGTAGGTAAATCCGTCGCATGTGTGGCTGAGACCTGATGCCGAGCCGATTGTGGTGAAGTGGATGATCCTATGCTGTCGAGAAAAGCCTCTAGCGAGTTTTATGGCGGCCCGTACCCTAAACCGACTCAGGTGGTCAGGTAGAGAATACCGAGGCGTTCGGGTGAACTATGGTTAAGGAACTCGGCAAAATGCCCCCGTAACTTCGGGAGAAGGGGGGCCACGTCTGGTGAT
>NZ_JBIAIE010000061.1:4078-5457 GCF_042871185.1 Streptomyces sp. NPDC006012
TGAGCTGGGTGTGGCCGCAGAGACCAGCGAGAAGCGACTGTTTACTAAAAACACAGGTCCGTGCGAAGCCGTAAGGCGATGTATACGGACTGACGCCTGCCCGGTGCTGGAACGTTAAGGGGACCGGTTAGCTCACTTTCGGGTGGGCGAAGCTGAGAACTTAAGCGCCAGTAAACGGCGGTGGTAACTATAACCATCCTAAGGTAGCGAAATTCCTTGTCGGGTAAGTTCCGACCTGCACGAATGGCGTAACGACTTCTCGACTGTCTCAACCATAGGCCCGGTGAAATTGCACTACGAGTAAAGATGCTCGTTTCGCGCAGCAGGACGGAAAGACCCCGGGACCTTTACTATAGTTTGATATTGGTGTTCGGTTCGGCTTGTGTAGGATAGCTGGGAGACTGTGAAGCGATCACGCCAGTGGTTGTGGAGTCGTTGTTGAAATACCAGTCTGGTCGTGCTGGATGTCTAACCTGGGTCCGTGATCCGGATCAGGGACAGTGTCTGATGGGTAGTTTAACTGGGGCGGTTGCCTCCTAAAGAGTAACGGAGGCGCCCAAAGGTTCCCTCAGCCTGGTTGGTAATCAGGTGTTGAGTGTAAGTGCACAAGGGAGCTTGACTGTGAGACCGACGGGTCGAGCAGGGACGAAAGTCGGGACTAGTGATCCGGCGGTGGCTTGTGGAAGCGCCGTCGCTCAACGGATAAAAGGTACCCCGGGGATAACAGGCTGATCTTCCCCAAGAGTCCATATCGACGGGATGGTTTGGCACCTCGATGTCGGCTCGTCGCATCCTGGGGCTGGAGTCGGTCCCAAGGGTTGGGCTGTTCGCCCATTAAAGCGGTACGCGAGCTGGGTTTAGAACGTCGTGAGACAGTTCGGTCCCTATCCGCTGTGCGCGTAGGAGTCTTGAGAAGGGCTGTCCCTAGTACGAGAGGACCGGGACGGACGAACCTCTGGTGTGCCAGTTGTTCTGCCAAGGGCATGGCTGGTTGGCTACGTTCGGGAGGGATAACCGCTGAAAGCATCTAAGCGGGAAGCCTGCTTCGAGATGAGGACTCCCACCCACTTGATGGGGTAAGGCTCCCAGTAGACGACTGGGTTGATAGGCCGGATATGGAAGCTCGGTGACGGGTGGAGTTGACCGGTACTAATAGGCCGAGGGCTTGTCCTCAGTTGCTCGCGTCCACTGTGTTGGTTCTGAAACCATGAACAGCCCCATTCTCTGGTGAGGGTGGTGTGGCGTTTACAGTTTCATAGTGTTTCGGTGGTTATAGCGTGAGGGAAACGCCCGGTTACATTCCGAACCCGGAAGCTAAGCCTTACAGCGCCGATGGTACTGCAGGGGGGACCCTGTGGGAGAGTAGGACGCCGCCGAAC
>NZ_JBIAIE010000062.1:0-4107 GCF_042871185.1 Streptomyces sp. NPDC006012
GTGTTCACGGGTCGGATCTCGTTGAAGAGTCATCCGTGGCTGGACGATCACCGGGTCAGTGGCAGTCCCCTCGTCCCCGGCACCGCACTCCTCGACGCACTGGCGCACCTGGGCGAAGACCTCGGCGCCCCGGTCGTCGAGGAACTGACGATCTCCGCCCCCATCGTCGTACCGGAGTCCGACGGCGTGGACCTGCGGATCCACGTCGGCGTCCCGGACAGCCGCGGGAGCAGGCCGGTACGGCTGCACACCCGGGTCGGACCGGACGGAGAGTGGACCGAGAACGCGAGCGGCGCGCTGAGCGACGCGCACGGGACCACCGACGGCCACCCGCGGCCGGACACCAGCTGGCCCCCGACCACCGCCCACCCCGTCGACCTGGACGGGTTCTACGACAGCCTCACCGTCGACTACGGCCCGTCCTTCCACGCCGTACAGGCCGTGTGGACCGAACCGGGCCGGGCGTACGCCGAGGTACGACTGCCCGACACTGCCGCCGACACCGGCACCGCGAGCGAAGCCTACGGAGTGCACCCCGTACTCCTGGACGCCGCCCTGCACCCGCTCGGCATCTCGGGATTCTTCGCCGAGCCCGACCGGCCCCGGCTGGCCTTCTCCTGGTCGGGAGTCCGGGTGCACGCGGTGGGAGCGCGGGCGCTGCGCGTCACCCTCACACCTGCCGGGCCCGACAGCGTCACCATCCGGGCGGCCGACGAGACCGGTGAACCCGTCATCGACATCGACAGCCTCGTCGTACGACCGGTCGACCCCGAGCGCCTGCGGCAGGCCGCACCGGTCGGACGGGACTCCCTCTTCGAGATCGAATGGGTGCCGGCGCCCGGCCCGGTCGCCGCACCGCCCGCCTGGACGTACTACGAAGACCTCGGGGGAGCGGACCACACACCGGCCGCCGTGGTGTACCGGGTCGACGGCGGAGACGAACGGCAGACCGTTCCGGAGCGGGTGCACGCCGTCGGACTGCGGGCGCTGAGCGTGCTCCAGGACTGGCTGGCCGACGCGCGCCGCGACGCGTCCCGCCTCGTCGTGGTCACCCGCGCCGGAGACCTGGCGCAGGAAGCCGTACGAGGGCTCGTGCGCACCGCCCAGTCGGAGAACCCGGGCCGGTTCGGCCTGCTGGAACTCGAACCGCGGGACCAGTCGGACGACACGGCCGACGTACTGGTCGGCCTCTCCGTACCCGACGACGAGCCCCAGGTCGCGGTCCGCGACGGACAGGCATACGTGGCCCGGCTGCGGCGTGCCCATGCCGCACCGGCTACCGGGACGTCACCGCTGGCCGGCGGGGCCGTCCTCGTCACCGGCGCCACGGGCGGGCTCGGCCGGCTGGTCACCGACCACCTCGCGACCGCGCACCGCGTCGGCGAACTCGTCCTTCTCTCCCGGTCCGGTGTCCCGGACGAACGCCTCGCCGAGATCACCGGACTCGCGGCGGCGGCCGGGAACGACGTCACCGTGCGCTCGGTGGCCGGCGACGTGGCCGACCGAACGCTCCTCGCCGAGGTCGTGGACTCGCTGGGCGACCGCCTCGTCGGCATCGTTCACACCGCGGGGATCGTCGACGACGGGGTGATCGGCGCGCTGCGGCCCGAGCAGTGGGACAGCGTGCTGCGCCCGAAGGTCGATGCCGTCTGGCAACTGCACGAGCTGACACGCCATCTCGACCTCGCCGCCTTCGTCGTCTACTCCTCTGCCTCCTCGACCTTCGGCGGCGCGGGCCAGGGCAACTACGCGGCAGGCAACGCGTTCCTCGACGCCTTCGCCGCCCACCGGCGGGCCGAGGGACTGCCCGGCCTCTCCTTGGCCTGGGGCCTGTGGGCAGAGAAGCGGGGCATGGGCGGCCGGCTCAGCGACACCGACCTCGCCAGGATGGCCCGGATCGGCACGCTCGCCCTCTCCGCCGAACAGGGCCTGGCGCTGTTCGATCTGGCGCTGGCGGCGGACCGTCCGGCGCTGGTGCCGATCCGGCTCGACCTGGCCGCCACCCGCCGCAGCGGTGAAGTCCCCGCCCTGCTGCGGAACCTGGTACGGGCCTCGTCCCGGCGCACCATCGAACAGGGCGACGGGCACCGTACGGGCCCCGGCCTCGCCGAACGGCTCGCCGCGCTCGCCCCGGCCGAACAGGAACGGGAACTGCTGACCCTCGTCCGCGCCGTCGCCTCCGCCGTACTCGGTCACGCGTCGGCGGACGCGGTGGAAGCGGCACGCGCCTTCAAGGAAGCGGGCTTCGACTCGCTCACCGCGGTCGAACTGCGCAACCGGCTCACCGAGACCACCGGCGTCCGGCTCCCGGCCGGCGTGATCTTCAACTATCCGACCCCCAAGGCGCTCGCCGGTCATCTGCGCACGGAACTGCTCGGTGTCATGGACTCCGTGCCCGCAGCCCCCGTCGAAGCCATCGCGCCGCGCGACACGACGCAGGACCCGGACGCCGACGACGCGATCGCCATCGTCGCGATGGGCTGCCGGTTCCCCGCCGGGATCGATTCCCCGGAGGAACTGTGGCGGTTCCTGGAAGCGGGCGGCGACGCCATCGGCGGCCTGCCCACCGACCGTGGCTGGGATCTGGACGCCGTCTACGACGCGGACCCGGACGCCCCGGGCAAGACCTACGTGCGCGGCGGCGGATTCCTCGACGGAGCCGGTGACTTCGACGCGGAACTGTTCGGGATTTCGCCGCGCGAGGCGCTGGGCATGGACCCGCAGCAGCGGTTGCTGCTCGAAGTGTCCTGGGAACTCCTGGAGCGCGCCGGTCTCGACCCGACCTCCCTGGCCGGCACTCCCACCGGCGTCTTCGTCGGCACACACGGCCAGGACTACGGACGGCAGACCCAGGGCACCCAGGCCGACGAGGGCTACCTCGTCATCGGCAACGCCGCGAGCGTCCTGTCCGGCCGGGTCTCCTACACACTGGGGCTCGAAGGTCCCGCGGTCACGGTGGACACCGCCTGCTCCTCCTCACTCGTCGCGATGCACCTGGCCGGGCAGGCCCTGCGCAACGGCGAGTGCTCCCTCGCCATCGCCGGCGGCATCTCCGTGATGTCGTCGCTCGACGGCATCATCGGCTTCAGCCGGCAGCGGGGACTGTCCTCCGACGGCCGCTGCAAGGCGTTCTCCGATGACGCCGACGGTTTTGGCATGGCCGAGGGTGTGGGTGTGGTGTTGTTGGAGCGGTTGTCGGATGCGCGGCGTCATGGGCGTCGGGTGTTGGCGGTGGTGCGTGGTTCGGCGGTGAATCAGGATGGTGCGTCGAATGGGTTGACGGCGCCGAACGGTCCGTCGCAGGAGCGGGTGATTCGTGCGGCGCTTGCGAGTGCGCGGTTGTCGGCGGCGGATGTGGATGCGGTGGAGGCGCACGGTACGGGTACGACGTTGGGTGATCCGATCGAGGCGCAGGCGTTGCTGGCGACCTACGGTCGGGAGCGGCCGGCCGGTCGGCCGTTGTGGCTGGGTGCGTTGAAGTCGAACATCGGTCATACGCAGGCCGCCGCGGGTGTGGCCGGTGTGATCAAGATGGTCGAGGCGATGCGGCACGGCGTACTGCCGCGGACGCTGCACGTCGAGCGGCCGTCGTCGCATGTCGACTGGATTTCGGGCGCGGTCGAACTGCTTGCGGAGGCGCGGGAGTGGCCGCAGTCGGACGGGCCGCGGCGTGCGGGTGTGTCGTCGTTCGGGGTGAGCGGCACCAACGCCCACGTCATCCTGGAACACCTCCCCGAGCCGCAGCCGGTGGAGACGGCCCAGGAAGCGAAGCATGACGTCCTGCCACTGCTGGTGTCCGCCCGGGGAACCGCGGCCCTGGCCGGCCAGGCGCAGCGGCTGGCGGTGTTCGCGCGGGACACCGGCAACGTCTCCGACGCCGGACTCGCGCACGCACTCGCCGGCACTCGGGCGAAGCTGAATGCTCGTGGTGTGGTGTTGGCGGGGTCGCGGGGTGAGGTGGTTTCGGGGTTTGAGGCGTTGGGTGGGGGTGTTGCGTCGTCGCAGGTGGTTGCTGGGGTGGCGGATGTGGAGGGGCGTCGGGTGTTTGTGTTTCCGGGTCAGGGGACGCAGTGGTTGGGGATGGGTGGGGAGTTGTTGGGTGTGTCG
>NZ_JBIAIE010000063.1:0-4101 GCF_042871185.1 Streptomyces sp. NPDC006012
CCGCGGTGGAACTGCGCAACCGCCTCACCGAGGCCACAGGGGTACGGCTGCCCGCCACCCTCGTCTTCGACCATCCCACCCCCACCGCACTCGCCGAACACCTGCGGGACCGCCTCGACCTGAAGGCAGAGGCGCCCACCCCGGCCGTACTCCTCGAACTGGCCAAACTGGAAGGGGCGTTGACGGACCACAGCGTGAACGCCGAGATTCACGCACAGGTCTCGGCACGGCTCAGGACGCTCACGGAACGCTGGGACGGCCTCCTCGGTGACGCCGAGGACAATCCCGACGGCGACGCGGCGCTCGACATCGACTCGGCGACCGACGACGAGATCTTCGACCTGATCGACAAGGAACTCGGCCTGTCCTGAGGGCCGTCACCGCTCACTCGACGACACCACGTCCGACCTCACCACGGAGAGGGTCACAGGGAGAGGCATGTCCAACGACGAAAAGCTGCGCGACTATCTCAAGCGAGTACTCGCCGATCTGCAGCAGACGCGCAAGAAGCTCCGCGACCTCGACGCGGAGGCGACGGAGCCGATCGCAATCGTCGGGATGGCATGCCGGCTGCCGGGCGGTGTCACCTCGCCCGAGGAGCTGTGGCGGCTGGTCGAGGACGGCACCGACGCGCTCACCGGTTTTCCGGCCGACCGCGGCTGGGACCTGGACAACCTCTTCGACCCGGACCCCGGCCGCACCGGCCGCACCTATGTCGACCAGGGCGGATTCCTCACCGGAGCAGGCGACTTCGACGCCGAACTGTTCGGCATCTCGCCCCGTGAGGCCCTGGCCGTCGACCCGCAGCAGCGGCTGATGCTCCAGGTGTCGTGGGAGGCGTTCGAGCGGGCCGGGGTCGACCCGACCTCGCTGAAGGGCGAGGACATCGGCGTCTACTCGGGCCTGATGTTCCACGACTACGCCGACGGCGTCGAGGAACTTCCCGACGGGCTGGAGGGCTACTTCGGGATCGGCAACTCCGGCAGCGTGCTGTCCGGACGGGTCTCCTACGCCCTGGGGCTCGAAGGGCCCTCGGTCACCTTGGACACCGCCTGCTCCTCCTCGCTCGTCGCCGTGCACCTGGCGGCCCGGGCCCTGCGCGTCGGCGAGTGCAGCATGGCCCTCGCCGGCGGCGTCGCCGTCATGTCCAGCCCCGAGGTCTTCGTCGACTTCAGCAGACAGCGCGGCCTCGCGCCGAACGGCCGCTGCAAAGCCTTCTCCGACTCCGCGGACGGAACCGGACTCGCCGAGGGCGCCGTCGTCCTGCTGCTGGAGCGGTTGTCGGATGCGCGGCGTCATGGGCGTCGGGTGTTGGCGGTGGTGCGTGGTTCGGCGGTGAATCAGGACGGTGCGTCGAACGGGTTGACGGCGCCGAACGGTCCGTCGCAGGAGCGGGTGATCCGTGCGGCGCTCGCCAGTGCGCGGTTGTCGGCGTCGGACGTGGACGCAGTGGAAGCACACGGCACAGGAACGACACTGGGTGATCCGATCGAGGCGCAGGCCGTGCTGGCGACCTACGGCCAGGAGCGTCCTGCCGAACGGCCCTTGTGGCTCGGGTCGTTGAAGTCGAACGTCGGTCATACGCAGGCCGCCGCGGGTGTGGCCGGTGTGATCAAGATGGTCGAGGCGATGCGGCACGGCGTACTGCCGCGGACGTTGCACGTCGAGCAGCCGTCGTCGCATGTGGACTGGTCGTCGGGTGCGGTGGAGCTGCTGACCGAGGCGCGGGAGTGGCCGCAGTCGGACGGGCCGCGGCGTGCGGGTGTGTCGTCGTTCGGGGTGAGCGGCACCAACGCCCACGTCATCCTGGAACAGGTCCCCGAACTCATCGACACCACCCCGGAAGAAGACGAGAAGCCGGCGTCCACCGTCGTGCCGTGGCTCGTCTCCGGCCGTGGCACCGGAGCGCTCGCCGCACAGGCCGCTCGGCTCGCGACATTCCTGCGTGAAGAGGGCGACGCGCCCGCCGCGGACATCGCCCGCGCCCTGGCGTACACACGTGCCCACCTCGACGACCGCGCCGTCGTCCTGGCCGCGACGCCGGCCGAGGGACTGGCCGGGCTCGACGCGCTCGCCGACGGCCGACCGGTACCCCACGTCGTCACCGGCACGGCGGACGTCGAGGGGAAGAAGGTGTTCGTCTTCCCCGGCCAGGGCTCCCAGTGGATCCGCATGGGTCTGGAACTCCGCGAGCAGTCCCCGGTGTTCGCCCAGGCACTGGACGACGTCGCCGACGCCCTCGCACCCCACATCGACTGGTCGCTCCTCGACGTGCTCGCCGGTGCCGCCGACGCACCCCCGCTGGACCGGCCGGACGTCGTCCAGGTCGCGCTGTTCGCCGTCATCGTCTCCGTCGCCCGGCTGTGGCAGCACTACGGAGTGACACCCGACGCCGTCATAGGACACTCGCAGGGCGAGGTCGCCGCCGCCCACATCGCCGGCGCGCTCTCGCTGGAGGACGCCGCCCGAGTCGCCGCCGTACGCAGCTCCACAGCCGTCGGCAGCCTCGCGGGCAGCGGAGGACTCGCCTCCCTCGCCCTCTCCCGCGAGCAGGCCACCGCCCGTATCGCACGCTGGGAGGGCCTGATCGAACTGGCGGCCGTCAACAGCCCCACAGCGGTCGTCGTCGGCGGAGTGCCCGAAGCCCTCGACGAACTGGTCGCGGAACTGCAGGCCGAAGACGTACCGGCCCGCCGCGTCGACTCCGCCGTCTACGCCTCGCACACCTCGTACGTGGAGAAGGCCAAGGACGACATCCTCGCCGCGCTCGCCGACGTGAAGCCGGCGCAGCCCGTCGTCCCCTTCTTCTCGACCTGCGACGGCGCCTGGGTGAGCGGACCGAGCTTCGACGCCGCCTACTGGTACCGGAACCTGCGCCAGACCGTCGACTTCGCCGGCGCCGTCGACACGCTCGTCGAGGCCGGCTTCCGCGTCTTCGTGGAGCCCAGCCCGCACCCGGTGCTGACCACCGCCGTCCAGGCCGTCCTGGACGAACGCGAGGACGTGTCCGCCGTGGTGAGCGGATCGCTGCGCCGCGACGACGGCGGAACACGCCGGTTCCTCGAATCCGTCGGCCGGCTCCACACCGCGGGCGTACGTGTCGACTGGTCCCCGGCCATCGGCGCGAGCGCGCCGCCCTATCCGCACCTGCCGACCTACTCGTTCCGCACTCAGCGCTACTGGCTGGCGCCCGAACCCGGTGCCGGCGTCAGCGGTGACGCGGGTGCCTTCGGCCTGGTCCCCGCCGAGCATCCACTGCTCGGCGCGGTGACCGGCGTCGCGGACGGCGGCGGGCTGCTGTTCTCCAGCCGCCTGTCCCTGGCCACCCATCCCTGGCTGCGCGACCACGCCGCCTCGGGCGTCTGCCTGCTGCCCGCCACCGCGCTCCTCGAACTCGCCGTCCGCGCGGGCGAGGAAGCAGGCCAGCGGGTCGTGGACGAACTCGTCATCGAGTCTCCGCTCCTGCTGCCCGCGACCGGCGGGGTGCACCTCCAGGTCACCCTGAGCGAACCGGACGCCTCGGGCCGCCGCGCGGTCGCCGTCCACTCCCGCCCCGACGACGCCCTCACCGACGCGCCGTGGTCCCGGCACGCCAGCGGATTCCTGGCCCCGGACAGCCCGCCACCCGCCACCGACCTCACCCAGTGGCCCCCGGCCGGATCCGAACCCGTCGATCTGTCCGGCTTCTACGAGGGCTTGGCGGACCGCGGATTCGAGTACGGTCCGGCGTTCCAGGGCCTGAAGTCGGTGTGGAAGCGGGGCGACGAGGTCTTCGCCGAGATCGAACTCCCCGAGGAACAACTACCGGACGCGGCCCGCTACGCGCTGCATCCCGCCCTGCTCGACGCCGCCCTCCAGGCCACCAACTTCACGGGCATCCCCGACCCGGAGCCGGGCCACATGCTGCTGCCGTTCGCCTGGAACCAGGTCAGCGTGCACGCGACCGGCGCCTCCGTCCTCCGCCTGAAGGCGACCCGGTCCGGGACCGACGGCTTCTCGCTGCTGGTCGCTGATGGGGTGGGGGTTGTGGTGGCTGAGGTGGGGTCGTTGGTGTTGCGGCCGATTGGTGTGGGTGAGTTGTCGTCGGTGGGTGTGGGGGTG
>NZ_JBIAIE010000064.1:0-3937 GCF_042871185.1 Streptomyces sp. NPDC006012
GGCTGCGCCGTGGGGGCGGGGCCCGTCGCGCGGGGCCGCGCGGGGCCGGCCTTGGCGGGCGGCGGTTACGCGGTGGTGGCCGGCGCGGCCGCGCGCCGCCGCCGCTTCCGGCACCCGACCCTGCGGGGTCGGGTTGCGAGGGGCGCTCGCGCGCCGCCCCCTCGCGCTCCCCAGGCGCCGCGGGCGGGGGCCGGCGGCGCGGGTGCGGGCCGGTGGGTGGGCATCGCACCTTCGGTGCGATCCGGCCGTGCGCCGCAGTCGTCGGGCCCTGGGGGCCCTCCTTATTGCGGCCCTCCGGTCGCTGGCGCTCCCTGCGGGCTGCGTCGCTTCGCTCCTTGCGCAAAGCCCCGGGGGGCTCCTCCGGACGCCCGCCCCCCGGGGAACGGGGGACGGGCTGATGACGGTGGTGGGCCGGGGCTCCACGAACGCGTCGTCCTCGGGTGCCGGCGGCGCCGTGGTGACGGGCACGGGCTGAGGTCGAAAAGGGGGGTTGGAGGAACTGGTCGTCGTCGTGGTGGTGCGGGGCGGCCCGGGGCCTGGGGAGGGAAAGACGGCTGGCAAGGAGGGGGGTCGGCGGGGCCCGGCAGACCGGCTAAAAGATCATGGAAGTCCGGGGAAAAACCCTGGTCAGAAGCCCTTTCACGCTTCCCTATACGGGTTCTGACTGGTATAGTTGTTCTTGTTGGAAGGGGATGGCACCCCGACCAGCGAACCACTCGAAACCTGCGAAAGGCGTGGACATGACCGTCAAGACCCGCAACCACCGCTCCGCCTCCCGGAAGGCCGAGACCATGCAGCCGGTCACCGAGATCGTCACCACCACCCACCCCCGTACGGGACTCCGCACCAGCTACCGCGTCACCGTCACCGCCGTCGAGCGCGCCGAGGTCATCAGCGAATCCGGGGTCGCGGTCGGTCTGGCCGCCCGCCTCACCATCCAGGACGGCCCCGGCCGCCGCCCGGTCACGATCATGGCAAGCCGTCTCATCGGGGAAGGCGACTGGTACACCGACGCGATGACCGAGCGCGGGGGGCGCGTCCACCACTCGCGCGGCTTCGGGAACCGCCGGGGCAACCCCCGTCGCCTCCTGCCCGACCTGGCCGACATGCTCACCATCTGCGCCTATGACGCCCGCCTGATCGAGCAGGGCGAGCCCGGCCAGCCGCTGAAGCTGACCAAGGTCCGCGCGAAGCGCAAGAAGGCCACCGCCCAGGCGTGACGCCGCGCCCGGCCGGGGCGCGCGAAGCGCCCCGGCCGGGTAGGCCCGACCAGAAAAACACTGGTCAAAGGCCCTTTCCAGCTTCCCGAGAAGCCTCAAAGCTGGTATAGTTGTTCTTGTTGGAAGGGGATGGCACCCCGACCGACACCGCTCGAAACCCGAACCTGACGAGAGGTACCCGAGATGGCCACCAAGACGACGCGCCGCCGCTCCCCCCGTAAGTCCCCCGAGGAGCGCGCGGCCGAGGTAGCCGCCCTGCACGACCTGCTCAACGACGCGATCGGCTCCCTTGTCTCGGCCGACGGGTGGCGTGCGATGCTCCGCGCCACCGTCGCCAACCTCGGCCGCTACTCGGCCAACAACATGATCTTGATTCTCGCCCAGTGCCCGCACGCCACCCAGGTCCGAGGGGCGCGGGAGTGGAACGACCGGGGCCGCCTGATCCGCAAGGGTGAGAAGGCGTTGCGGATCTTCGCGCCGATGACCGTCACGAAGAAGGACAAGGACGGCAAGCCGGTTCTTGACGAGCACGGCCAGGAGCAGCGCCGGACCCTGTTCAAGGCCGCCCCCGTGTTCGACATCAGCCAGACGCGGCCGATGAACGAGGACGAGGAGGCCCAGCCGGAAGCCACCGAGCCCGGCTACCAGCTCGGCGGCAAGACGACCGGCGAAGTCCCCGCCGAACTCTGGGAGCGCCTGGAGCGCCACGCCAAGGGTCACGGGTACACGGTCAGCCTCGGCGTGACCGCCCCCGCCGACGGGTTCACCCGCCCCGCCACCCGGGAAGTCGTCATCCAGGCCAGCGACCCCGAGGCGCACCGCACGGTCGTACTGGCCCACGAAGTCGCGCACATCGAGTGCGGGCACGTCGCGGACATCGAGGAGTACCGCAAGCACCGGGGCCGCATGGAGTGCGAGGCCGAAAGCGTCGCGTTCATCGTGGCCGGGGTGGCCGGAGTAGACGCCGCCCTTACCTCCGTCCCGTACATCGCCGGATGGGCCGGGAAGACCGCCGAGGAGGTACGGGAAACCCTCGCCGCCGCCAGCGACACCGTCATCCGAGCGGCCAAGGCCATCCTTGCCACCACCGCCCCGGCGGACGAGGAGAGCGAAGCGCGGAAGGCCGCCGACCAGGCCGCCCACGACGCCTACCGCTCCGAGCGCGCCGCGCTCATCGAGACCGACCAGGAGCGCGAGGCCGCCAGCGCGTCGGAGGCAACCGCCACGGCGTGAACCACCCGGCCGGGGCGGCGGACCACCGCCGCCCCGGCCCGCCGGGCAGCTCCGGCGCGGCGGTGGGCGACGGCCGCGCCGCGGCGACCGGGCCCGCCGCGCACCGCCCCGGGTGGCCGGCCCTGGCGGGCGACGGCGGCGCCGTGGTGGCCGGCGCGGCCGCGCGCCGCCGCCGCTTCCGGCACCCGACCCTGCGGGGTCGGGTTGCGAGGGGCGCTCGCGCGCCGCCCCCTCGCGCACCCCCGGCGCCGCCGGCCCCCGGCCGTGTCCGGCCGCCGGGCCGTCGTCCCGGCGGCAGCGCTGAGCGGTTTACGTGACGGGCCGTCCGCCGGGTGCGGGTCCGCGCGGGCGGGCGAAAAGCGGCTGGCAAGGAGGGTGGGCGGCCCGGCCCGGAGAGCACGCGCGGGGTGAAGAAACCCGGAAAAACCCTGGTCAGAAGCCCTTTCACGCTTCCCGATACGGGTTCTGACTGGTATAGTTGTTCTTGTTGGAAGGGTGATGGCACCCCGACCAGCGAACCACTCGAAACCCGAACCGAACGAAGGGCACCCGACCATGACGATCTCGAACCTCCGTGCAGCAGACAGCCAGCCGACCGGCGAGACCCGGGTGGACCCCGAGATCATCGAACTGGCCCGGACGCTCGACTTCATCGTCTACGCCACGACCGACGCGATCCGCCCCCTGATGCCCGGACTCCCGGCCGAGTTCTTCACCGACCGCTTCACCACGGACTACGCGCTGAACGTCGCCGTGCAGGCTTACGAGGCCCACCGTGCCGGTGGTCACGCTCCCGGACGGGCGGCCGGAAGGGCCGGAGCCCAGATGCTCCGCAGCGCGATCGTCGGCATGAACGACCGCCTGCTCAACGACGTCAGCCGCGCCGTCGAGGCCGCGCACGACGCCCAGCGCCAGCACTGACCAGCCGCGCCGGGGCGGCCGACCGCGCCGCCCCGGCATCCACCCATCCGAGGAGGCCACACCCATCACGCCCGTAACCGCTCACTTCTTCGGCACCATCCAGTACGACGCCGCCGCGCGCGACTACGAGGGCAACCCGCAGCCCACCGGGCAGGAACTGCACTCCAAGGTGATCGCCGAAGACATCCAAGACGAGCTGTCCGCCAGTCTCGGACACGACAAACCCCACCCGGCCGACTACATCCAGCGCGTCCACAACGTCACCGTGCACTCCGCCGAGAACCTCCGCGAGACCCTGACCCGAGCGGCGGAAATCGACGCGACCCACCGAGCACCGGGGCACGGCATGGAATGCACCTGCGACCTGGACGCCCTCGACCTCATCCAGCAACTCGCCGCATACGCCGCCAAGGTCTGACCGGTGGTCCGTGCGTCCCGGCCGCCGCGCCGGGGCGCACGGCTGTCCGGCCGTCGTGGCGGTGGGCGGCGGCTGCGCCGTGGGGGCGGGGCCCGTCGCGCGGGGCCGCGCGGGGCCGGCCTTGGCGGGCGGCGGTTACGCGGTG
>NZ_JBIAIE010000065.1:0-3861 GCF_042871185.1 Streptomyces sp. NPDC006012
ACCGTGACCGCGCAGATCGTCCGTGAGTCCGCCGCGATCGACCCGGCCCGTGTCTGCGCGATGATCGAGACCGCCCTGGAGTCGCTGACCGACGCACTGCTCCGGGAGACCGGGACCGAGGCCGCGACCGGGACTGCGGCTCCGACCACCGTCGCGGCCATCGACGTCCTGCCCGCCGCCGAACGCGCCCTGCTCGTCGACGAGTTCAACGCGGTCGACGCACATCCCGCCCCGACCTCCACACTGGCCGAGCTGTTCGAGGCGCGCGTCGACGCGACCCCGGACGCCGTGGCCCTGGTACACGGTCACACCACCTGGACCTACGCCGACCTCAACACCCGTGCCAACCGGATCGCCCACCGGCTGCGCGACAACGGTGTAGGCCCCGACGTCCTGGTCGGACTCTGCGCCGAACGCGGTCCGGAGCTGATCGCCGCCCTGATCGGCGTCCTCAAAGCGGGCGGAGCGTACGTGCCGCTCGACCCGGCCAACCCCCGCGAGCGGCTGGCACGGATCCTCACCGACAGCACCCCGGCCACGGTCCTGGTCGCCGGCCATGAACCGGCCGCACTGATCGACGCCCTCCTGACCGACCACGGAATCGACCTTCCGGTGCTGGACGTGTCCCGCCTGGACGACGGCGCCGACCACAACCCCGAGGGCGTGGGACTGCGTCCCGACCATCTGGCGTATGTGATCTATACGTCGGGTTCGACGGGTGTGCCGAAGGGTGTGATGGTCGAGCACCGGAACGTGTCCCGGTTGTTCTCGGCGACGGATGCGTGGTTCGGCTTCGGCGCCGACGATGTCTGGACCCTGGCGCATTCGTATGCGTTCGACTTCTCGGTGTGGGAGTTGTGGGGTGCGCTGCTGCACGGGGGCCGGCTGGTGGTCGTGCCCGCCGACGTCGTGCGTTCTCCCGAGGACTTTTTCGACCTGGTCGTCCGTGAGCGGGTGACCGTCCTCAACCAGACCCCCGGTGCCTTCCGCCGGCTGGTCGCCGCCCAGCAGCGGACCGGCCGCCCGCACCAGTTGCGCTACGTCGTCTTCGGCGGTGAGGCCCTCGACCCGTCCATGCTCCGGCCCTGGTACGCCCACCCGGACAACGGGGCCACGGTCCTCGTCAACATGTACGGGATCACCGAGACCACCGTGCACGTCACGCACCACCCCCTGACATCGGCGGACGCCGACCGTCCCGGGCGCAGCCCCATTGGACGCCGGATCCCGGACCTGACCACCTACATCCTCGACCCGGCCGGCCGCCCGGCCCCGCTGGGCGTGCCCGGAGAACTGTTCGTGGGCGGGGCCGGAGTCGCCCGCGGCTACCTGAACCGGCCGGAACTCACCTCCCAGCGGTTCGTGCCGGATACGTTCGCCGACGCTCCGGACGCGAGGCTGTACCGGACCGGTGACCTCGGCCGGTGGCTGCCCGACGGGTCCATCGAATACCTGGGCCGCAACGACTTCCAGGTGAAGGTCCGGGGCTTCCGCATCGAACTGGGCGAGATCGAGGCCCGGCTGCTCGAACACCCTGGAATCCGTGAGGCCGTCGTCCTGGCCCGCGAGGACGTCCCCGGCGACCAGCGCCTCGTCGCCTACTACCGGCCGACGGACCCTTCCGCCGAGACCCCGGCGGGCCGGGCCGCCGAGGACCATGACGCCCAGATCCCGGTCGAGGCCCCCGCCCAGGCAGCAGATCTCACCGCGGCGGGGCTGCGCCGCCTGCTGTCCGCGACGCTTCCGGACTACATGGTCCCCTCGGCCTTCATGGCCGTCGCGTCGTTCCCGCTCACCGCCAACGGCAAACTCGACCGGCACGCCCTGCCCGCCCCCGACGGCGACGCCCGGTCCGCGAACGAGTTCGAGGCCCCGGTCGGGGACACCGAGACCCGGCTGGCCGGAATCTGGTCCCAGGTCCTGGGCGTGGACCGGGTGGGCCGACACGACAACTTCTTCGAGCTGGGCGGGCACTCGCTGCTGGCGGTCTCGCTGGTCGAGCGGATGCGGGAACACGGCCTCGTCACCGATGTACGGTCGCTGTTCACCCATGCCACCGTCGCCGCGCTGGCCAGGACGATCGGCACCGGCCCCGACCTGGCGCCGGTCGTCGTGCCCGCCAACCTGATCGAGCCCGGTACGACGGCCATCACCCCCGCGATGCTGCCGCTCGTTTCGCTCACCCAGGAGCAGATCGACCGCGTGGTCGCGACCGTCCCGGGCGGTGCCGGCAACGTCCAGGACATCTATCCGCTGGGCCCGTTGCAGGAGGGCATGTTCTTCCACCACCTGCTCAACGACGACGCCGACGCCTACCTGCTGTCCAGCCTGATGGCGTTCGACTCCCGCGACCTCCTGGACCGGTTCGTCGACGCGCTGCGGACCGTCGTCGACCGTCATGACGTACTGCGGACCTCCGTCGTCCACGACGGTCTCCCGGCCCCGGTCCAGGTCGTGTGGCGGCACGCCACCCTGCCGGTGGAAGAGATACACCTCGACGCCGACGCCGACGACATAGGTACCGGCACCGACACCACTGACACCGAAGGCCGTACGAGCGTCATCGAGCGGCTGAAGGCCAGGTTCGACCCTCGGCGGTTCCGCCTCGACCTCACGCTGGCGCCGATGATGCGGGTCGTCGTGGCCCCCGACCCGGACGAGGACCGCTGGCTGATGCAGGTCCTGCTGCACCACATGGCCGGCGACCACAGCACCCTCGACCTGCTGCGCGACGAGGTCCAGGCCC
This sequence comes from Streptomyces sp. NPDC006012, assembly GCF_042871185.1. Taxonomy (NCBI): domain Bacteria; kingdom Bacillati; phylum Actinomycetota; class Actinomycetes; order Kitasatosporales; family Streptomycetaceae; genus Streptomyces; species Streptomyces sp. NPDC006012. The sequence goes on from NZ_JBIAIE010000065.1 coordinate 2,747, forward strand.
ACCTCGCCGGCCGGACCGGGACGCTGGCCCCGCCCGTCCCGTACCGCGAGGTCGTGGCCCAGGCACTGCTCGGCGTCCCGGTCCGGGAACACGAGGAGTTCTTCACCGGTCTGCTGGGCGACGTCGACGAGACCACCGCGCCGTACGGCCTGACGGACGTGCACGCCGACGGCCGCGGTATCGCCGAGACCACCCGGATCCTCGACGACGACCTGGCAGGACGGATCCGTACGCAGGCCCGACGGCTGGGCGTGACCACCGCGAGCGTGTTCCACCTGGCCTGGGGTCAGGTTCTGGCGCGGGTGACGGGCCGGGACGACGTGGTGTTCGGCACCGTGCTGTTCGGGCGGATGCACGGCGGCTCCGGGGCCGAACGCGGTCTGGGTCTGTTCGTCAACACGCTCCCGGTCCGGGTCCGACTGGACGGGACCGAGGCCGAAGCGGGTCTCCGGGACACCCACCATCTCCTGACCGAGCTGCTCCGGCACGAACACGCCCCCCTGTCCCTGGCCCAGCGGCGCAGCGCGGTGCCGGCCCCGGCGCCGCTGTTCACCAGCCTGCTCAACTACCGGCACAGCACCGAGCCCACCGTCGAGTCGGACGGCGACACCTGGCAGGGCGTGCGGGTGCTCGACGGCGAGGAACGGACCAACTACCCGGTGATGATGGCCGTCGACGACCGGGGGCGGGGTTTCGGCCTCACCGCACAGGTCGTCCAGGACGCGCGCACCGCCGCCGCCGTCGACCCGGAGCAGGTGTGCTCCCTGCTGGCCACCGCCCTGGAACAGCTGACCACCGCACTGGCCGATGCTCCTGGGACCCCGCTGACCGACCTCGACATTCTGCCGGCCGATGAGCGCGAACTGCTGGTGCACGGGGTCGACAGCCCCCCGGACACCGCCCCGGACGCCCAGGAAGCCTGCCTGCACGAGCGGTTCGCCGCCCGCGCACTCGCCGCACCCGACGCCGTGGCCGTCGTCCACGAGGGTCGTTCGCTGACGTATGCGGAGCTGAATGCCGGTGCCAACCGGGTCGCCCACCGGCTGCGGGCCCTCGGTGTCGGTCCGGATGTTCTGGTCGGTGTGTGTGCCGAGCGTGGGCTGGATCTCGTGGTG
>NZ_JBIAIE010000066.1:0-3175 GCF_042871185.1 Streptomyces sp. NPDC006012
CGAAAAGGCTCCCACTTCCTCGCCTTCCTCGGCCTCGCAGCCGCCCTCACCTGCTACAAGAAGCTCGCGAAACTCACCACATGAGACATCCTCTATGTCTGTCCCAGCTGGTGGTGTTCTGATGACACGTCTGATGTCGCGCACCGGTTGGCACGGGTGGGCGGACAGCCTGGAGCTGGGGATCCTGCTGGTACCGCTGATGATCACCGGTGTGGTCTCGCCTGGCATGTGGGTAACCAAAGCGTGCAGCGATGGACGACCAAGATCAACGCCAGCAGGTCGACGAGCAGCTAATACTGCAGCCGGACTACTCGTTGTCGTCGGTCATCAACTTGTCAGTGACGGCGGCCAGATGACGATTAGCCAGAGATTACGTGCCTCTTTGGGCCACCGACCAGGAGCGATTCAGCTGCCAAACGGGGGAGTCGATTCCCGTGCGAGACCTCGGGTCTTGAGCCTTACAGCGCCCCACGGCGCCGGGAACCTGTTCGCGCAACGTCTGTCGAGAACGGGCGGGCACCGGGCACGCAAGACGCTGCAACCTGCCGAGACGACCCGCTCTCTCCACCGGAGCCTGCGGCCACCCGCCCGTGGAAGCCATGAAGTTGCCCGTCGGCTTCTCGCATACCGGGCACGGCACCGGATCGTCCGGGATCCGCCGACACTCGGACGACATCGCCCCACACCCTTGGTGACGGGGGGGGAGAGAGAAACCACCGTAAATAGTACCCCCACAAGCAAGGTGACATCACGCACGCTATCTCAACGACGGCCGTCGCTCTCGTCACCGTCGACTACTCAACAGAGTCGTTAATTTGACACACCTGTATCAGTTCCTGGGATATCGCTTTGAATACATCCGTGATTCACGTATGTGGTGTGGATCACGGCGTGATGCGGAGCGTGTGGTCGCGTGTGCCTTCTATGTCCGGATGTGCATCTCTGGACGTGCTCATGACTGGCCCATAGATTCCCTCCTTGATCTTGCGATGTGTGGGATCTGTAAAGAGCGTGGAGGGGGTGGGTCGTGCGGGATCGCCGCGGCCGTCGGCCGGTGGGACGGGTGGGGCACCTGTACGGACTGCTTGGGGTGCGCTCTGTGAGAGTGCCGAGGCGTGAGGCGGGGTTCGGGATGCATCCCATGGCTGGGCTCAGACGTCGATGGGCCCGCCTAGTCGGCGTCGCAACGGCGAGTGCGGTGCTGTTCTCGACTCTGGCGCCGAGCGGTGCGTTCGCCTTGGGCGGCCCTGTGCGAGCTCCTGCTGATGAGCAGTTGACGGAGGCTCAGCGGGCGTCGCAGGAAGCGAAGGCGAGCGGTCAGGGGGCCGAGGTGGTGGGCGAGCGTACGGAGTATTCGCAGACCTTCGCGAATCCCGACGGTTTCACTTTCACCTTGGAGCAGTCGGTTGCCCCGATGTGGGCGCAGCTGCCTGACGGGAGTTTTGTCACTCCTGATGCGACGTTGGTCCGGCAGTCCGACGGCTCGGTACGTCCGAAGGCGGCTGTGGTGGACATGACGTTCTCCGGGGGTGGGGACGGTGGCGGCCTGGTGCGCCTGGGCAAGGACGGCCGGTCGCTGTCTCTGGCCTGGCCGGGGAAGCTTCCGACCCCGGTGCTCGATGGGGACACAGCGGTGTATCCGGAGGTGCTGCCCGGGGTGGACTTGCAGATGCAGGCGAGCACCGAAGGGTTTAGGCAGGTTCTGGTGGTCAAGAGCCGTGAGGCTGCTGAGAATTCTGCGCTGGCCAGGGTTTCCTTCCCGGTCGGTGCACAGGGGCTGACGGTGGGTCCGGGCTCGGCCGGCGGGATGCGGGCGCTCGACGGGAATGGCAATGCGGTCTTCACCGCTCCTGCGGCGCTGATGTGGGACTCCGCCGGAGACGCCGGTTCCGGCACGCGCGCAGATGGGGCGGGTACCGGTAGCGCAACTCCGCAGGCGGGGTTGGCTGGCCGGGCTGGTGTGCAGGGGGCTGCTGCCGAGGGCGGTGACGCGGATCCGTCGGCCGGGCCGGGTGCGGGGGATGCGTCGGCGACGGTGCCGGTGCAGGTGGACGACCAGGCGGTGAGCGTGACACCTGATCGCGATCTGCTGACGGGTGCGGACACGGTGTTCCCGGTCTACATCGATCCGCAGACGGGGCTGAACGCTTCCGCGCGCACGGTGGTCACCTCGACGGGCGGCAAGTACTGGGCGTTCACCGGCGATGAAGGTGTCGGTGACTGCGAGAACAAGGTGATCGGCGACTATCTCTACGAATGTGGTGACGGCAGCCCTCACGTCAACCGGATGTTCTTCCAGTTCTCTCCTGCCGCTCTTGCGGGCAAGAATGTGGTGGATGCTACGTTCCGGGCCACTGAGACCTGGTCGTTCTCCTGCGATGCGACCACCGTGGACCTGACACGGACGAACAACATCTCCTCCGCCACCGCCTGGCCCGGCCCTTCCTCTCTCGGGTTGGTGGCGAGCCGCAAGGTCTCAGCCGGCCGCAGCACGGCATGTGATCCCTCCCAGCCGGACGCGCCGATCGAGTTCCATGATTCCCGCCTGACCACGGTGGTGAAGAACTTCGCCGCGGGAAAGTTCGCCCGGCTGACGCTGCGTCTGTCGGCCGACAACGAGTCGGATGCCAACGGCTGGAAGCGCTTCAAGAACGACGGCGTGGTGTCGGTGACCTACGTAAGTCTGCCCGCGCTTCCGAGCAAGGCCGGAGTCAGCGGCGACGGAGGCGTTCACTCCAGTTGCGAAGCGCCGGAGGACGCCACGGTGATCGGCGATCCGACCCCGAAGCTGACCGCGACGGTCAAGGCCGCGGCCGGTGGTGAGGCGGGTGCCCAGTTGCGGGCCGCCTTCGCGGTGGAGCGGAAGGTCAACGGAGTATGGACTCAGGTTTCGGGCGGTGCGCTGGAGCGGCCGACAAGCGGCTTCGTCGGCGACGGCCAGACCGAGACCGTCGACTCGCCGGCGTTGCCGGACGGCACCGATTACCGGGTGAGGGCATGGACACGCTCCTATGACCAGAGTGGGAATTTCACCTCGGGTCCCGACTGGCACTGCTACTTCTCGGTCGATTCGACGGCGCCTAAGAGGATGTCTCATGTGGTGATGCGGTGAGTTGGGGCATCATTGCTGCTTGTGGGTGTCGATCTGTCGCAGCGGCTGGTTCCTGACGGTCTG
>NZ_JBIAIE010000067.1:0-1487 GCF_042871185.1 Streptomyces sp. NPDC006012
TCGCTGATGGGGTGGGGGTTGTGGTGGCTGAGGTGGGGTCGTTGGTGTTGCGGCCGATTGGTGTGGGTGAGTTGTCGTCGGTGGGTGTGGGGGTGCGGGATGCGTTGTTCCGGGTGGATTGGGTGTCGGGGGTTGTGGATGAGGGTGTGGGTGGGGGTGGGGTGTCGGGTGAGGGTGTGTTGGATTTGACGGGTGTGGGTGAGGTGGTTGATGCGGTGGGTGTGCGTGGGGTGGTTGAGGGTGTGTTGGGTTGGGTGCAGGGGTGGTTGGGGCGTGGTGAGGGGGGTTTGCCGGGGGTGGTGGTGACGCGGGGTGTGGTGTCGGGTTCGGTGGTGGGGTCTGCGGTGTGGGGTTTGGTGCGGTCGGTGCAGGTGGAGCATCCGGGGCGGTTTGTGTTGGTGGATGTGGGTGTGGGGGTTGAGGGGTGGCGTGGTCGTTTGGGTGGGGTGGTGGCGTCGGGTGAGTCTCAGGTGTGGTTGGGGGAGGGTGAGGTGCGGGTGCCGCGGTTGGGTCGGGTGCGGGTGGCGGAGGTGGATCGTGCTGGTGACCGGGGTGAGGTTGAGGGTGCGGTCGTGGGTGTGGGTGTGGGTGTGGGTGTGGGTGGGGTTGTTGATGGTTTGGGTGGGGTGGGTGTGGGTGGTTCGGTGTTGATTACGGGTGGTACGGGGACGTTGGGGCGGATGGTGGCGCGTCATGTGGTGGTGCGGTATGGGGTGCGGAGTGTGGTGTTGGTGTCGCGTCGGGGTGGTGCGGCGGTGGGTGCGGGTGAGTTGGGGGAGGAGTTGGCTGGGTTGGGGGCTCGGGTGACGTTTGTGGCGGCGGATGTGTCGCGGCGGGAGGGTGTGGTGGAGGCGTTGGGGGCGGTGCCGGTGGAGTTTCCGTTGCGTGGGGTGGTGCATGCGGCGGGTGTGTTGGATGACGGTGTGGTGGGGTCGTTGTCGGGTGAGCGGTTGGTGTCGGTGTTTGGTGCGAAGGCGGGTGGGGCGTGGTGGTTGCATGAGTTGACGGAGGGGTTGGGGTTGGCGGCGTTTGTGTTGTTTTCGTCGGGTGCTGGGGTGTTTGGTAGTGCGGGGCAGGCGAATTATGGGGCGGCGAATGGGTTTTTGGATGGGTTGGCTGCGTGGCGGCGGGGGCGTGGTTTGGCGGGGGTTTCGTTGGCGTGGGGGTTGTGGGCGGATGCGAGTGGGATGACGGGTCATTTGGGTGGTGTGGATCATGTGCGGATGAGTCGGGGTGGGTTGGTTGGTTTGTCGGAGGGTGAGGGGATGGCGTTGTTGGATGTGGCGTTGGGGGTGGGGGAGGCGCGGTTGGTGCCGGCTCGGTTTGATTTCGGTGTGTTGCGGGGTCGGGCGGTGGCGGGTGAGTTGCCGGTGTTGTTGCGGGATGTGGTGCGGGTGCCGCGTCGTGCGGTGGCGGCCCGGTCGGCGGCGGGTGAGGGCGGGGTGACGCTGGCCCAGCGACTGGCCACCCTCAACGAGACCGAACAG
>NZ_JBIAIE010000068.1:0-1475 GCF_042871185.1 Streptomyces sp. NPDC006012
CCCTCGGCCCACCCCGTACCGTCCGCCGCATCCGCGAACGCCTTGCACCGCCCATCCGGCGCCAACCCCCGCTGCCGCGAGAACTCCACGAACGAACCGGGTTGAGCGAGGATCGCCACCCCGCCGGCGAGGGCCATGCCGCACTCGCGGTTGCGCAGGGCCTGGGCCGCGAGGTGCATCGCGACGAGTGAGGAGGAGCAGGCGGTGTCCACCGTGACCGCGGGACCTTCGAGCCCCAGCGTGTAGGACACCCGGCCGGAGGCCACACTGCCGGAGTTGCCCGTACCGAGAAAGCCCTCAAGACCCTCCGGGACGTCGTCCAGCTTGCTCGCGTAGTCGTGGTACATCACACCCGAGAAGACACCCACATCCTGGCCGCCGAGTGCGGTCGGGTCCAGACCGGCCCGCTCCAGCGCCTCCCAGGACACCTCCAGCAGCAACCGCTGCTGCGGATCCATGGCCAACGCCTCCCGCGGCGAAATCCCGAAGAAGCCGGCGTCGAAGTCACCCGCACCGTCCAGGAAGCCGCCGCGGCTGACATATGACTTCCCGGGTGTGCCGGGGTCGGGGTCGAAGAGGTCGTCCAGGTCCCAGCCTCGATCCGCCGGGAAGTCCACCAGACCCTCCCGCCCCTCGGCCACCAGCTCCCACAGCTCCTCCGGCGAGGTGGCACCTCCCGGCAGCCGGCACGCCATCCCCACGATCGCGATGGGCTCGGCGGCGGCCTCGACGATCCTCTGGTTCTCACGTGAGAGCCGCTCGTTCTCCAACAGGGAGGCCCGCAGCGCCTCCACGAGCTTGTCGTACGAGGTGGTCATGGCGATTCCTCCGGTCGTCACAGATCGGTCAGTTGGTGCCGGTGCCGAGCGCCCGCTCGACGAGTGCGCTCACATCCATCTCGGCGATCACGTCGGCGTCGCCGGGTCGGGCCTCGGCTGCGGTGCCGGTCCGCGAGGGTGCGGAGCGCAGGAGTTCCTGGAGCACGCCCAGCTCACGCAGCCGACTGAGCGGCACGGTGGCCAGGGCGTGCCGGATCTCCACCTCGTCGATTTCGGTCCCGGCGGTCACTTCGCCGCCGACACCGGGCGTTCGCGTCGCGCTGTCGTCACCGGCCGCACCGGAGCCGTTCGTGCCGCCGTCCTCGGGCACCAGCTGCCGACGCAGCCGCTGGGCGAGTGCGGTGGGGGTGGGATGGTCGAAGACGAGGGTGGCGGGCAGCCGTACCCCTGTGGCCTCGGTGAGGCGGTTGCGCAGTTCCACCGCGGTGAGCGAGTCGAAGCCGACCTCCTTGAAGGCCCGGCGGGCGCCGATGGTGTCGGCATTGGCGTGTCCGAGGACGGTCGCCGCGTTGCTCCGGACGAGGTTGACGAGCAGCCGGTTCTGTTCGGTCTCGTTGAGGGTGGCCAGTCGCTGGGCCAGCGTCACCCCGCCCTCACCCGCCGCCGACCGGGCCGCCACCGCACGACGCGGCACCC
>NZ_JBIAIE010000069.1:0-1454 GCF_042871185.1 Streptomyces sp. NPDC006012
CGTTGGATGAGTTGGTGGGTTGGGGTGAGGGTGTGGGGGTGCGGGTGCGTCGTATTGCGGTGGATTATGCGTCGCATACGTCGCATGTGGAGTTGTTGGAGGGGGAGTTGGGTGAGGTGCTGGGCGAGGTTCGGGGGGTGTGTCCGCGGGTTCCGTTGTTTTCGACGGTGGATGGTGAGTGGGTTGAGGATGGTCGGATGGGGGGTGAGTACTGGTATCGGAATTTGCGGCAGCCGGTGCGGTTCGGGGCTGCGGTGGAGGCGTTGGTCGGGGATGGGTTCCGGGTGTTTGTGGAGGCGAGTGCTCATGGGGTGTTGACGGGGGCGGTGTCGGATGTGGTGTCGGATGTGGTGGGGGATGTGCCGTCGGTGGTGACGGGGACGTTGCGGCGTGATGACGGGGGTTTGCGGCGGTTTTTGTCGTCGGCGGCGAATTTGTGGGTGCGGGGGGTGGCGGTGGATTGGTCGGCGGTGGTGCCGGAGGCTGTGGGGTCTGTGTCGGGTCTGCCGACGTATGCGTTCCAGCGTCAGCGGTATTGGTTGGAGGGGGGTCGGCGGGTTGCTGATGTGGGTGGTGCTGGTCTGGGTGTGGTGGGGCATCCGTTGTTGGGTGCGGTGGTGGAGTTGCCGGATGCGGACGGGTCGGTGTTCACGGGTCGGATCTCGTTGAAGAGTCATCCGTGGCTGGACGATCACCGGGTCAGTGGCAGTCCCCTCGTCCCCGGCACCGCACTCCTCGAACTCGCCGTCAGGGCCGGCGAAGAAGTCGGCTACCCGGTCGTCGGAGAGCTGGTGATCGAGTCTCCGCTGCTGCTGCCCGAGCAGGCGGAGCTGCAGATCCAGGTCACGGTGGGTGCGCCGGACGAGACCGGACGACGTCCGGTGAGCGTGTACTCCCGCCGGACCGACAGTGCGGACGGCACGTCCTGGACCCGGCATGTCAGCGGGCTGCTTGCGACCGCACCGGAGACGGCGACCGCCGACTTCGCAGCGGAGCAGTGGCCGCCCGTGGGCGCGGAGCCCGTCGAGCTGTCCGGCTTCTACGACGAGTTGGCGGGACGCGGCTACGAGTACGGTCCGGCGTTCCAGGGCCTGAAGTCGGTGTGGAGGCGGGGCGGCGAGGTCTTCGCCGAGGTCGCGCTCCCGGAGGAGCTGCGCTCCGAGGCGACTGAGTACGTACTCCATCCTGCCCTTCTCGACGCCGCCCTCCAAGCCACGAACCTCGGAGCCGCGCCAAAGGCCCAGGAGGGCCAGGTGCTGCTGCCGTTCGCCTGGAACGACGTCACCGTGCACGCGTCGGGCGCCGGCGAACTGCGCATCCGCGCCACGGCCTGCGCACCGGACGCCGTCTCCCTCTCGATCGCTGATGGGGTGGGGGTTGTGGTGGCTGAGGTGGGGTCGTTGGTGTTGCGGCCGATTGGTGTGGGTGAGTTGTCGTCGGTGGGTGTGGGGGTG
>NZ_JBIAIE010000070.1:0-1182 GCF_042871185.1 Streptomyces sp. NPDC006012
GATGTTCAGGGCACGGTCGGCTCTGACCTGTGCATTGTCTTCATCATCCTGCCGCTCTATCCCCGGGTTGATGTAGTAGCCGCCGTCCTTGCGTGACAGCAGCGGAATCCTCGCCTTCCTCAGTACCTCCTCCTCCTCGGAACTCGCCCGTACGCCACGTTTGAGGAGGTCGTGCAGCCGATGCCGGGCCTGCTGTTCCCAGCGGGGCGCGTCCTTCCTGTCCCGTTTCGGTAGTACGCCGTGCTCGACCAGGGCGGGGTATCCCGGTGCGAGGCCGTACAATTTCGCGATGTTCAGGGCGCGGTCGGCTCCGGCCTGTGCGATGGCATCATCATTCTCCCGCTTTACCTGTGGGTCTATGTTGTAGCCGCCGTCCTCGTGTGGCACCAGCGGAATCCTCGCCTTCCTCAGTACCTCCTCCTCCTCGGAACTCGTCCGGTTTTCGGGTTTGAGGAGGTTGTGCAGCCGCCGCCGAGCCTGCCGTTCCCACGGGGGTGCTTCCTCTCTGTCCCGTGTCGGTAGTATGCCGTGCTTGACCAGGGCGTCGATGTCCTTTATCAGGCCGTACAATTTCGCGATGTCCAGGGCGCGGTCGGCTTCAGCCTGTGCGATGGCATCATCATTCTCCCGCTTTACCTGCGGGTTGATGTTGTAGCCGCCGCCCTTGCGTGGCACCAGCGGAATCCTCGCCTTCCTCAGTACCTCCTCCTCCTCGGAACTCGCCCGGTTTTCGGGTTTGAGGAGGCCGTACATCCGCTGCCGGGCCTGCTGTTCCCAGTCGGGCGCGCCCTTCCTTTCCTGTTTCGGTAGTACGCCGTGCTCGACCAGGGCGGGGTATCCCGGTGCGAGGCCGTACAATTTCGCGATGTTCAGGGCACGGTCGGCTCTGGCCTGCGCGATGGCATCATCATTCTCCCGCTTTATTTCCGGGTTGATGTGGTAGCCGCCGCCCTTGCGTTCCAGAAGCGGAATCCCGGCATCCGTCAGTGCCTTCTCCTCCGCGAGACTCGCCCGGCTTGCAGGGTTGAGGAGGTCGCGCATCCGAGCCCGAGCCTTCTTTTCCCGGTCGGGTGCGTTCTTCTTGGGTTTTTTCGGTAGTTGGCCGTGTTGGACCAGAGGGGGAGCGCCGTTCTGTGAGGTGTACAGGGCCCTGATTCTGGCTGCGGAGGGGTCGTCGGTTTC
>NZ_JBIAIE010000071.1:0-1134 GCF_042871185.1 Streptomyces sp. NPDC006012
CAGGACGGCGGCGGTCCTGACGCCGACGCCGGGCATCGACGTCAGGACCGGGGAAAGAGGGTGGTCCTCCAGCAGGGCGTTGATCTGGGCTTCCATCGCCCGGCGCTGGGTGTGGACGGCGGCGAGCGAGGCGGCCAGGGAGGGGATGACGATGTCGAGGGTGCCGGTGCCGGGCACGACGACGGTCTGCTCGTCGAGGGCGTCGAAGACGTCGTCGATCAGCCGCTGGGCCATGCGGGGCGCCTTGGGCCGGATCAGTTCGACGAGTCTGCGGCGGCCGGCTTTGCGCAGGGCGGCCGGGGAGCCGTAGCGCTCCAGGAGCCAGGTCACGGCCTGGTGGTCGAGACGAGGACCCAGGACGCGTTCCAGCGACGGGTGGAACTGGGTGAGCAGGCCGCGTATCCGGTTGGAGGTGCGGGTGGCCTCGGCGGCGAGGTCCTGGTCGAAGCCGACGAGCACGGTCAGCTCGGCGGTGATCTCGTCGGTCAGTGCAAGCGAGCGCAGGGTGTGCGGCATCGTCCGTGCGGCGTCCGCGATGACGGCGGCGTCCTTGGCGTCGGTCTTGGCCTCGCCCGGGTAGAGGTCGGCGATCCGGCGCATGGCCAGGCCGGGCAGGTAGGCGACCTCGCAGCCCGCATCACGGGCGACGGTCAGCGGCAGGGCGCCGATCGAGGCGGGCTGGTCCACGATCACGAGGACAGTGCCGAACTTGGCGGTCAGCTTGTCGAAGACGGCCCGCAGCTTCGGTTCGCTGTTGGGCAGCGGCTTGTCGAAGACCTTCTTCCCGGCCGGGGTGAGCCCATGACCGTGGTGAGCGGTCTTGCCGACGTCCAGGCCGAGGAACACGCCCACGTCTTGGATCTCGAACATCGTGCCCTTTCCGGGGTGTTGACGGTGCCGGCCTCGGCTTGGGTGTCGTGCTCGCGCATCCACGTTATGCAGACCTGCCGCCCGCGAGCTGTCCGGCGTTGCGCCGGACCGGGCGGTGGCCGGACCTCTGATCAGCGTCTCCGACGAACACCCCCGGACCCGGTGACACCACCCCCCAGGTCATGCCTTCGACAGGGGGACACAGTCATGCCGGGCCCGGAGGCCAGCGGCCCTCTTGCAGGACCGCGAAGAACATAACGGGGG
>NZ_JBIAIE010000072.1:0-1082 GCF_042871185.1 Streptomyces sp. NPDC006012
CGCCCGACGCGGCGCCCTCGGCCTCCATCTGCTCGGCGAGCTTCATCGCCTCTTCGATCAACGTCTCGACGATCTTCGACTCGGGAACCGTCTTGATCACCTCACCCTTGACGAAGATCTGCCCCTTCCCATTACCCGAGGCAACCCCCAGATCCGCCTCACGCGCCTCACCAGGACCATTCACCACACACCCCATCACCGCCACCCGCAACGGCACCTCCATCCCCGTCAACCCCGCCGTGACCTCCTCCGCCAACTTGTACACATCCACCTGCGCCCGCCCACACGACGGACACGACACGATCTCCAGACCCCGCTGCCGCAGATTCAACGACTCCAGAATCTGAATACCGACCTTCACCTCCTCCACCGGAGGCGCCGACAACGACACCCGGATCGTGTCCCCGATCCCCTGCGACAACAACGCACCAAAAGCCACCGCCGACTTCACCGTCCCCTGAAAAGCCGGCCCCGCCTCCGTCACACCCAGATGCAACGGATACTCACACTGCTCCGCCAACTGCCGGTAAGCCTCGATCATCACCACCGGATCGTTGTGCTTCACCGAGATCTTGATGTCCCGGAAACCATGCTCCTCGAACAACGACGCCTCCCACAGCGCCGACTCCACCAGAGCCTCCGGCGTCGCCTTCCCGTACTTCTGCAACAACCGCCGGTCCAACGACCCCGCATTCACCCCGATCCGGATCGGCGTCCCACGATCCGCCGCAGCCCGCGCAATCTCCCGCACCTGATCATCGAACTTCTTGATATTCCCCGGATTCACCCGCACCGCCGCACACCCGGCCTCGATCGCCGCGAACACGTACTTCGGCTGGAAATGAATATCCGCAATCACCGGAATCTGCGACTTACGCGCAATCGTCGCCAACGCATCCGCATCATCCTGCGTCGGACACGCCACCCGCACGATCTGACAACCCGACGCCGTCAACTCCGCGATCTGCTGCAACGTCGCACCGATATCCGACGTACGCGTCGTCGTCATCGACTGGACCGAGACAGGCGCATCCCCGCCCACCGCCACCGAACCGACATGGATCTGCCGCGACACGCGGCGC